>NZ_JBEZFP010000036.1:0-69833 GCF_040649515.1 Streptodolium elevatio
GTCGCCGCCGGCTCAGCCGGCGGCGGGGAAGAAGTCGTCGTCCAGGGCGGCGGCGTCGATCTTGTCGGCGGCGACGGTCGGGCCCACGCGGGTGAGGATGCGCTCCAGGCTCGCGGTGAGCCGGATGCGGGCGATGGTGTCGAGGGACAGCTTGCCGAGGGCGGCTTCCAGGCGGTCCAACTCCTCGAGCACCGCGACGGCGGTGCCGGTGGTGCCGGGGGCCAGCTCGGAGCGCAGGTAGGACGCCATGGCGTCGACGGTCGGGTAGTCGAAGACCACGGTGGCCGGCAGGCGCAGGCCGGTGACCGCGGACAGGCGGTTGCGCAGTTCGACCCCGGAGAGGGAGTCGAAGCCCAGGTCGACGAGGTTGCGCGAGACATCGACGGCATCCGGTGAGGCATGCCCCAGCACCGACGCCACGTGCGACCGCACCAGGTCGACGAGCAGGCGCTCGGCGTCCTCCGGAGCGGCCTCGGCCAGCGCCTTCGTGAGATCCGCGGTGCCCTCGCCGCCGGCCCGGCGGCCGGCCGGTGCGCGTACCAGGCCGCGCAGCAGCAGCGGTACGGCCTCCTCGCCTGCGGTCTCGGCCTGGCCGGCGAGCGCGGCGAGGTCGAGCCGCACGGGGACCTGCACGTCGTCCCGTACGCCGAGCGCGGCGTCGAACAACGCGAGGCCCTCCTCCGCGGACAGCAGCGCCATGCCGCTGCGTGCCGCCCGGCGGGCGAGCGTGTCCCCGGTACGGTCGGCCATGCCACCGGACTGCTCCCACGCACCCCAGGCCAGCGACAGCGCGGGCAGTCCCGCCGCGCGGCGCAGCTGCGCCACCGCGTCGGAGAAGGCGTTCGCCGCCGCATAGTTGGCCTGACCGGGGGAGCCGAGGATGCCCGCCGCCGACGAGAACACCACGAAGGCGGCCAAGTCCGCGCGGTCCTGCGTGAGTTCGTGCAGGTGCCAGAGCGCGTCCACCTTGGGGCGCAGCACCGCGTCGAGGCGTTCCCTGGTCAGCGACTGCACCAGGCCGTCGTCGAGGGTGCCGGCGAGATGGAGCACGGCCGTCAGCGGTTGCGTCCCGGGGATGCCGGCGAGCAGGCGCTCACACTCCTCGCGGTCCGCGGTGTCCACGGCGACCGTGCGCACCGATGCGCCCGCGGCGGCCAGTTCGGCGGTGAACGCGGCGACGCCCTCCGCGTCCGGACCGCGCCGGGACGCGAGCACGAGGTTGCGTACCCCGTGCGCGGTGGCCAGGTGCCGCGCGAGCAGCAGGCCCAGCGCTCCGGTGCCGCCGGTGATCAGTACGGTGCCGTTGCCGAACGGAGCCTCGGCGGGCTCCGCCGACGCGCGTTCCACTCGGCCGAGGCGTGGCACGAGCGCGTCGCCCGCCCGGAGCGCCAGTTGCGGTTCGCCGGTGCCCAGCGCCCCGCCGATCGCGCCCGCCGAGCGTTCCGACGCGTCCGTGTCGACCAGGACGAAGCGCCCGGGGTTCTCGGACTGGGCCGAGCGGACGAGGCCCCACGCGGCCGCGGCCGCGGCGTCCGTCACCGGCTCCCCGGGTACCGCGGAGACCGCCCCCGAGGTCAGGAGCACCAGGCGCGATTCCGCGAAGCGCGGGTCGGCGAGCCAGGTGGTCACCAATTCCAGGGTCCGGCCCGCGATTTCGTGTGCCTGCGCGGCGGCGTCGCCGCCCTTGACCAGGACGGGGTCGGCGGCCAGCGGCACGATCACGGTGTCCGGCGCCGGCTCGGGCAGGGCGGCGAGCCCCGCCGCGACCGGCACTCCCAGGCCCGCCCACACCTCGGTGAGCGGCGTCGGGGCGTCCTCGACCACGGCGAACCGGCCCGCCCTGGGCGTGCCGCGGCCCACCGGACCCCACTGCACACGGAACAAGCTCTCGTACGCTCCACCGCCCGAGGCTCGCAGTTGGTCGGCCGCGACCGGCAGGAACGCCAGTTCGCCGACCGAGGCCACGGGCCGGCCCCTGCTGTCCGCCACCGTGAGCGCCATGCGCTCGCCGTCCAGTCGCGTCAGCCGCACCCGCAGCGAGGCGGCCCCGGTTGCGTGCACCTGGACACCGGTCCACGCGAACGGCAGCGCCACCCGGTCGTCGTCGGCGTCCCGGCCGACCCCGACCGCGTGCAAGGCCGCGTCCAGCAGGGCGGGGTGAACGGCGAAGGCGCCGGCCTGCTCGCGCAGTTCCTCGGGCAGCTCCACCTCGGCGAACACCTCGTCGCCGCGTTCCCAGGCGGCCACCAGGCCGCGGAACCCGGGGCCGTAGCGGTATCCGCGCTCGGCGAGCCCGGCGTAGAAGCCCTCCAGCGCCATCGCGACCCCGCCGGGCGGCGGCCACACCGCCAGTCGACCCGGCATCTCGTCGGAGTCGTCGGGACCGAGCCGACCGCTGGCGTGGCAGGTCCACGCCTCGTCGGCGCCCGCGCCTTCCACCCGGCCGTACACCGCGACCGGGCGCAGCCCGTCCGCGTCCGGCGCCCGCACCACGACGCGCAGCTGCACGAAGTGCTCGGCGGGCATCACCAGGGGGGTCTGCACGAGGAGTTCGCGAACCTGTTCGCAGCCGCTCCGGTCGGCGGCCTGCACGGCCAGCTCGACCAGCGCGGTGCCGGGCACCACCACGGAACCGAGCACGGCGTGGTCGGCAAGCCACGGATGGGTGTCGAGTGAGATGCGGCCGGTCAAAACCAGGCCTTCGTCGTCGGGGAGTTCGACCAGCGCGCCGAGCAGCGGGTGGTCGGCCGAGCGCTGACCGGCACCCGTGACGTCGCCGGCACCGGGCCGCACCTTGGTCAGCCAGTACGGCTTGCGCGCGAACGTGTGCGGCGGCAGTTCCGCGGGTCGGGCCCCGTCGAAGACCCCCGCCCAGTCCACGCGGGTGCCTTGGTTGTGCAGCCGCGCCAACGCGCCGGTGAGCGCCACCGGTTCGGGCCGATCGGCGCGCAGGGTCGGGGTGACGAGCGCGGGGTCGCCGTCCAGGCAGTCCTGGATCATCGCGGTCGCCGTGCGGCCCGGACCGAGCTCGACGTACGCCGCCGCGCCCTGGCCGCGCAGCCACGCGACGCCCTCCGCGAAGCGGACCGTCTGCCGGACGTGGCGCACCCAGTGGCTCGGCATGGCGAGTTCGCCGGCCGAGGCCAGGCGACCGGTCACGTTGGACACGATGGGCACCGTCGGCGCGGTGTACGACAACCGCTCTGCGACGCGCTCGAACTCGGCGAGCATGGGGTCCATGAGCGGCGAGTGGAACGCGCGGTTCACCTTCAGGCGCTTGATCAGCCGGCCCTTGGCACGCCACGCGGCGGCCAGTTCCGCCACGGCGTCCGTCTCGCCCGAGAGCACCACGGACGCGGGCCCGTTGACGGCGGCGATGCTGATGTCCGGACCGATGCCGCCTTCCGCACGCACCTCGTCCTCGGTGGCGCGGACGACGAACATCGCGCCCCCCGCGGTCTGTTCCTGCATCAGGCGGCCGCGCGCCGCGACCAGGGCGGCGGCGTCCGGCAGCGACAGCACGCCCGAGACGTGCGCGGCGGTCAGCTCGCCGATCGAGTGCCCGATCAGGTAGTCAGGGCGTACGCCCCGGGCCAGGAGCAGCCGGTACAGCCCCACTTGGAGTGCGAACAGGCCGGTCTGCGTGTACAGGGTCTCGTCGAGCAGCGCGGCGTCGGCCGAACCGGGCTCGGCGTGCACGACGTCGCGCAGCGGACGGTCCAGGTGTCCGTCCAGCGCCTCGCACACCTCGTCCCATGCTTCCGCGAAGTCACGCGACGCCAGACACAGTTCGCGTCCCATCCCGATCCGCTGCGAGCCCTGCCCGGAGAACGCGAACACCACAGGCCCGTCGCCGCTCGGCCCCTCCGCGATCCCCGCGTCGGCCGACGGCACGTCGGAGTCGGCCAGGATGCCGAGAGCGGAAAGCAGTTCGTCCCGGGTGCCGCCGACGACGGCGCCGCGGTACTCCAGCGCCGAGCGCGTGGTGGCGAGCGCCGCCCCGACCTCGATCGTGCCGAGGTCCGGCCGGGCCGAGACGTACTCGTGCAACTGCCGTGCCTGAGTGCGCATGTCGGAGCGGGTGCGGCCGGAAAGCAGCCAGGGGACCGGGAACGCGCCCGAGCGCAGCTCGGCCGGACCGGCCGCGGCGAACGCGGCGGAGTCCGGCGGGGCGGTGGACGCGTCCGCGACGGGGGCGCCCTCCTCCACGATGACGTGCGCGTTCGTGCCGCTGATGCCGAACGACGAGACCGCGGCGCGGCGCGGCCGACCGGACCGCGGCCATGCGCGCTCCTCGGTGAGGAGTTCCACGGCCCCGGCGGACCAGTCGATCATCGGCGACGGCTCGTCGACGTGCAGGGTCCTCGGCAGTACCCCGTGCCGCATCGCGAGCACCGTCTTGATCAGCCCCGCGATGCCCGCCGCGGCCTGCGCATGCCCGATGTTGGACTTCACCGACCCCAGCAGCAAGGGACGTTCCCGATCCTGCCCGTACGCCGCCAGAAGCGCCTGCGCCTCGATCGGGTCGCCGAGCCTGGTGCCCGTGCCGTGCGCCTCCACCGCGTCGACGTCCGCGGGCCCGAGCCCCGCGTCCGCCAGCGCCTGCCCGATCAGCCGCTGCTGACTGGGCCCGTTGGGTGCGGTGAGGCCGTTGGACGCGCCGTCGTGGTTGATCGCGCTGCCGCGTACGACCGCGAGCACGGTGCGGCCCGCCCGCCGCGCGTCGGACAGCCGCTCGCACACGACCACGCCGACGCCCTCGGACCACGCGGTGCCGTCCGCCGCGGCCGCGAAGGACTTGCAGCGTGCGTCCGGCGCCAGGCCCTGCTGGCGGCTGAACTCGGTGAAGACCACGGGCGTCGCCATGACGGTGACGCCGCCGACCAACGCCATGGAGCACTCGCCCTCTCGCAGCGAGCGGCAGGCCAGATGCAGCGCGACGAGCGACGACGAGCACGCCGTGTCGACCGAGAACACCGGGCCCTCCAGCCCCAGCGAGTACGCCACCCGGCCTGAGATGACGCTCGTCGCGTTCCCGGTCATCAGATGGCCCCACAGGTCCTCGGACACCTCGTCCGGGCTCAGGGCGTAGTCGCTCTGCACCACGCCGGCGAAGACGCCGGTACGGCTGCCGCGCAACGCCGTCGGATCGACGCCGGCCCGTTCCAGCGCCTCCCAGGACGTCTCCAGCAGCAGGCGCTGCTGCGGGTCCATGGTGATCGCCTCACGGGGCGAGAGCCGGAAGAACTCGGCGTCGAACTCCGCCGCGTCGTAGAGGAATCCGCCTTCCCGAACGGCCGATTTCGGGATCCGGCCCGGGGCCGCCGCGAACAGGTCGTCCTCGTCCCAGCCGCGGTCTTTGGGGAACGGGCCGATGGCGTCGCGGCCTTCGGCCAGCAGCCGCCAGAAGTCGTCGGGGGAGCGCACCCCGCCCGGGAAACGGCAGGCCATCGCCACGATCGCGATCCGGTCGTCGTCCGTCGGCTCGCCAGTCCGGCCGGCCCCCTGAGCCGGACCGGCGGCCGGATCCGAAACCGCCGCACCGGCATCCGGAGCCGACTCCGCGTCCAGCGCCGCGAGTTCGGCCCGCAGATGCTCGGCCAGCGCGACCGGTGTCGGGTAGTCGAAGACCAGCGTCGCGGCCAGGCGCAGGCCCAGCACACTGCTGAGGGACTCGGCGAATTCGAGCGCGCTGAGCGAGTCGAACCCCTGTTCCTCAAGGCTCCGTTCCGGTGGTATCGAGTCGGCGCCGGGCCGGTCGAGAACCTCGGCTGCCTTCTCGCGCACAAGGCGTACCAGCGCTCGTGCCCGTTCGGCGTCGGAAGCCGCCGCCAGATCACGGCGGAAAGAAGAAGAAAAAGCAGATCCCACGGCAGACCCCACGGAAGATCCCGGCATCGACGACACCACCTCCCGGGGAAGCTACCGAGATTCGCCCGATCGGCACCCATCTGCCGGTAACCGATCGCCCCCCGGGCACCGAGACCGGGCGGTGACCGAAACATGGACGATGGCGTGGATTGGGGCGGTAGCTTCCTGGTCCGACACAGAGTTCGGGCCCAGTTCCGACACCGAGTTCGGGGCATGGTGCGGGGAGGCGTGGCAGTGAGCACGTTCATCGAAACCATCGTCGCCGTGGCGGCCGAAACGCCGAAGGGCATGACGACCGGCGAACCGCACCAGCCCGTCCGGCGCCAGTGGCGGGAGATTGTCGAGAAGGCTCGCGGCGGCGCCGCGGAACTCGTGGCGAGCGGACTGCGCCCCGGGGACGCGGTGGCCATACTCGGCGCCGAACTGTCCCAGGCGGTCCACGCCGCGGTGTCCGTGTGGCTGGCCGGCGGCAGCACCACGATGCTGCACGAACCCGGCCATCGCGCGAACCCCGAGGCCTGGCAGGCGTCGACGCTGCACGCACTGCGGACGGTCGACGCGAGCCTTGTGCTCCTCGGCAGACCCTACGAACCGGTCGCCGAGGTGCTGCGGGCCCGCGGATACGACGCGCGCCTCATCGAGGAACTGGAACGGCCCGACGCGGACACCACGTTCGCTCCCGTCCAGGTGGGCGAGGACGCGCCGATCCTCCTGCAATTGACGAGCGGCTCGACATCCGAGCCCAAGGCCGCGCGCATCACGCACGGCAACCTGATGGCGAATCTCCGGGACTTCACCCGGGCCCGGGATTTCGGACGCCCCGACGACGTCCTGGTGTCGTGGGTTCCGCTGTTCCACGACATGGGCATGGTCGGCTGCTTCATCGGATCGATGGTCTCCGGCATGGAACTCGTCGCGATCACCCCGGTGGAGTTCCTCCGATACCCCGGTCTGTGGCAGGAGCTGATGCACAAGTACCGGGGCACCATCACGGCCGCGCCGAACTTCGCGTACCTGCTCATGGCCCGTCAACTCGCCAACACCGAGCCCGGTTCGCTCGATCTGTCGTGCGTGCGCATCATGGGCAACGGCGGTGAACCCATCGACGCCGACGGCATGCACATGCTGGAGACCGTCGGCGCGCGGTTCGGCCTCGACCCGCGCGTGCTGGCGCCGGTGTACGGCGCGGCCGAGAACGGCGTCCTGATCACGATGGCGTCGGAAGGCGACGGCGTGATCATCGACACCGTCGACGCCGCCGCGCTGGAGAAGGACCGCCGCGCGGTGCCGGCCGACCCGGGCGCCGCACCGTCCGAGGTGCGCCGGTTCCCGCTGCTCGGCTACGTGCTGCCGTCCGTCAGCGCGCGCATCGTCGGCGAGAAGGGCGAGGTGCTGGGCGAGCGGGAGGTCGGCGGGGTGCAGCTGCGCGGGGCCTCGGTGACCGGCTCGTACTGCACCGAGGACGGCGTCGTACCCGCCACGGACGCCGACGGTTGGCTCGACATCGGCGACGACGGCTACTTCGTCGGCGACCGCCTGGTGATCTGCGGACGCCGCAAGGACGTCATCATCATGGGCGGCCGCAACATCTTCCCGACCGACATCGAGCGTGCCGCGACCGCGGTCGAGGGCGTCCGGGCCGGCAACGTGATCGCGGTACGGGTGGCCGAGGACGGCGCCGGCGGCATCCAGAAGGAAGGGTTCGCCGTCCTGGCCGAGTCCCGGCAGCACGCCGACCCCGAAGCCGCCGAGCGGATCCGCGACGCCGTCGCCGCGCGCGTGCTCTCCGACGTCGGGGTGCGCCCGGCCCGTGTGGTGGTGCTCCCGCCCGCCACACTCCCGAAGACGTCGTCGGGCAAACTGCGCCGCTCCGCGGCGCTCAACCTGCTCTGACTGGAGGGCGACGCATGCGATCCCTGGACCACGCGAGAGAGACCTGCGAGGGCTACCTGCCCGGACTGGTCGACGCCCTTGCCCGCGTCCCCCTCGCCGAACGCGAGGCACCGGGCAGCCCCGTCATCGAACTGTTCCGCAAGAGCCGCGGTCCCGCCCTGGTGATCCCCACCGAGTACGGCGGACTGGGCGCGGGGCCTCTGGAGGCCATGCGCGCGCTACGGGCGATCGGCGCGGCGTCGCCGTCCCTGGCGGTCGCCTCGACGATGCACCACTTCTCCGTCGCCACCCTCTTCACCCTCGCCGACAGCCTGCAGAAGTCCGGGCTGGAGTGGGCGCTTCTGGAGGCCGTCGCGCAGGAGAACCTGCTGGTGGCGTCCGGCTTCGCCGAGGGGCGCACCGAGCAGGGCATCCTGTCGCCGACGATGAGCGCGGTGCCGGTCGAGGGCGGCTACCGCGTCAACGGCTCGAAGAAGCCGTGCAGCCTCGCGCACTCCATGGACCTGCTCACCGCGGCCCTGACGGTGCCGGGCCAGGACGGCGAGCCCGAGCTCGCGGTGCTGCTCATCCCGTCGACCGCCGAGGGCATCACCCGCCATCCGTTCTGGGGCAGCCGGGTGCTGGCCGGCGCGGAGAGCGACGAGGTGCGGCTCACCGACGTCCACGTGGAAGAGCAACTGGTCGTCCGCACCGAGGCGCGCGAGGGCGACGGCCTCGACGAACTCCAGACCGTCGGCTTCCTGTGGTTCGAACTCCTCATCTCGGCCGGCTACCTCGGCGCGGTCAGCACCCTGGTCGAGCGCGCGCTGAACGAGAAGCGCGGATCGGCCTCCGAACGGTCGGCGGTCGCCTGCCGGCTGGAGTCCGCGGCGCTCCTCCTCGAGTCGATCGCGCAGCGCATCGCCGACGGGGCGGCCGGCAACAACGCGTTGGCCGAGGTGCTCATCGCCCGGTACGCCGCCCAGGACGCCATCAACGACGCCGGCGCCAAGGCCATCGAACTCCTGGGCGGCATGGCCTTCATCGGCGGGGACGAAGTCGCCTACTACGCCGCCGCGTACCACTGCCTGGGGTTCCATCCGCCGTCCCGGTCGCGGACCGCGCCCTCGCTCCTCGACTACCTGGAAGGCACCGGGCCGGTGCTGGTCGGCTGACCGCGCCCGTGCCCGGCCCGACTCCACGGCACGACCGACGCGCACGACAGACAGACGGGAGCCAGCAATGACCGACCGCACCGGACCCGAAGGCGGTACGCGCAAGTACGCCCCGGAGGCGGACTGGGACACCGCACGCGCCCTGTTCGACGGGGGCGACGAACTCGTGCTCACCGCCGAGCAGTGCGGGCTGCGCTACTGGTTCGACAACGTGCCGTACGGCACGCTGCGCGGGCACGCCGAAGGCCACCTGCCGGACGTGACGACCCCCGAACTCGTCCGTGAGCCGGGGCCGTTGCACGACGTGCTGGTTCGCGAGGTGGCGTTCCGCACGCTCGCCGAGGAGCGCGCCGCCGGGTCGCTGGGGTACCTGGTCCTGGACGCCCCGAACCTGGCGTGCATGGAGTTTTACGCGACGCAGCTCATCGACGAGACCCGCCACGCCATGGTCTTCCGCGAGCACCTGGTGGACCTCGGCGTCCCGCGCGAGGAACGCGACGCCCGCCTCGACGAACTCAACGCCCACGACCGGGCGACCATCATCACCCCGCTGGAGGAGTACGTCCTCCCGGTGATCCGCGACCAGCACGACTTCTACGGCGCCGTGGTGCTGCTCACCACCCTGGTGGAAGGTGTGCTGGCACCGGCGTTCGAGCAGAGCGAGCTCAAGTGGCGGCCGCTCGACCCGGTCATGGCGGACATCCAGAAGGGTGCCGGGATCGACGAGGTCCGGCACCTCGCGGTGGGCAGCTCGATCGTGCGCCGCCACCTGGCGGACAACCCCGCCGAGACCGAGCGCATCGCCGAGATCGTGCGCGGCGGCATGCACCTGTTCTACGAACTCCCCGTGATGCAGCAGCAGCAGTCCTGGGAAGCGCTGTTCCAGGAGGGCATGGAGCAGCACGCCGACCTCCTCGCCGACTACGAACTGTGGCCCGGACGCAAGCTGTTGGACACCACGCCCGACGAACGCATCGGCAAGACGCTGGAGATGACGTTCCGGATCCACGAGAACCGGCTCAAGGACATGGGGCTTGCCTCCGCCCTCGCCTGACCCCACGCCGATCCCCCAAGGAGGGAAGAGCACCGTGACACAGCCCAACGGCTCCACACCGTTCGCGGGGGACGCGGTCGAGGAGACGCGGCCCAAGCCGCGCTTCCTCACCGAGTTCACGCCCACCCGAGCCACCAAGACCCTGCACCCCGGGGCCCGCAAGCCGGCCGTCGCCAAGCTCGGTGAGCTCTGGCACGTGACCGCCCAGCGCAACCCCACCCAGACGATGATCGTCGACCGGCCCCCGGACATCGACCCGGACAACGGCTGCACGCGCACCAACGTGCAGTGGGCCGAGCTCGTCGACAAGATGGCCTCGTGGCTGCACGCCGCCGGGGTGCGGCCGTGGGACCGGGTCGCCGTGATGAAGTCCAACCACTTCGACATCTTCGTCACCGCCAGTGCGGTGGCACGCCTCGGGGCCATCCCGGCCCTGTTGTCGGGGACGTACGGCGGCGACGTCGTGCGGATCCTGCTGGAGCGCCTGGAGAAGCCGTTCCTGCTGACCGACAGTGAGCACATCGAGCGCTGCGAGATCAGCAAGGAGGTCGTCTCGACGTACACCGTCAGGACGATCAGCGTGGACGGCGCACCGGACCGCCCCGACATCGAGGACCTCGCGTCGTTCCACGGCGCCCCGGCCGCCGTACCGCGCCTGCGCGAGTACAAGGAGCCGATGATCATCACCCACACGTCGGGCACGACCGGCTACCCCAAGCTGGTCATGCACTCGGCCGAGTCGGTGTACTCGATGGGCGTCGTGGAGAGCAACCGCTGGCCGCGGTGGCTCGGCAAGAAGGACACGATGCTCTTCTGCGACCCGTTCACGCACGAGCGCCTCACCACGTTCACGCTGGCGGTCGCGACGACCACGCCGCGCATGCTGTGGGTGGGCGACCCGTCCATCGAGACCGCCCGCCGGATGTTGGCGGAGTACCGGCCGAACCTGGTCGAGACGCTCCCCAACATCTACATGTCCTGGGAGCCGCTGGCCCGGGACCCGGCCCGGCTGTTCAAGCAGGTCCGGCTGTTCCTCAACTCGTTCGACGCGATCCACACCCGGACGATCCGGCTGTTCATGAGCGCCACGGACGTCAAGCTGCCGTTCTGGGTGCAGTCGTGGAGCCAGAGCGAGAACGGCGTGCTGTGCATGCGCCCGTACCTGCGCTTCATGGTGCGCAAGCGCGGCCACCTGCCGCCGCCCACGCAGCTGCTGGGCTGGGCGCTCTTCCCGCACTGCCGGCTCCGCGCGGTGGACCCGACGACCGGGCGCAAGCTCAAGCCGAACCAGATCGGCCTGATCGAGATCAGCCAGCCCGGCCGCTGCCTCGCGTACGTGGCCGAGCAGGAGCGGCACGACATCAAGGTCAACGGCCGGTGGTGGCACACCGGCGACCTCGGCCTGATGAACCGGTGGGGCGCGGTCCGCCTGGTGGACCGCGAGGTCGACCGCATCGACAACGAGAACAACGATGCGGTCAGCGGCATCGCCATCGAGGACGTCATCCTCGACCGGCTGCCGCAGACCTCCGAGGTGATCATCCTGCCGCAGGCCGGCGAGCTGCCGGTGCCGGTGGTGAGCACCTACGACGACGTGCCGATCGGCGACCAGGAGTGGGCCGACGCCATCGTCGACCTGCCGAAGCTGGCGGCCCGCCGGCAGATCTCGTTCGACGACTTCCCGAGGACCGGCACCTGGAAGGTCCGCCGGCTCGACCTGCGCGAGCAACTCCTCGGGGCCAAGGGCATCGGTATCGGACGCTGGACCTGACGCGATGCTCGACCTGTTGGGACGCCTCGCCTACCGCCGCCGCCGCGCGATCGTCGTCGGCGCGGTGCTCTTCGCGGCCCTCGCGGGCCTGTGGGGGGCCACCGTCTTCGACCACCTGACCGGGACGGGGTTCACCTACGCCGAGAGCGAGAGCTCGCGGGCCGCGGAACTGCGCCGCGACACCGGCGGGCAGGCGGACGCGGACGTCGTCGTGGTCTTCCGGAGCGACCGGTGGACGGTCGACGACCCCGCGTACGAGCAGGCGGCCCAACGGGTGCTGACCGGACTGCCCGCCGAGCACGTCCAGAAGACGACTTCTTTCTGGACGGCTCGGCGGGACGAACTGGTCAGCCGGGACCGGCACACCACCTTCGCGGCGCTGCAGATGGCCGGCGGCGACGAGGCGGAACGCACCGACAACTACACCGAGATCGCCGACCTCCTCGAGTCGCCCGACCTCGACATCACCGTGGGCGGACCGGCCGCGCTGTTCGACGAGGTCAACACGCAGATCCGCAAGGACCTCAAGAGAGCCGAAAGCCTCGCGCTCCCTGTGCTGTTCCTTCTGTTGATCGTGCTGTTCCGCAACGTGCGCGCCGCGGCGCTGCCGGTCGTCATCGGCATCCTCGCGATCGTCGGCTCGCTCGCGGCGCTGCGGACCCTCACCTACGTCACCGACGTGTCGGTCTTCGCCGTCAACATCGTCACCCTCCTCGGCCTCGGACTGGCCATCGACTACAGCCTGTTCGTGGTCAGCCGGTTCCGCGAGGAGATGGACGCGGGACGCGACGTCCCCGAGGCGCTGCTCGCCACGATGCGCACCGCGGGCCGCACCATCGCGGTCTCTGCCGTCACCGTCGCCGTGGCGTTGTCCAGCCTGTTCGTGTTCCCGCAGACGTTCCTGCGGTCGCTCGGCCTGGGCGGCATCGCCGCGGTGCTGCTCGCGGTGGTCTTCTCGCTCACCGTCATGCCGGCGCTGCTGGCGATGCTCGGCCCGCGCGCGGCCGCCTGGCGTCCGCGGCGGGCGCGCGTCCGGCCCGCCGACAAGCCCGGGAACTGGGAGCGCATCGCCCGCGCGGTGATGCGGCGTCCGATCCAGGTCGCCGTCGCGGTGACCGGGCTGCTGGTGCTGCTCGGGCTGCCGTACCTCCACGTGTCGTACGGCTGGCTCGACTCCCGGATCATGCCGACGAGTTCGCACAGTCGGCAGGCGCAGGAGACGCTCGACACCGAGTTCGGCAAGAACATCACCAACCAGGTCGAGATCGCCGTGGTGCTGGCCTCGCCGGTGCAGTCGCCGGAGGGCCGGGCCGCCCTCGACGACTACCTCGGGCGCGTGCGCGCGATACCCGGCATCGCCGGGGCCGAGGTGACCGGTGCGGTCGGCAGTTCCGCCAAGATCGACGCGAGGTTCGGCATCGAGGCGATCTCCGAGCAGGCCAGGGACCTGGTCCAGGCGGTACGCGCGGTCCCGGCGCCGCCCGGCGGCGAGGCTCATGTCGGCGGCAACACCGCCGTGTTCGCGGACCTGCTCGACATGCTCGGCGAACGGCTGCCCTGGATGCTGGCGATCATGGTCGTCGCCACGTTCGTGCTGCTGTTCTTCGCCTTCGGGTCCGTGGTGCTGCCGATCAAGGCGATCCTGATGAACATCCTGAACCTGCTGGCCGCGTTCGGCGTCGTGGTGTTCGTCTTCCAGGACGGGCACCTGAGCGGACCGTTGGACTTCACATCGGCCGGCAACATCGACGTCGTCCAGTTGATCGTGATCCTGGGCGTCGCGTTCGCGCTCTCCATGGACTACGAGGTGTTCCTGCTCTCCCGGGTGCGGGAGCAGTACGACCTCACCGGCGACAACCGCGAGGCGGTCGCGATCGGGCTGCAGCGCAGCGGCCGCATCATCACCGCGGCCGCGCTGCTCCTGGTGGTGGTGATAGGCGCGTTCACCACCGCGGACCTGCTCATCGTGAAGATCATCGGGGTCGGACTGGCCACCGCGATCATCGTCGACGCCACGGTCGTCAGGGTGCTGCTGGTCCCCGCGACCATGCGGCTGCTCGGCGAGTACAACTGGTGGGCCCCGCGCTTCGCCCGGCCCTGGTACGCCCGTTGGGGCATCCGCGAGACCGGCGGCGAACCCGCTCCCCGGCACGAGCCCCTCCAGGAGGCGCCCAAGTGATGGCACGATGATGGCCGCCGCGTCGTGGCGGACGGCGGCCGAGGCGTCGGGTCGACTTGGGGGTGGTCGCGTGACCTGGGAACTGTCCGACCGCGATGTGCAGGTCGACGCGGGGCTGCTGTCGCCGGTGCGCGCCGGTACGCCGGTCGAGGCCGCGGTGAGCGACCGCGCGTGGCTGGCCGCGATGCTGGCGGCGGAAGCGGCGCTCGCGCGGGCCCAGGCGCGCCTGGGAGTGGTGCCTTCGGCGGCCGCCGAGGTGATCTCCGCGGTCGCCCGCAACGGCGAACTCGACGTGCGGCAACTGGCGTTGGCGGCACGTGAGACGGCGAACCCGATCGTCGGGCTGGTGCGCGCGTTCACCGGCCTGGTCGCCGAGGTCGATCCGGTCGCCGCCGAGTACGTGCACCGGGGATCGACCAGCCAGGACGTCTTCGACACCGGCGCGATGCTGGTCGCGGCCCACGCCCTCGACCTCATGCGCGCCGATCTCCGTTCGGTGTCCGAGGAGTTGGGTCGGCACGCGGCGGCGCACCGGGACACCGTCATGGCCGGGCGTACGCTCGCCCTGCACGCGGTCCCGACCACCTTCGGCCTCAAGGCCGCCGGATGGCGCGAACTGGTGCTCGCCGCCGAGGACCGGCTCGGCCGGGTCCGCCGGGAAGGCCTGCCGATCTCGCTCGGCGGGGCCGCCGGCACCCTCGCCGGATACCTGGAGTTCGCCCGTGTCGACAACCCGGCGGACTCCGAACGCGGTACCTACCACGCGCGACTGGCACGGGAGTTCGCCGCCGAGACCGGCCTGGTGTGCCCGCGCCTGCCGTGGCACACGCTGCGTACGCCGATGGCCGACCTCGCGGCGGCGCTCGCCTTCACCGCGGGCGCGCTCGGCAAGTTCGCCGTCGACGTGCAGATCCTCACCCGGACGGAGGTCGGCGAGGTCACCGAGCCCGCGGTCGCCGGTCGCGGGAGTTCGTCGGCCATGCCGCACAAGCGCAACCCCGTGCTGGCCACGATGATCCGCAGTGCGGCCCTGCAAGTACCGGTGCTTGCCGCCGGGTTGACGCAGTCCCTGGTGTCGGAGGACGAACGTTCGGGCGGCGGCTGGCAGGCCGAATGGCAACTCCTGCGCGAGTGCCTGCGTCTGGCCGGCGGCGCGACGCACACCGCCGTCGAGCTGGCCGCCGGACTGGAGGTCCACGCCGACCGGATGCGCGCGAACGTCGACCTGACGGGCGGGCAGCTCGTCTCGGAGCGCATCGCCGCGGTTCTCGCGCCGCTCCTCGGCAAGGCCGCCGCCAAGCGGCTGCTCTCCGAGGCCTCCGACGAGGCGCGGAAGGCGGGGCTGCCACTCGGCGACGTACTGGCGGACGCGGCGGAGCTCAAGGGGCTGGTCCCGCCGGAAGAACTGCGGGACCTGTGCGATCCGGAGCGCTACACGGGAGCGGCGGGCGCCCTCGTGGACGGGGCGCTGCGCGACGTGCCGGGCGCGGTGGGCTGAGCCGTCGGCACCGCCGGGAACCCCGGTGCGGCGGCCGCGGCGGCCGCCGCGGCACACCGGCCCGGCCCCGGGCAACCGCTCGGCGGCAGGGGCGGGCCTTCGGGCAGCGGGGCCGGGAGAGCCGGGGCAGGCGGTGCGGGACACGTGGCCGGAAACGTTTCGGCGTACGTCTGCTGCCCGGTCAGCACGATGCGCTGGACCCGGCGCAGCCCGGGCCCCGGGTCGACACCCAGTTCGTCGCGGAGCAGGTGCCGGAAGTCTTCGAGAGCGGCGAGCGCGGCTGCCTGCCGGCCCGAACTGTAGAGCGCCAATACGTGCAGTTCACGCAGGCGCTCGCGTAACGGATTCTCGGCCACCAGCGCGGACAGCTCCGCCGCCGCCCGCACGTGGCGTCCCAACTCCAGTTCCAGCGAGAGGAGTTCCTCGGTCAGAGCGAGCCGCAGGTCGGCCAGCGCGGCCCGCCACGACGCCGCGAACTGCCCGGGCACCCCGGCCAGCGGCGTACCCGCCCACAGCGCGAGCGCCTCCCGCAGGCACACCGCCGCGAGCGCCGTGCCGCCCTCCTCGCGCGCGGCCTGCGACCGGGCCAGCCACGCGTGGCAGCGCGCCAGATCGAGGGCATCGGTGCCGAGCCGCAGGGCGTACCCGTCGCTGATCGACGCGATGAGCCGCTCGCCGCCGTCGTCCAACGACTGCCGGAGCCGGTAGATGTACGTGCGCACGGTCGCCGCCGCCGACCGGGGCGGGACCGAACCCCACACCGCGTCGATCAGCCCGGACGTCGACACCTGTGCCCCCTCGCGCAGCAAAAGTGCGGCCAGCACCGCCTGCTGCTGCGGTGCGCCCGTGCGGAGCTCGGAGTTGTCCCGCCAGGCCCGTACCGGACCGAGCACGGCAAAGCGTATTTCCCCGGTCATGCGACGCCCCTCCCGACGGACCACGGACATTCCCCAACCAACCATAGTTAATAGCCAGTAACAAGCGTCCCATCCGTAGTCTGGGGCCGACCCCAATCTTTCGTGCGATCCTCGGGCCCCGCCAACCGGACGTCCGTCGTCCGGACCACCCACAACCCTTACCGTGCAAGGGACTTCGTGACCGACAGGGGCGAGCCGCGGCACTGGTCGGA
This sequence comes from Streptodolium elevatio, assembly GCF_040649515.1. Classification (GTDB taxonomy): domain Bacteria; phylum Actinomycetota; class Actinomycetes; order Streptomycetales; family Streptomycetaceae; genus Yinghuangia; species Yinghuangia elevatio. Next base: position 16,550 of record NZ_JBEZFP010000036.1, read on the forward strand.
CGGCGGGGAATCGGCCCGGTCGGGCGGGTGTTGGGGAGGGGTACGCGTGCGGCGGCCCGGAGCCGTCGGGACTACTGGAAACGAGGAGTGGCTTGTGGTGCGAGCAGGACACACCGTCAAGGCGGTTGCGGGAACGCAGCATGTGAGGGTCGAGATCGACGGGCGGGTGGTGGCCGAGTCGCGGCGGCCGGTACTGGTGCACGAGACGGGCATGCCCGTCCGCTACTACCTGCCGCCGGAGGACGTGGCGCTGGACGCGTTGCAGCCGGCGGACACGCGGACGCACTGCCCGTTCAAGGGCGACGCCTCGTACTGGTCCTACCGGGACGGTGCCGGGCGGGTGACGGAGGACGTGGCCTGGGCCTATCCGGAGCCGTTGGCGGAGGTGGCCCTGATCAAGGGGCACCTGTGCTTCTACGACACCAAGGCGGCGGTCTCGGTGGACGGGCAAGCGCTGTAGGTCGCCGGGGGCGCCGGGTCGCCTCGTGAGCGGCTCCGAAGGTGGCGATTGCGTGGGACGATTCGCGTTGATCGGCTGCGGGGCGGGCGACGGCGCCCATGCCTGGGAAAGTAGCGGGCATGAGACGAGGGACAACCGCTGTGGTGTCGGCCGTCGGGCTGGCCCTGGCCGCGGCCGTACCCGCTGCCGCGGAGAGCGACGGCAAGGTCGCGACGATCAGCGATGCGCGCATCACCGAGTCCAGCGGTCTCGCGGCGAGTTCCCGACACCCCGGGGTGTTCTGGACCCACAACGACAGCGGCGGAAAGCCGCAGTTGTTCGCGGTCGGCACGGACGGGACCGTCAAGGCGACGGTCACCCTGGCCGACGCGAACGCCGTGGACTGGGAGGCGATCGCCCTCGGCAAGGACGAGAACGGCGAACCCGCCCTGTACGTCGCCGACATCGGCGACAACCGGGGACGGCGTACGGACGTGGCGATCTACCGGGTCCGCGAGCCGGACGTCCTGCGGGACACCCAGCTGACGCCCGGGCGCTACCGCATTGCCTACGAGGACGGGCCTCGCGACGCCGAGGCGCTGATGGTCCATCCGTCCACCAACCGCATCCTGGTCGCGACCAAGGCCCTCACGGGCGGCGGGATCTACACGGCCTCGGGACCGCTGCGCGCGGACGCGGTGAACACCCTTACACGGACGGCAAAGGCGCCGGCCATGGTCACCGACGGCGCCTACTCACCCGACGGTTCGCGGTTCATCCTGCGCGGCTACCTGAGCTCCGACATGTACTCCGCGCCGGGCAAGTGGATCGGCAGTGTCGACAGCCCGGTGCAGAAGCAGGGGGAGTCGGTTACTTTCCGGCCGGACGGCGCCGCGGTGCTGTTCGGCAGCGAGGGCGCCGACAGCGTCATATGGCGCGTGATGCTGCACGGGGAGAACCGGCCGGATTCCGTACGCGCTCCCGCAGCCCCGGCAGCTCCCGCAGCGCCGCCTCGGACCGAGACCGCGGCTCCGCCACCCCCGGCTTCGGCCTCACCCCCGGTTCCGCCCCCGACTGTTGCCCCGCCGCCCACGCCGCCCACGCCGGCTGCCGTCCCGACGGGCGGCACCTCGTCGCTGCCCGGCGGTGCCACGGTGCGGGTCGCCGACGAGCAACCGGACGACGCGAGCTGGCTGTCACCGGGCAACGCCTGGCTGTGGGCCGCCGTCGCGGCCGTGGGCCTACTCGGCGCCGGCGCCGTACGCGCGGTCCGCAGCCGTTAGCGCACGACCTCGCCCGCGCGTCGGACGCGGGCACCAGGGGCGTCGGGGCGGCGCGGGTGTGGCACGACGGTCGGCGAGGGGTAGTGATCGGCCATGAGCCAAACCCTCGCCGATCTCCAGGACCGGACGTTCGCCAAGGCCACGCCCGCGACCGACAGCACCTACCCGCCCGAGCGGCGGCTGACCGCCGGGCAGTTGGCGGCGTACCTCGACCGCCGCACGTACGCCGTCGTCGGCACCGCGCGCCCGGACGGCCGCCCGCACGCCGCGATGTCGATGTACGTCCGACGCGGGACCACGTTCTGGCTGCCGACGGTGTCCGGTTCGGTGCGGGCCCGCAACCTCCGCGAACAGCCCTGGCTGACACTCGTCGTCGCCGAGGCCGACGGCGACGCGCACATCGTGGTGATCCTCGAAGGGCCGACGGAGACGCTGCCGCTGGAGGACGCTCCGGAGGACGTCCGGGCCGTGGTCGAGGGGGACTGGCCCCGAGCGTGGATCCGGCTGCGCGCCGAGCGCCTGCTGTCGTACGCCGCCGAGGACGCCAAGCCGTAGAGAAGCGCCTGTGCCACGACGCCGAGTGCCGAGGGCCCTGTGCCGCGAGCCCTGTGCCGCGAGGTCCGGTGCGCAGGCGCGGCCCGTCCGCGCACCGGACTTCGCGACTGGCTTCAGGCGAGGTGCACGCCCGGTACGCCGTCCTGCACGGCCAAGGTCGCGCGTGTGCGGATCGGTGAGCCGGGGCGCGTGACGTAGTCGAGTACGCGGTAGTCGGTGCGCCACTGGTCGGGCGTCACGGTCACCGAGGCGTAGCCGCGCTGCGCGTTGAAGAACTTCATGTGGGGGTTGGCGTCCAGGAACGCCTGGCCCGCGGTGTCGACGTCGTAGCCGTCGCCGCCGCTGGTGATCGACGTGCCGACGAACTCCGAGCCGACGACGGGTGATTGCGGGTCGGCGTAGTCCAGGTGCAGGTTGGCGGCGTAGTTCTGGTGCCGGTCGCCGGTGATGACCACCAGGTTGCGCACCCCGCACTCGCGCGCGGCGGCGAGGAGCCGGTTGCGCTCCGCGACGTAGCCGTCCCACGGGTCGTACCAGACGTCGGTGACCGCCGGGTCGGGGTTGCGGTCGGTCTGGATCATCGGCGCCTGGTTGCCGAGCACCTGCCAGCGGGCGCGCGACGCGCGGAAGCCGTCCAGCAGCCAGTCGCGCTGCTTGCCGCCGAGCATCGTGCGGTCCGGGTCGAACCGGTCGTCGCAAGTGGTGCCGCCGCCGTCGCCGCACGGCTGGTCGGAGCGGTACTGGCGGGTGTCCAGCATGGTGAAGTCGGCGAGGCGGCCGTACGGCAGCCGCCGGTGCAGGCGCACGCTCGGGCCCTTGGGGAGTTGGCCGGCGCGCAGCGGCATGTTCTCGTACATCGCCTGGAACGCGTCGGTGCGGCGCTTCAGGAACCGCTCGGTGGTGTCGTTGCCCTGTTTGGGGTCCCGGTTCTCCGGGATGTCGGCGGCCCAGTTGTTGTCCACCTCGTGGTCGTCCATCGTCTGGATCCACGCGTGCTGGGCGTGGGCGTTCTGCAGCGGCGCCTCCGACTTGTAGAGCGCGTACTGCAGGCGGTAGCGGGCCAGGTCCACCGTCTCGGTGTGGAAGCGGGGGTCGGTGACCACCCCGCGTTTGTTGGTCCCGACGCCGTATTCGTAGAGGTAGTCGCCGAGGTGGACGACGAGGTCGAGGTCCTCGTTCGCCAGGTGCTCGTACGCGGTGTAGTACCCGTCCTGCCAGGCCTGGCAGGACGCGAAGGCGAACCGCAGGCGTCGCGGCATGGCGAACGGGTGGGGCGCGGTACGGGTGCGGCCGACGCGGCTGATCTCGTTGCCGACCCGGAACCGGTAGAAGTACTCCCGTCCGGGGGCCAGTCCGGACACCTCCGGGTGCACGGAGTGGCCGAGTTCGGGGGTGGCGACCACGCTGCCGCGGCGCACCACGGCACGGAACCGCGGGTCGAAGGCGACCTCGTACGCCACCCGCACCGGGCGGTCCGGCATGCCGCCGCGCCCGTCCACCGCGAACGGGTCGGGCGCCAGCCGGGTCCACAGCACGACGCCGTCGTGGGTGGGATCGCCCGACGCGACGCCGAGGGTGAAGGGGTGGCCCATGCCGCTCGGTGCGGCGTAGGCGGACGAGGCCGACCAGGCGCCGGTGCCGAGCATGACGGCACCGGTGCCGGCCGCCGAGATGCCGAGGAATCCGCGGCGGGAGAGTTGGGGACGTGACATGGAACTCCGCCTCACTGTCCGGAAAACAGGGTTTCGCCGGTGATCACATCGACGCAAGAAGACGGACGTCTGGCGTCGGAGCGAACCTGCCCCTACCTCTCGTCGAACATCCGGAAGCCGGCGGACAGCGATACAGCAGCATTCGACCGGTTTCAGGCGAGGGTTCGGCGACCTCCTTGGCCGCGTTCCGGGGAGTCGGAGAATGCCGCCCGGAGGCGGGGCTCGGCCGCGGCATGCGCCTGCCGCGTGATCGTCCCCGCCTCGGCGGCATGGTCCAGGGCCAGCAGCGCGGCCCCGGCGATCGGGGGAACGGTCGCGACGATCAGCCGGGCCCTGGGCGCGCGTGCGGCCATGCGCGTGCGGACGCCGCGCAGCAGGTGCGGCGGGCGGGCGGCGAGGACGCCGCCGCCGAGGGCGACGTCGGTCGCCCGGTCGAGGCGGCCGAGCCGGGTGAGCGCGGCGGTGGCGAGTACGGCCACCTCCTCGGCCTGCCGGTCCAGGATCCGCAGCGCCACCTCGTCGCCCGCCTCGGCGACCGCGCAGAGCACCGGGACGAGTTCGTGGAGCCGGTGCCAGGGGAGCGTGCCGAGGTGGGCGTCCACCGCGATATCGGTCGCCTGCGCGCGGCCGAAGTGCCCTGCGGCGGCCCGGGCGAGGGCGGTGGCGGGGCCGCGGCCGTCCTCGGCGCGCACGGACCACCACAGCACCTCCTCGAACAACCAGGCCCCGCCGCCCCAGTCGCCGGTCGTGCGGCCGAGGGCGGGGAAGCGGGCGGTGCGTCCGTCCGAGGTACGCCCCACGCAGTTGATCCCGGCGCCGCACACCACCGCGACCGCGTCCGCGGCGGAGGTGCAGGAACGCAGCACGGCGAACGTGTCGTTGGTGACCGCGGCGGTGTGCGCCCAGCCCCGGCCGTCCACCTCGGCCCGGAGCCTGCGCTCCTCGACAGGCAGATCGGCGTTGGCCGCACAGGCGGTCAGGTGGTGGACGGGAAGCCGGACGCCGGCCTTCGCCGCGGCCTTCGCGACGATGCGGCCCAGTCCGTCGACCGCCGCCGGCACGCCGCGGTGCTGCGGTCCGAAGCCGCTGCCCCGGGCGGTGGCCAGGACCGTGCCGTCGGCGCGCAGGACGGCCACGTCGGTCTTGGAGTTCCCGGCGTCGACCGCGAGCATGACCGGCGCCGCGTCCGGGGACTCCCGCGGTGGCGTCACCGCGCCCATGCCAGGTGCTCCCGGCCTGCCGCGACGAGGCGGTCGGCGAGGGCGCCGGCCAGGTCGTACCGGCCGATCGTCGGGTGGGCCAGGAGCGCGTCGTACACGCGGTGGCGTCCACCGCGCAGGGCCGCGTCGAGGGCGAGTTCCTCGTACGCCGCGACGCCCGCCACCAGCCCGGCGAGGAGCGGCGGCAGCGGCGCCACCGGCCGCGGTACGGCACCCTTCGGGCTTATGCCGCACGGGACTTCGACGACGGCGGCGTCCGGGAGGAAGGGCAGGGCGCCGTTGTTGCGGACATCTGCCACGCGCGGCACGGTCCCACTGTCGGCGGCCGGGGCTCCGAGCAGGCCGCGGAGCAGGTCGACTGCGGCCTCCGAGTAGTACGCCCCGCCCCGGCGGGACAGGATCTCCGGCTTGGTGTCGACGGACGGATCGGCGTATGTGTCGAGCAACTGCGCCTCCAATGCCGCGACTTGCGAGGCCCGCGTGCCGGAACCCGCCTCGCGCTGGTCGGCGACGACCACGTCGTGGGCCCAGTAATAGCGCAGGTAGTAGGAGGGCAAGACGCCGTGCCGCCGCATGAGTTCGAGGGGCAGACCGATCTCGGACGCCAGTTCGCCGCCGTACGCTTCCAGGAGCCCGGGCAGGACGTCTCCGCCGCCGGCTCCGCGCCCGCGGGCCGCCTCGGTCCCGCGTACGCGGGCACCGCGAACCCACGTGAGGTGGTTGAGCCCGACGTGGTCGAGTTCGACCTCGTCCGGCGGGACGCCCAGCCACTGTGCGAACCGGCGCTGCACGCCGATCGCGACGTTGCACAGGCCGATGGCCCGATGCCCCGCGTCGAGCAGGGCCCGGGTGACGATGCCGACCGGGTTCGTGAAATCGACCAGCCAGGCGTCCGGGGCCACTTCGCGCACCTGACGGGCCACGTCCAAGACCACCGGCACGGTCCGCAGCGCTTTCGCGAGACCGCCCGCACCCACGGTCTCCTGGCCCACGCAGCCGCATTCCACCGGCCAGGTCTCGTCGCCGTGCCGCGCGGCCTGGCCGCCGACGCGGAGTTGCAGCAGGACGGCGTCCGCGCCTTCCGCGCCGCGCGTGACGGAGTCGGTGACGGTCACCCGCGCCGGGTGGCCCTGCCGTGCCAGGATGCGGCGTACCACCCCGGCCACCAACTCGGTGCGGCCCAGGGCGGGGTCGATCAGCACGACCTCGCCGATGGGCAGGCTGTCGGCGGACCGCCCGAAGCCGTCCGCGAGTTCGGGTGTGTAGGTGGAACCGCCGCCCACCACTGCCAGCTTCATTGCCCTGGCCATCAACCCTTCACCCCTGTCAGCGTGATGCCCTCGACGAAGACCTTCTGCGCGAAGAAGAACACGAGGATGACCGGGGCCATCACGAGCAACGTGGCGGCCATGGTGAGGTTCCAATTGGTGTGGTGGGCGCCCTTGAACGACTCCAGGCCGTAGGACAGGGTCCACGCGCCGGGGTTCTCCGAGGTGTAGACCTGCGGCCCGAAGTAGTCGTTCCAGCAGTAGAAGAACTGGAACAGCGCGACGGCGGCGAGGGCGGGTCGGATCATGGGCACCACGATGCGCAGCAGGATCCGCACCTCGCCGCAGCCGTCCACTCGTGCGGCGTCGAGGTATTCGGACGGGACGGTGAGGAGGAACTGCCGGAGCAGGAAGATGGTGAAGGCGTCGCCGAAGGCCAGCGGGATGATCAGCGGCCACAGGGTCCCGGACAGGCCCAGATCCTCCGACCAGAAGATGTACATCGGGATCACGACGACCTGCGGGGGCAGCATCATCGCCGCGAGGACGAGCATGAGCGCGGCCCCGCGGAACCGGAACCGGAAGCGGGCGAGCGCGTACGCGACCGGGAGGCTGGACACGACGCACAGTACGGTGCCGAGGCCCGCGTACAGCAGGGTGTTGCGCCACCAGGTGCCGAAGCCCGGGGCGTTGAAGACGTCGGCGTAATTGCTCCACCGCCACTCGTGCGGCCACAGGTCCCGGGTCAGTGTCTGACGGTCGGTCATGACCGAGGTCAGGAACAGGAACACGAACGGCAGGACGAAGAACAGCACCGCCGCGACCGCGAGGGCGTGTACGGCCACCCAGTGCAGCGCGGCCTTGGTACGAAGTCGCCCGGTCACCTGCCCACCTCCTCTCGTCGCTGGTCGTGCGCGGATGAGTTGCCGCGATCGCGTCGCGGCGATTGCCGGGTGGCCGGGGTCGCCGGGGGAGCCGGAGTCAGTCGGGGCCGAGGAAGCCCGCACGGCGGCGCAGCAGCAGAGCCGTGGCCGCCATCGCGATGGCGAACAGGATCAGGGACAGGACCGCCGCGACCCCGGTGTCGAAGGTGGAGAACCCCGACTCGTACACCAGTTGGGGCAGCGTCAGCGTCGACCCCTGCGGGTATCCCGGCTCGAAGCTCTGCCCAGGGCCGCCCACGATGCCGCTGGCGACCTTTCCGGCGACCATGGCCTGCGTGTAGTACTGCATCGTCTGGATCACCCCGGTCACCACGGCGAACAGCACGATCGGAGTGATCGCCGGCCACGTGACGTAGCGGAAGCGCTGCCAGGGCCCGGCCCCGTCGAGGGCCGCCGCCTCGTACTGCTCGCGCGGCACGTCGACGAGCGCCGCGACGAAGATGACCATCAGGTCGCCGATGCCCCAGACCGCCAGCAGGGTGAGTCCGGGCTTGGACCAGTCCGGGTCGTTGAACCAGCCGACCGTACCGATGCCGATCCCGTCGAGGAGCTGGTCGACCGGGCCGGTGGCCGGGTTGAGCAGGAAGACGAAGGCGATGGTCGCGGCGACCGGCGGGGCCAGGAACGGCAGGTAGCACAGAGTGCGGAACAGGTTGGCACCGCGCCGCAGCCGGACCGCGACCAGGCCGACCCCGAGGCCGAAGAGCACCCGCAGCGGCACCATGATCGCGACCAGCCACAGCGTGTTGCGCAGCGCCTGCCCCAGATAGGGGTAGTCGCCGAAGACGTAGCGCCAGTTCCGCAAGCCGACCCACACCGGCGGGTTGATGAGGTCGTAGTGGGTGAACGAGTAGTAGGCGGTCGCGCCCAGCGGGTACAGGAAGAAGACCGAGAATCCGATCAGCCACGGTGACAGGAACGCCGCCGTGCGGGCGGCCCGCCGGCGCCGCTGCGCGCGCAGCGCCGGCGGAACCGCGGCTGTCACGGCCGGGCCTGGGCGTTGTCGGCGTCGATCTGCCGGTCGACGCCCTGCAGTCCGCCCTTGAGGTCGGACACCTGCCCGGCCTCCCACTTGTAGCAGAACTCCTGGAAAGTCACCTGGTACTGGCCGCCGTTGACGCTGGCGGGCGTGGTGTTGCTGTGTGGGTTCCGGAAGATGTCCAGGAAGGTCTTGAAGTGCTCGTCACCGGCGAGCGGCGTGGTGTTCAGCGCCGCGAACGTCGACGGCACGTTGTGGATGGTCGCCGCGAAGGTGTTGACCGCGTCGGTGTCGGTGGTCAGATACTTCACGAACTCCCAGGCGGCGGCCTGGTGGTGGCTGGACCTGGCGATGCCGATCACGGTGCCGGCCAGGTAGCCGCGGCCGTACTTGTCCACCTGGTCGTCGGGGACCGGCATCGGCGCGGTGCCGTAGTTGAGGCCGGGCGCCTCGTCCGCGATGCTCGCGGTCCGCCATTCGCCGTCGACCTGCATGGCCACCTGGCCGACCTGGAACGGGTTCTGCGCGGAGAACTCGTCGCCGAAGCCGCTGCGGAACTTCTCCAGCTTCTCGAACCCGCCCAGTGCTTCGACCAGTTCCTTCTGGTACGCGAGGAACTGCGCGGCGGCCGGGTCGGTGGCGAGGTTGGATTTGCCGTCCGCGCCCACGTACGTCGGTCCCCACTGGGCCATGACGTGCGCGGGGGTGAACTCGTAGCCGTGGAAGACCGGCATGGTCCCGGCGACCTTGATGGAGCCGTCCGGGTTGAGCTGCTGCAGTTTGAGCGCGGCGGCCTTGAACTCCGACATGGTCTTCGGCGGCGCCGTGATGCCGGCCGCGGCGAACATGTCCTTGTTGTAGTAGAGCCCGTACGCGTCCGCGAGGAACGGCAGGGCGCAGCGGCGGCCTTCGAACTGCGTGTAGTCGAGGGTGGCCTTGGGGAAGGTCGCCGCGGGGTCGAGGGCGGACTTGGCGAGGAACGGCGCGAGGTCGACCCAGCCGCCGGACGAGCAGAACTGCCCGACGTTGTCGGTGGTGAACGACGACACGACGTCCGGGCCGTTCTTCGAGCGCACGCCCTGGATGAGCTTGTCGTCGGTGACGTTGGACGTCGCCTTCACGGTGATGTTCGGGTGCTTCTCGTTGAACTTCCTGATGAGGCCGTCGAGGGCCGCGACTTCGCGGTCCTGGCTCCACCCGTGCCAGAACTTGATGGTGACCTTCTTGCCGGGGTCCTCGTCCGCGCCCGTTCCGGACGAACCGGAGCCCGCGCACGAGGCGGTGAACAGCAGGGCGGCGGCGACGGGGGCGAGCGCCGCGGCGAACCGGCGGAATAGGGGTCGGTGCACTGGATCCTCCTCGGAGAGGCGGGACGACGTGCGGGGCGGATGGTCCGTTGGCGCCGGTCAGAGTGTGGTGAAGACGCTGTCGCGGGCGACGTCCAGGGCCGCGTGCACGGCCCCGGAGAGCACGGGGTTGCCCGGCACTTCGCCGAGCACGAGGCGCGGGCGCGGGATCGCGAGGCCGTGCAGCTGGTCCGTGACGCGGGAGAGCAGCTGCGGCCCGCCGCGCAGCGGGATCGCCCCGGAGAGCACGACGAGCGCGGGGTCGAGCACCGCCACGATCGAGGCGAGGCCGACCGCGAGCCGGGTCGCCAGTTCGTCGAGGAACGCGCACGCCCGGGCCGACTCTCCGGCCTCGCAGGCCCGTTCCGGCCGTTCCGTGGGATCCGGCAGGTCCGTCCCGTCGGGCCTGTCCGCCTCGACGTGCGCGACGGCCCGGGCGACGGCCGCGTCCGCGCCGCGCCCCTCGATGCCGTGCGCCCGGGCGAGCGCCAGCACCGCGGGCGCGCCCGCGAGTTGTTGGAACCCGCCGGTGTTGCTGCGGCCGATGTTGCGGGTGACCGGCGCGCCGGGCAGGGGCATGTAGCCGACCTCGCCCGCGCCGCCGGTGAACCCGCGGTGCAGGCGGCCGCCCAGCACGATGGCACAGCCGATGCCCTCGTCGACCCACAGCAGCACGAAGTCCTCGGCGTCGAGGGCGGCGCCGGCGCGCTGTTCGGCAAGGGCGGCCAGGTTGACGTCGTTCTCCACGTCGACGGTCGCGCTCAGGGATTCACGGATGGCGTCGAGGACACCGGGGGCGTGCCAGCCGGGCAGATGGCGGGCGTACCGGAAGCGTCCGGTCCCCGGATCGAACGCGCCGGGCAGGCCGAGGACGACGTGGGTCAGGTCCTCCGGAGCCAGGCCGGCCCGGGCGGCGGCGGTGGCCACCGCTTCGCGGACACGCTCCGGGACGCGGGCGGGGGAGCGGCGCGGCGTCGCGAGCCGGTGCTCCGCGATGACGCGGCCGGCCAGGTCGGCGACGGCGACGTCGATGCGGGACGGGGTGATGTCGAGACCGGCGACGTGGGCCGCGGCGGGGTTGATCTCGTACAGCCGCGCCGCGGGCCCGGGCCGGCCGTCGTCGTCGGTGCCGACCGCGATGACGAGGCCCGCCTGTTCGAGGCGGGCGAGCAGCAGTGAGGCGGTCGGCTTGGAGAGCCCGGTCAGGGTACCGATCTGGCCGCGCGAGAGGCGCCCGTGGCGCAGCAGGAGGTCGAGGGCGGCCCGGTCGTTGATCGCGCGCATGAGGCTGGGCCGGCCGGCCTTGCCGGTGTCCATGCGACCTCCCCGTCCGCCCTGTGAAATCTGTCAGTTAGGTTTCCTGACAACCAATGACCAGGAAAATAGGACCGGTCGGGGAGGCGTGTCAACGCTTTGGCGCGCACGGGTTCCTGACGCGGACTTCCGTGCCACGACGACAAGTTCGAGGGGCTCAGCGGATGATGTCGGAGTCGAGGGCGACACGCAGCGCACGAACCGCGTAGTGGACACGTGACTTCACGGTCCCGACCGGCACACCCAGCGATGCCGCGACCTCGCCCACGCTGCGGTCACGGAGCACCGTCTCGACGACCGCGTACCGCTGCGGCGCGGAGAGCCGCGCCAACACCTGCGCCGCGGCCAGGCTGCTCAGCAGGCGATCCACATCGTCGTCCGCGGGCATGAACTCGAGCGGTTCCGGGCTGACTTCCTGCGGTCGCGCGCGACGTGCCCGCTGTTCGTCGATGACGATGCGCCGGGCCACCGTGGCCAGCCACGGCATCAGCGAAGGCGCTCCCGGGTCGAGCCGTTCCGCGTTGCGCCAGGCCCGGAGCATCGTCTCCTGCACGACGTCCTCCGCCCAATGCCGGTCCCCGCCGGTGAGGTTCACGCAGAACGACAACAAGGGTGCCCGGTAGTCGCGGTACAGCCGTGCCACGGCGTCCGCATCCGGCGAGGCCGCGTCGCGAGCGGGCATCTCGTCCAACCCGGCCCCGCCCCGTCTCTTCGCCGATCTTCTCTGGCGCGGGACCTTAGCCACGGGCGAGGAATGCGAGTGTCTGATCTGCGCGTGATTTGAGGTTTCCGCCGAGTGACGCCGACAGGCCGCCCGCTTGACGATCGCGTTGAACTGGTCGGAGAAGCCGTTGATGCCCTCGACGTTCTTCCGGAGCACCGTGTTCGCCTCGCGACCGCCGCGGTGAGTGAGCACCCAACCGCGGTCACGGCTAGAGCGAACCCGGAGTGGGTCGTTGCCAATTCGAGGGAAACCTCAAATCGCGCCCAGATGAAGCGTTTGCGCAACGTCGCGTCGCTACGTTTCGCCCAGAAGTGCCGCCGAGGCGAGGGGACGGGCGACATGACGCAAAGACGGAAGCATGCGCGTCGGCGCGACGCCGCCGCGATCGTGGAGTCGTTGTACAGCGAGTACCGGGCGCCGCTGCTGGCCTTCTGCCTCAACCTGACCGGCGGGGACCGGCATTGGGCCGAGGACGTGATGCAGGAGACCATGGTCCGGGCGTGGCGGCATGCCGACGACCTGGACCCCGAGGCACCGTCGATGATGCCGTGGCTCGCCACGGTGGCCCGCAGGCTGGTGATCGACGATCTTCGGGCCCGCAGCGTACGACCGCAGGAAGTCAGCCAGGACCCACTGGAGTTCCTGCCCGGCCGAGACCACATCGATGCGATGCTCCGCCGCATGGTGGTCACCGACGCGGTCCGAGAACTGCCCCCGCCGCAGCGCGAGGCGGTCGTCGAGACGATGCTGCGCGACCGCAGCGTGGGCGACGCGGCGCTCTACCTGAATGTCCCGGTGGGGACGGTGAAGTCCCGCGTCCACTACGCCTTCCGAACCCTGAGGGTGTCACTCGCCGAGCCGATGGCGAGCTGACACGGACGGCGAAGGAGCGCTGAATCGTGCACGCCAAGATCGACCGCAACGCCGAACACGCCGGTGGGCTGCGTGTTTCCCCCGAGTTGCGGTCCTGCGGGATTGCCGCCGCACAGGGCGCGAAAGACGGTGCATGGGGCATGCTGACTAGCGCCGCGCGCGCCGGTCGCGCCGGTGCGCGGCCAACCTGGGGACCGGAGATTCTCCGAAGAGGGGAGCTACCCGCGGCATGAGGAATACCGACCCGTTCGACTTCTTCCAGAAGCACCGCGACATCATCTTCCGGTGGTCGGCCATCCTGGGCATCGCCCTGGTGGTGTTCCTCATCGTGCGCTTCTTCGCCATGCGCCTCGGCGGCTGGCGGGCCGCGTGGCGTCGGTTGTGCCGCGAAGTAGCGCTCACCGCGTACGCTTTCAGTGCCCCCGTGCGGTCGTGGATCCGCCACCGGCAGTCGGCGCGGCGGCTCGTGCTCGCCCTCGGCGCGCACGCGACCTGGCGCGACGCCGAACAGGCCCTGAAGGACGCCCGGTCGGCCGCCGCACCCGCCCAGCCGTACGCCGTGTACGTCGACGCGGCCTCGGTCACCGTGCTGTTCGCCGCTCGCGACATGCCCCCGGCATCGGGCATATGGCAGACCGACCAGGAGGACCCCGCGGCATGGACCGCGCCGCGGACGGCACTGCCGCCCGTCACCGCGGACGCGGGGGGAGTACGACCGATTGTCGTCGCGCTGGGGGAGGCCGGGCAAAGCTGCGTTTTCCTCGACCTGGCGATCGGCCCACCGACCGTGGCGGTGGAGGGCGAACAGCGCTCCCGCAACGCGCTGTTCCAGGCCGTCGCCGCACAGGTCGACGCCCGCCTGCCCGCTCCGCAGGCCGTCATCGCGGAAGGCGTGCACGCCGACTTCGCCGGTGAGCCGGTGCGGGCCGCGTACCGCACCGCACTTGCGACCCCGCCCCGACTCGGCATACCGGCGTTCCTGATCACCGCCGCCCTGCCCGACCCGCTTCCCCCGGAACTCGCCGAACCGCCCCGCGAGGTACCGGAGATGCGGATCCTGCTGCGCGGTCCGGGGCGCGGGTACGTGCGGACGCTGCTGACCGACAGGCACGGTCGCGCCGCCGTGCCCGGAACTCCGCTGCTGGTCACATGCCATGCGCTCGGCGCCGCACTCGCCAAGGTGCTGCCCCACATCCCGCCGGTGCTCCCTCCCGCGCCGGACCCGAACGCCGACCTGGGGATCGCGGGCGCCGACCTCTTCGAGGAGGCGGTGGCGACGGCACGCACCGAGGCGCCGGACGCGGCGGGTGCGGCACCCGCGGTCGCCGACCTCTTCGAGGAGACGTACGAGATCGGCCAGACCGCAGAAGGCCCGGAGGTCGTGGTCACCGCGACCGCTACCCGGGAACTCTTCGAGGAGGCGGGCGAAGCGGCGGGCACGCGGACCGGGGAAGAGTACGTGCGCCTCGCCGACGTGTGGGAACCCACCGAAGCCGCGGCGCCGGCCCTGACCATGGCAGCGGACTACCCGCCGCCGACCGGGGACCCGGTCGACTTCCTTCCACCGCCCAGCGGAATGCCGTTCGCGTCGTTCCCGCCACCAGGGGAGTACAGCTCCGGACCTGGCCCTGGCCCTGGCCCCGGGGTCGGGGCCGCCGCCGAGTCCGAGTCCGAGTCCGAACCCGAACCCGAACCCGAACCCGAGGCCCGGCCCGAGCCGGAGCGCGCACGGGAGCCCGCGTCCCGCCCCACTCCCCGCGCACCGGACGACGAGGAAGAGGAGTCCCCGCCTCCCGCCGTGTCGGCCGCCGACCTGGCTCCGGAACCGTCGAACGGCTCCTCCGGCGCCCGGTCGCGCTCATCCGCCGGCCCCGGCGCCGGATCCCCGCGACCGTGACCGGCCGCCCGGCACCGCGTACTCCGCGGAGTCCCACGTCCGCCGAGATCCCCCGCCCCGAGCATGCGCGCCCCGAGCACCCCCGCCCCTCCGAGCGACGAGTTGGACGCCCGTGAACCTCGCCGTCACCACCTCCGACCCGCACGGCAAACGCGCCGACCACCTGCTGGACATCCCCGACGGCGCCACCGTGGCCGACCTCGGCGCGGTGCTCGGGTCGTCCGACCTGTTCCTCGGCGCCCGCCCGCTCAACCCGGACCAGCGCGTCGCCGCCAGCGGGATACGCGCCGGCGCCCTCATCGGACTCGGCGGCCCGGTGCCCACTGCTTCCGCGACCCGGGCGTGGCGACCACCCGCCGGGGACCCCGCCCTCGTCTCGGTCCGCCACGTTTCCGGTCCCGATGCCGGCCGAGTGTGGCTGCTCGGCCCGGGCCGCCACGAGGTGGGTACGGACCGGGCGTGCGCGCTGCGGCTGGCGGGCGGCGGCGCCCCCGCCCAAGGCACCTGGATCACCGTCGGGGCGAACGGCGACGTCACCGTGCGCCTGGCCGACGATGCCGACCCCGAGACGTGCGGCCTGCGCAGCCTCACGCCGCCGCCCCCGGTCGACCCGGTGACGGGCACCCCGCTCACCCTGGAGGAACCCGCCGGCCTCACGGACGGCGGCCCCGGCGGCCACTCCGTCGAACCCCCGGAGCCCGGGCCCGACGGGCTGCCGGTCGAACCCCCGCTGCCGCCGGTCGGCCAACTGCCGCCGCCCGACGACGGCTCGCTGGACTGGCCGACGTACGCCGACCTGTCGCTCGGCGACCATCTGCTGCGCATCGGCTCGCCGACCGAGGCCCAGGCCGCGGTACGCCCGTCCGCCGACGGCCTCGGCATCGAGTACAACCGCCCGCCGCGCATCGCCCCGCACCTCGACACCGAGTCCATCCGGATGATGGGGCCGCCCACCGACAACACCAAGCGGCCCTTCCCGTTCCTGATGGTCATATTCCCGATGCTGATGGGCCTCGCCATGATGGCGCTGTTCCGCAGCCTGTTCTTCGTCGTGTTCCTGCTCTTCACACCGATCATGGCGCTCGGCAACTGGATCTCCGGCCGGCGCTCCGGCCGCAAGCAGTACGAGGAGTCCCTGCGCGTCTACCGCGTCCGGCGCAGCATGCTCGAACTGGAGATGCGCCGCGCCACCGTCGACGAACGCGGGCTGCGCAACACCACCTTCCCCGACCCCGCGGCACTCCTGATCACCGCGACCGGGCCCGGACTCGGCCTGTGGCAACGCCGCCGCCGCGACCCCGACCACCTCACGATCCGGCTGGGCACCCTCACCCGGGCGTCCCTCAAGCGCATCGACGACCAGGCCCGCGAGACCCACTACCGGCAGGTCAACTGGCGGCTCGCCGACGTGTCGTTCGGCGTCGAACTCGCCGACTTCGGCCTCGTCGGCATCGCCGGCCCCGGCGGCGTCCCGCGCCGCGTCGCGTGCTGGGCGGTCGCCCAGACCGCCGTCCTGCACAGCCCGCGCGACGTGCGCATCGTGATCCTCACCGAGGACGAGCACGCCGAGGACTGGGCGTGGGTGCGCTGGCTCCCGCACCTGCGGCCCGGCCGCCACGAGGCGGCACTCGTCGCCATCGGCACCGACCCGGAGAGCACCGCGCACCGCGTCAACGAACTCATCGCCGACATCCAGGCGCGCACCGACTCGTCGGCGTCCGCACTCGGCAAAACCTTGCAGCGCGAACCCGACGTCCTGGTGATCCTGGACGGCGCCCGCCGCCTGCGCGACGTGCCCGGCGTCGTCGACGTGCTCACCAACGGGCCCGGCGTACGCGTGTTCAGCCTCTGCCTCGACGAGCGCGAGCACCTGCTGCCCGAGGAGTGCCACGTCGTGGTCACCGCGTCGGGCAACCGCCTCGCCGTCAAGGTCTCGCACGCGCCGGAGGTGCACGACGTACGCGCCGACCTCGTCGACCAGGCCTGGTGCGACGAGATCGCCCGCGCCGTCGCGCCGCTGCGCGACGTGACCGTGGAGTCCGACGCCGGGCTGCCGGCCGAGGTGGCCCTGCTGCCCGCCATCGGCCAGGAACCACCGGACCCCGACGCGCTGGTGCAGCTGTGGCAGCGCCGCCCCGCCTCCACCGCCTTCGTGCTCGGCAGCGGCTACGAGGGCACGCTGCGCCTGGACCTGGTGCGCGACGGCCCGCACGGACTCATCGGCGGTACCACCGGCTCCGGCAAGTCCGAACTGCTCCAGACGATGATCGCCTCCCTCGCCGCGGTCAACCGGCCCGACGAGCTCACCTTCGTCCTGGTCGACTACAAGGGCGGCAGCGCCTTCCGCGAGTGCGCCGAACTGCCGCACACCCTCGGCATGATCACCGACCTCGACGGCCACCTCGTCAAACGGGCGCTCGCCTCACTCGACGCGGAACTGCGGCGCCGCGAGACCGTGTTGAACGAGGTCGAGGCCAAGGACCACACCGAGTACCGCGCCAAGCGCGTACGCGACTCCGCCCTGCCACCGCTGCCGCGACTCATCCTGGTGATCGACGAGTTCGCCACCCTCGTTCGCGAACAACCCGAATTCGTCCCGGGGTTGATCAGCCTCGCACAACGTGGCCGGTCGCTCGGCCTGCACCTGCTGCTGGCCACCCAGCGGCCCGGCGGCTCGGTCAGCAACGAGATCAAGGCCAACACCAACCTGCGCATCGCGCTCCGGGTGACCGACCGCTCGGAGAGCCAGGACATCATCAACAGCGTCGAGGCGGCCGGCATCTCGCCCAACAACCCCGGCCGGGCCCTGGTGCGCCGCGGCGAGGCCCCGCCCACACCGTTCCAGACCGCGTACGTCGGCAGCGAACGCCCCGGCCTGATCCCGGCCGCCCCGCCCGGCGCCGAGACCGTCGCCCAGCCGGTGCGCGGCATCGAGATCGAGTGGCAGCGCCTCGGCAGGCCCCTCGACTTCGCCGAACACGACCTCGACAACCTCGACGCGGACGCGGCCGCCGCGGCGTTCACCACCGAGCAGCCCCCGACCGACCTGCGGGCGCTGGTCGACGCGATCCGCGAGGCTGCTGACCGGCTGCCGGACTACCGCGAACAGCCCAGCCCGTGGCTGCCGCCGCTGGACGGGCGCATGCGCCTCGACGACCTGCCGCCGATCCCGGACCCCGAGCCGGGCGCGTTGCCGATGGTGCCGTACGCGCTGCTCGACGTCCCGCAGTTGCAGAGCCGACGGCTGGCCACCATCGACTTCGCGACGTTCGGCCACCTCTACGTCATCGGCGCGCCGCGCTCCGGCCGCACCCAGACGCTGCGCACCGTCGCCGGTGCCGCGGCCCTCACGATCCCGTGCTCGGACCTGCACATCTACGCGATCGACGCGGCGGGCGGTGGCTTGGCGGTGCTGGAGACGCTGCCGCACTGCGGCGCCGTGGTCTCACGGCACGACGCCGAGCGCATGGAACGCCTCATCAACCGCCTGGTCCGCGAACTCACCGCCCGGCAGCGGCTGATCGCGCATCACGACTGCGCCGACATCACCGAACTGCGGGCCAAGGTGTCCAAGGACCGGCGCCCGGCACACCTGCTGTTCATGATGGACGGCTGGGACGCGCTCAGCACCATGCTCGACGACTACGACGGCGGCCGGCTGTACGCGGACATCGTCCGTCTGCTGCGCGAGGGTCAGGGGGCCGGCATCCACGTGATCGCCACCTCGGAGCGACTGCTCCTGGGCGGGCGCCTGTCGGCGCACAACGACCGCAAGTTGCTGCTGCGGCAGTCGGATCCGAGCGACTTCACCCTCATCGGCATCCCGCGCAACAGCGTCCCGACGAACGTTCCGCCCGGCCGCGGTTGGCTCGCGCCCGGTGCCATCGAGGCGCAGATCGCGTTGCTGCCGTCGGTCACGGACGCGGCGGCGAACCCGGACACCGCCGGGGACCGCTCCGGCGCCGACCAGAGCGACCAGGCCGAGGCGATGCGCGACCTGGCCCGCCGGGCCACCATCCGGGACACCAACGTCCCGGTGGCGCGAAGGCCGTTCCGCGTCAACGAGATGCCGGCGCTCCTCGGCTTCCAGGAGGCGCACGACCGCGTACCGCCGCAGCAGCGCAGGCCGCTGTGGGCGCTGTTGGGCGTCGGCGGCGACGCGGTCGAGCCGATCGGCTGCGACTTCGCCGCGGGCGGCGGTTCGTTCATGGTCGCCGGCCCGCCCCGCAGCGGGCGGACCACCACGCTCGCCGCGATGTCGGTCTCGCTGCTGATGGGCGGCACCCAGTTGATCGTCGTCACACCGCGCGACTCGCAACTGCGCAAGCTCGCGGCACACAACCTCGCCACGGTGCTCGCCGACCCCGATCCGTCCCCGGACCTGCTGATCGCGGCCATGGCGGAGGCGGACGGCAAGCCGCTCGTTATCGTGGTCGACGACGCCGACATGATGCTCAACTGCGCGGCGGACAGCGTGTTGCGGCAGGTCGCGACGTCCGGCCGCGACCACGGCCGAGGACTGCTGCTGGCCGGGCTCGCGGAGTCGATGAGCGCTCTCGGCTGGGTGGGCATGGCCCGTCGGTCGCGGCAGGGTGTCCTGCTGGGGCCGAAGACCATCGCCGAAGGGGACCTCATCGGGGCGCGCCTGTCGGGCGACCAGATGCGTACGCAATTGGCGCCGGGCCGGGCGTGGACCGCGGGCGACGCCGGGGCGGCGATCGCGGTGCAGATCCCGCTCACGGTCCTGGACGGCTGAGCGCCGGTAGGCCGACCGAAACGCCGGAAGTCGCACCGGACGACACGCCGGAACGCGGCCGGAATGGACCCCGGAGATCACGCCGGAAGGTCCGCCGACCCACACGCCGGAGCGGGTGCCGCGCCCGAATCCGAAGGACCTCGCGGGACTTCGGGTTCGGCGCGGCACCCGCTCCGCGGTTCGCCCGCCGTGACCGGGCCGCGTGCCGACGCCACCGGCCGTCGGACTACTAGGAATTGCTGTCCTGGAACTCCGCCTTCATCTTCTCGATGGCGCTGCGGATCTCGTTCATGAGCTTGGTGTCCGATTCGCCGAGCGAGGTGGCGATCTGGTTGAAGTTCTCGGCGTACGAGGCGATGTTCGCGGCCGAGGTCTTCATCTGGCTGCTGAACGTGTCGTACGCCTCCTTGAGCGCGGGGCTGGCCTTCTCGAAGACCAGACCGTCCTGGAGCAGGCCGCTGACCGTGGTCTCCAGCTCACCGAGTTCGTTGGAGATGTCGCTCAGCTTGGTGCCCATGGTCTTGGCGGTGTTGGCGATTTCGTCGAAGTCGATGTTGACGTCGGCCATGAGGCCCTCCTCCGGAGAAGTGACGGTCGGGATCGCGGGAGTTCGAGGTGCCGGCCGGTCCGGTGACCGGCCGGGCCGTCACTGCGCGGAGTTGACCTTGTCGGCGATTTCCTTGTCCATGTCCTGCACGGACTGCATGATCTGGCGGAACTGCGTCGCGTAGCCCTTGATGCTGTCGGTGGCGGCGGTGAGAGCGGTGTTGAACTTCTCGTACTGCGTCATGAGCGCCGGACTGGCCTTCGTCAGCACGAGGTTCGTGGTGAGCAGCGTGTCGACCTCGGCCTTCGCCTCGTTCATCCGCGGCACGAGGGTGTGGTCCACACTGTTGTCCAGAACGTTGGACACCCGGGTGATCTCGGCGTAGGTGAGCTTGATGTTCGCGGGCATGCGCGGGTCCCTTCGTCGTTCGGATTCGTGGTTCAGACGCCGACCGAGGCGGTCCAATCGGGATCGTCGTCCTCTGCGTACGCGGGATCCGGGATCCATTTGTCCTTCGGACCGTTGCGTATGTAGTGCTCGGTCTTGTCGCCGCCGGTGACGGTCATCTTCCCGGTGCCGTCCTGGTTGATCACGACCTCGGACGTGCTCGACGTACCGTCCCCGAATGTGGTGGTGATCGTGTAGTCGCGGACGTCGTACCGGTCCTTGCTTCCCCCGCCGGGCGGGTCGACCCATTCCGGCGCACCCTTGTACGTCGTGGTGGTCTCGAACTTCTGCCCCTGGGGATTGGTGATCGACTGCGTCTCCTTGATGATGTTGTTGTCCTTGTCGAGCTCCACCTTGACGTCGATCGTGCCGTTCTTGTCCTGGTAGTGCCACGAAGTCGGCGGCTTGTCGGGCGGTTTCGGCGGCGCGTCGCCGGGTTTCGGCGGTGCGCTGTCCTCACCCTTCGCCGTCCACGCGGCACACCAGGAGGGGGCGTTGTCCGCATGACAGGTGCCGCGAATCGTCGCGTCGGGGTGGTCGCGGAAGTAGTCGGTGGCACCGATCTCGGCCAAATAGGCGTCCCAGGCGGCCTTGTCCGCGGCCCAGGCGTCGTACGCGGCCTTCTGGTTCTTCCATTGGTCCAGTTTGAGACTGGAGGTCAGCAGCCCAGCGGCGCCGGAGATCTGCGAGTCGGCGTCGAAGAACACGTCGGACACCGCCTTGAAGGTGTCCGCGAGTTCGGTGAGTCCGTCCTTGGCCTGCGAGGTGCGGGTCTTGGAGTGGTGGAAGAAGCTGTTGAACGAGTACGACAGCCCGGCGGTGCCCAGGCAGGCCCGCCGTTCGCTCGCCACGGCGTCGCCCAGTTCCCTGAAGGCGTTCGTCGTGCCGGAGTCGTCGGCCTGCTGGGCGAGCGCCCGCAACTTGCTCTGGATGTCGTACAGGTTGCTGTAGTCGATCGAGAAGTCGGCCACACGGTCCTCCTGATGACTCACCGCGCTCGACGCGAACGGCCTCCGGTTTTGTACGTGGCGGAACGGTCAAAGGTTCAACTGACGCTTCCGGACGATAGATTGAACCTTCTGATCGAACGGTGCGTACAGAAGGTCACGGTAGCCCCGACTGCGACCAAGGGGGACGTTCGATGGCTCGACCGGCGGACTGGAGCGCCCTCGGCCTCTCGAGCGATCCGACCCCCGGCGACCCCGACCGCATCGACCGGGTGATCGCCGCCGAGCTGGTGTACATCAACCTCGCAACGACCATCGACAGCGGCCTGACCGAGGTCAAGAACACCTCCAGCGCCATCTTCGTCGGCAAGACCGCGGACGCCCTGCGCGGCGTCATCGACGGCCGGCTGCGCGACTACATCTCGACCTACAAGAAAGCGCACGAGGACGTACGCGGCGCCCTGGTCACCTACGTCGCGGCCATGCGCGAGCAGCAGGCACGCGCGGACGCCGCGCTCACCGCGGCGCAGGCGCTGGCCGAGGACGACGACACGGGCCGCGAGGCGCAGAAGACCATCGCCGAGAACGCGAAGGAGGCCTTGGAGAACGCCTCCACCGCGGCGGAGGGGGTGATCGACACCGCCGCCGAGTCGATCGCCTCCCCGGTCGACGAGTGCGAGGAGTTCTGGAAGGCGCTCACCTGGATCGCCATCATCCTCATCGTGCCCGCGATCATCTTCGGCGGCCCGATCGCCCTCCTGGCGATCGGGCTGAACGTCGCCCTGCTGATCAAGACGGCGATCGACTTCGCGCACGGCAACGCCGGCGTCACGGAACTGGTCCTGGCGGTGCTGGGCGTGATCGCCCCCACCACCAAGGGACTTCACCTCGGAAACCTGTGGAACGTCATCAAGACCCTCACCGGCCGGGGCATCATCGGTACGAAGAACCTGTTCCTGGGCGGCGCCAACTCGCTCGGCCTGTTCGTCCGCACCGGACTCGGGATCGACAACGTGGTCGGTGCCGCCGGTTCCTGGATCAAGGGCGGGATCCAGGGGCTCAAACTGGGGCCGGTCTTCACCACGATTCCCGAACTCGCCCGCTTCGGCGGCACCTTCAACGGGATCCGCTTCTTCCCGCTCGGCGCCGAGCTGACCGTGATCAACCTGGCCGGTGCCAAGATGTTCTTCGGGCTGCGCAGCATCGCCACCGCCATCAACGCCGTCAAGGGCCTGGGCGGCATGGTCGTCAACGGGCTGAGCGGCGCCAAGAGCCTGCGGCTGTTCCTGCCGGTGGCGGCCGACGAGATGGGGAAGGGCCTCGGGCTCGCCTTCCGGATCGGCTTCATCGACCGCGGCATCTTCGGGATGTACCGCTACGGCGCGTTCGCCAACGGCCAGTTCCTCGGCGCCGGTTCGAAGATCTCCGGCGGCGTCGGAGCCGGCCTGGGCGCCTTCGGCCCGGGCAACGAACTCGCGAACCTGGGCAAGATCAACGTCGAGGGCATGGGCGCGGTCCACCTGGGCTCGTTCAACAGCTCGTTCGGGATCCCACCGATGAACAACCAGTTCACCAACGCCTTCAGCGACTTCAGCACGGTGAACATCCCCAACCTCGGCGCCTTCAACGGCGGGTTCAACCTCGGCAACTTCCCACCGCTGGGCACCCACCTCGGCAACGCGGGCAACCTCGGCGCCGTGGTGCCGTTCAGCTCCTTCGGGGCGAAGTTCGCCGACATGCCGATGCTGAGCCTGAACAACCTCGGCCTGACCAACATCGCGGGCAGTCTCGGCTCGACGCCCTCGGTCAACGGACTCGGCGCCGGGGGACTGGGCGCCCTCCCCGCCACCCTCGGCCACATCAGCATCCCCAACCTGAACACCGTGACGCACGGCGTGAACAAGGTCGACCTCAGCATGCCGGCGTCCCCGCACCTGATCACGGACATGCCGTCGACCGGTGCCATCAGCCCCGCCAACATCGAGGCGCTGCACGGGGTCAACCTGCCGCAGCTCGGCAACATCGGGACGCCGCAGCTGTCCACGACGGCGATGCCGCACATGAACCTGCCCGACGTCCAGGCCACCCCCGTCGCCAACCTGAACGGATCGCTCACCCCGTCACTCGGCCACAACGCGGGCGGCGTCCAGACACCCGCGCTCGGCAGCATCCAACTGCCCGCCGTCGACGCCAGGCTGGTCGACGTACCGTCGCTGACCACCAACAACCTCGGCGGCCCGGCCAATTTGGGACTGGGCGACAACGCGACGGTCAACGTCAACGGCATCACCGCAATGCCGGTCAACTCGCACGTCGCCATGCCGGACGTCGGCGCGCTCCCCGGCGTCGGCCACACCGTCACCCCGAACCTGGGCGCCGTCGGCACCCCGGGGCAGGTCCCCACCCCGGGCATCACCGCGCTGGGCAACGTCGTGCACGTCAACGCCGCGAGCCACAGCGTCGTACCGCACTCCCCGAGCGCGAACATCGAGACCCCGAACGCGGGCGGCATCCACGGCGCCGGCGGCCTGGACACCGCCGACCTCAGCGCGCACACCCCGGCCGCGCACGGGAACGGCGACACGACGGTCGTCGGACTCGGCGGCCGTACCGGCGACGTCGACATCACCGCCAACACGCACATCGACGTGCAGGGCAGCCAGGTGATGTTCGGCAACGTGTCCACCAGCGCGGCGGACCCCGGCGCCCGCAACCTCCAGGTGTTCGCGCTGACCCACATCGAGTACGACCTCGCGCACACCTTCGACAGCATCCCCGGCCTCGCGGGCGTCGAAGTCCGGGTCTTTCCGAGCATGCACAACGGCCAGACCCTGGACGTCGACATCCAGCCGGTGAGCGTCCGCACCGACGTCACCGCGACCCCCATGACCGTCGGGGACCGGCACATCCTGCGCATCGAACAGGCCCTGGGCAACGGTTCCGTGCACCGCTGGGACTTCGAACTCAACGCGCAGAACAACCACCAGCTGCTCAAGGACGAGATCGTCGACGGCCAGGGGACCGGCCCGGTCTCCGGGCCGGACAACGAGTCGGCCCTCACCCACATCCCGGGCCTGGACCGGGACCCGCTGCTCAGCCACTACGACGAGCTGTACGAACTCACCACCCCCGCGCCGGGAAGCACGAACGTCACGGTGCACATGATGGCCGCGGGCAACGTACCCCCACCGCCCCCGCCGCCCACCCCGCACTTCGTCAACCTGCCCAACCTGCCCGGCGGCCGGATGGAGGTCCTGGTCGCGCACGACGGCGGCATCGCGGGCATCCGGTCCGTCGGCGTCTCGGGCGCGCCACCGGCGCCGAACCTCAACACCCGGCACTTCACCGGCCCCGGCGGCAACGTCGTACAGGTCGACCAAACCGTGGTCGCGAACGTCGAGATCCGCCGCTGGAACATCACCATGGGCGCGGCCGGCGGGCAGATCACCGACATCCAGCGGATCTTCCGGCTGAACGGCGGCCCGCACAACGGGTCGATCGTCACCGTGGACGTCAACGCGCACGACGTGCCCACCGGCGTCCGGCACACCGCCGGCGGCACCCCCGTGCCGCACCCCGGCGGGCGGGCGGTCGACTTCGACACGGCCGGCATCGTGGTGCCCAGCCCGACCGGGTTCCACCTGTACGACACGGGGACGGGCCTGCCCTCCGGCACCGGCCTGCAACTGGTCGACAGCGCCGGCCACGGAACGCCGCTGCACATCCTGACCCCGACCGGCGGCGGCGCCTCGACCGTCGTGAGCGCCAACGCGGTGCACAACCTCGGCACGGTCACCACGCCCGCCAGCACCAACGGCCAGTTCCACGTCGTCCCGAACGGCACCGGCCCGACCGTCCGCGTGTTCGACTCGACCGGACACTTCTCGCACAACTCCCTGCCGCTGACGAACCTCGACGGGCTGGGTGTGCCGGGCGGCCACATCCGCGACCCGCACGGGGCCAACCCGCAATTGGCCGGCCGCGACGGCACGCCCGTCCCCGTCACCTCGGTCACGCCGCAGCTCCACAACGACTTCCGGATCCAGCATGCGGGCGGCCAGTTCCACGTCGACGCGGCGGGCAACCGCCTGCACGACGTCGTCCCGCTCAACGGCGGCAACGGCGCCGGCCAATACGTCTTCACACCCGCCGCCGGGGGCGACCCGCTGCCCGCCACGCGCGACTTCCAGGGCAACACGACCGGCCCCACGGTCGCCCGCGTCGACAACACCTTCCACGTCAACACCGGCCAGCCGAACAACGTGCTGGACGTCCACACCCCGAACGGCGCGTTCTCCCACCAGGCCGTGCCGATCACCGGTGGCGGTGGGGCACCCGGCGGCTTCATCCGGCTGCCGGACGCCGCCAACCCGGCACCGCTGCTCACGCGCGGCAACGGCAACGCGATTCCGCACACGACGGTCACGCCGCAGACCGGCGGCGGCTACCTGGTGCAACACCCCGGCGGCAACATCGTGGTGACCAGCGGCGGCGTACGCACCCACGACGTCACGGTGCCGATCGGCCGCAACGGCACACCGGTCGGGTACGTGCACACGCCGGTCGGCCCGGCCGCCGTCCCGAACGCGAACCCGACGGACGTCCGGGGCAACGTCAACGGCAACCTCACCGTCGGCACCGTCACCACAGACATCAGGCTCACCCGCGCCGACGGCTCCTACACGCAACACGCGCCAGGCGGGGGCTTCCGGTTCGAAGCCGTCCGGATCCAGGCCGGCCCCTTCGCCGGGGACTTCATTCGCGTGGACGCCACCTCCGTACGCATGGGCAGCGGCCCCAACCTCACGAACATCCGCAACTCGACGGCCGTCGAACAGATCGGCATGCCGGGCGGCGGTTTCCGCGTCGAACGCGGCGCCGCCGGCCACATGGTCGTCAACCCGAACGGCATGCCCCACTTCGACGTCACCGGACTGCGCGGCGCCGACGGTCGACCGATCAACCAGTTCGTGTTCACCACGTCCGCACACGCCCCCGTCGGCACCGCCGTCCAACCGGCCTCGCTGCACGGACCGAACGGCGCCCCGCTCGGGGCCGTCAACTTCGCCGTGCGGCCGGACGGCTCGTTCCAGCTCACCACCGCGGCACACATATCCGTCCACGCGGCCGACGGGGCGTTCGACTTCCGGGTGCTGCGCCTCACCGACGGCGTCGGCGCGCATCTGGGCCAGAACATCCGCGTCCACCCCGGCGGGCTCCACCAACTGGTGGACGGGAACTTCACCGCGGTGCCGCACACGACCATCAGCTCGCGGCCCGGGGGCGGCCACCACATCCAAGGCCAGAACGGTGAGTTCCGGCTCTTCAACGGGGCCGGGCAACTGGACTTCCAGGCCACGTCCGTCGGGGTTCCGAACACCCACCTCGGCGTCACCAACGGGGCCGGCGTCCACCAGTTCACGATCATCCGGCTGTCCGACGGGCAGATCAACAACCCGGCGCAGATACAGTTCATCGACAACGCCGCCGGCGGGCTGCGGGCCCTCGACGGCAACCTCAACGTGCTGCCGAACCCGGTCACGCTGCGGCCCGGCGGCGGATACCAGATCGACGGCGTCGGCCTCCAGGCAGGCGAGTTCCGCCGGTTCGACGGCGCCGGACGCCTGGAGATGCAGCGCGTGAACATCTTCCGCGGCGACGGGCAGCTCAACCCCAGCCGGTACTTCGAGATCAACCATCCGGCCGGCGGCTCCGCCACCTGGACCATGGTCAAGCTGGACATGATGGGCCAGCCGATCGCCCGGGTCGGGGCGTCCAAGTGGTTCGAGGGCGGCGCGGTGGACATGGCCGGCTCGGGCGCGGGCCGGGTCCACCTGGTCAGCCACACCGGCACCACGGTGTTCGAACGCCGCCTCCTGCCCGGCAACGGCTTCCTCGACGCGCACCACTCCACCGGATCACTGGGCGAGTTCTCGCACGTGAACCAGCGCGGCACGTGGACGCAGTTCGGCGCGAACGGCAACCTCGTGGCGTTCGGCACCCGCCACTGGGGCGAGAGCACCCGCAGCTACTTCGACGTGCGCAGCTTCATGGGGACGCCGATCCGCGTCCGGCACTTCCAGGCGAGCGCCGACGGCGGCCACGTGCTGGCCAACCTGAACCACCACCCCTTCACCCAGAGCCTCGCCGACAGCCAATGGGTGCGGTTCGACGCCGACTTCCAGCCGATCGCCACCGGCAACCGCGCCTGGGGAGGCGGCGGCCCCGGCCGCGGCTTCACCGACACCATGCACCACCCGGTCACCGGCACCATCGTCAAGGTCCAGGAGAAGTTCGGCCGCTTCCAGACGAGCCTGCACGGCTTCCGCCGGTTCGACCAGATCGAGATGGGCGCCGACGGCATACCCAAGCGGTCTTTCGTCTCCCGCCACCCGGACGGCAACGTGAACGGGTTCGGCAAGACGCTGGCGAACGGGGACTTCCTGGTCTTCCAGCGATTCGCCGAGCAGCGCCCACCCGTGGCGTTCCGCAACCTGTTCAGCTCCGACTTGCGCAACACCGACCTGTCCCGGGTGCCGTGGCTCCGGGACAGCACCTTCCGCGTCGGAACCTGGGTCCAGGAGACCGCGGGCGGCGGCAGCCTCAGGGGATCCCACTTCATCGCCAACAACAAGGCGACGTTCGACGTCGCGAGCACCGGCGACATCGTCCGCGAGACCCGCAACCTGTCCATCGGCCGCACGCTCACGGTCGGCGACGTGCTGCCGCCGATCAACACCACCACCGGCGTGCGGGCCAACCCGGTGGCCAACCACCTGCCGTGGTCCGAGGGAGACGGCGGCCTCTCGGGCCACCGCCTCACCGCCGGACCCTTCACCAACGTCCCGGGCATGGGCACCAGGACGATCGCCTGGCAGGACCGGTACACCACCAACCTGGGCGACGGCGACTGGTACACCCCGAACGCCGGCAAGCAGTGGCACGTCATCCGCACCGGCTTCACCGACGGCACGTACCTCGACTTCCGGCCCACCCCCCAGGTCCGTCCGGACGGCACCGCGGGCAACTCCCTTGCGCAGTACCGCGGTACGGTCAACATGAACAGCGGCAACTGGACGATGTACAACCCGCACGGCGTCGTCGTGGCGCGTACCGACCAGTTCCCCAACCCCACCGGCGCCGGAACCATCGACGTGATCGGCCGGATGGGCCCCAACCCGAAGACGTTCACCTGGCATGTCGGCGGCAACAGCGGGGTCCGCACCACCGCGTTCGAACGACAGATCACCCCATGGCACTGGGACCGCGAGTCGTTCCAGGACTTCGACGGCGGACGCCTCATCCGCGACCACCGGCAACTCGGCGGCGGCTCCGTGTTCGCGTGGCGCGGCAACGTCACCCCCGCCGGCGCCGAGACCTGGCACTGGAACAAGGTCGACGCGCACGGCAACATCCTGGACTTCGGCGGCAACGTCAACAACCGGGTGCGGCACTGGTTCGACGCGAACGGCACCCAGCTCACCCGCTGGGAGCCCGGCGCCCGGTGGTCCGACCAACTCGCCAACCTCGGCAACCGGGTCATCCAGGAGATCCCGGCGCCCAAGCCGCCGGCCGGATCGATCCAGGCGTGGTTCACCGACAAGCCGTTCCGCGTCCGCGAGTACGGCGTCGACGTCAACTCCACCAACAGCCCGTTCAACCCGCACGTCTGGCAGGAATCCGACCAGGGCATCATCTCCCGCCAGAAGTTCCAACTCCCGGACGGCACCTTCCTGGAGACGGACGCCTTCAACAAGCAGGCCCGCCGCTACGACGTGAACGGCATCACGCCGATCAACGACCGTCCGATCAGCGGCTACATCTCCGAGTACAACGCGGACGGCTCCTCGTTCCACATCGGCCGCGAGACCCACTTCACCGGCGTCCTGAACGAATACCGCGGCCTCAACCGGACCTTCCGCGAGATCAACCGCTGGGAGTTCGGCCCGTCGATCGGCGGCGAGGCGGTGGACACTCCGTTCGCACTGAGGGCGTTCCAGTCCCTCGGCATCGACATGGCCCACGAGGTCGTACTCGACTTCGTCGTCAACCTCGCCGTCACCGCGGCGGTCAAGGTCATGACCGGCACGGCCTGGGAGGCGACGGACTTCGCACGCGCCGCCTACGGAGCCGTGCTGAGCGCGCTCAACAAGGGCGTGATCAGCGGGGCGCACATGGTCGCGAACCGCGGGGGCTGGAAGGTGTACTTCTCCAACATCGACTACGGCCAGCCCGGCAGCTGGCGGCCCAACGACGACAGCTGGAACACCGAGTGGGGCGCCACCGAACGCCCGACGCGCTGGCGCGGCGGCACCTACGAGTTCGGCCTCGGCCTCGGCACCGGCATGATCGCCAACTTCGTCAGCGGGTCCTCGCAGGCCGCGATCTTCGGCGGACGCGCTCTGGACGGCAGCCTCGTCCGGTTCACCCCCGGCGGCGCCGCGTACCTCGGCCTCAGCTCGACCGCAAGCGGCGTCCTCAACGGCATCTCGATCGGCGCGTTGCGCGCCCTGGTCCAGCACAGCATCGGCAGCCGGGTCGTCCACCGGCAGGGCCTCGGTGACATCTTCGTCGTCGGCGGGATCGGCAAGCTCGCCGAGAAACTCTTCAACCTGCGCCTGATCACACCGGCCGTACGGGACTGGATGAACGCGTCCGACGACGTGTTCATCATCCCGACAGGAGATCTCTGATGGGTATACCGGAGGTAGTCCGTGTCGCCCCCAAAGGCCGGGGCACGCACCGCACCATCGCGGCCGCCCTGGCCGCGGCGCCGGCCGGTGCGGAGATCGCCGTCGCACCCGGCGAGTACACCGAGAACCTGCGCCTGGCACGACGCGTGGTGCTGCGCCCGGAGGAGGGCGCGGGACAGGTCGTCGTACGCGCGTCCTCCGGTGTCACCCTCACCGTCGCCGCCCCGGACTGCCTGGTGCGCGGTCTCCACCTGCGCGGCGCCGAACCGGGGGAGCCGGTCGTCTGCGTCGAGGACGCGGCCGGCCTCACCGTCGGCTCCTGCACGGTCGAGCACGGCCGCGTCGACGTGCTCGGCTCCGGCAACGCGGCCGGCCGCGCCCGCAACGCCGAACTCACCCCGGACGACGACCTGGCCGCCGACCTCGCCGACCCGACCTGCGGCGGCGTCCTGGTGGTCCGTGGCTCGCGGCTGCACGGAGCCCGGCACGCCGCGGTCGTCCTGCACGGCGACGCCCGGGCCCGGCTCGAGGAGACGACCGTCGAGACGGTCGACGGCATCGGCGTGGTCCTGTCCGGCCATGCCGTGCTGCTCGCCGACCACGTGCGGCTGCGCGACGCGTCCGGGTCGGGGCTGCGGGTACGCGGCGACGCCCGGCTGCTGGCGCGCGACACCGTGCTGATCGCGGTCGGGCGCAACGGAGTGCTCGCGGAGGACCGCGCCGACGTGGTGATGGAGGACTGCCGCATCCTGGAACCCGGCCGCAGCGGCGTACAGGCCGGCCACGAGGCCCGCGTCCGTCTCCTGGACTGCCGCATCGCCGGCGCCAAGGGCAGTGCGCTGGCCGCCGACGACACCGCGCAACTGACCGTGCACGGCTGCCGCGTGGTCGCTCCGGCCGGCAACGGCGTCGTGGCCCTGGGCGACGCGAAGGTGACCCTGGCGTCGACGACACTCGCGCGCAGCGGCTTCACCGCGGTCCACGTCGGCGGTCGCGCGGCGGCCGAACTGGCCGGCTGCCGCATCGACGGCAGCGCCGAACACGCGGTCGCCCTTGTGGACAAGGCACACGCCGCGATCCGGGAGACGACGTTGGCCGACGCCCGCATGTGCGGGGTGCACGTCGCCGACGACGCCTCGGTGTCGATGCGCGCCGGACGCGTCCAGGGCGGCGAGACCGGGGTACGCCTGCGCTCCTCCGCGGAGTCCGAACTGCGC
Source organism: Streptodolium elevatio (assembly GCF_040649515.1). Taxonomy (GTDB): domain Bacteria; phylum Actinomycetota; class Actinomycetes; order Streptomycetales; family Streptomycetaceae; genus Yinghuangia; species Yinghuangia elevatio. Next base: position 47,711 of record NZ_JBEZFP010000036.1, read on the forward strand.
GAATGCGTGGTGACCGGGCAGCGCAAGACAGGCGTCGAGGTGGGCGGCAAGGGCCTGGCCACCTTGCACGCCACCCGGGTCGCCGAGACCGGTACCGCGGGCATCGTCGTCGACAACGGCGCACGGATGCACATGGACGGCGGCGGGATCTTCGCGGTGGTCGGCAGCGGGATGGTGGTGGGGCAGGGCGCCGAACCGCTCGTCCGCGGCGCCCGCGTCGAGGGGGCCGGCAAGAACGGCATCCTGCTCGGCCCGGGCGCGAGCGGGGTGTTCGAGCACGTCGACGTCGCCTCCTGCGCGTACCCCGCACTGCACGTGGGACGCGACGCCGCTCCGCGCTTCCACGGCTGCCGGGTCTTCGACTGCGCGCAGGACGTCGGATACGCCGAGGACGCGCAACCCGTCTTCGAGGAGTGCGTCTCCATCCGCGTCGCCTCCGCCTCGCTGCCCACCGCCGCCGACCGCGCGCCGCATGCCCCGCACCCGCCGCCGAAGCAGCCGACCGGGCCCCGCGGCGCCACCCCCGCCCCGGCCGGCACGGCGCCGCCGGCCGCCGCACCCCTCCTGGTCGACCTGTCGGACCTGGGCGAGCCCCCGCCCCAGCCGGAGACGCTGGAGGACCTGCTCGCCGAACTCGGTGAACTCGTCGGACTGGACGGCGTCAAGCGCGACGTCGGCGGCATGGTCAAGCTCATGCAGACGGTCCGCATGCGCCAGGAGGCCGGGCTGCCCGCACCGCCGCTCAGCCGCCACCTGGTCTTCGCGGGCAACCCCGGCACCGGCAAGACCACGGTGGCCCGGCTGTACGGCCGGTTGCTCAAGGCGCTGGGCCTGCTGGAGCGCGGACACCTGGTCGAGGTCGACCGCAGCGCGCTGGTCGGCGAGTACGTCGGCCACACCGGGCCGAAGACGATGGAGTCCTTCAACCGGGCGCGCGGCGGCGTGCTGTTCATCGACGAGGCGTACGCGCTCGTGCCGGCGGGAGTCGCGAACGACTTCGGCGGCGAGGCCATCGCGACCCTGGTCAAGCTCATGGAGGACCACCGCGACGAGGTGGTCGTCATCGCGGCCGGCTACCCCGGCGACATGGAGCGGTTCATCACCTCCAACCCGGGCCTGTCCTCGCGCTTCACCCGGACGCTGCTGTTCGAGGACTACTCCGCCGAGGACCTGGTGCGCATCGTCGAGCACCAGGCGTCGCGCCACCGCTACGACCTGAGCGGACCGGCCCGCAAGGTGCTCGCCGAACTGTTCTCGGCGATGCCGCGCAACGCGCAGTTCGGCAACGGCCGTACCGCCCGGCAGGTGTTCCAGCAGATGACGGAGCGCCAGGCCATGCGTATGGCCGAGATCGACGCTCCGGACGAGCGGCAGCTCGTGGTCCTGGACGAACTGGACATCCCGCGGCTGGTCGGCGCCGACTGACGGCTCCCGCCCACCGGCCGCCGCTTCGTCCCCGAAGGAGAAAACCCGTGTCCGCAGACAACGAACCGAAAGCGCAGGGCAGGCCGGCGCCGAGCACGCTGGCGGAGGCGTTCGCCCGCAGACCGGCGCGGCCGGCGCGTGGTCTGATGCCCGGGAGGCGCGTGTGGACCACGCTCGGGGCCGTGGCGAGCGTGGCCGCGGTGGTCGGGCTCGTCGCGGTGGTGACGCAGGGCGGCTCGGGCGGCGGCGGGGCGAGCACCGTCGCGGCCGCGCCGGAACCGGTCTTCCAGTACCAGGTGCCGACCGACCCGGCGTACGGCAGGCCCGCGACCACCGGGTCCGGCGGTCCGTCCGCGTCCGCGAGCACGCCGGCCGCCACGCCGTCCGGCAACCCGGCGCCCGAGCAGCCCGCGGCACCGGGGGCCCCGGCGCCGCCGGCCGCCGGCCCGCCCGCGCAGGACCCCGCATCCCAGGCGCCCCAGGCACCCGCGGCCCAGGCTCCGGCGGCACAGCCGCCCGCGCGGCAGAACCCGCCGGCGCCCGCCGCGCAGCCGCCCGCGCAGACAACCAGGCCCCCGGCGGCCCCGGCGCCCAAGGCGCCGGCACCGGCCCCGCCTCCGCCACCGGCGCAGCCCGCGCCGCAGCAGCCCACCTTCCCGGGGGTCCCGTTGCAGAACCCGGCCTCGGGGAAGTGCCTCAGCGGCTCGGCGGGTTCGGACGGCACGCACGTGATCCTGTGGGGCTGCAACGGCAACGTGAACCAGAAGTGGGACATCAAGTCCAACGGCACGATCCAGATCAAGGGCGTGCTGTGCCTGGACGCGGCCTGGGGCGGCACGGCGAACGGCACCGTCGTGCAGATCGCCTACTGCAGCGGCAACCCGGCGCAGCAGTTCACGCTCCGCGGCAACGCGCTGTACTCCAGGACCGCCGACAAGTGTGTGGACGTCGCGAACCGGGCGACCAACGACGGTGCGGAGATGGTCCTTTGGGACTGCCACGGCGGCTCGAACCAGATCTGGGTGCGCCGCTGACCGGACGGCCGGGCGGCGCCTGACCGGCACGCGCGCCGAATCCCGGCGGGCAACGGGCCCGGTGCCTGGTGGTCGACGTGTGGGACGGCGACGGCGTCACATGCCGTCCCCGTCCCAGCGGCCGAGGGAGCGGCTGCGGACCGGCAGGGTGGACAGAATCGGCGGGAGCGGCCGATCGACGCCGCGCTTCCACGGGCGGCCCACGCCCCAGTTGTGGGCGTGGTCGTCGATACGTTCGTCGGGGTGCTCCAGAGTTTTGGGCGCGGGCCAGCCGAGGGCGGCGTGGGAGTGCGCAGACGCTTCGGCGGCTCCGGACTCGTGGCTTTGGCCGTGGCCGTGGCCGTGGCGGTGGTGGCCGGGGTCGGATGCGGTCCCGGGTGCGGTCTCGCGGCCGTGGTCAGGGCTGTGGTCGGGGCCGTGGCCCTGGCCCAGGCGGGCGAGGTCGAAGGCCGTCGCCATGGCGACAAGGCTCTGGTCGCTGCCGGTGCCGTGCTGCACGTAGTCGGTGTCCGGCGCGCCCCGCTCCTTTTGGAAGTTGAGGGCGGTGCGCAGCACCCGCAGGTCGCCGTCGGTGCGCCGGCTGCCGCCACCCGCGATGTCGTGGGAGGAGTACGACCAGGTCATGCGTCCGCCGTCCGGCGCGTAGTTGACCGCGTCGCCGCCCCAGCGGACCCATTCGTTCTGGGTGTACCAGTTCTCCAGTTCGCCGTCCGACCGCATGAGCCAGGTGGTGCCACCCTCCATCGCCACGAAGTGGCCGTGCTTGACCCGGGCGGGCCGGAAGAAGTAGGTGCCCGCGTCCAGGTCGCCGAAGTTGTAGGCCATCTTGCCGTCGAGGGTGTACGCCTCCTCGTAGCACGGGTGGTGCGCAAGACGGTGGTCCGCCCAGCCCTCCTGGGCGTACACGAGGCGCGTATAGAACCCCGAGACCGGGTCGACGTGCAGGTACTTCACGAACAGCCCGGGCATGGGACCGGCGTTCGGCACGGCCAGCCAGTCGCTCTCGGCGGAGGCCCGCACGGTGATCTCGCCGCGGGCGTCCGGCCATCCGGGGTCGGAGGCGGAGTCCACGGCGTCGAACCCGGCGTCGCCGTACTCGCGGTAGTGCAGGATCCGGGAGCCCTCCGTGAACCGGAGCGCCTTCGCGGGCACGCCTTTCGGGGCGTGGACGTAGCCGCCCTTCCCCAGGACCTGGTCCCCGTACCGCATTTCGCCCTCGAGGACGTAGTACTCGGTGTCCGCGTGGTGGACGCCCGGGCCGCGCCCCCACTCGGTGTGGAAGTCGACGCGCAGCGACGAGGACCCGTCCTCCTCGTCGACGGACAACCGGCGTTCGCTCGCCCGGCCTTCGCCGCCCGGCAATTCGGCGCGGTGCCAGATGTAGTCCTTCTCCTGGATGGTCTCCACGTGGGGTCGCATGCCACGTCCCTTACAGAGTCGGTGTGTTCTGCGTGTTCCTCGGGTTCCGCTTTGTCTGACAACGCAGGTTGCACGGCCCGAGTCGCAGCCTGCGCCGCCGGTGTTCCGATCCGATGCGCTTCGCCCGTCAACAGCGCCGCAGGTACGCGCCGGTCGGCGTCCCCGCGACCTCGCCGTCCCGGTACGCGACGCTTCCGCGCACGACGGTGTGCACCGGCCAGCCCGTCAACTCGACGCCCTCGAAGGGGCAGTGGTCCTGACCGGAGCGACACAGCGCGGCGGTTACGGTCTGCGTCCTGTCGAGGTCCACGACGGTCAGGTCGGCGTCGAACCCGGGCAGGAGGTTCCCCTTGCCCGCAAGGTTGTACGCCCGGGCCGGGGCGGCCGAGACCGCCTCGACGATCCGCGGCAGCGGGATGCCCCGCTTGAGGTGCCCTTCCGAGAGCATCACCGGATACAGCAGGGCGGTTCCCCCGAAGCCCGGGGCCGCGGGCCAAAGCCGGTCGCCCTTCAACTCCTCGGCACAGCAGGCGTGGTCGGAAGCCACCCAGTCGATGTCCCCGGCCGCGAAGCGTGCCCACAGCGCCTCGTTGTCGGCAGCGGTGCGGATGGGCGGGTTGACTTTGCCGCCGAGACCGCCGCGCGCGTCGAGTGTGTCGTGGTCCAGGCACAGGTGGTGCAGCGTCGTCTCGAAGCGCATGTCCGTATGCGGGTAGGCGAGCCGGGCCTGCACCGCCGCGTCGATCGCGTCGGCGCCGGAGAGATGCAGCAGGTTGATCCGCGTGCCGGTGTGCGACGCGATGGCAGTCGCCTCGCCGATCGCCACCCGCTCGGTCAGCGGCGGGCGTCCCTCGTGGTACGCCCGGAGCGTCTGCGGGTCCCCGGCCGCCTGCACGCGGTCGATGAACACCCGCATCAGTTCGCTCTGTTCGCAGTGCAGCGACAGGGACAGACGCAGTTGCGGGTTCGCGTCCTGGGCCGCGGCAACCTGCTCCATGAGCAGCAGCAGGTGGCCGAGGTCGTACTCGTCGCCCATGGTGAACGCGCGCGCGTCCCGGCTGTTCGAAGCGAGGTCGAACCCCTTGTAGAACATGTAGTACTTGAACGACGTGACGCCGTGTTCGCGGACCAGGTACGGGATTTCCCCGATCTGCCCGACCGTCATCGGGGCGAGGTGGAACCCGTAGTCGGTCCAGGCCTCGCCGGCCACCGCGGCGAGGACCTCGGGAAAAATCTCGCGGTACGGGCCGGTGCGGTTCAGGTAATGCGTGCCGGTGCGGAAGTACGAGACGACGGACGTGGCCCCGCCGACGAGCGACGACCGGGTCTCCTCGTACGCGTCGAGCCCGAGGTCACGGTAGATGCCGATGTGGAAGTGGGCGTCGACGGCGCCCGGGAGCACGACCATGCCGCGGGCGTCCAGCACGTCGTCGGCCCGCGAGACCGGGATGTCCGCGGCCAGTGCCGCGACCTTGCCGCCGCGTACGGCCACGTCGGCGCGCAGTTGCGTGCCGCCGGGGAGCACGACGGTGCCGCCTTTGACCACGAGTTCGTAGTGGGGCATGGCGCGTTGCGTCCCCCTTCGTACCGCAGAAGCAGCAAGAGTCGGTGCTGGTGCTGGTGCTGGTGCTGGTGCTGGTGCTCGTGCCGGTGCCGGTGCCGATGTCGCAGCCGGGGCCGGAGCCGCAGCCGGAGCGCAATTGTGAGACAGCGTTCCGGACAATGGAATGCCCCGGCTAAGATGACGATACGACCGTTGACCGGGTCGGCCAAGGGTGACGGAGGAGAAGCCGTTCCATGACGACCGAATCGCGCACGGCCGACGGACCCCGCGACCCACCGCTCGCCGGGGTGCAAGTACTGGATGCGGCAACGCTGTTCGCGGGGCCGATGGCCGCGACGATTCTGGCGGACTACGGCGCCGACGTGGTCAAGATCGAGCACCCGAGGCGCGGCGACCCCGTCCGCGACCACGGCCCCGGCAAGGACGGCGTGGGCCTGTGGTGGACCGTTCTCGGGCGCAACAAGCACACGGTCGGCCTCGCCCTCAACACGCCGGAAGGCGCCGAGATCATGCGGCGGTTGGCCGCCGGCGCCGACGTACTCGTGGAGAACTTCCGGCCGGGCACCCTGGAGCGCTGGGGGCTCGGCCCGGAGATCCTGATGGCGCTGAACCCGCGGCTGGTCGTCGCGCGCGTGACCGGGTTCGGGCAGTTCGGACCGTACGCCTCCCGACCCGGCTTCGGCACTCTGGCCGAGGCGATGAGCGGGTTCGCGGCGATCACCGGCACGCCCGAAGGCCCGCCCACGCTACCGCCGTTCGGCCTGGCCGACGGAATCGCGGCGCTCGCCGCGGCCCAGGCGGTGATGACCGCGCTCTACGAACGCGACACCCGTAGCGGCCGCGGCCAGATCGTCGACCTGGCCATCATCGAACCCATCCTGTCGATCCTCGGGCCGCAGCCCATCGTGTACGACCAACTCGGCATCGTCCAGGAGCGGACCGGGAACCGCTCGGTGAACAACGCCCCGCGCAACACCTACCGGTGCCGGGACGGAAAGTGGGTCGCCGTCTCCACGTCCGCGCACAGCGTCGCCGAGCGCGTCATGCGCCTGGTCGGGCATCCCGAGGTCGTCGGCCGGCCGTGGTTCACCTTGGGCGTCCGCCGAGCCGCGCACGCGGACGAACTCGACGGGTACGTCGCCGCCTGGATCGCGGAGCGCGATCTCCCCGACGTCATGGCCGCGTTCGAGGCGGCCGAGGCGGCGGCCGCGCCGATCCACGACATCGCCGACGTCTTCGCCGATCCGCAGTACCAGGCGCTCGACACCGTCACCACGGTCGAGGACCCGGTCCTCGGTCCGGTGCGCATGCAGAACCTGCTGTACCGGCTGTCCCGGACTCCCGGCCGCATCGCCTGGACCGGCCGTCCGCACGGCGCGGACACCTATCGCGTGCTCGGCGAACGCGCGGGACTCGGCGCCGCGGAACTGGACCGGCTCGCCGAGGCGGGTGTGATCGCGGGGGAGAAGCCGTGACCCGCGGAGCGTCCGGGGTGCCCGGGGTGCCCGCGGTTTCCAAGGTATCCGGGGTGTCCGAGGTGTCGCGGGTGCGAACCCACGTTCAGGAACTCGCCCGCTTCGCCGTCGCGTGCCGGGACGAGCCGTTGCCCGGGGAAGTGACCGCCGATGTCGTGCACCGGGTCCTCGACGTGCTGGGCAACTGCCTGGCGGGGCGCGCCGAATCCGAGGGAGCAGCCGCCCCCGATGCCGCCGTGCTGCGGCTCGTCGACGGCTGGGCCGGGGTCCGCGAAGCGACGGCCGTCGGGTCCGGCGTGCGCCTGCCGGCGCCGAACGCCGCACTGGCGAACGGGACTTTCGCCCACCTGCTGGACTTCGACGACACCCACCTGCCGAGCGTGTTGCACCCGTCCGCCAACGTCGTGCCCGCGGCCTTGGCTGCCGCAGAAGCCGCGGACGCGCCGACCGCCGTGCTGCTTGCGGCAGTTGCGGCGGGCATCGAGGTCGCCAATCGTCTGGGCATGGCGTCGTACTCCGCCGAACTGGGCAACTCGGTGTTCTTCGACAAAGGCCTGCACGCGACGTCGATTTGCGGTGCGCTCGGGGCGGCGACCGCGGCGGGCCTGGCGTACGGTCTGGACGCCGAAGCGCTGGCGTCCGCCGTGGGCATAGCCGCCAGCATGGGTGCCGGTCTCTTGGAGGCGAACCGGACCGGGGGCACGGTCAAGCGGGTGCACTGCGGCTGGGCGGCCCACGGCGGAGTCGTGGCCGCGGCACTCGCCCGCGAGGGCGTCACCGGGCCACCCACGGTGTTGGAGGGCCGGTTCGGCTTCTTCAACGCCTACCTGGACGGCAAGTACGACGCTGCCGCCCTCACCGGCGACCTGGGAACGCGGTGGGAGTTGCTGCGCACCTTCTACAAGCCCTATCCCAGCAACCACTTCACCCACCCCGGGATCGACTGCGCGCTGGCCCTCCGGGCCCGCGGTCTCTCCGCGGACGAGGTCCAGCACGCCGAACTCGGCGTCGCCGAACCCGTATTGCGTACCATCGCCGAACCCCGTGCGCTGAAGATCCGGCCGACCACCGGGTACCACGCGAAATTCAGCGGACCGTACACCGTGGCTCGTGCGCTGCTCGGGGGCGGCGGACTCGGACTCCACCTGGACGACTTCTCCGAGGATGCGCTTGCCGACCCGCGCCTGCCGGACCTCGCGCAGCGCGTGACGATGGTCGCGGACGAGTCGGCGACAGCCCGATTCCCGGACTCCTTCGCCGCGGTGCTGCGGGTCACGACGTGCGCGGGCAGGGTTCTGGAGCACCGGGTCGACTGTTCGCGGGGTGGGCCGGAGCATCCGTTGTCGCGCACGGAACTCCTGGCGAAATTCCGCCTCAACGCCGTACGCGCGCTGCCTCCGAACCGGACGGAACGCCTCTTGGCCGCCGTGGTCGCGATGGCCGAGGGCAACGTGGACTACCGGCACGTGCTCGACCTGACGATGCCCGCCGATTGACGTCGGGGCGGAGCCCGCACGGCCGACGCCGTGCCGGACGTTCTGGGGGCGGGACCCGGGGCGGGACCCCGCGGGGCGGGTCGCATCGGCGGGATCCCGCACGATCCGGCGGATCAGTCGGTCCGGTCGGTCGGCTGGGTCAGGTCGGGCGGCTCGGGCCGGGGGCGGAGACCCGCCAGGCGGGCTGCCGCCAGCGTACGCCGGGCGCCCCGTACGACGGCCAGGTCCACCATGCGTCCGCGCCCGTCGACGAACACCCCGTTCCCGGAGGCAATCGCCGCCTCATGGCCCGCGACCACCGCGTACGCACGCTCGACTTCCCCGGGCGTCGGGGTGAATACCTCGTTGACCGTGGCGAGTTGCGCCGGATGGATGCACGCCCGGCCGGCGAATCCCAGGCGCCGCAGCGCGACTGTGGACTCCCGCAACGCGCCGAGGTCGGTGTAGTCCGTGCTGACCGGGCCGACCGGCGGATCGATCCGGGCGGCTGCCGACGCCAGCACGACCTGGCTGCGGACCCACAGCAGTTCGCGCTCGTCCGGGCCCGGCTCGACGCCGATGTCCGCACACAGGTCCGCTTCGCCTATCTGAAGGCGCAGCACGCGGGGCGTCGCGGCAATCTCCCGTGCCGCGAAGACGGCCGCCGCGGACTCCAGCAGCGGAGACAGCGCGATCCGGCCGTCCTGGAGTCCGCGTTCGGACTCCAGAGCGCCGATCAGCCAGGAGACCTCAGCCACTTCGGCAACCGATTCCGTCTTGGCCAGACACACTCCGGCCAATGCGGGGCCGACCACGGCCGCCAGGTCGGCGCGACCGACGGCGCCGGGGTTCACACGCACCCACAGGGCGGGTTCAGCTGCCACGGGGGCCGGGCGTTCGGCGAGGAAGGCCGCCACGGCGGCGCGCGCCCTCTCCTTCGCGGCGGCCGCGACGGAGTCCTCCAGGTCCAGGATGAGCGCGTCCGCCGCGCGCGCGACGGCCCTGCGCAGGACCTCGGGCCGGTCGCCGGGCACGTACAGATGGGAGCGTGGCGCGGCGCCCGCTGGGGTGGTCATCCGGTCCCCTCCTCGACGGACGTACTACGCGCCCGTGCCAGTCCTGGGCGTTGTGGGAGGCGGAGGGGGCACGGTCGCGGAATCGGGAGCCGAAGGGGAACCAGTGCGGAAGCGGTCAGGGATGCCGGGCACGGCGCCCGCGCGCCCGAACGCGCCCGCGCGCACGAGGTCCGCGATTCGTTCGTCGGAGCATTCGGCGACCTGCGTCAGGACGTACTCGAAGTCCTCGTTACGGCGCGGCGCACGGCCGTCGGGCCGCGGATCCGGGCCGACCCGGACAGCCGTGCCGGGAAGGCGCATTCGCCCGTAGCGCGGATGCTCCGTCGTCACGACCATGTCGCGGGCGGCGGTGTGCGGGTCGGTGAGCGCGTCCGGGACGGTGTTGACCGGGCCGCAGGGGACGCCGACCGCGGACAGGGCGTCCAGCCACGCCGCCGCCGGTCGTGTGCGGAACAACGGCTCCAGCAGCGCCAGGAGTTCGCCGCGGTTGCGCTCGCGGTCGGCGAAGGTGGCGAACCGGGGGTCCTGCGCCCATTCTTGGTGTCCGACGACCTCGGTCAGCCGCTGCCAGAACTTCTCCTTCGGGCATCCGACGACGATCCAGGCGTCGGCGGTGCGGAAGAGCTGGAACGGCACGAGGGAGGGATGCGAGGAGTGCCGCGTGCGGCGGGGCTCGTACCCGGCGTTGAGGTGCCAGGCGGCCGGGTAGTTGAGCAGCGACAGCGCGGTGTCGAAGAGGGACACGTCGCAGTCCATGCCGGTGCCGTCCCGCCGGGCCGCGTGCAGACCCGCGAGCAGCGAGACGGCCGCGACGAACCCGGCCGAGTAATCGACAAGCGACAGGCCGGACTTGGCAGGCGGGCCGTCGGGTTCGCCGGTCACGTCCATCCAGCCCAGCAGACCCTGGAGGATGTAGTCGTACCCCGGTTCCGCCACGCGCGGACCGGTCATGCCGAACCCGGACAGCGAGCAGCACACGATGCGCGGGTTGAGGTGCTTGAGGTCGTCGTACGTGATGCCGATCTTGGCGGGCACGTCCCCGCGGAGATTGGAGTAGACGGCGTCGGAGGCGCGCACGAGTTCGTCGAAGACGGCGCGGCCGGACGGCGAGGCCAGGTCCAGCGACAGGCTGCGCTTGTTGCGGTTGAAGACCTCGAAGAAGAGCGAGTCCTCGCCCTCGGCGTACGGCGGCACGTATCGGCCGACGTCTCCGGCGACGGACGGGTCCTCGATCTTGATGACCTCGGCCCCGAGGTCGGCGAGGTGCAGCGAACCCCACGGCCCGGCGCCGTACTGTTCCACCGCGATGACGCGCACGTCCTCCAGGGGACGCCTGCCGGGCGCCATCAGACGGCCGCCGCGGGGGCGGTGGCGGTTCGGCCGACGAAGTCGTGGGGGAATCGCCCGAGTTGGGCGGTGGGGCGAACGGTCATGTGCGGCGTCCCTCCCGGAGGCGGCGGCGGACGGCCGCCGACCTGCCGCCATGGTAGGCACTGTTCCACCAGGCGCTCAAGCGTTCCGGAAGGGCAAACCCCGGGGAGACCAAAGGGTTGCGCAGGCCGGTGTTCCGCTCCGTGGAACAACGATCGCGTCGTGGCTATGATGGCAGCCCGTCCTGCCCGAGGAGCCACAGGTGCCCGCAGCCGCCGCCGACGTCGAGGAAACGACCGGCAGATCCATTGCCGCCGTCGAGCGCGCGATCGATGTGCTGCTGTTCTTCGGACGCAGCGGCCGCCCCGACCTGGGCGTCACCGAGATCTCCCAGGAACTGGGCATCACCAAAGGCGCGGTGCACCGGATCCTGACCGCGCTGCGCAGCCGCCGCCTGGTGACCGCCGACCCGACGACGCGCCGGTACGCCCTGGGTCCGGCCGCGGTCGCGCTGGGCCGCGCGTACCTGGCCCGCACCGACCTGCGCATGCTGGCCGCACCGGAGTTGCGCCGCCTCGCCGAGACATGCGGCGAGACCGCCACATTGTCGGTGCGCCGCGGCGAGACCCGGCTCTACGTCGACCAGGTGCCGCCGAGCAGCGAGTTGCGCATCGAGGTCCCGCTCGGAACACCGTTCCCACTGCACGCCGGGGCGTCGTCCAAGGCCATCCTCGCGTTCCTGACCGAGGACGAGATCGACGCGTACCTCGGACAGGCGAGGCTCGAGGTGCTGACCGAGCGCACCGTCACCAACGCCGCCGCGCTGCGCAAGGAGATCGGGCTCATCCGCAAGCGCGGGTACGCCGCCTCGTCGGGGGAGCGCCAGGAGGGGGCGGCCGCCGTAGCCGCGCCCGTACTGGACCACGACGGGTGCGTGATCGCCGTGGTGAGCCTGGCGGGACCGCAGTTCCGCTTCCGGCAGCGGGCCTCCGAGTACGCCCAGCACGTGGTGGACGCGGCGAACCGCGTGTCCGCGGAATTCGGCCACGGTCTCGTCGGCACCGACTGAGGCACTCGCCGCCGCCCAGCCGACTCGTCGGCCCATCGGCCCCTCGCTGCCGCCGGCCCCGCCGCCGCAGAGCCGTGACCCAAGGCCCTTTTCGGGCCTGCCGCGCCGCGTTGCGGAGGCAGCCACGCCCTGATGTAGTCGATTTATTCAGTTTTGTCACCCGGGCGTATGGCGAAAGCGGGATCACCATGGACACCGAGCCGACCCCAACCCTCGACGGCATCTGGCGGGAACTCGCGCGCAGCGCGTGGCAGGCGGTGTTCATCACCGGCCTGCTCTCCCTGGCGCTCGGCATCGTCGTCCTCGTCTGGCCCGGCCCGTCGCTGCGCGTCGTCGGCGTGCTGTTCGGCCTGTACCTCCTGGTCAGCGGCATCTTCCAACTGGCCTCGGCGTTCGGCACGCACACCACGACCGGGATCCGCGTGATGGCTTTCATCAGCGGCGCGCTGTCGATCCTGCTGGGCCTGTTCTGCTTCCGCGGCACGCTCCAGTCGATCTTCCTGCTCGGACTGTGGATCGGCATCGGCTGGCTCTTCCGCGGCATCGCGGAGGCGATGGCCGCCGCATCCGCCCCCGACATGCCCGGCCGTGGCTGGCACGGCTTCCTCGGCGTCGTCACCGCGGTCGCGGGCGTCGTGCTGGTGGTGTCCCCGTTCGAGTCGGTCTCGGTGCTGACCGTGGTGGTCGGCTGCTGGCTCGTCGCGGTCGGGATCGTGGAGATGATCACGTCGTTCCGGATCCGGCGCGAGGCACACCGCGTGTCCGCCGAGTGGAGCGCGCAGGGCGCCGGGGCCCGGGTCGACTGACCCGGGCGGCATCCGCCGCGCGTACGGGGGCGCGTACGCGTCAGGCTCCGGCGGCCAGTGCGGGCACGCCTGGTCCGGTGAGCACCTCAGGCGCCACTGGACGCCCGGAGACGGCGAGCAGCAGGGCCAGCGCGGTTCCGCGTACCTCGGGACCGTCGCCGATCACGAGGTCGGTGTCCGTCGCGGTCAGGCGTACCCGCGCCACCAACTCCTTGGCCCCGCCGAACGACGCCGAGGTGCGGGTTTGCAGGCGCACCGCCCGGACGACGGCGTCCTCGTGGTACGTGTGGCCGATCCCCAGCGGCCGCCGGATGTCCTCGCCGTGCACGACCTCCTCGACGAACCGGGTGTCCAGGGGCGCCGGCGGTGCCGACGTCCGCGGGGCGGCGGCGCGGAGGCGCTCCAGGGTCTCCTGCGGGGTGGCGCCGCGTACCTGCGCGATGCCGCGGGCGTTCTGCTTGTCGAAGTCGAACCGGGCGCGCACGAAACTGGTGACGAAGTTCAGGCGCGTCGTCCGGGCACTGTGCACGAGATGCGCGGCGACGTCGTGCACGGTCCAGCCGTCGCACAGCGACGGCTCGTCCCATTGCGCGTCGTCGAGCCGACCGAGGTCGTCGACCAGCGCCGCCCGCTCGGCGTGCACGATCGACCAGACTTCGTCGTCCTTCACGGCTGCTCCTTCGCCCGCCCACAGTGTCTGCCATCCATGACTCGGACGAGGGTGGAAACTCATCGCACCGGCGTGCCGAAACACCGGCGCGGGCCGTGCGACGCACGGCATGATCTGTCCGGGCGCCCGCGCCCGTCCGAGATCCGCCTGCCTTTCGGCCGCCTTTCCGAGGAGTACGCGCGTGCCCGCACACGACCGAGAGGCGGCACAGGCCCGCGCCGTGCTGCTGCGCGTACTCGACGGTTTCGACGCCGAGCTGGCCGACGTCGAGGCGCGGGTGGCCAGGCTCGGTTCGCCTGCCGCAGCGGTGTCGCGCACCTTGGCCGCGGCCGGCATCCGGGATGCCTGGCGGGCCGCCCCCGACCCGACCGATCTCTTCCTCGACCCGACGCCGGTCGGGTGGTTCACCGCACAACTCGCGCAGGCCCGCGCGTGCCTCCCGGCCGGGCCGGGGGAGGGCTTCGGCCCGGACGCCTCGGGCCGGTACACGGCCCCGTGCCTGTTCGACCCCCACCACGCCCCGGCCGAAGTGAGCGCACTGTGGCAGCCGTCGCCGCAGCTGCTGCCTCGGCCGGTGCCGTGCTGTGCCGAGGACGCCGCGCGCCTCGCCGCCGGTCAGCCGCCACGGGCGCGCGAGTTCGCGACCGAGCGCGGCCCGCGCCCGCTGTGGGCCTGCGGCGATCGCATCCAGGTCTTCTGGCTGCTGGGGCACTTCACGCTCGCGGGCTGGGAGCGGCTGGCCGCGGTTTTCGCCCACACGGCACTGGCGTCGCCGCTCAACTACGTGATGACCCATCAGTGGTCCGACGACCACGACTGAGTACCCGGGCCGCGCGGGCCGCCCGAGTCGCCTGAGCCCGAGTCGCCCGAGCCCGGGTCGCCCGAGTGGGCCGAGCCGGCCAAACAGGCCGACTCACCGGGTCAGCGGACCGGGGGCGGTTCCTCGCCGGCACCCGGAGTGCTCGATCCGTCGGGTCGTCGTGTGCCCGGAGCGCCGGGCTCGTCCGGCCGCCGGGTCGCCTGGTCCGCACTGGTACGCACGGGGCTGACCGACGGGTCGGACTGCCACTCGTGGGTGTCGGCGCGCCGCTGCGCCCGTGCCTGCAACTCGGCGTCGGTCGTACGCTCCATGCCCAGCCGGCGGCGGGTCCGCGGCCAGCTCGCCGCAAGGGCGAGTCCGGCGCAGAAGATGAGTGCGATCGCCAGCCCGGACACAAAGATCGCCAGGCTGTTGAGGGTGACTATGTCCTGGTCGAACATGCTCACGGTGTACTCGGGCCCGCCCGAGGTGTTGTACGCGATGAGCAGCGCCGCGAACGCGGCGGCCGCCGCTGCGATGAGGAGTCCAACGAAGATCATGGCTCTTCTGCTCTCTTGCTCGCTTGCTCTGGGCTCTTGGGGTGCCCTGGATGGTCTGGGGCCTCTTCGGTGCGTCCGGTCCGTCCGGCGCCTTCGGTGCCCGACCCGCGGCAGGCCCTGTGCGGCACGCGTCGGCCCGTCGGTCTGCCACCACGGAGCCGGCCGTTCGCCGGCCCGTCGCCGCGCGGCTACCCGCTGACGCCCGACCCAAGCAGCCGCGCGGCACGATGCGGAGATCGCATGCCGCGGAGGCGTACGGGTGGCGACGCTGTCGTGAGCGGCGACAACTCCGGCGAAGCCACTGCGGCGGAGCCGCCTTCGCGCGATGCCGGGACCTGCCTGACCGTGTGGGTGGCCCTCGCGTCCGACATCCTCATCGCAACCGCGAAGGCCGTCGCGGGTGCGGTGGCCGGCGCCCCCGCGCTGCTGTCCGAGGCCGCGCACTCGATCGCGGACTCCGTCAACGAGGGCTTCCTGCCGGGGTGGCTCAGCAGGAGCGAGCGTACGGCCGACGTCGAGCACCCCTTCGGATACGGCAAGGAACGCTACTTCTGGTCCCTGCTCGCCGCCGTGGGCATCTTCGTGATGGGCTGCTTCTCCTTCTTCCAGGGTTTCGAGGCCCTGCGGGAGAAAGGGCGAACCGACGACCGGGGCGTACATCGCGGGCATGACGGTGCTGGGCGTTGCGCTGCTCGCCGAGGGCGGGTCGCTGCTGCGCGCGCTGTTCCAGCTGCGCGGCCAGGCCCGCCGCGCCGGGGTGCCGCTCTCGCGGCAGGTCCGCGAGGCCGGCGACCCGACGCAGCGGACCGTGCTGGCGGAGGACGGCAGTGCGGTCCTGGGTGTGTTGCCGGCCATTGCCGGTCTCGGCCTGCACTCCACGCTGCTCGCGGCGCGCATCGATCTGGCGGACGGCCTGGACAGCGCCGCGGTCGAGGCGATGTCGGTTCGCCTCATGGAATCCATCCGGTCCGCGTGGCCGCACGTGGACCAGGTGTTCCTGGACGTCACGCGGGCCGGCACCGCCGATCGGCAGGCCGCACGCCGCTACCGGGCCTCGCTCGACCGGGCGATCGACGACCGTGGCGGTGACCGTGACCGCGGCTAGGAGCGGAGGCGTCGTCACCGGGGGGCCGTGGAGGACACGTGTACGGCGCCGTCGAGCGGGCAGCCGCAGAGCGCCGACCACGACCCGCGGCTCAGCAAAAGGCACAGCAATCGGCACAGTGAGGAGCGCAGGGCTCATGACCAGCCACGACGACCGGGTCCGCTATTTCGAGGCCTTCCATCGGCACGACTTCAACAACGACGGAGTGCTGAACTCCGAGGAGCTGATGGCGGCGTTGCAGGACCTCGGCCGCGACGAGGAGGCCGCGGGCACCGAGCACCTGCTGCGCACGTACGACGCGGACGGCTCGGGCTCCATCAGCTTCGACGAGTTCCTGGCCTTGATGGAGAAGGCGGGGACCGAGACGAGCCCGCAGGCGAGCACCGACGTCTGGGACGCCCGCCGCGAAGACGACGAGAGGACACGCCCGTGACCACGCCGCCGGACCCCGTCCCCCCGAATCCCACTCCCGCTCCCGGCCCGGGGCCGGGACCCGAACCGGGCCCGCTGCCCGGACCCGTCCCCGGCCCCGGCGGCCCGGACCCCGTGCCGCCCGCGCCGCCGCAACCTGGGCCGGACCCCGAGCCCCCGCCCGCGCCGCGTCCCGAACCGGGTCCGAACCCCGGCCCGCTGCCCGGTCCCGGTCCGGCGCCGGAGCCGGTCACCTGAGCCGGTCACCTGAGCCGGGTCACTGCACGGGTCGCGCCCGCTCGGCGGGCCTCGGCGGTCACCTGAGCCGGGCCGTCGGGCCGGGTGCACGAACAAGGCAACCGAGGCGAGGCATCTGAGCTTGTCTTCGGAGGGCGACCGCGGACAGCCGCAACCGGACCGTTGCTCCGAACGGTCGACCCCCGCTCGCCCCACCGGGTGAACGGAGCGGTGTCGGGTCGACCACGCGTACGGGCGTCGCGATCATGGCCGGTGTCCGACCACCCGCGAGGGAAGCGGGCATACGTCCCGCCGTCCCGAACTGCCCGCTCAGGAGCCTTCCTTGCACCTTCGCCGCGCGACCGCCTGCGCTCTCGCCTCCGCCGCCGCCCTCGTACTCGCCACCGCGGGCACCGCCACCGCCACCGCGGCCCCCGTACTCCGGAACCCGTGCGGCTTCTACGAGACGAGTTCCGACGCGTACTACAACCACTGCACGTCCGACGGCTCGCGCATCGTGATCACGGTCAGGGTGGCCCTGGCGCCCGACTACGAGCGCTGTGTCGCACCGGGCCGCACCTGGCTCGGCCCGGCGGACAAGATCCAGGGCGCGCACTACACCGGCCGCCTCTGCTGACCTGATCCAGGTCCCGGTCGACCGGCCCGGAGAAACGGCTTTGGGGACCGGGCGGGGAGCCGTGCGCATGTGCTGCGCGGCTTCCTGCCCGATCCCCAATCTGCTGCCGTTGCCGGTGTGTCAGCCGACCGCCTTCTTCACGAGGTCGGCGATCCGGCGCTCGTCGGCGGCGGTGAGCTTGGTGAGGGCGAACGCGGTCGGCCACATGGCGCCGTCGTCGAGGGTCGCCACGTCGTTGAAGCCGAAGGTCGCGTACCGGGCGTTGAACTTCTGCGCGCTCTGGAAGAAGCACAGGACCTTGCCGTCCTTGGCGTAGGCCGGCATGCCGTACCAGAGCTTCGGGGCGAGCTCGGGGGCGCTCTTCTTGACGACGGCGTGGATGCGCTCGGCCATCTCGCGGTCGGAGTCCTGCATCTCCGCGATCTTCGCGACGACCGCAGCCTCGGCCTCGGCGGCCTTGTCCGCGGCGGAGCCGCGGCGGCGCGAGGTCGCCTTCATCTCCTGGGCGTGCTCCTTCATGGCGGCGCGCTCTTCGGCGGTGAAGCCGTCGTACGACGGGTCGGCCGAGGCGGCGCGCTTGGCGGTGGACTTCGTGGTCTTCGCGGTGCCGGTCATGATTGATCTCCTTGGAAGTGATCCGCGGGGGATGCCAGTTCGGATTGGTGTGTTTTTGGGGCTTTGTCAGTGATTGTTGGTAGTACCCAGGAGCGTCGGAGATTGCTCCCGCACGTCATCCCCAGGCGCCGGCGATCTGGCGCGTCGTGGCATTGAGCCGGTTGAACATGTTGGTGACGCCGATCATGAGGATGATCGCGGCGAGCTGCTTCTCGTCGAAGTAGGTGGCGGCCGCGTCCCAGATGTCGTCGCCCACCGCGTCGGGCCGGTCGGCCTGTCGCGTCGCGGCCTCGGCCAGCGCAAGGGCGGCGCGCTCCTCGTCGCTGAAGTACGGGGTGTCCCGCCACGCGACGACCGCCGCCAGCCGCTCGTCGCTCACGCCGGCGCGGCGGGCGCTCTTCGTGCCCCCGTCGACGCACGCGCCGCAGCCGTTGATCTGACTGACCCGCAGGTGCACCAGCTCCAGCGTCTGCCCGGGTACGCCGCCCGAGTGCACGGCCTTGAAGATCTCCTGGATCGGCTGCATCGCGCCGGACAGCACCATCGCGGGGTTCTGCATACGAGGCTGCATCTCGGTGTGCTCCACTTCTGGTCCCGGATCCGTTCGTCGGATCCGTTTCTCCGGTTCGGCCCCGTTCCCCCGGGGTGTGCCTCCATCACAGCCGGGCCGCCGCCGCACGGCGACGGCCGTGGGACACCGTGGGACAGCCGGAACGGGCTTGACCAGCGACGATGCGGGCCCGAGAGTTTTCCTGAGTACGGGACAGAGAGGCGTGATCCGGTGGATGAGCGACCGCGTGGGACAGCAGCCGACCCGCAGGAAGAGCTCGCGGCGCGGTTGCGCGGCCTCCAGGAGCTGTCGGGTCTGGGCGTACGCGCGCTCGCCCGCGATGCCGGCCTGAGCTCGTCGTCCCTGTCGCGCTACCTCGGGGGCCAGACCGTGCCCCCGTGGCCCGCGGTGGTCGCGCTCTGCCGTCTCGTCAAGCGCGACCCCCGCCCGCTGCGCCCGCTGTGGGACCGCTGTTCGAACCCGCTGCCCGCGCCCCCGAAAGCCAGTCGGCAGGTGCAGCCCCGGCCGCGCAACGACCTGCCGCGCGACGTACCCGACTTCACCGGCCGCGAAGCCCCGCTCGCCGCGGTGCTCGCCGCCGTCGACAGCCACCGCGTGGTCGCCCTCGACGGAATGGCGGGCGTCGGGAAGACCTCCCTGGCGGTGCACGCGGCACACCGGCTGGCCGAGCAGTTCCCGGATGCCCAGCTGTACGTGGACCTGCACGGGTTCACCGAGGGGCAGGAACCGCTCAGCGCCGATTCCGCGCTGCGCATGCTGCTCGGCGCGCTCGACGTCCCGTCCGAGCGCGTCCCGCAGGAGGGCCTGGAGCAACTCGCCGCGTGCTGGCGGTCGGAACTTGCGGGCCGGCGGGCGGTGGTGGTCCTCGACAACGCCGTCGACGCCGAGCAGGTCCGCCCCCTGCTGCCCGGCGCCGGCCCCTCCGTCGCCCTGGTCACGAGCCGCAACCGGCTGCTCGGCCTCGACGAGGTGCCCCCGGTGTCGCTGGACGTGCTGAGCCCGGAGGAGAGCGCCGAACTACTCGCCCGGGCGAGCGGTGATCCCACCGGACCGGAAGGCCGACTGGCCCGCGACCCCGAATCCGCCGCCGAGGTGCTGCGCCTGTGCGGCCACCTGCCGCTGGCGCTGCGGCTGGCCGCGGCCCGGCTGCGCCACCGGCCGGGCTGGACCGTGGGCATCCTGGCCGAGCGGCTGTCCCAGGGCACCGGCGAGGTCGACGCCGCACTGGCCATGTCGGTACGGCAGTTGGACCGGGCGCAGGCCCGGCTCTTCCGCATGCTCGGGATCCTGCCGGGGCCGTCGTTCGACGAGTACGTGGTCGCCGCGGTTGCCGACGTACCGGTGCGTACCGCCCGGATCATCCTCGAAGACCTGCTCGACGCGCACCTCGTCCAGCAGCCGACCGTCGGCCGCTACCGGCTGCACGACCTGGTACGCGGGCACGCCCGCCAGACCGGTGCCGAGCAGGACGCCCCGGCCGATCGGGAACGCGCCCTGGGCCGGATGCTCGACTTCTATGTCCACGCGACCGCCGCCGCGGACGCCGCGCTGGCCGCGCTGTCGCCCAGCCGCCCGCCCTCGGCAGGCCGGCCACCGGCCGAACTGCCGCCGTTCGCGGACAAGAACCAGGCGCTCGCCTGGCTGGTCGCGGAGTACGAGAACCTGATCGGCGTCTTCGAGACGGCGGCCGCGATCGGTGCCGACACGCACGTGTGCGAACTGCCGCGCTTCATGCGCGCCTACTTCGCGCGCCGCTGCGGCACGACGCATCTCAACTACCTGTTCGAGCGGTCGCTCGACGCCGCACGGCGCCTGGACGACCCGCTGCACGAGGCCGAGGCGCAGAGCGACTTGGGCTTCGCGCGCTACAACGCGGGCCGGATGGCCGAGGCCGTCGCGGCGTACGAGGCCGCCGAACCACGGCTGTCGCAGGTCGGGGCCACCCGAGGGCAGGCGGAACTGGCCATGCGGCGCGGCTATCTGACGTGGGATCAGGGGTACGCGGAGGAACCGCTCGAATTCTTCCGGCTGGCCGGGAGGTCGTACGAAGCCGCCGGCTGCCCGACCGGCGCGGCACACGCATCGGCGTCCGAGGCATGGGCGCTGCTGCAACTGGGACAGCGCGAGGAGGCGGCACGGTTGGCGCGCGGCGTCCTGGACATCCCGACCGCGGACCCCGCATGGCCGCCCACCTTCACCGCCCGGATCACGCTCGGCGTGGCCGTCGCCGACGACGAACCCGCCCAGGCGGTCGAGCACTTGCAGCAGGCGCTGGACCTGGCCCGGTCCGACGGCCACATGAACAACGAGGCGTGGTGTCTGAACTGCCTCGGTGTCGCACTCCGGCGGATGGGCCGGTACGACGAGGCGCTCGCCCGGCACCGCGAGGCGTTCGCCCTGCTGGACAAGCTCTTCGAGGAGCACTGGAAGGTCCGCTTCCTCAACGGCTACGCCGAGACGTGCCGACTGGCCGGGCTCACCGACGAGGCCCGCCGGCTGTACGCCCACGCCCTGGCGAAGGCACCCGAACTCGGCTACCGACACGAGGAAGCACAGGCCCACGAGGGCCTGGCGGTGCTGCTCGACGCCTCGGATCCGGCCGCGGCCGCCGAACACCGGGAAGCGGCACGGGCCCTCGTACACGAACTCATGCCTAGCGCGGTCTGACGACCCCGCCGCAAGGCACCGCCGAAAGGCGGTGCCGAGCGGTGGTGCGTCATGCCGGGCTACGGGTCTACGGGGCTACGTGGTGCCCGCGACGGGTGGTGCTCCGCGGAGCTACGCGGTGCCCAAGGCCTGGGCCAGGGTGAGCTTGCCGGTCGCGATGTGGATCCCGCGCGAGACGATGCGCGCTTCGGTCGTGTCCAGGGACGACAGGCGCGTCAGCGGTACGGGGCCGTCGTCGTGCAGCGAGCAGCACAGCAGGAGCAGGGTGCGCAGCGGCCCGTCCTGGTAGGGGGACTCCGGCCGGGTGACCAACTCGCGCAGTACGGGCCACCGGACGGTCGCGTAGCGGCCGTCGTCGGACCATTCGAGGCAGAGCGCGTACAGATCCGCCTGGCGTACGAAAGAGCCCTCCTCGGTGAGGATGTAGGCCGTCGCCTCGGCCGCCGGTTCGCCCTCGGCGGCCCGGTACAGCGCCGCCTCGATGACCTCCGAGGAGAGCGCGGGAACGGCGGCGCCCGGCTGCGACCGCTGGCGGCGCACGCGTGCCCCGTCGGCCTTCGTCTCCGTCGCGGCCCTGCTCCGGCGCCGGTCGCCGCTCACGATGTGCTCCCGGTGCCCGGTGCGAGCCTCCGCACGATTCCCACGGCCATTCGTATCGGCCCTTCCCGCCCCGTTCCCTGCCCTGATCATGCCCCTGATCATGTTCCGAGCCCCGCGCGAACAGCGCGGCGCCCCAACGGAGTAAAAACAGCAGGGGCCCGGAATGTTACTACGCGGAAGCACACGAACGACCGCAGAATCGCGGAGTCGTGCCGCCCAGGTCGCAGCGGCTCAGCGGACGTTCCGGTCGGAGCGGTTCATCCAGTAGAGCTGCTTGTGGTGGCCGCCGGTGGCCTCGACGGCCGCGAGGCGGGCGCGCGCCTCGTCCTCGGTGTCGTACGACGCGATGAGGAACCGCGCCCCGTTGTCGTCCTGCCGCCAGACCTGCCATCGAACCGGTGTGTCCATGGCGGAAATTGTGGTGCAGAGGACCCGGCCGCGGTACGCCCGCCCCGGGCGTCGAATCGCGCGGATATCCGCCGAGCATGCGCGAGATCGGCGAGGCGGTCGGCCTGTCGAGCACGCCCTCGGTTCGCA
>NZ_JBEZFP010000037.1:0-69175 GCF_040649515.1 Streptodolium elevatio
GGCCGCCCCCCCGGGTGACGACTACTCCATGCGCCGTCACCCGTCCTGGGCAATCGCGCGGATCGGAGTCAAGCGGACGCCGACGCCTGCCGATCGTGAGGATGAATGCGTCCTGTGCGACCGTCCGCGACCGGCTGAAGGCCCGCGCGCGACCGCCGGACGACCGGCGGATGATCGAGGTGCGGTGTGACGGGCGGCCGGGTGCGCGTGCAGTCGTTGGTCTGGTCGACGGGGTCCTTACCCGTCGCCACCCCCGCAGCGAGTGGCGAGACGCGGGGGTGCGGGGACGACGAGGGGGCCGCGCCGGCCGCCGTACGTCCAGCCGTCGTCCGCCCGGGCGGCGCCGTGCGCGACGCCCTGATGCGCCTGCTGCCCCGGCCCCGGCGTCAGGCGTCCGTGCCGCGGTCGCCCGACACCGCCGGCAGCTTCGCGCCGGAGGGCGCCACCGGGACGGCCATCGCCGACCGCGGCCGAGCCCTGGGCAGCGCGAGCGCGGTGAGCGACGCGCCGGCGGCGACCGCGCAGGCGATCCCGAAGATCAGCAGGTAGGCGTCCAGGTCGGCGAAGCGTACGCCGCCGGCGGTCATCGTCAGCTGGGTCAGCACCACCGCGACGATCGTGCTCGACACGGCCTGCCCGATGGTGCGCATCAGGACGTTGAGGCCGGTCGCCGCGGCCGTCTGCTCCTGCGGGACCGCCTGGATGATGAGCGTCGGCAGCGCCGAGTAGGCCAGCGTCGTACCGAGCGAGCACAGCGACGCGCCGAGGGTGATCGTCCACAACTGCTCGCTGGTGAACACCCGGAACAGGTACGCCGCGGAGATCACCGCCGTGCCGAGCGCCAGCGTCACCCGCGCGCCGCGCGCGTCCGACAACCGGGCGGACAGCGGGGACAGCAGCACCATGATCACGCCGCCCGGCAGCAGGCACAGGCTCGCGACCACCGCCGATTCGCCCAGCCCGTACCCGGTGATCTCGGGGGCCTGGACAAGCTGTGCCGTCGCGAGCCAGTTGGCGTAGAACGCCATGCCGGTCAGCAGCGCCGCGATGTGCGGCAGCAGCACCGTGCGGCGGGCGGCCAGCCGCAGGTCGACCACCGGCTCGCGGGTGCGCAGTTGGTGCCACCCCCAGACGAGGAGCACCAGCACGCCGCCGCCCGCGAGTGAGGGCACGACGGGGGACGTCCAGCCCCACTCGCCGCCCTTGGACGCGGCGAGCAGGATGGCCACCAGCCCGGCGCCCAGCAGCACGGTGCCGACGATGTCGAAGCGCCCGGGGGTGCGTACCGGCGATTCCGGGACCACCAGCCAGGCCGCGGCGAAGCCGGCGAGGCCGAGCCCGGTGGTCACCCAGAACATGGTGTGCCAGTCGGCGTGCTCGACGACCACCGAGGCCAGCGGCAGGCCGAAGGCCGCGCCGAGCCCGACCGTGGAGCTCATCAGCGCGGCGGCGGACCCGACCCGGTGCGGCGGCAGTTCGTCGCGCAGGATGCTGGTGGCCAGCGAGACGACGACGGCCGCGGTGCCCTGGAGCGCACGGGCCGCGATCAGCACGCGGATGTCGCTGGTCACCGCGCAGAGTGCCGAGCCGACCGTCATGGTGGCGAGCGAGCCGAGCAGGACGCGGCGCTTGCCGTACATGTCGCCCGCCCGCCCGAGCACCGGGTTGAGCACCGCGCCGGTCACCAGGGTCGCGGTGAGCATCCAGCTGACGGTGGCCGGTGAGGAGCCGGTCTGCGCGGGCAGGTCGGGCAGCAGCGGTACGACGACGGTCTGCATGAGGGCCATGAGCACCCCCGCGAACGCGAGGACCGGGACGATCAGCCGCTCACGGAGGCTCCGCTCGCCCCGCCGTGTCCGCCGACTCGTGTCCACTACCGCTCCGTCCCCGCCGCCGGGGCGCGGGCCGCGGCGGACGATCATGCCCGCAAGCGAACATAGGGAACGTCCGGGAGTGCAGCAATGCTCCGCGGCAAAGAATCTGACGATCCGTCAGGTAATTCTCCTCACAGGTGTGCTGCGACACCCGCCCGGGGTGCGCCCCGCATCACCGCCCCGCATCACCGCGCCGCGTCGCGGCGGTTGCGGGCGAGCACCGAGAGCAGCTCGTACGCGGTGTGCGCGGCGGCCACGCCGGTCAGTTCCGCGTGGTCGTACGCCGGGGCCACCTCGACGATGTCCGCCCCCACCACGTCCAGCCCGACCAGCCCGCGCAGCGTGCCCAGGAGCTCGCGGCTGGTCAGCCCGCCCGCCTCGGGAGTGCCGGTGCCGGGAGCGTGCGCGGGGTCCAGGACGTCGATGTCCACCGACACGTACACCGGGCCGTCGCCCAGCCGGGCCCGCATCCGCTCGACCACCGACGCGACCGTGGCGTCCTGGTAGTCGTCGCTGTGCACGACCTGGAAACCGAGGACCCCGTCGTCGGTGAGGTCCGCCGGACTGTAGAGCGGCCCGCGGATGCCGACGTGCAGGCAGCGCCGCGGATCGAGCAGGCCCTCCTCGGCGGCCCGCCGGAACGGCGTCCCGTGGGTGTACGGCTGGCCGAAGTACGTGTCCCAGGTGTCCAGGTGCGCGTCGAAGTGCACGACGCCGATCGGGCCGTGCTCGGCCGCCGCGGCGCGCAGCAGCGGCAGCGCGATGGTGTGGTCCCCGCCGATCGTCAGCAGCCGGGTGCCCTGCGCGGCGAACACGCGCGCGGCGTTCTCGACCGCGGCGATCGCCTCGGCGATGTCGAACGGGTTGACCGCGATGTCGCCCGCGTCCGCCACCTGGAGCTCGGCGAACGGGGAGACGTCGAGCGCCGGGTTGTACGGGCGCAGCAGCTTCGACGACGCCCGTACGTGCGCCGGCCCGAAGCGGGCGCCCGGCCGGTAGCTGACGCCGCTGTCGAACGGCACCCCCACGACGGCGACGTCCACATGGTCCACCTCGTCGGCGCGCGGCAGCCGGGCGAAGGTGGCGGGTCCGGCGAAGCGCGGCACACGGGTCGCGTCGATCGAGCCGAGGGGCGTGGAGCTCATCGGAGTGCCTTTCGTGGTACTGGGTCGGTGCCGTGGTTGTCGCTGCGGCAACAGCCGGTGCCGCACGTTCGGTGCCGCGGTTGTGGTGCCGCGGTTGTGGTGCTGCGGTCGTGGTGCCGCGGTTGTCGTCCCGCGGTGTCCGGTCAGGATGCGGTCGGCGGCGGTGTTCCGAGGACCGGGCCGTACAACTCGGGCCTGCGGTCGGCGAACACGTCGTTGAGCGAGCCGATGCGCTTGTCGCGGGCCTCCGCCAGGGCGCACCGGGCGAGCAGCAGGCGCTCCTCGCCGGGGTACGGGCCCGCCAGCGGGAACCCGTCGGCGTCGGTGATCACCGAGCCGCCCACCCAGTCCGTGCCGCGCTCCGGCCCGACTCGGTCGCAGGCCGCGACGAACATGCGGTTGACCGCCGCGTCCGCCTGGACGCGGACGACCTCGGCCGGACGCTCACCGGCAGGCCGCGGGTAGTACGGCCAGTTCACGGGCGCGCACAGCAGGTCCGCGCCCCCGAGCGCGACGAGCCGCACCCACTCGGGGAACTCCACGTCGTAGCAGACCAGCACGCCGATCCGGCCGAACGCGGTCTCGACGACCGGGGGAGCCTCGTCGCCGGGGACGAACATCTCCGCCTCCCGGCCCCACAGGTGGGCCTTGCGGTAGACGGCGCGCACACCCGAAGCGTCCACGACCACCGCCGAGTTGTGTACCGTCCCGTCGGGCGCGCGCTCGCACAGGCCGCCCACGACGACCAGGCCGTGCCGGCGGGCGGCGTCCGCCCAGGCTTCGGCGGTCGGGCCCGTCGTGGCGGACTCCGCCAGCGCCGCGGCCTCCGCGGCGTCGCGCAAAACGTAGCCGCTGTTCGCCAGTTCGGGGAGCACGACGACCTGGGCGCCCGCCGCCGCGGCGCGCTCGACCGCGTCGACGGTGGTACGCCGGTTCGCCTCCGGCTCGCCGACGACCGGCGCGATCTGGGCGCAGGCCACCATGACAACCGCAGGAGCCGCCGGGTCCATCGTCCGGTCCGCGACCGGGTCCACCACGTCGAACTGCACGTCGTCGGCCAAACCAGCCACCCTCATGTCAGTTCCGGAACGCGGTCGGCACGTGCGCCGCCCGCCGGGGTGCCCTCGTGCGGCACCGGGTCCGGAACATCCGGCTCCTCCAACTCCATGCCCCGGCACAGCACCACGTACAACACGCCGGACACGACCAGGCCGACCGCGAACGACACGTCCGCACCGCCCAGCTCCTCGGCCACCGGGCCGGTGAAGAACGTGGTGGCGAAGAAGGGCACCATGGCCGCGAAGCCGACCGCGTACGCCGTCATGCCGCGCCACGACCAGTTCCCGTAGGGGCCGTTCGGGTCGAAGATCGCCGTGATGGAGTAACGGCCCCGCCGCACGAAGTAGAAGTCGGTGAGGTTCACCGCCGTCCACGGGACCAGGAAGTAGAGCATCATCAGGACGAAGTCGTTGAAGTTGCCCAGGTAGTCGTCGGGCAGCGCGAGCGCGGTCACGAAGACCACCACCGCGATGGCCGAGATGCCCGCGATCCGCACGCGCACCGTCGGCCGCACCGGGCGGAACGCGTCGACCGCGCTGGTCGTGGTGAGCATGGCGCCGTACGCGTTGACCGCCATGATCCCCACCAGCGCCACCGACGACAGCAGCACGGCGAACGTGCCGAACCCGGGGACGATGTCGTTGCCCACCTGGCGCACCGCCGCGATGGCGCCGGGCTCGGGCAGCGCCGACGCGATGAGCGCGCCGAGCGACATCAGCCACGCCGCGGAACCGGCCGCGCCGGCGTACGTCCACCAGATCACCTTGCGGGCCGGGACGTCGGCGGGCAGGTAGCGGGAGTAGTCGGAGACGTACACGGCATAGCTGATCTGGTAGCCCGCGGCTGCCGAGAACACGATCAGGAACGACGTCCAGTCCCAGCCGCCCCCGCCCGCCGGGGACTGCACGTCGAGGTTCACCGCGGCGCCGACGGTCAGAACGCCGAAGACCGCGATGAGCACATAGGTCAGCCAGCGCTGCACCAGATGCAGCAGGTCGTGTCCGACGATCGCGAGGACGACGGCGACCGCGATGAGGACCACGTACCAGAAGACCTTGCCGCCGGGCAGCACGGTCTGCAGGCCCTCGGTCGCGAGGATCACGTTGAAGACGTTGAAGCCGACGTACACGAACACGACGGCGGCGAACGGCAGGATCGCACCGCGCAGACCGAACTGCGCCCGCGACTGGATCATCTGCGGCAGGCCCATGCGCGGGCCCTGGTTGGCGTGGAAGGCCATGAAGAAGGTGCCGAAGCAGGCGCCGAGCACCACCGCGAGCACCGACCAGCCCAGCGAGAGCCCGAGCGACGGGCCCAGGAAGCCGGTCACCATGGTGGTCAGCACGAAGTTGCCGGTGAACCAGAACGGGCCCTGGTGCCACACCTTGCCGTGCCGCTCGTCGGCGGGCACGTAGTCGATCGACCGGGTCTCGACCAGGCTGTCGACCCGTCCGGCGCCGGCGCCTCTCACCGGCCCGTCCGCGGCGCGTGCGGTGGCATCCATACAGATCTCCTGGGGTGCGCGGGGTGGGACCGTGCGACCGTACGCCCGCTTCTCAACCGTAAACGATCGATGGAATGTCGAAACTGCGCGAAGCTGATGGACAATATGTCCATGCATCCCACGGACGACACGCTGCGCATCGCCGACCTCGTGGCGATCCCGGAACTGCGCCTCGCCGTCGCCGCCGGGGGCGCGAACCTGGACCGGCCGGTCGAGGCGGCCCACGTCTCCGAGCTGCTGACCCCCGGCCAGTGGCTCCAGGGCGGCGAGCTGCTGATGACCATCGGGCTGCTGCTCCCGATGACCGACGAGGCCTGCGCGGCGTACGTGCGCGACGCGGCCGCCGACGGCGCCGGGGCCTGCGGCCTGGTCCTCGGCCTCGGGCACGAGCTGCCCCACCAGAGCCCGCCCGCCCCGCTGGTCCGGGCGGCGCGGGCGGCCGGGATGCCGCTGCTCACCGTCCCCGACGAGGTCCCCTTCATCGCCGTCACCAAAGCGGTGTTCGAGGCCCGGGCGGCCCTGCGCCGACGTGCGCTGGAACGCGCCTTCGAGGCACAACGCAGGCTGACCACCGCCGCCGCGTCGGGCCAGGGCCTCGCCGCGACGCTGCGCGCGTGGGCCGCCGCGACCGGGGCGGACGCGCTCGTCACCGACCCCCTCGGCCGCCTCATCGCCGATGCCGCGCGGGACCCTGAGAGCCTGCTCGGCGAAGCCGAGGACCTGGTGCGGCGGGTCGCGGCGCGCGGGCTGCACGGCAGCGGAAGCAGCACCGCCGGCTCGGCGGAAGGCACCGCGGTACGCATCGAGGTGCTGCCGCTCGGCGCCGAACGCCTGCGCGGCCTCCTGGTCCTCGCCGGCCGCATCGACGCCGACGCGCGCCTGCTCGCCTCAGGGCTGGTGTCCCTCTTGTCCCTCGAACTGGAGCGGCGCCACCTCGCCGACGAACCGGTACGCCGCCGCCGCGCCGCGCTGCTCGGCCGGCTGCTCGCCCCGGACACCACGCCGGAACGGGCCCGGGACGTCCTGGCGGCCGCGGGCCTCGCCGCCGAGACGGTGCGGGGCTTCGCCGTCGAAAGCACCGGGGCCGCAGGGGCCCCGGAGCGGAGGCCGTCGGGTGGGAGCGGCACCGGCGGCGAAGTCGGTGGGGAGGGGCCCGAGGCGGCCAAGGGCACCGACCTCGCGGCCGACCTCGCCCTCGCCATCCCCGGCGGCCTGGTGCGGGTCGTCGGCAACCTGGTGGAGGCGGTGTGCGGCGGCGACCTCGACGTCTTCGACGTCCTCGCACGGTTCGCGCCGGGCGCCGCGGCCGGAATCGGGCCGCTCACCGCACCCGAGGACGCGTCCTTCTCGATGCGCGGCGCCCGCGCGCTGGTGCCGCTCAGCCGCCGGGCGGGCCGTCCCGTCGAGAACGAACGCGGTGCGTCGAGCGACCTGTTGCTCTCGCTTGCCGACCGCCGGGCGCTCACCGGATTCGCCGACGCCGTCCTCGGCCCGCTCGAACACGCCGACGGCAACGGCGAGTTGACCGCGACGCTGGAAGCCTGGCTGGAGGCGGGCGGGTCCTGGGACGAGGCCGGCCGCCGCCTGGCCGTCCACCGGCACACCGTGCGCAACCGCGTGGACAAGGCGATGGCCGCCACCGGCCGCCGCCTCGACGACGGCGGCGACCGGTTCGACCTGTGGCTCGCGCTGCGCATCCGGCGCCAGGGCGGGTGACCTGGACATACCGGGCGTTTGGCGGCCGAATGTCAGGAGCTGAACGCGGACCTCGCAGCGAATGCGGGCCTAGGCTGCGGGATGCGCGAGGGCAGGACGATCATGTCGTGCGGGACGTACTTGTACCCGACCCGGCGTACCGTCGCGAGGCGGTCGCGGTGTCGTGCGCCCAATTTGCGGCGCAGGCGCGCTATGTGGACGTCCACGGTCCGTCCGCCGCCGGCCTCGGGGTAGCCCCACACCGTCTCCATGAGCTGGCGGCGCGAGAAGACCTGGCGCGGGTGCAGCAGGAGGTGCGCCAGCAACTCGAACTCCAGGAAGGTCAGTTCGAGCGTCGACGAGCCGACGGCCACGGTCCGTTCGTCAAGGCTGACCCGCAACCCGTCGTCGACCAGCTCCCCTTCGGTCACCCGTCGCCCGCTCGAACCGCGCGGACGCTGCGGCGACGCCGCGACTGCGCCGGGCGGGCCGGCGAGTGGCCGCAGGCGCCGCTCGGCGACGGAGGCCAGGGCCGCGCGTGTGGGTGCATGCGTCATGGCGCTGTGTCTCCCTAGGGAAGGCCCGCGCTCCGCAACGCGTACGCGGGGCCGCCGGGACGAGCCGGCCCCTTGGTCGTAGCGCCCGGTGGCAGAGGCAGTTCGGTACGGGGGAGCACTACAGGAGCCGCCGGAGCGTATTCGGCCCGGCGGCGTCCACGGTAAGTAGCCGATTCGGCACCGTTCGCGCAGCATCGCGTCACATCCCCCGTGTCTGTGACGCCCAGTCAAACAAACATCACTTTGGGTGTCCAGAGGGCGATTGCGCTCCCGACGCTCGACGTCCCGCGCAGCCGCACGCCCCGTCCACGACGTTCCATGAGGCGGCACGAGGCGGGACGAGAAAGCACGAGATGGCACGAAACCGGTGCCAAGGCCACGCGACGTCAGCCGCGGCCCAGTGCGGACGAGAGCTGCTTCTTGGTCATCTTGGAACGGCCCTTGACATTGCGCCGCTTGGCCTCGGCGTACAGCTGGTCCTTCGTCGGACCGCCGGACCCGCTGTGCGACCGCAGCCCGCCGCGCCGACCGGACGAGATGTCACGGGTCGAGGACTTGCTCGCGGTCTTCGACTCGCCGTGCCGGGCGCGCTCCTTGTTCACCGTGCGGGCGGCGATCTCCTCGGCGCGCTTGCGGCTCTCGCCGCGGTCGAGGGCGCTGTCCTTGATGTGCTCGTACTGGCGTTCCCTCTTGGGGCTGGATCCGCGGGGCATGGTGGCCGCTCCTCTCCGTTTCGCCGCCGGGCATCGGGCGCCCGGACGGGTTCCGCAGGAGGCGGCTACCCCCGTCGACGGGACGCAATCACGCCGCGCGGACGACCCTGCGCGCGATCCGCGGCCGGGTGCGGGCCCGCAGCAGGGCCCGGCGCTGCGGAGTCGTGTGCCCGCCCCAGACGCCCTGCGGCTGCTCGGTGGCGAGCGCCCACTCCAGGCACCGGGTCCGCACCGTACATGTGCCGCACACCCGCAGCGCGGCGTCGACCGCGCGCTGCTCGCGCGGCCCGCTCGTCTCCGTGTCCTCGAAGATCCCCGGGTCCGCGCTCCGGCACGCGGCCAGGACCATCCAGCGCATCGAGTCGCCCATGCGTCACCCACCTCCGGCCAAGCGGTTGCCCGAAACATCCCGGCGCATGCGTCCGAATGCGTGGCCCGGTACGCCGAATGCCCTGCACCTGAGGAGAGTTCGCGCCTCGGCCCGGCCCGCTCGCCGACGTCACACCGGACGGGCCCGCGCGGCCTCGGTGAAACGCACGGCCAACCGGTCCAGGTGGTCCCGGAGTTCGGCCGGCTCGACCACCACGAAGTTCACGTCGAGCCTGCCGACCACCATGGCGATCAGGCGCAGGGACTCGCCGCCGAGCAGCGGCCGCGGCAGCGGGGAACTCAGCCGGCTTCGGGGGAGATTGCGAGGACGAGTTTCCCTGTGCTGGCCCGGCTCTCCAGGCGGGCATGGGCGTCGGCTGCCGCGTCGAGAGGGAACGTGGTGGCCGGGTCGGGGGCGAGCCAGCCCTCGCGTACGCCCGCCCACACCGCGTCCGCCTTGGCCAGCACCTCGTCCCGGGTGCGCAGGAAGTTCGTCATGTAGCCGCCCGCGACCGTGATCGACTTCGGGATCAGCTCCATCGGGGAGAAGGGCTCGGGTACGCCGCCGGCCTGCCCGAAGACGCAGATGTGGCCGCGCGCCCGGACCGCGTCGAGGTCGGCCCGGAACGTGCTGCCGCCGACACCGTCGACGACGTAGTGCACCCCTTGGCCGTCGGTGAGTTCGCGGGCCGCCTTGGCGAACTCCTCGTAGCGGATCACGTGGTCGGCCCCGGCGGCCCGGGCGAGGTCGGCCTTCTCGTCCGTGGAGACGGTCCCGATGACCGTCGCGCCGAGGCGCTTGAGCCAGCGCACGGCGGTCTGCCCGGTGCCTCCCGCGGCGGCGTGCACGAGGACCGCGGTGCCCGGGCCCACCGGATACTGCTCGTTGGCGAGATAGTGCGCGGTAAGCCCTTGGAGGATGACGGCGGCCGCGGTGTGCAGGCCGATGTCGTCGGGGACGGGCATGACCTGTGCCGCGGCGACGCACGCGTACTCGGCGTACGACCCCCAGCCGCCCGCGCCCGCGACGGGCGACCACGCGACGCGGTCCCCGGCCGCCACGCCGGACACGCCCGGGCCGACCTCCACGACGGTGCCGGCGCCCTCGACGCCGGGAGTGAGCGGGAACGGGGCCGCGGTACGGCCGCCGCGCATCATCACATCGGCGTAGTTGACCCCCGCCGCCGCGACCCGTACCAAAACCTGTCCGGCCTGCGGGACCGGGCGTGCGGCCTCGCGCACCACCAGCACCTCGGGCCCGCCCGCCTGTTCCACCACGATCGAACGCATCCCGCGACCCTATGTAGTTAACCAGGTCAATAACAAGGCCGGAGTCAGGGGACGGCTGGGTCGTGTCCGAGGGGACACTTCGCGGGCAGGCCGAGTCGCGCCGGGCTTGCCAACCCTCCTGCGCGCCGTCCACCGCTCCGGGACGGGCGGCCCTCCCAAGCGCGGGCCCGCGGCTCTCACTCGGTCGTACTCGCAAGGGCCTGCAACGCCGCGCTTGGGACGGCCGCCAGGCCCCGGAGCGGTGCACGGGCGGCGTGGCCCCGGAGAGAGCCCTCGGAGACGGCCTAGGCTCGGGGGATGCTGGTTTGGATCAACGGGCCGTTCGGCGGGGGCAAGACGCAGACGGCGTACGAACTGCGCAGAAGGCTGCCCGGCAGTGTGGTGTGCGACCCCGAGCACGCCGGATTCGGGCTGCACCGCATGACACCCCGACCGCTGCGCGGTGACTTCCAGGACCTCCCGGCCTGGCGGCAAGGCGTGTTCGAGGTGCTCGACCTGGTGCTGCGCCGACACGACGGACCGGTGATCGCACCCATGACCGTGGTCGAGCCCGCGTACTTCGGCGAGACCGTCGGCCGGCTGCGCGAGCACGGGCACGACGTACGCCACTTCGCCCTTCTGGCCACCCGCGAGACGGTCCTGCGCCGGCTCGCCGAGCGCGGCGTCGGCCGGGCCGTGTCGTTCCTCGCCGGCAACCGCGCCGCGCTGCGCCGCGAGTCGTTCGCCGTCGCCAAGCTCGACACCTGCCTCGACCGACTCACGGACGACGCGTTCGCGGAGCACATCTGGACCGACGACCTGTCCGTCGCGCGGGTCGCGGACCGCGTAGCCGGGTCGGCGGGGCTCGTCCTCCGCCCCAACACCGACACGGCCCTGGGCGGCGTCGCACGCCGCGCCTGGACCAGCGCCAAGCACATCCGCGTGATGTGACCGCAGACCGCCGACCACCCACCCTTCCCCGGAGCCCCCGTGAACGCCGAGAACCGCGGCAACCACCAGTTCAGCGACGCCGACCTGCAACACCTCCGACGCTGCGTCGAACTGGCGGCCGAAGCCCTCGACGCGGGCGACGAGCCGTTCGGCTCGGTCCTCGCGGCGGCCGACGGCATCGCCCTCGCCGAGGACCGCAACCGCGTCTCCGGTGGCGACCAGACCCGCCACCCCGAATTCGAACTGGCCCGCTGGGCCGCGACGAACATGTCCCCCGAGCACCGCGCGACGGCCACCGTCTACACGTCGGGCGAGCACTGCCCGATGTGCTCCGCGGCGCACGCGTGGGTGGGGCTCGGCCGGATCGTGTACGTCGCCTCCACCGAGCAACTCACCGCCTGGCTCGACGAGATGGGCGTCCCGGCCGGGCCGGTGCGCCCGCTGCCCGTCAACGACATCGCCCCCGGCATCACGGTCGAGGGCCCGGTGCCGGAACTCACCGACCGGATCCACGCCCTGCACCGGCGCTTCCACACGGGGGAGTGACGGTGCGCATGCGGCGGCATGCGAAAAGCGTTGGGAGTGTGGACCACGGCTTTGTGACGATGAGCCCATGACCGACCCGCAAGTTGCGCACACCTCACAACTGTCCGAGAGCACCCTCGCGGCCTCGCGCGCCTTCCTGAACGACGCCTTCGACGGCGACTTCGGCGACGAGGACTGGGCGCACACCATCGGCGGCATGCACGTCCTGCTGTGGGAGGGGGACGCGCTCATCGGGCACGCGTCCGTCGTGCAGCGCATGATGCTGCTCGGCGACCGGCCGCTGCGCTGCGGGTACGTGGAAGGCGTCGGCGTACGCGCGGACCGCCGCGGTCGCGGGCACGGGGGCGCACTGATGGCCGCCTGCGAGCGCGTCGTCGAGCGGGCGTACGACCTGGGGGCGCTGAGCACCAGCGAGGAAGGCACCCGCCTCTACCTCTCGCGCGGCTGGCGCCTCTGGCAGGGCCCGACCTCGGTGCTCGCCCCCGAGGGCATCGTCCCCACACCGGAGGAGGACGGCGGTGTCCTCTTCTGGGAGGCGGGCGTGCCGCTGGACCCGACGGGCCCGCTGACCTGCGACTGGCGCGGCGGCGACGTCTGGTAGCGCGGAACCCCATCGGCACCTGCGGTCACCCGTTCCGCGCACTTGGGCGCGCCGACGGCGGGCGTACGTGCTCGACTGGTCAGCGGACCGCCCGCGCACCTGCGGGCGGGCGGTCCGAGCCCCACGCAGCACACGATTCGCGATTCGCGAGACGCAAGGAGCACGGCCAGATGGTGCAGACGAGGAACCTCACCGACCCCGTAGTGCGTTCGTTCGTCGAGGCGGTGAACACCCACAACCGGGAGGCGTTCGCCGATGTCCTGGCGCCGAACGCGACGATGGCCGACGACGGCACCGAGCGCGACCTCGAGGAGTGGACCGACCGCGAGATCTTCACCACGCGCGGCCACATCGACGTCGTCGAAGAGTCGGACGAGGGACGCGCGTTCGTCGCGGACTACCGCAACGACACGTGGGGCAGCATGCGAACGTCCTGGCGCTTCACGGTCGAAGGCAACAAGATCAGCCGCTTCGAGACCGGCCAGGCGTAGCCCGCGCCGAGCGCCCCCTGCGGCACGCGCCGAGCCCGCGCCGGGGCACGCGGAGGCGCCGCCGGTACGCGTCGGGAGTAGTCGCGGACTCCTTCTCCTGCCGGGGGAGGACCGGCGGCGCGCAGGAAATCGTCGGGGTGGGGGAGTCGGCGGCACTGCCGGATCCGCCAGGATTCCCGCATGACGGATCTCGCCCACTTTGCCCAGGACACCGCCGACAAGCTCACGGCCCAGAAGAACGTCGGGGTGGTGGTGGCCGCGCTCTCGGGCGACGACGTGGCGTACGCCGGGGCGGGCCGGACGGGCGGTGGCGGCAGCGCCCCCGGAGCCGAGACGTTGTTCGAAATCGGCTCGGTGACCAAGGTCTTCACCTCGCTGCTGCTCGCCCGGCTGGCGGTCGCGGAGACCGCGCACCTGGACGAGCCGCTCGCCGACCTGCTCCCGCCCTGGTCGCAGGTCCCGTCGCGCGACGGGCGGCACGTCACGCTGGAGCACCTCGCGACGCACACCTCCGGACTGCCGCGCCTGCCCAAGGGCATGCTCATACGCGCGCTCCTGCGCCCCAACACGCCTGACCCGTACGTCGACTGCACGGCCGAGGTGCTGCTGCGCGGTCTCGCCGAGACCAAGCTCGGGGCGATCCCCGGCAAGCGCTTCCGGTACTCGAACCTCGGCGGCGGGCTGCTCGGACTCGCCCTCGCGGAACGCTCCGGCATCGGCTACGAAGCCCTCGTCGAGCGCGAGATCGGCACGCCGCTCGGGTTGGCCGACACGCTGGCGGACCTCGACAGCCGGCGCGAGGCCCGGATGGCCCAGGGGCACAACAAGCGCGGCAAGGCGGTGCCGCCGTGGCACATGGCCGACCTGGTCGGCGCGGGCGGCCTGCGCTCCACGGCCGCCGACCTGGTGACCTTCGTACGCGCCCAACTGGACCCGGGCAGCGGGCCGTTCGGCGACGCGGTCCGCCTCTCGCACGCGGTGGACTACGTCAGCAATCCGTTCATGCGGACCCACCTGGGCTGGATGAGCGTCGGCCCGCGCGGCAAGAACTACCGGCAGTTCTTCCACAACGGCCGGACCGGCGGGTTCGCCTCGTTCATCGGATTCACCCCCGCCAAGGGCGTGGCGGTCGTCGCGCTGAGCAACACGGCGCGCTCGCTGGACCGCACAGTGCTCGGCCTGCTCGGGCAGCTGGAGGATGCCCGGGAGGCCAGCAGCACGCATCATCCGATCGGTTGATCCCCGGGTCGACCGGTCGGGCGTGCGGCGGCAGCCGCTTCGCGGACCTGGAGGCGGGCCGCGCGTGGCGACGATGGAGGCAGTCGGCGCGACAGAAAGGACCGGCTGCCATGAACCGAAGCCCCAAGCCCGTCAGGAACCCGGCCCCGGCCCGCGGCGCGGACCAGATTGCGAGCCGCGGCATCAACCATGTCGCCAAGCGCGACGGAACGCGTTCGCCCCGGTGGCGGCCGGCCGCGACCGTGCTGGTGTTCGGAGCGGCAGCGGCGGTGCTGATCAGCGGCTGCGCCTCGGACGACGGCGAGCCGCGCGCCGACTCGTCGGCCGCCGCTTCGGCATCGGCGGGTGCGGTACCGGGCCCCGCGACCCCGTCCGCCCCGGCCGCCCCGCCGAGCGCGAGCACCGCCCCCGAGACTGCAAGCCCCGCCCCCGTGGCGCCGGGCGTACCCCCGGCTCCCGAGGGAAACGTGGCCACGTCCCCGCCACGCGGTACGGCCGTGGACGACAAGGCGCTGCTCGACGCAGCGCGACGCGGTGACGCGGATGCCGTGCGCGCCGCTCTCGTGCGGGGCGCGGACATCGAGGCGCGCGACGGAGACCGGCGTACGCCCCTGCTGCTCGCCGCCATCGACGACCGTGTCGACGCCGCACGCGTCCTGGTCGAGGCAGGAGCCGATCCGGACGCGAAGGACTACCGCAACGACACCGCGTGGCTGGTGACCGGCGTCACCGGAAGCGTCGAGATGGCCCGCGCGCTGCTGCCCGCCGGCCCGGACTTCACCGCGCTGAACCGGTACGGCGGGACCTCGCTGATCCCGGCCGGCGAGCACGGCCACGTCGACTACGTGCGCTTCGTGACCACCAACACGAGCGTCGACGTCAACCACGTGAACAACCTCGGCTGGACCGCGCTGCTGGAGGCGGTCATCCTCGGCGACGGCGGCGCCGACCACCAGGAGGTGGTGCGCCTGCTGCTCGCCGCGGGCGCCGACCCCGGCATCGCGGACAAGGACGGCGTCACCGCGCTGAGGCACGCCGAGCGGAGTGGATACCGGGTGATCGCCGACACGTTGCGGGCAGCTTCCTGAAGGTTGGTTTGCAGCCATGTGGCGTGAAAATCCCTCTACCACGAAATGTCGCTGTCTGTAGGGAAACCGTCATTCCGGGTACACGCGCGAACTTCCCCTGGATCATCTCGATCAGCCGACGAGAACCACGGGAGGCCACCGTGCGACGCGCATCATGGATCCTCAGCTCGGTATCGGTCCTGCTTGTCGCGGCAGGAGCGGTAAGCAAGTTCGCCGTGTACCCGGCACTCCACCAGATG
The DNA here is from genome assembly GCF_040649515.1 of Streptodolium elevatio. Classification (GTDB taxonomy): domain Bacteria; phylum Actinomycetota; class Actinomycetes; order Streptomycetales; family Streptomycetaceae; genus Yinghuangia; species Yinghuangia elevatio. Next base: position 15,341 of record NZ_JBEZFP010000037.1, read on the forward strand.
CCCGAGGACGCCGAAGGCAAGATGCAGTTCCAGGGCACGATCACCGCACTCGACCCGCAAGCCATGCAGAGGGGTGACTTCGCCAACGCGGTCATCCGCGATCTCCCGGTGACCGCCGACCGCAAGGTCGAGGCCGTGCACACATCGGGTTCCACGATTGTCCTGAACGACCGCACCGACGTGTTCGGGCCCACAGGGCAAGTGGTGTCCGTCAGCGAGCACCGGTACGCCGTACACCGCGAGAACCTGCTCGAACGCCCAACGCCGAAGGGCGAGCGGGCCGAACCGCATGTCGGGCTCAGCGCGGGCTTCCCGCTCACGCCCGAGAAGCGCGACTATCCGTTCTGGGACTCCGAGACGCAGACGACAGTCCCCGCCAAGTACGACGGCAGTACCGACCGGCAGGGCCGCAAGGTCTACATCTACCGGATCGTCGCCGCGGGGCCGCTCGCCGACAAGACGGTCAAGGACGCACTTCCGCCCGCACTCCCCAAGACCGCGCTACTGGCCCTGAATCCGGCCGCGCCGCTCGGCTCGCAACCGGACGTCGTGCCGCTCGAGTACGTGTCCACGACCAACATGACCGGATATGTCGACGCCGAGACCGGGGTGACGATCGCGCTGGAGTCGAGCAAGGGCATCACGGCGACCGTGCAAGGCGCCGAGGTGTTCCCGGTGGCGAAGGCGTCCCTGACGACGACCAAGGCGTCGGAACGCGACCTTGCCGACACGGCGGCCACCGGCGCGCTCGTGTTCTGGATCCTGTCCGATGCCGGCCCGTACGGAATGTGGGCGCTGGCGCTGGTTCTTCTGCTGCTCGCGGTCTGGCTGGAGATGCGGCACCGCCGCGGCCTGACGTTGGCCGACGAGGGCGGTGGCGTACCCCAACAGCGCGAGTCCGAGGCGGAGGGCAGCGAGCCGCCGCAGTTGCACGAGGTCGACGCGATGGAGCCCGGCCGGGAGCAACGCCCTTAACCGACGCGTGCGCATGCGCCGTGAGCGCCAGGCCGACCGGCCCGGCGCCCACGGCGCGTTTCGCGGAAGCCGCCGCTTGCGGTCCGCCAACGGCGGTGCAAGCCTGTAGATATACGCCGTATATGTACGGTATAAACCCACCCCGAATGGCCCGCCCCAAGGCCCGCCGACGCTCGACTGCCTCCTGCTCGCAGTCGGCCGGCCCGACCGCCTCGGCGCGACCGCGCCAAGCTCCCACCCGCTGCCGATCCGGCCCAGCCGTCGCGTCGGCCGCCGCGTTTCCCTGTCGCAAGCCCGATCGCGCCCGGATCGCGGTTACCTCCGGCTGCCACAGGCATAGCAGCGGGTAGGCAGACGCAGGTTCCGACCGCGCGCTGCGTTCTGAGCCCGACGTCCGACGCCCGACATCCGCACCTGCCCCGTCCTGGCGGACGCTTGCATGGCTGCCGCCCCGGGTCTACGCCCGCTGGGCTGGGGCCACGTCTAAATCGACCCCCCGATCCTCCATGCCCGCATCACCGCCAAGTCGGGCCCGCTTTCCTGCCGGCGCGCCGGCGTCCGCGGCATCCCGGGACGTGCGTCTGCGCTCGGTAGCCCCTGCCCTCATGTTGGGCGACCGCGGCTGTCCGTGCCGTCGGTGCCGCTACGTCATGGCCGCCCCGGGCCAGGGCTCCAGTTCCCTGCCCCGGCCGTCCCGCACGGCGCGAAATAATTAGTGGAGGAAATCTCTCCACTACTGCTAGTCTCTCTTCTCAACCGGAGATTAATTCTCCACTTGGGACTCGGCAGGCACTGGGGGGCACTCATGGACCGGCACGCAGTCGCCTCGTTCGCCCGCTTCGTCGTCTGTGGCGGCGGGGTCGGCCTGCTCTCCAGCGGCGCCCTGCTCCTCATGACCGGGGCCATGTCGATCGCGGTCGCGAACGCGATCGTCACTGTCGTGTCCACGGTGGTCGCCAACGAGCTGCACAGCCGGATCACCTTCCGCCACGGGGCGGCCAGTGTCCGGGTGCACCTGGAGTCCACGGCGACGGCGGTCGCGGCGTACCTCGTCACCACGGCCGCCCTGCTGGCCCTCGACGCGATCGACGGCGGAGCCGGGGCGCTCACCCGCCAGGTCGTCTACCTCGCGGCCTCAGGCCTGGCAGGCGTCGGCCGGTTCGTGGCGCTCAAGGTCATGGTGTTCGCGCGCGGTACGAAGTCCGGTCAGCCGCAAGCGGCTTCGGTTCCGGTGCCGCACGCGGTCCACGCCAACACCCCGGCCCACGTCGTCGCGGCCGCCTGACGCGGCCCTCCGGATCGGCTCACCGTACGCGCGCGGCGGGGACGACGGGTGCCACCCGGTCGGCCGCAGTGCGGGGTTCGTGGCCCACATCGCCCCGGCCGCCGATCTCGCGTCGCCAGCAAGCGAATTCGAGCAGTATGCCGTCGGGGTCCTGGAAGTAGAACGATCGCACGTAGGTGCCCTCGTGCACGTCTGGGGAGAAGCCGAGCGAGCTGTCGTCGTGGTCGATGATCGGCCCGACCCGGACCCCCTTGCCCTTGAGCTTCTCGCGGTACGCGAGGAACCGCTCCTCGGGCACCGAGATGGCAAGGTGGTTCATCGAGCCCACGGCCGTACGGAAGTCGCCGACGCCGGGCACCGTCGCAGCCGTGGAAATACCGGGCACCGAGTCGGGGGCGTCCGCGAACCAGAAGAACGCCAGGTAGCTGCCGCCTCCCATGTCGAAGAAGAAGTGCTGGCCGGCACCGCCGGGCAGGTCGATCGTCTTCGCCAGGCGCATCCCGAGGACCCCCGAGTAGAAGTCCACGGTGCGCCGCATGTCGGAGCACACCAGGGCGAGGTGGTTCACGCCACTCAGCGCGAACTCCGGGTTCTGCCAAGCCATGAAGGCCTCCCCGGGCCACTCGGCGAGTTCTGGTTCCGAAACTAACGTCAGTTCAGTTTCCGTACTAGCGTTGCCGGCATTCGGATCCGCAGTCGCGTACCGGGGAGACCGTGATGGCCGAGATCCACCGGGAGTTCGTCGGTCTGCCGTCGCCGCTGGTCGGCCGGGCGGGGGCGGGCGGCCACCCCTGCCAAGGGGTCTACCACCGCCCGGCGGGGGAGCGGCCGCGTACCGCGTTCATCGCGACGCACTACAACGTCGACTTCTCCGAGCATTACCTCGCCGAGTACTTGGCCGAGCGCGGGTACGGGTTCCTCGGCTGGAACACCCGCTTCCGGGGCAACGAGGCGTACTTCCTGCTCGACCACGCGCTCGTCGAGATCGGTGTGGGCGTGCGCTGGCTGCGCGAACAGGCCGGAGCGGAACGGGTGGTGCTGCTCGGCAACTCCGGCGGCGGATCGCTGATGGCCGCGTACCAGTCGCAGGCCGTCGAGCCGAACGTGACCCCGGTGCCGGGGATGCGGCCGCTGGAACAGGCGTACGGGCTCCCGCCGGGCGACCTGTTCGTCGCCCTCGCCGCGCACGCCGGCCGCCCCCAGGTGCTGACCGCCTGGATGGACCCGTCCGTCACCGACGAGACCGACCCGCTCTCGGTCGACCCCGGCCTCGACCCGTTCGACCCGCGGCACGGCCCGCCGTACGACGCCGACTTCCAGCACCGCTACCGGACCGCGCAACGCGCCCGCAACGAGCGCATCACCGACTGGGCACTCGCCGAACTCGAGGCGCTGCGCGGCGGCCGGGCCCGCGACCGGCTCTTCGCCGTCCCGCGCACCTGGGCCGACCTGCGCATGATCGACCCGGCCATCGAACCCTCCGACCGCCGCCCGAACTGGTGCTACCAGGGCGAGCCTGCCAAGGCCAACTACGGCGTCTTCGGCATCGCCGGCTCGTGCACGCTGCGGACCTGGCTCTCGATGTGGAGCCTGCGGACCTCGCAGTGCACCGCCGCGCCCCACCTCGCCCGGATCACCGTGCCGTCGCTCGTCGTGCACGCCACCGCCGACACCTGCGTGTACGGCAGCGACGCCCGGACCCTGTACGACGCGCTCGCCGCCCCCGACAAGTCGCTCGAGTTCGTCAAGGCCGACCACTACCTCCAGGACCCGCCGACCGCCCGGCCCCGGGCCGCCGACCTCGTCGCCGGGTGGCTCGCGGACCGCACCTGATCATGGACGCCGGTTTCTCTTGAAACTGACGGATCATCAGTTTAGGTTCCGAGGGCCGGGGCGCGGCATGCACGGCGTCCCCGAGACGCGGCAGCCAGGAGGACCCGATGACATACCAGCCTCTGGAAGTGGGCGGAGTCGACGACTACCCGGTCAAGGTCGGCAGCATGTTGCTGACGCTGGTCGACCCGCACAAGGGGTACGAGCGCGCCTACAACCGCTGGTACGAGCGCGACCACTTCTACGGTGGCTGCATGGTCGGCCCGCACCTGTTCGCGGGCAGCCGCTGGGTCGCCACCCGCGCCCTGAAGGACCTGCGCTGGCCCGGCGACGGCACCGAGGTCGCGGAACCCGCCGACGCGGGCAGCTACGTCGGCATCTACTGGGTCGAGAAGGGCCGCCACAAGGACCACTTCGACGACTGGGCGCGCCCGCAGGTGGCCTACCTGTACGGCAACGGGCGCGGCTTCCCGGAGCGCACCCACGTCCACACCGTGCTGTTCGAGCACCTGGGCGCCTCGTACCGCGACGACGACCCGGTCCCCGTCGACCTCGCCCTGGACCACGGGTACGAGGGCATCGTGGCCCTGTGGCTGGACGCGCGCACCGGCACCTCCGCGGACCTCCTCGTGTCCCTGACCGCCGACCACCTGCCGGCCCTGCTCAAGGACTCCGCGATCGAGATCGCCTCGGCCTGGGCGCCTTCCCCGGGCGAGGAGGAAGTGCGCACCAAGCAGCCGATGCCGCTGGGCAGCGCCCCCGGCGGCGCCGGACGCCTCGTGCAGCTCTTCTTCGCGCACGGCGACATCACCGACACCCTCGCCGGGCTCCGCGCCTACACGGACGGCATCGAGGCGGCCGGGCTGGCGGACGTACGCCTGGCCGCGCCGTTCCACCGCACCCACCCCGGCACGGACAAGTACGTCGACGAGCTCTGGTAGGCCGGCCGCGGTAGCGCTGCTCCGGCAGGGCCTTGCCGCAGGACGAGCAACACCAGCGAAACCGACAAGACCCGCAAGACCCGCAAGCCGCTCTCAGCACCGGCCGGGCCTCTCCGCGTGTGGAAACGCGCGGAACGGGCAGGCGCTCAGGAAGTCCGGCCGGTGCCGGGGAACGGAGCGGGTCACCATGGCGGCCAAGACGGATGTCCGGGTCGGAGGGCGTACGGTCGCCCTCACGCGCCCCGACAAAGTGCTCTTCCCGGACGACGGCATCACCAAGGCCGACCTCGCCCGGTACTACGCGGCCGTCGCCGAGCGCATGCTGCCGCACACGCGCGGCCGACCGCTCATGATGGAGCGCTACCCGGACGGCATCGGCAAGCGTCCGCTCATGCAGAAGAACGCGCCGGACTACTTCCCCGACTGGATCCGGCGCGCCGAGGTCACCAAGGTCGGCGGAACCGTCGAGCACCCGATCGCCGACAACGCCGCGACGCTCGTCTACCTGGCCAACCAGGCCTCCGTGACGCTGCACCGGTGGCTGTCGAAGGCCGACAAGACCGAGCACCCGGACCGGCTCGTCTTCGACCTCGACCCCTCCGGCGACGACTTCCCCGCGGTCCGCGAAGCGGCCCTCGGGCTGCGCGAGCTGCTCGACGAGCTGCAACTCGACAGCAGCGTCATGACCACGGGGTCGCGCGGCCTGCACGTCATCGTCGCCCTGGACCGCCGCGCCGACTTCGACACGGTCCGCACCTTCGCCCACGACACCGCCGAGGTGTTGGCCGCGCGGCACCCCGACGCACTCACGACCGCGCCGCGCAAGGACGCCCGCGGCGGACGGCTGTACCTCGACGTGCAGCGCAACGCGTACGCGCAGACCGCCGTGGCGCCCTATTCGGTACGTGCCCGCGCCGGCGCGCCCGTGGCCGCCCCGGTCACCTGGGACGAGGTCGAGAAGCCCGGCCTGACCGCGCGGAAGTGGACCATCGCCACCGTGCTCGAACGCCTGGACGACGACCCGTGGGCGGACGCCCCGAGCCGCGGACAAGGCCTCGGAGCGGCCCGGCGCCGCCTCGACGCGCTGCGTCAGTAGGCCGCCGAGAGTAGGTCGGGCCAAGGGCGGGCGCGGGCGGGGCCGGGCGTACGGCCGAAACAGGCGGCTGGGACGCACGGCCGAGACAGGCGGTTGCAGCCGACGGTTGCCCCGGCGCCGAGCGGGTAGCGGCCCCGCGTACGACGCCCCACCGGGCACGACCAGCACCACCAGCACCGCCGGAGGAAGCCGTGGCCCAGTCCGACGCCCTGAAGGAGTACCGGCGCAAGCGCGACTTCGCCAAGACCACCGAGCCGCAGGGCGGCCACGAACCGGGTGAGCCCGGTGAGGCGCCGGAGTTCGTCGTGCAGATCCACGACGCGACGCGTATGCACTTCGACTTCCGCCTGGAGGTCGACGGGGTCCTCAAGTCGTGGGCCGTTCCGAAGGGCCCGTCGCACGATCCCGCCGTCAAGCGCCTCGCCGTGCCGACCGAGGACCACCCGATGGACTACCGCGATTTCGAGGGCGTCATCGCCAAGGGCGAATACGGCGGCGGCACGGTGATCGTGTGGGACCAGGGCACGTACCGCAGCATGGCGACGGACAAGCGCGGCAACGAGATCCCCTTCGACGAGGCGATCGAGCGCGGCCACGCGTCGTTCTGGATGGACGGCGGCAAGCTGCACGGAGGGTTCGCCCTGACCCGCACGCGCGGCGGGCCGGGCGAGCAGGAGGCCTGGATCCTCGTCAAGCGCAAGGACCAGCACGCGAAGGGCGGCGACGGCACCGATCCGCGGCGCGCCAAGTCGGTGCTCACCGGGCGCACCCTCCGGCAGGTCGCCGACGACGCCGCGCAGGAGAACGCCGGGCCCGAGAAGGGGAACAAGGGGAAGAAGGGAGAGGCGGCGTCATGAGCACGACCGCGAAGAAGCGAAGCCACCGCACGAGCGCCGGGACGCGCGACCGCGTACGCATACTCCTGCGCCTGGCAGGGAGCACCTACGCCCAGGACGCCGGGATCCGCCTCGCCGACAAACCCGCCCCGTTGTGGCAACTGCTCGTCCTGAGCAACCTGCTGTCCGCGCGCATCAGCGCCGACATCGCCATGGCCGCGGCCCGCGAGCTTTTTCGCGCGGGCGGCCGCACACCGCACGGCATGGCCGAACTCACCTGGCAGCAACGCGTCGACGCCCTCGGACGCGGCCACTACGTCCGCTACGACGAAGGCACCGCCACCCGGCTCGGTGAATGCGCCGACCTGGTCCGCGACCGCTACGCGGGCGACCTGCGGCGCCTGGCCCGCGAGGCGGACGACGACCCGGCCCGCGTACGCGAACTCCTGACCGAGTTCCCCGGTATCGGACCGACGGGCGCCGCGGTGTTCTGCCGCGAAGCCCAGGCCGTCTGGCCCTTCCTCCGGCCCGCACTCGACCGCCGGGCCCTTGCCGGAGCCAAACGCGTCGGTCTGCCGTCCGACGCCGCGGAACTGGCGAGCCTGGTGCCCGACGACGAACTTTCCTCCCTGGCGGCGGCCTTGGTACGCGCCGACCTGCACCACGACCTGGCCGAGAAAGTGACGGCTTCCTGACTCGGGGAAACCGGTGACCGGGTGATTCTCCCGGCAGTCGGGTTACGTCGGGTGGCGGGCGGCTAACGGCCGTGCCATGGACGGCTGGGCTTCGGAGAACACGCGCACCCCCGGGCCGCCGGCCGGACCGGCCTGGATGCGGTGGCTGGTGCCGCTCATGATCGTGTCCGGCGTGGTGTTCGAGTTCGCGACGCCCGACCCGTACCGCGCCGGGCCCATGCTCGCCGCGGCCGGGCCGCTCGCGGCGGTGACGCTGCGGTTCCGGGCCGCCGTCGCGGCCGTCCTCGCGGACGGCGTCGTCGGCGTCCTGCTCGCGCTCGGCCACACGTCCGACCCCGACGCCCACGTCTGGCTGGACCTCGTGTCGTTGGGCGCGGTGCTCGCGCTGAGCGTGCTCATCGCCGCCCTGCTCGCCCGGGGCGAGGACCGCCTGATCGAGGTACGCGCCGTCGCGGACGCCGCGCAGCGGGCCGTCCTGCCCACGATCCCGCGCCGCCTCGGACACCTGGAGGTCGCCGTGCGGTATGCCACCGCACGCAGCGCGGCCCGCATCGGCGGCGACTTCTACGCCGCCGAGGACACCCGGTACGGTGTACGCCTCCTGCTCGGTGACGTGCGTGGCAAGGGCCTCGACGGCATCGGCACCGTCGGGCAGATCGTCGGGGCGTTCCGCGAAGCCGCGCACCACGTGCCGGCACTCGCGGAACTCGCGGAGTACCTGGAGGAGTCCACCGAACGCTGGAACGCCTCCTCGCAGGACTCCGAGGCCGACGAGCGGTTCGCCACCGCCGTGCTGGTCGAACTGCCGCGCGACGAGGCGCACCTGCGCATCGTCAACCGCGGCCACATCGCTCCGCTGCTGTTGCGGGGCGGCGGCCGGCTGAGCGTCCTGGAACCGAGCCGGCCCGACCTGCCGCTCGGTTTCGGGCGGCTCGCGCCCGCCGGGACGACCGGACCCGCCGCGGTCGACGTCGTGCCGTTCGGGAACGGCGACACGCTGCTCCTCTACACCGACGGTGTCAGCGAGGCCCGCGACGAGACGGGAGCCTGCTTCGACCTCGCCGACGCCCTCGCCGGCATCGTGCCGGTGGACCTGTCGGAGCTGTTGTGGCTCGTCGGGGACCAGGTCCGTGCGTTCTCGGGCGGAGAACTCGCCGACGACACCGCGCTGATGGCGGTACGCAGGACCGAGTGACCGGTCCGAGTGACCCGCACGGGCGGCCAAACCGGGTGACCGGACTGGACGACCGGACTGGACGGCTGGACGACCGGACTGGACGATCGGACCGGGTGGCCGGACTGGGCGATCGAGCCGTGCCCGCCGGTCCGACCGCGCCGTGCGCTACGGCCGACGGCCGAGCAGCGCCACCAGCCGGTCCTGGGCCCGCGCGTCCGCGGGCACCTCGACGGGCGGTGCGAAGATGCCCGCGCCCTGCCAGGCGTCGACGTGCGGCGCGATGCGCTCGTACACCAGCTCGGCCAAGGACTCGTCGAGCGTGTCGTCGTCGCCGATGCCCCGGGCCAGGTCCCAGGCGTGCACGGTGAGATCGGTGATGATCTGCCAGCCGTACTCGGACGCTGCCGTGCGCCCGCCGGTGACATGGACGGTCCCCTCGAACGCCCCGGGCGCGTGGAACGCCTCGCGCGACCCGGCCGCGGCGCGCTCCCACGCGCGCACGGGGTGGTCGCCGAGCAGATCACCGTCGTAGCGGTCGCCGACCTCGGCAAGGGTCGAGCCGCGCAGCAGCCACGGTGCCCACGTGTGCTCGCTCGTCAGGTGGTTCACCAGGTCGCGCACCGACCAGTCCTCGCACGGGGTGTCCGCGTTCCACTGGCCGACGCCGACGTGGTGCACGCGGTCGTCGAACTCGCGGAGCGCACGGTCGTACGCCTCCACCTGCTCCATGCCGCTCACCCGCCCGCCGCGTTCCGTACCGCGTCCTCGACCGGCGTGTCACCGCCGATCAGTTCGAGAGTGAGGCCGGCCGTCTCCGGGTGCCGCAGCAGCCCGCCGATCACGGCCGCGACGTCATCGCGTGTCACCTCGCCCCGCCCGGTCGTGGCGGCCAGCGCCACCCGCCCGGTGCCGGGGCCGTCGGTCAGCAGGCCGGGGCGCAGGATGGTCCAGTCGAGGGCCTTGCGCCTGCGGATGTCGGCGTCGGCGGCACCCTTGGCACGCAGGTACGCGGCGAACACCTCGTCGGTCCCGGCCGGCGGCTCGTTGTCCGCGCCCATGGCGGAAACCACGATGAACCGGCGCACGCCGGCCTTCTCCGCCGCGTCCGCGAGCAGCGTCGCCGCGCCCCGGTCGACGGTCTCCTTGCGGCCGAGGCCGCTACCGGGCCCCGCGCCCGCGGCGAACACCGCGGCGTCGGCGCCGCGCAGGCGGTCGGCCAGGTCGTCCACCGACGTGGACTCCAAGTCGCAGACGACTGGCTCGGCGCCCGCCTCCTCGAGCGCCGCCGCCTGTTCGGGGCGGCGGATGAGGCCCACGCCGCGGTCCCCGCGGGCCGCGAGCAGGCGTTCGAGACGCAGGGCGATCTGTCCGTGTCCACCGGCGATGACGATACGCATGGGCCGGACCGTACCCGCATCCCGAGGAAGTGATGCCTGACCGCCGCCGGGTCAGTTGATCCGGCGCTCCTTGCCGGCCCAGTACGGCTCCCGCAGCCGGAACTTCTGCAGCTTGCCGGTCGCGGTGCGCGGCAGCGACTCCACGAACTCGACGCGCTTGGGGCACTTGTACCCGGCCAACCGGGTCCGGCAGTGCGCGATCAGTTCCTCCGCCGTGACCCCGTCGTCCGCGACCACCAGACCGGTGACCAGCTCGCCCCACTTCTCATCGGGAGTGCCGATCACCGCGGCCTCGCGGACCCCGGGATGCGCCGTCAGGGCGTCCTCGACCTCGATCGACGACACGTTCTCGCCGCCCGAGATGATGACGTCCTTCTTGCGGTCGGTGATCACGAGGTAGCCCTCGTCGTCGAAGTAGCCGCCGTCGCCCGTGTGGAACCAGTCGCCGGCCTGCGCCTTCGCAGTCTCCTCGGGCTGCTCCCAGTAACCGGCGAGGTTGTGGTTGGACGCGGTCAGCACCTCGCCGTCGACATCCAGGTCCACGCGTACGCCCAGCGCGGGCACCCCCGCCCGGGCCAGTCGGCGGGCGCGCTCGCCGACCGCCAGGCCGTCCCACTCGGAGCGGTGCCGGTTGACCGTGACCAGCGGCGACGTCTCGGTGAGGCCGTAGATCTGGATGAACTCCCAGCCCAGTTCCTCGAGGATGCGCTCGATCGTGCGGGTCGGCGGCGGGGCTCCCGCGCAGATGACCCGGACCCGGTCGCGGCCCGGGATCTCGCCCTCCCAGTCGGCGGCCGCGTCCAGCACGGCGTTGACGACGGCCGGCGCCGCGCACATCAGGGTGACGCCGTGGCGCTCCACGCGGCGCAGGATCTCCGCGCCGTCGACCTGGCGCAGCACGATGTGCCGACCGCCCATGCCGGTCACGCCGTACGGCATCCCCCAGCCGTTCGCATGGAACATCGGCAGGGTGTGCAGGTACACGTCGCGGTCGCCGATCCCCGCGTGCAGCGCGAACGTCGTGGCGTTGAGCCACAGATTGCGGTGCGTGAGCTGGACGCCCTTGGGCCGCGCGGTCGTCCCCGAGGTGTAGTTGACGGTGGCCGTAGCGGACTCGTCGGGCTCACTCCACGGCCGCGGCTCGACCCCGGGCAGGTACAGCGCGTCGTCGTCGCCGAGGACGAACTTGTGGGGCACGTCCAGGCCGTCCAGGACACCCGTGCAGGACGGGTCGGCGTACACGACGGACGCGCCCGAGTGGCCCACGATGTACTCGATCTCCGGGCGCGTCAGCCGGAAGTTGATCGGCACCAGCACGCGCCCCCACCCGGAGACGCCGAAGAACGAGGTGAACAGCCGTGCCGCGTTCTGCGACACCACCGCGACGCGCCCGCCCTCGGGCACGCCCAACGCGTCCAGCCGGGCGGCCTGCGCGGCCGCCAGCTCGCCCACCCGGCGGTAGTCGAGCTCCCCGAGCGAGGGACCGGGCTGGTCCGGCTCGTCCACCACGGCGACGCGGTCCGGGTAGACCTGTACGGCGCGGTCGAGGAAGTCGCGGACGGTCAGCGGGTACTGCACGGCGGTACCTCCGGTGCGTCAATCGGCGTCGGCACCCGCAGAGTATGGCGCACCGGACCGGGGTCCGTCGCCGACCACGGGCACCCGTTCGGCCTACCCGTCCGGCCCGCCCGTACGCCTCACCGCCAGGCGGGAACGGCCAGTTCCGCACGCATGCGCGCCACGGTCTCGTCCGGCACGCCCAACCCCTCGCGCAGGTACCCGTCCACGCCGCCCCACGTCGTGTCCATCGCGTCCAGCGCGGCGTCCAGGTAGGCGCCGTGCACCTCGATGATGGCGTCGGCGATCCCGGGGTCGCCTCCGGCGGCCGTGAACTCGTCGCGGAACGGCGCGAACCCCACCCGCACCGCCGGGTTGACGGCCAGGAACTCGTCGCGCACGACGCCGCGGTCGGCACCCAGCGCCATCAGCACCAGCGCCGCACCCCAGCCCGTACGGTCCTTGCCTGCCGTGCAGTGGAACAGCACCGGCCGCGCGTCCGCCACCGCCAGCACGAGCGCCCGGTACGCCTCCCGGGCCCGCGCCGACAGCACCATGCGCCGGTACGTCGCCGCGAACATTTCCGTCGCCCGGCCTCCGCCGAGTTCCCGCTCGGCCCGCCCGGGATCGGCGAGCAGGGCGTGCAGGCGGGCCGGCGCGACCTCAGGGTCGTCGCCGAGCACGTCCTCGACCAGCAAATGCGCGGTGCCCGGCACCCGGTCCGGCTCCGCCTCGCGCTCCTCGGCGGTCCGCAGGTCGACCACCGTGCGCAGGCCCAGGGCGACCACGTGCGGGTCCGCCGTCGGATCGAAGTGGCTGAACTGCCCCGAGCGGAACAGCACGCCGGGCGCCACCTGCCGCCCGTCCGCCAGAGTGACGCCGCCCAGATCGCGGAGGTTGCCCACGGTCGCGGCCGGAACCGCCGTCGCGGTGGTCGTCATGACGCCTGCCTCGCGGTCCGGCGGGACCCTCACCGGGCCCTGCGGTTGCGGCCGACCAGCCACACGGTGATCCCGCCCACCACGAACGCGCCCGCGAGCACCAGCCACAGCGGGGCCTCGACCTCGGGGACCCAGAACCGGATCGTCGTGGACTCGGTGTTGGCCGCGATGAACCACAGGCTCAGGACGAGGATCACGACCGTGCCGATCTGACGCGCCGTGATCCGCCGGTCCCGACCGTCGGCAACCTTCGGGTTGTTCTTCGCCATGCTTCGGATGCTAAGCCGCTCAAGGCCCTTCGGCCTGCGCAGCGGGCCGTATGGGCGGCGCGTCGCCGGGGCGCGCCCACGGACGGGTCAATCGAGCGTCCCGGCGCGTCGTCGCGGTGCGGGCGGCGAGAATGATGCGATGACAGAGACACCAACCATGTCCCAAACGCCCGACGCCGTCGCCCACGAGGCGATCCGACGGGTGGGCGTCGTCGGGTCCGGCCTGATGGGATCCGGCATCGCCGAGGTCTGCGCCCGGGCCGGCCTTGACGTCGTGGTCCGCGAGGTGAACCCCGAAGCGGCCCGGGCCGGCGAGCACCGCGTGACCTCGTCCCTCGACCGTGCGGTACGCCGCGGCAAGCTCGCCGAGGAGGAGCGCGACGCCGCCGTACGCCGCCTCCGGTTCACCACCGACCTGGCCGAACTGGCCGACCGCGACCTCGTGGTCGAGGCCATCGCCGAGGACGAGGGCGCCAAGGCCGAGCTGTTCGCCGCACTCGACAAGACCGTCACCCGCGACGACGCGATCCTCGCGTCCAACACCTCGTCCATCCCGATCATGAAGCTCGGCATGGCCACCGGACGCCCCGAAACGGTCGTCGGCGTGCACTTCTTCAACCCCGTACCGGTGCTCGACCTGGTCGAGCTGGTGCCGTCGCTGCTCACCGCGGAACAAACGCTGGTCCGTGCCGAGGAGTTCGTCGACGGCTCACTGGGCAAGCACGTCATCCGGTCCAAGGACCGCGCGGGCTTCGTCGTCAACGCGCTGCTGGTGCCGTACCTGCTGTCCGCGATCCGCATGCTGGAGTCGGGATTCGCGTCGCCCGAGGACATCGACTCGGGCATGGAACTGGGCTGCGCGCACCCGATGGGCCCGCTGCGCCTCGCCGACCTGATCGGCCTCGACACCCTCGCGGCCATCGCGGCGTCGATGTACGAGGAGTTCAAGGAGCCGCTGCACTCCGCGCCGCCGCTCCTGCTGCGCATGGTCGACGCCGGTCTCCTCGGCCGCAAGTCCGGGCGCGGGTTCCACAACTACGCGTAGAGGCAACTCTGGTAGCGCAGCGGATCGTTCGTCGTTGTCGGCTTCGGCTTCGGCTTCGGCTTCGGCTTCGGCTCCGACGTCGGCTTCGGCTTCGGCTCGTCGGTGGTCGTGCACATGGCGCCTCGCGGTGGACGCGGGGCGCCACCCTGCCATGCGGGCGTACGCGTCGCGGCGCCCCGCGTCGTATCCGCCTTGCGCGTCAGTGCACTTGGTACTGTCCGACGTGTGCGGGCAGCGGCCACCAGTTGTCCATGCGGGCGGCGATGACGCGGGCGTCCGCGACGCCCGCGCGCGGCTTGCAGGTCAGCGGCGGCGCGGGGGGGAACAGCTTGGGGGGAGACGGTGTCCACGGGCGCAGGGGCCCGCCCATACCGAGGATCATCGTGGCCCCCACGCGTCGGGCACGGTGCGGAGGCCATTCGACACGCCCCTGACGATAGGCAACGCAATGCCGATTCACAACCGATCTTAGGCACTACAGTGCCTCTTCCTGGGTATTGATGTCACCGGCGTGCCGCAACGCGACGGTCCGGGCAACCGGTCGTCAGGACGGTCTGCGATTCTGAAGCACTGGTCATACCGGTCTCAACGCCCGTCGCGGGACCGGCTGTTGTGTCGTACGGCGAGGGAGAGCGCGGATGACGGCCGAGGAGCCGAGGCCGGACTGGGCGTTCCTCGGGGCGTGCGTCCGCAGGGACCGGCGGGCCCGCCGCTGGACCCAGGAGGAACTGGCCGAGCGGGCCGGCCTGGCGCTGCGCACGATCGGCAAGTACGAGCGCGGGGAAGGGCCGACGGGCGACGCGGTGCCTTCCGGGTGCTTCGCCGTCGGTCGCGCCCTGGGCTGGCGGCGCGGAACCGTCGAGGAGTACCTCTTCGGACCGGAGCCGGGCATGGTCGGCACCGGGCCGGCGGCGACCGATTCGACGGCCGCCGACTCGACGCCGACCGGTATGAGCGAGGCGCGCGGGATCGGCGCCGAAGAGCTGGTGGCGGCGTACCGCGGCGTGCAGGACTTCATGGTGCTCGCCGTCGAACTCGGCGCGCCCGCCCCCTCGGTGCGCCGCTTCTCGGACGCCGCGGGCGACCTGCTCGAGGCCGCCACCGCGGGGTCCGGCATCGGTGCCGCACACGGCCTCGCCGCGAACAGCCCCGCGGGCGGCCCACCCACGGACGACGACGCCGTACGGGCCCTCGCGGCGACCGCCGACCTGCCCGACGTGCCGCGTACGCTGTCCGGCCGGGAGGTCGGCGGGAGGTCGGCGGACGCGCGTACCGAGGTGTCCGGCGACCCCGAGGTCACCGGCGAGGACGCCGCCGCAGCCGTACCGCACTCGCGGCGTCGCTCGCCCGCCGATCCGCACGCGCGCCCGTCGTCGGCAACCACCACGAGCCGCCGAAGCGACCTGTGACCTGCATGGGGTCGCCGCCCTCGGCGGGCACCGGCACGATGTCGACCACCTGGAAGTCGGTCCGCGCCGCCGCGAGGAACGGGTCCGCGACCATGGTGTGCACGCGGTAGTGCTGCACGTGGTCCGGATCGTGCCACGGGTGGTCCGGGTCCTTGTCCCACAGCGCCGCCATCACGTACGTCCCGGCGCCGGTGCGGCGTTCGCGTGCCGGGATCACCGGCCACCGCTCGCGCCACAGCGGATGGAAGTCCGACAGGTACTCCACCACCGCGTCGAACTTCGGCCTGCATTCCGCGTGGTCCCAGTGCCGGAGCATGACCGCCTTGTAGCTGGCCATGACGGCCTCCAGATGCGGCCGCACCCGCGACGCCGGGATCACGTGCCGGCGGTGCTCCGTCAACTGCATGACGATCGCGTTGTGTGTGACGCCGCCCGGGTGGTCGGGCCCCACCAGCGGGGAAACCCACGTGCCCGCCGCGTCGTTGCTCACCACGATCTCGCCGGAGGGGCCGCTCACGTACGTCGGGGTGACCTTGGCGCGCACGTAGTCGACCAGGCCCGGCAGCGACGCCGGGACGTCGCCGCACGCCATCGGGGGAGGCGGCAGCCGGGCCGCGCCCGCCAGCGCGGTGGTCTCCTCACGGGTGAGTCCGAGGTCCGCGATGATCTGCCGCAGCGACTCCGCGGTGAGCGGCCGGCGGCCCTTCTCGTACTCGCGGTACGACGCCAGCCCTATCGTCCGCTCGGCGTCGCTCGGCCGCAGCCCCCGGGAGGCCCGCAGCTGACTCAGCAGCACAGCCGCGGGGGGCAGTTCGCGGCGGCCGTCAGGTCGGTCCAAGACGCACCTTCATCGGTTGCACGTCGGAGGGAGCCCCGGGCCCCGATCGCGCCCGAGGGTCCCCTCGCGGTCAGGGCCCGGGGCAGGGGGGACGGGAACACCCGGGAGACGGGAACACCCCGGCGGAGTCGGCCGGGACGACCGGCGGATCACCGGTGACCGCACATTGACTGTGCGGTTGCGCGGGGGGTTCTTCCTTGTGACGATGATCAGCCCGGACGCCCACCGCCAAGGGCGTTCCGGGACGGTCGGCGGCACGGGGCACGGCGGTGGTGTGGGGGATGGTGTGGGGGATGTACGACCCGGTGGACGAATTGCGTGGACTCGGCGTGCACGTACGCAGAACGGACCTCCGGACGGCGTGGGCGATCTGGGTTCCGGACAAGAGCGCGGTCGTCGTGGCGGCCGGCCTCACCCGTGTGCAGGAACGCTGCATCCTGGCACACCAGGTGCAGCACCTCATCACGCCCGAGCCGCCCTATGCCGATGCCGGTGCCGACGCGGTGGAGCGGGAGCGCCTCGCCGACCTCGGCGCCGCCGAGCGGCTCGTCGACGGACGCTCCGTACGCAAGCTCCTGACCGTCGCTCCCGGCGCCGACCGCGCGGCCGAGGCACTCGGGGTCACCCGCCGGGTGCTCGACACGTGGCTCCACGCCCACTACCGGAGCAAGGGCGAGCCGACCCCCTGGCCGGCGGCCGAGCGCGATCCCCGGTGCGCGGTGGCTACGTTGCGCCCGTGAACCGGGCCCCGGGACCGCCCGTGCACCGCCCGCGGTTCACCCGTGAACCGCGGGCGGTGCACCGCTCTCCTGTGCCGCCGGTTGAACCGCCGCGAACCGCCGGTCAGGCGCCTCCGGCCGCGGCCAGGGAATCCTGGAGCTTCACGGCGGCCGCGGTCTCCCCGGCGTACTTGCCGGGGTTCTCCGCGGTCAACTGCCGGTACAGCACCACCGATTCCTGTACGGCGGCCAGTGCCTCGGCCCGCTTGCCGGCGTCGTTGAGCAACACCGCGGTGAGGTACATGCTTTGCGCCAGCAGCGACCGGTACACCGGATCGGCGGCGGCCAGCGCGCGGTACATCTCGCGGGCCTCCCGCCACGCCTCCGCGGCCTCGGCCGAGCGTCCCGCCGCGCGCAGCCGCGAGCCCACGTTGCCCAGCGCCCACGCGGTGTTCGGCTCGTCGCCCAACGCCCGGTACAGCGCCACGGCCTCCCGTGACGGGGCCTCCGACTCGCCGTGCCGGCCCGCCTGTTGCAGCGACATGCCGAGGAACACCAGTGTCATCGCCAGCGACGACCGGTACCGCGGGTCCCCGGCCGCGAGTTCCCGGTACGCCTCGACCGTCCCGCGCTGCTCGTCCACCGCCTCCGTGTACCGCCGCGCGTCGCGGTACAGCGCGGCGAGGTTCCCCATCGCCCAGGCCACCTGCGCCGCGTCGCCGAGCGTGCGGTACTCGGCCACACCCTCCCGTCCGGCGGCGATGCCCTCGTCGTACCGCCCGCCGCGCGTGGAGTACACGCCGAGCATCACCAAGGTCTGGGCCAGCGCGCTGCGGTACGGCGCCGACAACGCGGTCAACTGCCGGTAGCCGTCGAGGGCCTGCGTCTGCACGGCCACCGCCTCGTCGTGGCGCCCGGCCACACTCAGGTCCGAGGCCCGCATCCGGAACGCGTTGGCCAGCATGTCCATCCCCGGGTAGTCCGCGGGCCGAGGCTCGTAGCCCTCGGTACGCCACAGGTACACGCCGGTCGGCCCGCCCGCGAGCGAGCGCGTCAGCAGCGTGCGGTCGGACGGCCGGAAAACCGCCAACTCCGCCCTGCCGTCCCGGTCGTAGTCGCCGGGCACCGGGATGTCGCCCGGCCCGCCCCACGGAACTGTCACCGCGGGCCCGCCCGCGGAGGGCTCGACGTGCCACATGCCGTCCGCGGAGTTCCAGACCACGGTGTCCGCCTTGTGGTCGCCGTCGAAGTCCGCGCCCGCCGGCATCGGCGGGACGGGCTGCGCGGTCGCCTGCGGAGCCGCGTAGAACGCGTACCGGATGGCGATGTGGAGTGCGGTGAGGCCGTCCAGTCTGAGATTGCCCTGCGTCTGCGACGTCTTCTCCAGCGCCACATGCCAGGTCGTCGCCGGACTGCGTCCCCAGAACGCGGGTCGCGCGCCCGCGGGGCCGGGGGCGCCCGGCTCGCGCTTGTCGAAGGTCACCTCGACGGCCGAGGCCAGCGGCTGCCCGCTGATCTCGCGTACCGTGCCGCCGCGCAGCCGGTTCGTGGCGGGGCCCGCGTGCCGGAGGAACGCGACCACGGACGGGTCGTCCGCGGTCGCGCCGAGCAGCGCGACGTGCACGCGCTCGACCTTCAACTCGGCCCAATCCGCGGGGAAGTCGTCGAGCCGCACGGTGAACGTCGCCGTCCCGTTGGCGCGCAGCGACTGCAGCACCGCCGGGTCGCTGATGGTGAAGTACCGCGGCGCATGTTGCAGCGACGCCTGGTAGCCGTCGTAGAAGGAGCGCAGCGCCGCCAGTTCGGGCATCCGGGCCCACGAGTCGAGGTACTGCTTCAGCAGCGGGATGATGCGGCTGTCGTCGCCGCGGGCCAGCGGCTGGTACGCGTTCTCGACGTCGTCGGGGTGCACGTAGCCGATGTCGAAGCTGTACGTGGGCGACGTGTCGCTGGCGAGCGTGAACAGGTCCAGCGCGCGGTGCGCGTAGAAGCCGAACCTGATCAGCACGTCGACGTACGTCTGGGTCTGGGCGACGAGCCTGCGGGAGATCGAACCAAGCTCGGCGATGTCGGAGGCCCAGTCGGCCTTGAGGTTTTGCAGCCGCTCCAGATCCGCCTTGTTCGCGGCCGCCTTGGCCACCGCCGCCGCGAGCAGCATGTTCTTCTGGCTGACCTCCAGGATCTGCAGGCCGCGCTGGCGGACCAGGTCGAGCTGCCGGGCGATGATGTCCCGCTCCTGGCTCTCCAGCTTGCCGTCGATCCGGGTGCGGAACAGGTCCGCGACCGAGCGGCCCGCGTCGACGAACGACTTGCTGGTGTTGACCAGCTCGGCCAACCCGCCGATCTTGTCCTTCTTGTCCGCCTTGAGCTGGGGGTTGCCCGGGTCCTTCCAGTCCCAGTAGCTGATGAGCTGGTCGCCGTCGGCGGTCTTGCCGGTGTTGACGTCGAAGCCCTCGACCGCGCCGACGCTCGTCATCATGACGTTGGCGGCGGCCAGGAACGCCACGACGCTCGCCCCGCCGGTATAGACCGCGCTCACGGCGGCGGCCACCGCGATGGCCGCGCTCAACAGCGGACCCAGGTCGTTGCCCGGCGGGAACTCCATGCGCTTGTCGACGATCTTCTCGCGCACCGCGTCGAGTTGGACCCGGGTCTCCTCGATCTGCTGGTCGATCGCGGTGGCCTTGCCCTTCGCGCCCTCCAAGCCGAGCGCGGCGGCCCGGCCCTCCAGGTCCAGCACGCCCGCCATGTCGGCGACGTGCGCGAGGTCGGCGGCCAGACGGCTGCTCTTCTGCCCCGCGTCGACCGCGCTCAGCAGCAGGCTCAGGGCGTTGTCGTACAGGCTCTTGACGATGTCGTCGTAGTCCGTGACGACACCCTCGAACCGTGGGAAGTCCGGCATGATGTCGAAGTCGTACGGCTGCCCGATCGGCGACAGGTTGCTCGCCACGTAGCGCAGCAGCTCCGCCGCGCGGCCCTGCTCCGGGTACAGCGCCAGCGCCCGCCCGAACTCGTGGGCGGCCAGGTCGCGGTGGGTGCCGCGCTCGGGCTTGGCCGGAGCGTACGCGCGGAACAGGTACTCCCCGACGCCCGTGCGGTAGTCGGCCCACGTCCGCGCGCGACCGCCCAGGCGCAGCTTGACCAGCAGCCACCAGTTGTCGGGCGGGTGCGTGACCAGGACCGGCTGCACGGTCGGCCCCGGGCCCGGCCCGGGCGAGCCGGGCGAGCCGTCGCGTCCGGGCTCGGCGACCGAGGCGACCCCGCCGCGGCCGCCGCCCGGGCCACCGCGCCCGGCCACACCCGCCGGGCCCGGACCGCCGCCCGAACCGTCGGTCGCCACACCGGAGATCGTCACGGTCTCGACCAGGATCAGCGCGCCGGGTCCGCCCACGGATCCGATGCCGCCGTTGCCGCCCGGGCCGCCGGGGCCGGGCTCGGGCGGGTCGATGTCCGGCTTGTTGGGCCGGGCCGCGGCGTGATGGCCCTTGCCGCCGGTGCCGCCCTGCCCGCCCGCGCCGCCGAGGCCGCCGCGGGCGGAGATGCGCAGGTCGGACAGGTTCGCCGCCATGACGGTCACCGGTGAGGCGGGCAGACCCGGCTGCCCGTTGCCGCCGTTCCCGCCCGGGCCGCCGGGCCTCCCCGACAAACCCTGGCCGCTCTTGCCCTGGGCGCCCGACGGCCCGGACGGCCCGGTCGCGCCGTCCGCCACGACGGCACCGCCGTTGCCGCGGTAAGTCTCGGCGACCAGCACGAGCGGGTGCCCGGTGAGCCCGGTCAGCACATACCCCGGGTCGTGCACGATCTCGCGTGCCACCAGGGCGAGGGTGGCGGTGGGTGACAACCCCCGGAACGCCGCCTCCGCGCGGATCTCCGCGAGCAGCGCGTCGTTCACGCGGATCGTGTCGCGGACGTAGGCCCAGTCCACCGCGATCTCTTCGGACATTTCCTCGGCCAGTGCCGCGGTCAAGTGGTCCGCCGTGTCGTCGGCCGTCGCCTCAGCCGTCGCCTCAGTCGTCGCTTCGCCGGTACGTGCAACCGCCATCGGGTCCCCCTGACCGTCGTCCGATGATCGATCGTCGACCTCCCAGGCCCCCGAACGCGACGGTTGGCGAGGAAAACCATCCGGATGGAGTAAGACATCCGCAGGACGATTCCCACTCGAACGAAGTGTCGTCTACCGCAGAGCGGTTGGCCCACGCATGATTGCGATCCATGACGACTTGGAAGCGGATCCGGCACCACCTGACCCGGAAGACGCGCAGGACGACAGGAAGACACGGTGCCGCGGCCCTGGGCCTCGCCTGCGTGATGGTGGTCTTCACCGCCGCACCGGGTTCGGCCGGCTCCGGCGGCCCGCCCGCCGCGCCGGACCCGTACTTCCCGCTCGCCGGCAACCAGGGCTACGACGTCGACCACTACGACCTCGACCTCGACTTCACCCCCGCGACCGACCTCCTCGTCGCCCGCGCCGCGATCAAGGCCGAGGCACGCCGCGACCTCACCCGCTTCACCCTCGACTTCTCCGGCCCCGCCGTCGAACGCGTCGTCGTGGACGGGCGTTCCGCGGCGTTCTCCCGCGACGGGCAGGAGCTCACGATCGTCCCGGCCGGCAAGATCCGCGCCGGACGCGACTTCACGGTGACCGTCTGGTACCGGGGCACCGCGGCGCCGATCGACGACCCGGCGCTCGGCGTGTACGGCTGGATCAACACCGACGACGGCGCGGTGGCCCTGAACGAGCCCGACGGGGCCCGCAGTTGGTACCCGGTGAACGACGACGTACGCGACAAGGCCACCTACACCTTCCGCATCACCGCCCCCGCCGGACTGACCGCGCTCGCCAACGGCGAGCCGCAGGGCAAGCCGCGCACGGTCGGCGACCGCACCACCGCGGTCTGGTCGATGCGCAAGCCCATGTCCAGCTACCTGTCCATGGTCGCGATCGGCCGCTTCACGGTCACCGACGGCCGCGTCGGCCGTCTGCCGAACATCACCGCGTACGACCCGGCGGGCGACGGCGACGACGCCGCCCTGCACCGCACCACCGCCGACGCGGTGCGCTGGGGTCAGGAGCGGATCGGCCGCTACCCGTTCGACTCGACCGGCGGCATCATCGACCGCATCGACGTCGGCTACGCCCTGGAGACCCAGGCCCGCCCCGTGTACGACGGCGAGCCCGACGAGGCCACGATCGTGCACGAGATCGCACACCAGTGGTACGGCAACAGCGTCACCCCCAAGACGTGGGCGGACCTCTGGCTCAACGAGGGCTTCGCCACGTACGCCGAGTGGCTGTGGCAGGAAGAGCGCGGCGGACCGACCGCGCAGTCGGTGTTCGACCAGCTCTGGGCGACCCCCGCGAACGACGATTTCTGGCACCTGAAGACGGCCGACCCGGGACGCGACGAACTCTTCAACTACAACGCCGTGTACCTGCGCGGCGCGATGGCCCTGCACGCGCTGCGCACCACCATCGGCGACCGCGACTTCTTCACGCTCCTGAAGGTGTGGGCGGACAAATACCGCTACGACAACGCCGACACCCGGGACCTGATGAACCTGGCCCGCGCAATCTCGCACGACAACGTGAAGCCGCTGTTCGACGCCTGGCTCTACACCGCGGCCAAGCCGGCGACCCCGCAGGGCTGACCACGACGCAACCCTCCCGCGGCCCGGTTGTCACGCGCCGCGGGAGGGTTCGGTGTCACCGGCTGCCGCTTCCGCCCGGTCTACCCGCCGCGGCGGGCGGAGCGCGGGGGCTCGATCAGCGGGCGCCCGGTGCGGAAGACCGCCACCGCGCGCTCGTGCGCGGCGAGGTCCAGCATGGCGGCCAACTCTGCAGCCGTGGCGGGGCAGTCGAGGATCTGACTGAGCGGGTGTGTGGCCAGTCCGCGCACCGCGAGGGCCAGCCAGCTGCGCATCAGCGCCCGCCCGAGTGCCACCAGCTCCGCGGGGCCCGCCGCCGCGGGGCCGACCAGGACGAGGGCGGTGCCCTCGCCGCGCAGCAGTCCGCGGGACGACGCGGCCAGGGCCGCGGGAAGCCCGGCTCGGCGGAACGTGCCGTACACGCGCGGGCGCAGCATCATCTCCAGGCCCGCCGCCTCGGCGCGGGACAGGCCGAGTGCCCGGTCGGTCAGCCCGTCCTGGGCGTACCGCGGGTGGCTCGGCCGCAGCCGCAGCCACTCGCGCAGCTCCGCGGTCACCTCGGGAGCCGCGAACATCCACCGGTCCGCGCGCGCCAGCAGCGGGGCCAGCGCCCGGGCCGGCAGGTGCCGGATCCCGCCCGCGTCCTCGACCAGGGCGGCGGCCTCGTCGAGCACGTCGTCGGGCAGCGGGCCGGCGGCGTACGGTCCGCGTGCGCTGCGGCGCGAGGCGACGTCGTTTGCGGTGAAGCGGGTGGCGTACGGCTCCGCCGCCGGGACCAGCCACGCCACCCGCCGCGCGGCCCGGTCCACGTCCACCACGACGTCCGCACCCAACCCCGCCCCCGCGGCCACCACAAGACACGTCTCCAGGTACGCCCCGAGCCCGAGGAACAGATCGCGCCCGGTCGGGTCCGACACCGGCAGCGCCCGCATGGGATCCCAGTACACGCCCACGCCCGAGTCCTCATACCGCAGTTGCCACGGCTGCGTGTTGTGTGCGGAGGGCGCCCGCCCGCACTGCGCCGCGAGCGCGCGCATGGCAGCGGCCCATTCCGGCCCCGCCGGCGACGCCGTCATGCGCGTACCTCCCGCCCGTAGAACGTGTGGCCGTGCAGAACGCGTCCGCCCATACGGACATACTGCGCCGCGGAAGCCGCGTTGTCGTCCTCTACCCAGGTACTGCGCAGCGCCGTGTACCCCCCGACCCGCAGATTGCGGTACAACTCGCGTGCCAGCAGCTTCAGATAGCCCCGGCCCTGGGCCTCGGGCACGGTCCCCTTGATGATGAGCACCGCCTCGCGCCGGTAGCGCTTGCGGGTGGCCAGCAGACGGACCTGGTTGACGATACCCAGGTCGCCGCCCACCTTCGCCAGGTACCCCGAGATGTCGGGCACCACGAGCACGAACGCGACCGGCATGCCCGCCCGTTCGAGCCACATGAGCAGCGACTCGTCGAGCAGGTAGGCGAGGCCGTCCGTCTGCGCGTGCAACTCGTCCGCGTCGATGGGCGTGTAGTAGCCGAGCTGCGCGAAACTCGCGTTGAGCATCTCGCGCAGCATGGGCAGTTGATCGCCGAGATGGCGTCGCGATCCGTGCCGGATCGTCAACTGCTCGCCCCTGAGCCGTGCGTCGTCGAAGCGGAAGACCTCGTCCACGTCGACGCCGCGCTTCCCGAGGTCGTCGCAGATCCAGGTCGCGGCCTCGAACTTTCGTGTGAAACCGAGGCTTTCGTACGCCTTCGGGTAATACGCGGGATTCCAGGCGGAGTCCACGAAGCCGCGGGCCTCGAACCCCGACGTGATGACGCCGCCCGTCTGGTTCGGTAGCAGGGCCACCGGGCCGAACAGCGCGTCGTGGCCCTCGGCTTGGGCCCGCTCCTCGGCGAGGTGCACGAGAGTGGCGGCCACCTCCGGGTCCTCGGCGAACTCCGTGAGTCCGAACAACTGGTGCCGAGCGCCGAGCTTTTCGTCGAACTTGGGGTTCGTGTGCAGGCACGTGCGCCCGACCGCGCGGCCTTGCGCGTCGCGCACGAGGTGAAACTCGACGGGGCCGTACCGGGCATGCGGGCCGCGCCCGCGCCACAGGTCGGCGAGGACCTGGCGGATCGGCGGGATGTACCGGTCGCGCGGGTGGAGGCGCAGCGGGAGGTCGCAGAACTCGGCGAACGCCTTTCGGGTGGCGACGCGTTCCACGGTCAGGCCGCCGGTCCGGGTGGTGCGCGCGGTCATGCGCCGCCGCTCCGTCCCGCGCGGTGCACCGAGGGGCCGGCCTGCTCGGAGGACAGCGCGGTGAAGTCCTCGATGTGTGCCATCGTGCCGTCCTCGGCCCGCCAGACGCCGTTGCTGTAGCCGCCCGGCTCCGCGGTGAAGATCCGGATCCATCCGCCGCTCGCGTACTTCGTGCCGTTGTCGGTGACCCAGCACATCAGGTCGCGGTGGTGCCGTGTGCGGGCGAACTTCATGAGCGCGTCGGTGTCCTCGAAGAACGCGATGGTGCCCAGCGTGAACGGGAACTCCCACCAGACCTTGTGCCAGCGGTATCCGTCCATGCGCTTCATGTCGCGTACGAGCTTGGACCAGGTGCGGCCGAGCCGGATCAGCGAGAGCGGGCCGGAGTACTTGGTGGCGCCGATGAACATCGCGCCAGAGCGGGCCTGCGGCGGTGCCTTGGAGAAGTCGGTCGTCCTCATGCCGCGTTCTTCCCCTCGGTGACCAGGTACACGTTCTTGATCTTGCTGGTGCCCCGCGCGAACGGGCCCTCGCCGAAGGCGTGGACGCGCACCTGGACATCCGCAGTCGAAGGGTCCTCGGCCAGCGACTGGGCGAAGTCCCGGCTCACCCGGGCCAGATGGCCGACCACGCCGTCGCGGCACACGGCCGACAGCTTCTCGCGCTCCGCGTCGTCCAGCTCCGCGCCGTCGCGCAGTTGGAGGTTGACCACGGGGCGCGACTCGAGGTCGGCGTACTCGTCGATGGTCAGGCAGAAGCCCTCCAGGTGCCCGGCCATGGGGTTGTCCTGGTAGAGGCCGTACTCGACGTCCTGCGGGTAGATGTTGGCGCCCATGTAGGAAATCGTGCTGTCCTTGCGCCCGTATAGCAGGAGCAGGGGCAGGCGCATGCCCTCGCTCCGGAACGCCGATTCGCACTCCGCCCAGGCGTCCGGGTCCTCGCGCACCACCGCCTCCAGCGCCGGGTAGCCCAGCAGGCGGCCCTCGTCGCCGATGTTGTAGCGCAGCTTCGGGGCCAGCACCGCCGTGGAGTTGATGGTGCACACGATCTCGTCCCGGTCGTTGATCTCCAGGTACGTCTCCAGCGGGTTGTACTGGAACACCATCGGCACCCGGCCCTCGTCGGGGCCGAGCAGCGCGTCGCGCAGCCGGTCGTCGGTCAGCAGGCGACGCCGCAGCCACACCGTCAGGTCGCTCTCGCCCGCCATGCCGATCGTCAGGTCCGACGCACCGTACCCCGAGCGCACCTTCACGAAGCGCTCCTCCAGATAGTCGCGCAGCGCCTCGGTCATCCCCTCGCCGCCGACGAACCCGAACAGCCGATGGCGCCGCCAGTCGAAGCCCTCCGCGTCGAGCCGGTCGCGCAGGTGCTTGAGGAACGGCGGGTACGCGGTCACCAGGTAGTTGAAGCGCGGCCCGAAGTGCCGGATCGTGTCCACGATCTTGTCGAGGTCCGGCCCGGTGTTCTTGACCATCGCGATGCGCGCCATCGCAATACCCGTGTTGGTCCCGGTCGCCCACGCGCCCATCGAGTAGGCGTTGATGACGAACAACCGCTTGCGGGGGAACACCATCGACGTGTACCCGGCGACGTTCTTGTGCACCGAGTTCAGCTCACGTCGCGAGCGCAGCCAGTTGTACGGCGTCCCCGACGACCCCGAGGACTCGTCCACGACAGTCCCGGCGATCTCCAGTTCGCCCTGCCAGCACCGCAGTTCCTCCGGGTACGCGCGGACGTACGTGTCCTTCGCCGTCTCCGGGTACGACTCCAGCTTGAACCACCGGAACCGCCAGCCCTGCCGCCGCAGATAGTCCCGGTACGCCGGCACGTCCAGGGCCGCGAACTGGCACGTCATCCACGCGTGCCGCCGGGCGAATCGCTCCATGCGGGGGTGGTAGTGCGTCGCGGTCCACCGCCACACGGCGGGATGCGCCCGATATCCGCGGTACAGCGCGGTGAGTGCGAAGCTGACGATCCGCAGTAGCCACTGCCGGACGAAACGCACGATTGCCGTCCTCCCCAAGTTGCCCGGTCGCCGTCCGGCACACCGCGGTCCACCGGACGATCCGGTTCCCCTTCAGCCTGCCCGGTCCGGCCGAGCCGGACATGGGGACAACTACTCAATTCCGCACGGCCGCGGCACGGGCGGTGGCCGTGAGTTCGACCACCGTGCCGGAGAAATCGTCGGCGAGCAGCGTGACCGCCGCCAGCCATGCGTCCACGGAGTCCCGGCCCGGGTCCCCGGCGGCCATCGCCCGCAGCCGGTCCTCGGCGTCGTCGTGAAGGGCGGGGGCGAACGCTTTGCAGCGCAGCGCGACTTCGAGAGCCGCGGCGGCGGGCCGGGCGTACCGCAGCAGATCGTCCGCGCCGATGAGTCGCATCCCGATCGCGGCCCAGACCCACCGCGAACCCGGCCGGGCCGCCTCGGTGAGTTCGAGCGGATTGCCGCGCAACAGGCGCAGGCAGCTCTCGCGGGTGAGTGGTTCACGCCACCCGGTGAGCGGGCTGCCGCGCAGGCCGGTGCGCGGCGCGAGGCGCCGGTCGGCCCGTTCGTCCGGCTCGAGCCGCGCGGCCACCTGCGCCGCGACCTCGGCGGGGGCCAACGTCATCACGAGCGAGGCCGCCCCGTGCCGGGGGTTGCGCCGGAACCGGGGCCGCGGCGGCGGCACCGGGCCGGGGCGGGCGGCGTACGCGAGCAGTTCCGGGACCGTCCCGCCGAACCGCGGGCCGGCGCGGAGGAGGCGCAGCCACGCGTCGGGGTCCCCGCCGACGGTCCCGGCGGGGTCGAGGTCCAGCAGCGCGTACACGAACGGAAGCGAGGAGAACAACTGGGGATCGGTGCCCGCCGCCGATGGTCTGCCCTGCTCGGGCGCAACTGCTTCCGACGTCTCGTCGATGAAGTCCAGCAGCCACCACGCCGGGGCTGCGGTACGGACGACCTCCTCGGCGGTCGTCGTGCCCGCGTCCAGCGCCTCGGCGAGGACCCGGTCGGGTGACACGCCCCGGAGCAGGCGCGGCACGAACTCCCGTGGGCAGTCCGGGTGCGCGAGCAACGCCGAGCGGGCCTTGCCCCGGAAGGGTTCCGCGAGGTCGGCCCGCATCAGCGCGCCCCAGTCGATCGGCACCGTTCCGGCGAGTACGTCGTGCGCCGGGTACCGGTTGCTCGACAGCCGGAGCCGCCGGGCCGACTCGCCGTCGCGTACGGCCACCTCGTGCAGGCGCGCGAGCTGCGCACGGCCGTGCGGTGCGTCGAGGAACGGCCGCAACTGCCGGATCCCCTTCGGGTGCAGGCGCGCCGACCGAGGGATCCCCAGGTACCGGTCCAGCACGTCCCGCAGGCCCGCGGCGCCGAACTCTTCCCACAGCCGCAGCGCCGCCCCGAGAAAGGCGCTGTCGTGCAGCGGCGCGGGAAGGCGTACCGAGACCAGCGCCTGGAGTGCGACGGCCGGGTCGTCCGCGCCGAGCAGAACGCGGAGCCGGCCGGGGGAGTGGGTGTCGATCGTGTGCGTGAGCCCGACCGGATCGTGGGCGGTCCGCCGGATGAGCGGGGCCACGAGCGACGCGGGCAGGTGGGGATGGGCGAGCAGGACGGCGTGCGTGAGGAAGTCGTCCTGGGCGGCCAACTGTTGCAGGTTGTCCTCGCGCAAGCGGTGGTCGGACGCCAGCACTTGGCGCAGCAGGTCCGCGTGCCGCCTGTTGCCGCCCGCGCGCAGCGCGAGGGCCACGACCTCGTGTGCGGGGAGCCCGCCGTACGCCAGCACCGACATCCGGTGCCCCGGTTCGAGCCGCTCCAGGACACCGGCCCGCACGTCGGCGGGCAGGCAGCGCAACAGCGTGCCCGCCGCCTGAACGCACTGCGGCAGGCCGGTGGCCAAAGGGGCGACCGAGCGCCTGCGCATGCACACCCCTTCTCTGCTCCCCGAACGACGGCCCAACGTACCGGCTCCGCCCGCATGTTCCGTCGGCTTGATCACGGCGGGCGTCATGATCAAGCCGACGGGGAAGGTTGTCCCTGGAAACAAGACTGTTTGTAGAGAGTTTCCGGCAGACTGGTCTCCGCTTTTCGGGCGACGATCGGGGGGTTGTGTGCTCAACCGCGCGGGGATGGGGGACACGCCGCCGCAGCGCACCGTCGAGGTCGTCAACCCGCGCGCCGGAGTACGCGGATCCGGATGCCTGATCGGACCGGGACTCGTCCTGGCCGCCGGGCACGTGGCGTGCCCGAACCGCGACAGCGGCCCCGTCGTCGTCCGCGCCCTCGAGGGCGGCGCGGAGCACGAGGCATCGGTCCTGTGGATCGACACCTCGCTCGACGTCGCACTGCTGCAGGCCGACCGCACCCTGCTCGGCGCCGACCTCGGCATCGTGCGCTGGGGCGCGCTCACCGGCGACCACCCGGGAGCCCGCCCGGTCTGCACGACGATCGGCTTCCCCCAGTCGCTCTACCGCAAGGTCCCCGGCGGCCCCCGGTCCGCCACCCAGGCGCAGACCCTGCACGGCGCCATCGCGCCGCGCGGCCGGGCGCGTTCCGGGATGTACGCCTTCGAACTCGCCGAGCCCGACGACGTCTCCTTCGACCTGTGGCAGGGCATGTCCGGCGCGGCCGTCTACTGCGACGACGCGGTGGTCGGGGTGGCCACCAACGCCGCCGACTACTGGCGCGGCGAAACCCTGCTGGTACTCCCGGCGTTCCGACTGCTCGGTGCCCCCGGGTTCGCCGACGCGGTGGCCGCCGCGACCGGCATGCGGCCCCGGCTGCGGCCCGCCGACCTCGGGCCGATGCTGACCGACCACCCCGACCCGCATCTGTCCGCGTCCTATCTGCTGGACCCGGCCGCGCAGGTGGTGCCGATGTCCGGCGACGCCGCGACGGTGCGGGCGCTGCGCGCCTGGTGCTTCAACGGGCGGCGTACCGACGTCGCCGCGATGACCGGGCCGGACGGCGCCGGGAAAACCCGGCTGGCCCACGAACTGCTCGGCCACCTCACGCGCGACGTGCGCGGGCGGGCCGCGTGGACCGGCGGGTTCGTCGCCCGCGTACCCCGCCAACAGGAGCCCGGATTCGCCCTGTTCACGACCGTACGCCAGCCGCTCCTGCTGGTCGTGGACGGCGCCGAGGCGCGGCTCGACCACGTGCACGCCCTGTTCGACGTACTCGGCGAGCGCCGCTCGGGCCAGCCGGTCCGCGTGCTGCTGATCGTGCGCGGCCGCGAGGACTGGTGGCCGCGCCTGCGCGCCGTCTGGACCGGCAGCACGGTCATGGGCCGCGGGGAGACCTTCCGGGTCGCCACCACCGACGCCTTCGTCGACGTCGGCGCCGAGGCCCTGTACGAACGCGCGGCCCGCGCCTTCGCGGACCGAATACGCCTGCTGCGGCACGCCGGTATCGACGACGACCTCCCCGACCGCGCGGCGACGCCCGACCCGGAGCGCCCGCGCCGCTACACCGTCCCCGAGGGGGACGCCCGCGGACTGTCCGTCGGGACCCTGCACATGGCGGCACTGGCCGACGTACTCACCCGGGTCGACCGCGAGCTCGCCTACCACCAAAGGCCGTTGGACGTCCTCCTGCACCGCGAGGAGGAACACGTACGGCGCATCGCCCGCACCCGCATGCCGTCCGGCCTCGTCGACGCGGGTCTCCTGCGGACCCTGCTGGCGGTACAACAACTCGTGGGCGCAACGACGTTCGACGATGCGCTGGGGGCGGTTCGGGCCGGGTTCGAGGTGCACCACCGGGGCCGGGGCGACATCGCGGAGCCGCAAGTGCCGGTGCTCGCCGCGTACGAGGACATACTGTCCGCCGCCTATCCCTCCGGAGACGGCGCGCGTTGGGGCGCGATCGGCCCCGACGCCCTCGCGTCGGCACTGGTCGCCGAGGTCGAGGCGGCGGGCGACGGTACGTTCCTCGCCGCCCTGCTGAGCAGCCCGCACCTGACCGACCCGCAGCGCTACCGGGCCCTGGCCCTGCTGGTGCACGGCGCGGCCACCCAACCGGAGTTGGTGGCGTCGGCGGCCCGCGCCGTGGCCGCGGCCGCCGAACTCCTGGTGCCGATCGCTGAATGGGTGCCCGCCGAGACGACGTCGGCCCGCGGCCGCGACTGGCTCGTGCTGTGCCGGGACGCGATCGTCGAACTCTCCGACTACGGCCGGATCCCGGTGCAGACCGCGGCGTGGGCCGCCGGCGTCCTCGATGCGGCACTCGTGCGCCTGCACGGGCAGGGCGACATGGCCGCGCCGCCCGAGCAACCGTCGCCGTTCCAAGGCGTGTTCGTGCCGCGACCGCGAGGCCCGATCCGGCCGGGCGCGGACCCGCGGACGGATCCGCGTGCGGGTACGGGTGTGGGTCCGGATCCGCGCACCGGCCCGTCTACCGGATTTCGCATCGATCCGCGTACTGGCCCGGGGGCCGTCCCGGGGACTCACTCGGGGCCTGCCACGGGTGCGGATCCCGGCACCGCCGAGGAGCGCCGGCCGCCTCGCGCGTCGCGGCGGGACCGGCCGGGGCGGGCCACCACCGACACGCCGCCCACCGGCTTCCCGCGCGCGGACACCCCAGGAGCCGGATTCCGCCGAGCCGACACCCCGCGGACCGGCTTTCCCCGCGCGGACACCCCGGCCACCGGGTTCCCCCGGGCGGAGACGCCGAGCACCGGCTTCCCGCGCGCCGATACGCCGGCCACCGGCTTCCCGCGTGTATCCGAGCCCCGACGGACCCCGCCACCGACCCCGCCGTGGGGCCCTGTGACCCCGATACGTACCGGCCCGCCGTCTTCCGGAACTCCGCTCGCGGGCACGCCGCTTCCCACCGCGCCACGCGAGCCCCGACGGGATCAGACCGCTCCGCGCGGCATACGCCTCGGCCTGCCGGGCGAGGCGCCGGATTCCGCAGTCTCCGCCCCCGCGCCGTCGGGCGCACGTACTGGCCCGGCGCCGTCCGCCCCCACCCGGTCCGCCACTCCCGCCTCCGGGACACCCGCGTCCGGGACACCTGCGTCCGGCAGACCCGCACCCGGTACGCCCCGACCCGCGACATCCCGCTCCGCAACGCCCCCGCGCGGCACGACACCCCCCGCCGGAACTCGCCGCTCGGGAGCAGCCGGCTCTGAACCACCGCGCCCCGCATCGGGGCGCCCTGGCAGCACCACGACGCCGCCCGCGTACGGCGGTTCGGCCCCGCGCCACCGAGCCACCGCCGCACACGGCTTACGCGCGGTCCCCACCCGCCGACCCGAACCCGGCCCGGCCCGCGGGCTGTTCACCATCCTCGCCCTCGCGTACCTGGCCCTGGTCGCCTACGCGGCCTGCGACACCTTCTACTTCACCGGACGCTTCTCCGACACACGGCTCGCCTGGGTGTTTCCGCCGGTCGTGCTCCTGGTCGACGTCGAGGCCACCCTGCAGTCCCGCCACTGGCCCGGACGCCCCAAACTCACCGACCTCCCCGCCCAGCTGCTCGCCGTGGCGGTGACGACCGCCGCGATCACGATGTACGCGGGCAACCACTACCCCGACCTCCCGGTCGTCGTCCGCGCACTCCTCGCGGCGACCGTGTCGACCACCGGCATGTTCATCCTCACCGAAGCAGTCCGCCGCTGGATGGGCCGCGTAGCCTACCGTCGCGCCTGACCGAGCCCTTCAGCCCACACGTGCCACCGGCGAGTTCACCCGAAGGCGGTCTCCGCGAACGACATCCCCCCACGCTCGTCCCCCGTAAGCACAAGCCGCTGCGAATACCGGGGTTGCTGCCGCACGTACTGGCGGAACCCCGAAGCCCGGAACAAGAGGTCGAAGATGTAGTCGATGTCCAGGACCAGCCGCGGCAATCCGGACGGCGACCGTGGTCGCCCTGTGCAGCGAAGTCGTCCTGTTCGCTGCGTACGCGTACTACGTCGCGCCCATGTCCCGTTTCGGGATCGACGAGAGCACCGGTCTGGCCACGCGCCACGACGGGTGGTACGCCCTGCAGATGGGCGGGGCGATCACCGCCGCAGTGATCTGCGTGTGGGCGTGCGTCAGGCCTGTGCGCACTGTGCCTGCGCTCGTGCCCCACGACATCCCCTACAACTTCATCCGCGCACTGACTCGACACGCCCGCGCGGTGGCCTTGCAACGAAACACAGCAAGGGATCGGTGCCGGTCGATGGCCTCTACGGGAGCCCTGGCTCGGGTGACCCACGTGGCTGATCCCATGCAATGGCGGTCCAACCTCACCAAAGGCTCCGTCATGACAAGCCGCTGCCGTCCGGTCCGGGACGTGTGAGCGACGGCTGGGAGATGTGCCGCGGGTCCAGGATTTGCGTCAGTGTGGTGCATCCGCGGCGGGTTTCGGTTGCTGACCTCTTCGCCGCGAATTGCTGGACTGCCGGGACCAGACCTGGGACGAGGAGCGGACCCGCAACAGGTGGGGTGGTTGATGCCTGAATATCGGCAACGGATAGGTTTCGGGCTCCCGTACGTCAGGAGTCCCAGGTCATGGCAGAGTCCGCCCCCGTTGTCGTTCGCCCGTGGTGGCGGCGCACGTCCGTGGTGGTCGGCGTCGCGCTGGCCGCGATAGCGGGCGTTGTGATCGCGGTGCTCGCCGTGTCCGGATCGTCGTCCGATGACCAGACCAACGGCCTGCCGTCGCCGGCGGTACCGCGCTTCGACGCGGGCGACTGTTTCGACTTCCTCGCCGGCCCGGAGGGCGGCCCCGACCTCCCGCGGGGGAAGGTGTCGTGTGACCAGCCGCACGACGCCGAGGTCGTCGCGGTGCTCATCCAGCCGGACAAGGACGACTACCCCGGCAGCGCGAGCCTGGGCGCGCTTGCCAGGGAGCGGTGCCCGGAGCGCGTCGCCGCGTACCTCGGCCAGGTGTCCCCGGAGACGGCGAAGCTGTCGATGCGCTTTTACCACCCGACCGAGACGGCGTGGCGATTCGACGGGGACCGGAACGTGACGTGCTTCGTCACCGACCCGGCGGGCCCGATGACGGGTTCGTTGCGCTGACGACCGCTCTTTGACCGGCGATGCGGCGCGGCCGCAGAACCGTGGCTTCTGCGGGCAGCGGCATGGCGGCAGCGCCGGCTTGGGTTGTCGCTGCCGCCATATGCCACGCGTTACGAACGGGGGTGGGTGGCGCCGGTGATGAACAGGTGCATGTTGTCGTAGTCGAAGGTGATGGCGTACGGCTTGAAGAACTCGTGTGTGAAGTTGGCGATCAGGTCGAAGCCGAACATCCCGGACTGACCCGGTCCGGGGAAGCCGGGGAAGGGCGCTTCGGCGGCATGGCCTCTGACGTTGCGTCCGATGGCGCGGCCGAGGCTGATCCGGTCGGCTGTGGCGGGGTAGACCCGCGGCCCGGGGCGGTCGACGGGATGGGCGTAGTCCACGTCGATGCCGGCTCGTTCGGCGATCTCCACCGTCGTGTCGAAGGCGCTCGCGATGCCGCCGGTGTCGACTGTGACCACGCGCGGGCCGTGGTCCAGCAGGCTGCCCACGGTGCAAGGGAAGTGGTCGCCTGCGAGCCAGAGCGGAAGCCGGTCGCAGAGCTGTGCCCGGGCCGCCTGCGCGGTGAACTCGCGCTGCTGGGTCGGTGTCTTGCGGCGCAGGCCCAGCGCTCGGCCGGCGTAGTCCATCGTGGTCAGGAAGTGGTAGAAGAGCGTCGTCCCGAAGGCGCCCGCCGGGGCCGATCCGTCGGGCAGGGGAGGGCGCCGTACCTCGTTCCACTGCACGGGGATGTTGCGGATCTCGATGCCGCCGATCCGGAACGAGTCGAGGATCCCCAGGTAGAGCGTGACGGTTTGGCCGTCGACTATGCCGCTGATCGTCGCCACTGCGCGTACGCCCGCCTCTTCGGCCGCCTCCGCCGACAGGTCGAGCGTGGCGTAGGTGTCGAGGAGGAAGCCCTTGGGCGGGCCCCCGTTCAGTGAGGCTTCGACGGACGGGACGGGGTCGATGCCCAGGAAGGGTACGCGCGCGGCCGCCGCGCCGCCGATGCGCCAGGGGGTGCCGATGACGTGTGAGTACAGCTCGGCGTACGCGAGGTCCCGCTGCCTCCCGGTGCTCCGCAACAGCGGGATCGCGCGGGCAGGGGCATCCTGGCGCACGTAGCACTCCGCCAGCCGCTGCGCGGACGGGACGTCGCCGGGGGCCACGGCGAGCGCTCCGGTCAGGAACCGCTCGGCGTAGCCGAACCGGTTGGACAGGAGGGCGATGTAGCCGCGCTGCGCCAAAGCCCGGGCGTTGGCGGGGGCAGCGCGCAACACGCGCGCGTAACCGCGGTCCGCGTCCGCGAACCGACCTGCTTTGAAAAGGACTTCGGGGTCGGCCGCCGAATCTGCCGCATACGCCTGCGTGGCCCCGGCGACAGGCAGTATCGCGGCGGCGCCGACCAGTCCGGCCCGACGTACGAACGCGCGCCGGTTGAGGTTGTGAGGGTGTTCTGAGTGCGCCATGTCGATCCCCGCGTCGTCGTCCAATGGAGTGGACCAGACGTTGGCGAACGGACCTGAGAACGACCTGCATGGAGGCTGAGAAAGTCCTGAGAGGCAAAGGGAGTTGGCCGTTTGCACCACTCGAGCGCTGGTGGAAGGCGCCGTGGTACGCCCCAGTCGCCCTGATGAACGCGTCCAAGAGGCGCACAGCGCGCGCAGGAGGACGGCTGGCCCCCGATCCAGACCGAGAGTCTGTGGGCGGGGGCGCCGTCGAGCGTTCAGGGAACAGCACAATCCGGTTGATCGTCCCCGGTGGCGTGGACCCGGACGTCCGCCGACGCGTGTCGGATCGGCGTGGTGAAGTGTGGCCTTCTGACAACTCCGACGACCGAGAGCGCTTCTTCCGATGACCGCACAGCCCGTACTGCCCGCACAGCCCGTACGCCCCGAGCACCGAGGCCCCGAGACCGCCTCCGTCATGGACGTCCCGCCGTTCAAAACTTCGCTCGTCAAAGCGGTGTTCAGGGACGTGACGCCGATGCACGTCTCCCGGTCGGCCGCCTGGGCCGCCGCATCGGTGGCGCGGACTGTTCTGAGGGAGATCATCGACGCCGCGAAGAGCGCAGCGGCGGAGGAAGCGCGGAAGAAGCTGGTTCCCGAGGACTTTGTCGCGGCGATCAGCCGGAACGTCGAACTCGAGGTGGGTGGCATCTGGTACGACCACAGCCCGACGTTTCGAGGCCTCAACGGCGTTGTGTACGACTCCGAGGGCGTCATCGTGCCTTCCCCCAAGCGCAGCAGGTCGCGCAAACCGAGTGCTGTGGTCGGCGCCCACAGGTTCGAGGCCGGGGTGAAGAAGTTGCTGCGGAGCCGAGACGCGACGGCCGTCCCCGCGATGGTCCGCGAACTGGACGGAATGGCGAGTGTGTTCCTGACGGACCTCGCCCGGGCCGCGGCCATGGTCGTCCGGGAGGGCGGGGTCAAACGCTTCGGCACGGTCACCCTGGGGGCACCGGGTAAACCGGCCGCACCCCCCTTCCCCAAGGACTTCGCGCTGGCCTACTCCGTGCGCAGTGGGGACGGGCGGACAATCGGCAGAGACGACATCCTTGCCGCCACCACGATTCAGTTGTTCGGCGACGTCAGACAGCGAGCCCTGACGGAGGCACACGAGGCGACACAGCACACCTTGGCCGACTTCAGATCGACGGCTTGACGACACGGAGGCGGTGCCGCGATGGCTGCGGCCGTCAGGGCCGAAGGTGCTTGAGTGTGAATTCGGGCAGGGCGTAGGCACCGCCCTGGGGTACCGCCGGGTCCACCGGTAGATCCGCCCCGGGGATGTCCGCGGCGTGTCGCTCGGCGTTGTCGACGGGGGCGTACGCCAGTTCCGACGGGTCGGGTAGTTCCCAGAAGCGGCGACTGTTGGCGGAGACGGCGTACGCGATGACGAAGCGGAGGGCGGGCGGCGCGGCCAGTGCCGCTCGGAAGTAGCCGACGGCGTCTCGCGGGCTCAGCCAGGTCGCCAGGTGCCGCGGTTCAGTCGGTACGGCCTCGAAGCTGCCGATGCGCAGACAGACGACGGACAGCCCGAACTTGTCGGCATAGAGCCGCCCGAGTGCCTCGACGGCTGCCTTGCTCACCCCGTACAGGCCGTCGGGGCGTACCGGTTCCTGCGGGCCGGTGAGGTGTCCGGTGGCGTAGAAGCCGGTCACGCGGTTGCTTCCGGCCAGCACCACCCGCTCGATCCCCGTGCGCCGTGCCGCCTCCAGGACATGGTGTGTGCCGAGCACGTTGGCTTCGAGCAGGTCCGCCATGGGCGCCTCGTCTGCCACACCACCCAGGTGGAGTACGCGGTCGGCTCCCGCCAGGGCCGACTCCACCGCGGCACCGTCCCGAAGGTCCACCGTATGCGTGACCTCGTTCTCGGCCTCCGGTTGAAGGGGGAGCCGGTCGAGCAGGATCAACCGTCCCGCCTCGCCCCGCAGCACTTCCCGAACCACCGAACCAATGGTGCCCGCCGCCCCCGTCACCGCGACCGTTCCCAGACTCATCGCGCCTCCACCGGTATGGACAACTCAGGCATCGTCGCGTTCGTTGTTCGACACATCAAGGGCGTGGTCACGTCCGCGATGGATCCTCGGCTGGCCCTGGCTCGTTGACACGGCACGATCCTCACCGGTCGCAGAGCGGTCGCCGCTCGCTTCAGCGGTGGGGTTGCCTTTGACGTGCGCGTCAGGGTTTAGCGTCTTCGCAGCGCCGCTGCCGGACCACGGTGTGGCGCGGCATGGCATACGTTCCGAGGAGTCCGCCGATGGCCTCGTCCCAGCCCCGCTCGTCCCGTGAAGTCCGACTCGTCAGGCAGCCGCAAGGCCTGCCCGTGGTCGAGGACCTGGCTGTCGCCGACGTCCCGCTCCGCGGCCCGGGGGCGGGAGAAGTCCTGGTCAAGAACCGTCACTTCCTGGTCTTTCCCGGGCTGCGGACGCTCATGGGTGACGAGACCGACGGCGTTCCGCTGCCTCCGCTTCGGGCAGGCGACACGCTGTTCGGACCGGCGGTGGGCGAGGTCGTCTCCGTCGGTGCGGGGGTGGCGTTGCGGCCGGGCGAGCTGGTCGTACACCTGGACGGCTGGCGTGAGTTCGCGCTGCTGCCTGCCGAACGCTGCGCCCCGGCCGGGGAATCGCTGCCGGATCCGGTCGCGCACCTGTCCACGGGG
Source organism: Streptodolium elevatio (assembly GCF_040649515.1). Classification (GTDB taxonomy): domain Bacteria; phylum Actinomycetota; class Actinomycetes; order Streptomycetales; family Streptomycetaceae; genus Yinghuangia; species Yinghuangia elevatio. The sequence goes on from NZ_JBEZFP010000037.1 coordinate 53,358, forward strand.
TCGGCGGCGTACGGCGCCCTCACTCGGCTGGCGCCCGTCCGGGAGGGCGACACGGTGTTCGTCAGCGGCGCGGCCGGGGCAACCGGCGTTCTCGCCGGCCAGATTGCCCGGCTGCTCGGGGCCGGACGCGTGGTGGGCAGTACAGGGTCGGCGGCGAAGGCCGCGCGACTACGCGAGGAATTCGGCTTCGACGCGGTCGTCGTACGTGGGTCCGGGCCGTTCGCCCGATTGCTCGCCGAGGCCGCGCCGGACGGCCTCGACGTCGTCGTGGACACCGTCGGCGGCGAGCAGTTGACCGCTGCGGTGGCCAACGTCCGTTCCGGCGCCCGGATCGCTTTGGTCGGCGCACTGGCGGGGCAGTTGTCCGGGGACCGGGCGGGCGGCAGCGCCCCGGCCGAGGTGGACAGTTACCGGCTGGTCGTGCAGGGCGTCACGGTCCGCGGCTATCGCGGTGCGGACCATCCCGACGTACCCGCCGAATGGGAGCGGCAGTTCGGGCAGTGGTTGCGCGAGGACCGGATCCGGTTCCCGTACGCCACCGTCGCGGGCATCGATCGCGCCCCCTCGGCGTTGCAGGAGTTGATCGAGGGCCGCCACTTCGGCACGGTCGTGGTGGCGCTCTGACGGAGTCGGACGCGAGGGAGCAGACGATGCGGATCGGGGACGCCGCCGCGGCAGCCGGGACGACGCCCCGGGCGCTGCGCTTCTACGAGGAGCGCGGCCTGCTCCCGCCGCCGGCCCGCAGCACCTCGGGACAGCGCGTGTACGACCTCACCGACGTCATACGCATACGGGCGGTCCGCGAACTGCTGGGACTCGGCCTCACCATCGAGGACGTCCGCGGCTTCGCCTCGCGACTGGACCTGTTCACCGAGACGGCAAAACCGCGCTGTTCCCCCGCCCCGGCGGCCCCCGACGGCTCGGCCGCCTCACCGGCGTCCGCAGCCGTCGCCCGCCGCCTCGCCGCACTCGACGCGGAGATCGACCGCCTTACCCGCCTCCGCGACCGCCTCGCCCACGCCGCCGGCGGTGGATCCGCACAATAGACGCGCCATCCACAAGGGACGCCGCGTCGTTTCGAAAGGTGACCAATTGCCGAACGCGGCCGAGATCATCTCTCGGCGGTGCGGCCGCGGTATGAAGATCGGGTAGGCGCGGTGGTGTTGGGGGGCGGAACCGCGACGTGGCGGAGCGAGGTGGATGCGGACACGAACCGCTCGTGGATCACGCGGGCCGGTCTGACAGTCCTCTGCGAGGAGTTGTCCCCGAAGGCGACACGCGGCACGTTCTGTTCCGGGCACGACGCTCCTGACGGCGCGCTCACCCGAGGCCCGGGGCTTCACCGCGCGGCAGGTTCGGGGGACTGGACGGGTTTCGGGAAGACGTCGGCAGGTGCGCGGGCTGCGTACGCGGCTGCGGCCAGGCCCAGAACTGCGGCACCTGCGACGACGAACCGGTGGTCGGCGGTGGCGATCAGTCCGGCGCCGGCCGCCGCGGTGAGTGCATTCGGGGCGAACATCAGCGTGGTTGCGGTCGCGGCGACGCGTCCGATCAGTGCCTCCGGGGTCTCGCGCTGGACCGCCGTCATCGCGGCGATCAGCACGCACGGCAGCCCGAGACCGATCAGCGCGCTGCCCGCCAGCGCCACTTCGACCGACGCGACGAGGCGCAGCGCGACGCCGACCGCGAACACGACGATTCCGGCCGCCGCGAACACTCCTTCCGGGAGCCTGCGCATCGTCGCCCCGGCGACGAGACCGGCGACGACCGAGCCGACGCCCTGGACGGCGTACAGCACGCCGACGAAGGCGGGCCCCCGGTGCAGTCCTTCGTCCGCGGCGGCGTAGATGGCGGCGCCGTTCAGTCCGGCGGCGGCCATCGTGAGGGCGCCCGCGAGGACAAGGCGGCGCGGTGCGGGGCGCTGCCGCAGGCCGCGTACGCCCTCCCGGGTCTCGTGCAGCCACCGCCTGCGCGCCTCCGGCCGCTTCGCCTCCTCGCCGGGCCGGACGAGCGCGAACACGCCCGCGGCGGCCACGAACGTCGCGGCGTCGAGGAGTACGACACCGTGCCCGCCGAACCGTACGAAGAGGCCCGCGCCGATCAGGGGCGCCAGCAGCTTCATGCCCTCGTTCGCCGACATCCGCAGACCGTTGAACTCGCCGCGCAGCTCGGCCCGAACGGTCGTGCCGACGAGGCCCGCCTCCGCCGCGTCGAGCAGCACGCCGCTCACGCCGTACAGGGTCATGACCGCGAAGACCACCCACACCTGGTCGGCGGACCGCACAGTCAGGAGGGTGATCAGTACGACCGCCATGGCGAGGTTGGTGCGGACCAGCAGCGTGCGGCGGCCGACCCGGTCCGCGGCGACCCCGATGAGCGGGCCGAACAGCGTGGCGGCCCACAGGCACACGCCGGTGAGCGCGGCCAGGCTGTTCGAATCGGTCAGCGACTTGACCCACACGCCGCTCACCAGGGCCATCGCCGACGTGCCGAAGCCGGACACGACGACGCCGGTGAGATAGAGCCCGGCGTCGCGGTCGCGCAGCACCCGGCTGACGGCCCAGGACACGGCACCTCCGATCACGCTCGCCGACTGCGTCGAGCCTGCCCGCCGATGACCGCCAAGTCAATGCTTGGAGGTCATCGGGGCGGCCCCCGGTCTCCCGCCGCGCGCGTGGTATTTACTGACGTGGGTGACCACCACGGACCCGGTTCTGCGCGCACTCGCCCACCCCACGCGGCTGCGCATGATGTCCCTGATGTGGGCGACACCCCTCTCCGCCGCCGAACTCGCCCGCGAACTGGACGTGTCCCAGGCCCTCGCCAGCCACCACCTGCGCACCCTGGACGCGGCGGGCCTCGTCGAACTCACCGAGACCCGCAGCCGTCGCGGCGGCATCGAGCGCCGCTATCAGGCGGCACGCGGCACGCCGCTCTCCGACAGCGGAACGGACACCGCAGCCGAGGGCGGCACGGCGCTCCTGGCCGAGACCCTCGCCCAGAACCTCCGGGCGCGGGCCGCCCGCCGTGCCCCCACCGGCCCGGGCGTCACCTCCGACGTCGAGGTGTGGCTGAGTCCCGAGGACTGGGAAATGCTCCGCGAAGAACTGGCGGCCATCGTGCTCCGCCTCCACGAGGCGGGGAAGGCACCGCACAGCGCAGGCGCCATCCCCATCGGCGGAACCGTCATGGCCTTCCCGCTGCGCGACGCCGAAGCGAAGCCGAACGAGACTTTCCCTAACGGGAGTTGAGCCCCGCGAGGCGGCACAACGCCGACACCGCCCCGCCATCGCCGGTCACCAAGCCCCCACCGAACCCGCCACGGCCAGGAAGAAGCGCACCCTGCCGCTGCGCGCTCGTCCGGGTACGTGAACTCCGGCCGCTGCGCCGAGCGCTCGCGTCCGCCGATCCGGTGCCGGCTCGCGCCACGCCGGATCATGAGAGTGAAGTCGCCGTCCGGGGAAGCGTGTTCAGTCCTGCGCGTAGCGCGTCCGGCGCCACCTCGTCGATCGGCAGCTCACGAGGCCTTCCGCCAGATGTGGACCTCGGTGGCGGGTTGGCGCTCGGAGAAGAGTTCGTCGGGGGAGGCGCGGCGGAGGAGGTTGCGCAGGTCCGCCTCGAACTCGGCTCGACGGTCGCCGAATTGGTGAGGGGCGGAGAGTGACATCGAGAACACACGGGCGACGATGTCGTCGCTGGAGCGTTCGAGGGGCTGACCGCCCGGGGCGATGTGGTGTTCCGGGCCGCGGAAGCCCGCTCGGGCGAAGACCGTCGCCTCGTCGTTCGGCGTGCCGTGCGGCAGCACGCCTCTGCCCGCCCGGCGGACCGGACCGAGGTAGTCCCTGACCAACTCCGTGACCGCCGCGTGTGGAATCGCCGGATGGGGGAGGCCTTCGACGGACGGCCGTTCCGCGGCGTCCTTGGGCTTCACGTCCGAGATGTGCAGGAGTACGCCGCCGGGCCGCAACATGTCCCGTACGGTCGCCGCCACCACATCGCGCCGCATCCAGTGGAACGACTGGCCGAAGGAGGCAGCCGTGAACGTACCGAGGCCCGCGGGCACTTCCTCGGCACGGGCCCGGGTCCACGACGCCTTGTCCGCGACCCCGGCCTCCTCCGCCCACCGCCGTGCCTCGGCGATCATTCCGGGGTCGGGGTCGACACCGGCGACCTCGCCGAACAGATGCGCGAGGCCCACAGCGAGCGTCCCCGGCCCGCAGCCCACGTCGAGCAAGCGGCCCCGGCCGTCGAGGCGCAGCACGTCGGCGAGCATGTCCGCCAGGCCCGGGGCGTACGGCAGGCGCCCACGCCGGTAGTACTGGGCGGTGCCCGCGAACAACGTCTCGTCCCACTGCCATTCAGTAGCCATGTCCACCTGCCGCGTCGAGAGTGTTGAGGACGCCGAAAGCGTCGCGGCGGCGGTCGGCCGCGCGCCTTTCGGAACCTACAACCGCCCTGGCGCCCTCAGGTTCCGATCGGTTTGCGCGTGACGACGGTCATCACCGCGTCCGCCAACCCGGTGAAAGGCAGCATCTCGAGTCGGCCGTCGATCTCCGCGATGGCCACCACGAAGAGCGCCTCCCAGACCGACGTCAGCAGTTCGAGTGACCGCCAGGGGTCGCGCAGCCACTGCCGAAAGCTCCCGTCCGCACACGGTGCCTTTGCAGGTGAGGCGAGATCGGGATGATTCGCGTACGAACCCGCCGGCGAGCCCGCGGACGGCGCCGCCGAGGGATCCCGAGCCGGGTGAACTTACCGGCGGGCAAAGGTTTCTCGGTGCACCCCGAGCGCCGGTTGGCTGTCCCCGGGGCGCGGGGGAGTGTCCGTTGAACGCGACGGGGCCGATCCGTGGTCGAACCTGCGAATCCTGCAACTACCGTACGAACGCCACAGCTCGACGGACAGCCGAACAGGGAGTCGCACATGCCTTACACCACAACGGTATTGGGCCAGATGGAGACGGTCGGCCGGGCTCGTCCCGCCGCCTGCTCAGCCGACTCGCCGCTCGGCCGGGCACTGAGCCGGGCAGGCGAAGGAGCGGGCGCGGCGGGCGGCTTCAACAGCTTCGTCTCAGGTGGCTTCAACAGCTTCGTCCCCAAGGGCTTCAACAGCTACGTGCCCAAGGGGTTCAACAGCTTCGTGTCCGGGGGCTTCAACAGCTACGTCGGCAAGAGCTGACGACTGCCGGTCTGCGGGTCTGCTAGACGCGGCAGCGACACGCAAAGTCCGCCGTCCCGCTGCCCTGTTCCCGGTTCACTGGCCCGGCCGCCGACGCGCGGCCGGGCTCGGCATGTGAGGTGAAAGGAGTACGGGGTGGAGCTGTTGCCCACTCCGGCGCGCGCACGAGCGAGCGCCGAATGGCCGGCGAACCTCCCGTCGCACCGGACCTTCGGCGCATTGTGGCGGCTGGTTCCCCTGCGGCACTTCGTTGTGAAGGTGCACAGCCGCTGCAACCTGTCCTGTGACTACTGCTATCTGTACGAGATGGCCGACCAGTCCTGGCGTGGGGCCAGCAAGGCGATGTCGCCGGAGGTCGCCGAGCGCACCGCGTACCGGATCGGCGAACACGCGCGTGAGCACCATCTGGACAGCGTGACGGTGATCGTGCACGGCGGCGAGCCGATGCTGGCGGGCATGGGGCTGATCGGCCGGCTGGCCGAGACGGTGCGCCGGGAAGTCCCGGAGTACACACGTGTAGCGCTGGCGATCCAGACGAACGGCCTGATGCTGGACGACGCGAGCCTGGACGCGCTGCACGCGCTCGGCATTTCCGTCGGTGTGAGTCTGGACGGCGGCGAGGCCGCGAACGACCGGCATCGGCGCTACGCCGACGGCCGGGGCAGCCATGCCGCGGTGGCGGAGGCCATCGACCGGCTCCGGGACCCCTCCCGGCCGGGTTTGTACGGCGGTCTGTTGTGCACGATCGACCTGGCCAACGATCCGGTGGAGGTCTACGAGGCGCTGCTCTCGCACGCCCCGCCCGCCATGGACTTCCTTCTTCCGCACGGAAGTTGGGACACGCCGCCGCCGGGGCGGGACGCCGACCCGTCGACCGCGCCGTACGGGGACTGGCTGGCCGCCGCGTTCGACCGCTGGTACGACGTGGAGCAGGCGGAAACGAGTGTGCGCCTCTTCGAGGACACCCTCGCGCTGCTGCTGGGCGGCCCCAGCAGCTCCGAGCAGCTCGGCCCGGGCCCGGCCACCGTGGTGGTCGTCGACACCGACGGCATGATCGAGCAGGTGGACACGCTCAAGGCCGTGTACGACGGCGCGGCCGTCACCGGCATGTCGGTGGGCTCCCACTCGTTCGACGACGCGCTGCGCCACCCGTCGATGGCGGCACGGCAGTTGGGGCTCGCCGGCCTCGGCGCGACGTGCCGGGCCTGTCAGGTGCGCGACGTCTGCGGCGGCGGGTACTTCACCCACCGCCACCGCGCGGGGACGGGGTTCGGCGGCCCGTCCGTGTACTGCCCGGATCTGATCCGGTTCATCGAGCACGTACGCGGCCGTGTGGCCGCGGATCTGGTGGGGGCACGTAACGTGGAGGGAATGGCGTGAGTTCGGGAATCGGCGGCGGAGACTCGCGGCTGGTGGAGGCGGCCTTCGGCTCCCGGATCGACGTGGCGACGCCCAAGCCCCCGGAGGCTCGGCCGTGGCTGGTCAGGGAACTGGTCGGGATGCTCCGGGACATCGGGGTCGTCGCGGGCGACGTCCTGATGGTGCACAGCACACTGCGGGGCGTCGGCCCGGTGGAGGGCGGCGCGCAGGGGGTGCTCGCGGCCCTGCTGGAAGCGGTCGGCCCGTGCGGCACGCTGGTGATGCCGGCCTACACCGAGGAGAACTCCGACACGTCGTGGGCGTTCCTGCGCGCGACGGACGGGCTCAGCGAGTCGGAGCGGGAGGCGTACAAGCGCGCGATGCCGCCGTTCGATCCGATGTGGACGGCCGCGTCGCGGACCATGGGGGCGTTGCCGGAAGTGCTCCGCCGGACCCCGGGGGCGGTCCGCAGCTCGCATCCGCAGGCGTCGTTCGCGGCGATCGGGCTGCTGGCGGACGGCATCATGCGTCACCACAATCCGGCGTCGCACTTCGGTGAGCAGTCGCCGCTGGCCCGGCTCTACTCGCTGCCGGACGCGAAGGTGCTGATGCTGGGCACGGCATTCGTGACCTTCAGCGCGTTCCATCTGGCGGAGTACCTCCAGCCCAAGCTGGCCACCCGGCAGTACCGGTGTGTGATTCCGGACGGGCTGGGGCGTGCGATGTGGTTCACGTACGAGGACGTGGTCCTGGACCTGCGCGACTTCGACCGGATCGGCGCCGCGATGCTGGAGCACCTGGCGACGGGCGAGGGGTACATCGGTTCCGCCCGGTCGCTGCTCGTGCCCCTGGCACCGGCGGTAGCCTTCGGCATCGACTGGATGGCCCGCAACCGAGCGGACGGCCAGGCGGCGGTGGCCTGACAGGTCTTTTCGAGATCCGCGAATCCGCGCCGTCCCGGGCGGGTTTGCGGATCTCGACGTGTTGGCCGGCAAACCTTGAAGGTTGCGGGGCGGACGGCTATCGTCCCGGGCGGTACGAACGATCGTTAGTCCGATTTGTCGTCAAGCCCCGGGAGCCGGCCATGGCCACCGACCACCGCCCCTCGCCCCCGCCGGGTGCCGACCCGCTCGCGGGCGACCTCGCCGCCAGGTACCAGGGGATGGCCGACGTACGCGCGGGCGCGGGGCACGTCGCCACCGCCATGGGCCGCTACTTCGCCACCGAGGAAGCCGTACGCCAAGGGCTCCGCGAAGTCGACCGGTTCGTCGGCTCGATGGTCGACACCTCCGCCCTCCCCCCGGACGAAGTGATCCTGCCCGCGGTGCCGGAGCCCGAACACGGCCGCCTGCGCGCCATCGTCAACTCGGTGATAGCCGCCCGCCACCTCGACGGCGTCCTCCCGTTCATCCGCGACACCTCCGCCGAACTGGTGGCGGCCGCCCTCGCCGCGGCGTCCGACGGCCGCCCCGTCGACCTGGTCGAGGCACTCGCCGACCCGCTGCCCACCGTGGTGATCGCCCACGTGCTCGGGGTGTCGCCGGACGACCGGGACCGCTTCCGGCAGTGGTCCGACGAACTCCTCGCCGCCCAGGGCCGCGGCGCCGACGGCGATCTCGCCCGGACGCACCCCGAGTTCGCCGCGTACGTGCAACGCGAGATCGACAGCCGACGGGCCGCCGCGGACCCGCCCGACGACGTCATCACCCGACTGATCCACGGCGAAACCGCCGACGGCGCACGGCTGTCCGACGCCGCCGTGCGCACCCAGACCATGTTCCTGATCGTCGCGGGCAACGAGACCACCCGGAACCTGATCGGCAACTGCCTGCGCACGCTCGCCGAACGGCCCGACATGTACGCCGCGGTCCGCGCCGACCGCGCGCTCGTGGACGTCGTCGTCGAGGAGTCGCTGCGGCACGACTCGCCCGTCCAGATCCTGGCCCGCCAGGCGCTGGCCGACGGGTCACTCGGCGGATGCCCCGTGGCCGGCGGCGAACGCGTCGTCTTCGGCATCGCCTCCGCCAACCGCGACGCGTCGCGGCACGCCGACGCCGACACCTTCCGGCTCGACCGCCCCTACCCCCGCGACCACCTGGCCTTCGGCACCGGTGCACACGTGTGCCCGGGCGCCGCGCTGGCCCGCGCCGAGGCGACCGCGATTCTCCACGAGCTCTGCGAGCGGGTCGAATCCCTGGTACTCGCCCCGGACTTCGTGCCCCGGCCCAACCCGGTCTTCTGGGCGCTCGGGCAGCGCTCCCTGCCGTGCGTGGTGACGCCTGCGGGTGGCGCCGGGTGAGCGCCGTCGGCCCTGAAGCTCCCGACCTCTCGGCGGCGCGGCGGCACGCGGCCGCGGCCGTGTTGGACGCGGGCACGCTCGCGTACATCGACGGCGGCAGTGGGCTGGAGGAGACGCTGCGGGCGAACACCGCCGCGTGGCGCCGACTCGCCCTGCAACCACGCGTGTTGCGCGACATGACGGTAGTGGAGACCGCCACGACGCTGCTCGGCGCGCCGGTAGCCGCTCCCGTCGCGCTCGCACCCACCGCGATGCACCTGCTTGCCGACCCGGAGGGCGAAGCCGCCACCGCCCGCGCCGCCGAACGGACCGGCACGCTGCTGGTCGCGTCCCAGGCGGCGAACCGCTCCTGGCAGGAGATCGCCGACGCGGCCCCCGGTGCCCTGCGCTGGACCCAGATGTACATGCTGCGAGACCGCGGCCTCACCCGCGAACTCGCGGCCTACGCAAAGGATTCCGGCAGCCGCGCGATCGTCCTGTGCGTCGACGGTGTGGCACTGCCGCGCAGATCCCGCATGGACGGGAACGCCTTCGTGCCACCGGACGGCATGCCGTTCCCCAACCTCGCACCCGCCTCGGCCCGTGGCCGAGGGGTGGAACTAGGCGCCGCGGTGTCGGCGTTCGACCCCGCGGTGACCTTCGCCGACCTGGCCCTCGTCAAGGAGTGGTCGGGACTGCCCCTGGTCGTCAAGGGGGTGCTGCACGCCCGCGACGCGGTGGAGTGTGTGGACGCCGGCGCGGACGCCATCGCGGTCTCCAACCACGGCGGCCGGCAACTCGACGGCTGCGTGGCCACGGCCGACGTCCTGGCCGAGATCGCGGACGCGGTGGGCGCGCGGGCCGAGGTCTACGTCGACGGAGGCATCCGTACCGGGCCCGATGTCGTCAAGGCGCTCGCGCTGGGAGCGCGCGCCGCCTTCGTCGGCCGCCCGGCGCTGTGGGCGTTGGCCGCGGGCGGCACCGAGGGGCTGGCTTCGTACCTGGGGGAACTGCAGGAAGACGTACGCCGCACGCTCGCGTTCTGCGGCTGCACGTCCCCGGATGCCGTCCGCGGCGACCACGTGCGGCTGCGCCCGGGCCCGTGAAGTCTCCGCCGGCTGAGCCGACCGCGCTCAACCGCGCGGGCGGAGACCGTCCAGAAGCAGGGTGACGAGCGTCTCCGCCCCTGAGGGCGAGGCAGCCGAAGCGGTATCGGTCCCGGCCTCGGCCGACGGCGCCGCTGACGCGTCCGGGGCGTCGAAGCGCCGGTCCAGCGACCCGTGCAGCGCGCTGAAGACCACGCGCAGCACCTCGCCTGGGTCGAGCCCGCCGCGCAGCGACCCGTCGGCGATCCCGGCCGCGAGCACGTCCGCCCACAGCGCCCGCCCGGCGTCGCGGCGGGCGACGACCGCGGTGAGCTCCGGCGTCCGCCGGATGTACGTCCAACTGTTCGACAGCGTCAGGAACTCGTCGGGGTACATCCCGGCCACGCCCAGACTCGCCCGGATCATGGCCGCGAGCCGGGTGCCCCCGTCGCCCGGCCCGCCCGCCTCGTCCGGAAGCACCCGGTCCAGGGCGTCCAGGTAGCGGCCGACGATGTGCAGCAACATGTCGTTCTTGTCGCTCACGTGGTTGTAGAGCGACGACGGCCGCATCCCGCACGCGTCGGCGATGTCGCGGACGGACGTGCCGTGGAACCCGCGCTCCGCGAACAGCGCCGCGGCGGTCTGGAGCACCCGGTCGCGGGCGGAGGTCTGGGTACGCGTCACCCCTCCATCATCCCGGCTCGCCAACCGCGGCCCACCGTCGGCCCGCCGCGGTTGCCCTGCCGGGGTGCTCTGCCGCGGTTGCCTTGTCGGCGGTTCCCTTGTCGGCGGCTGCCCTGCCGTGGTTGCCCTGCCGCGCCGGACCCCTCGCAGGCGCTCGACCGCCGCGGCCTCCCGCACCCGCAGCCACGCGGTCCGCCGAACGGCCGCCGACCGTTCGGCGGACCGCGGCCATCAGGAACCATGGCCAAGTACGGCGTTGGGTAGGAGCACAGGGCGAGAGCCGCCTATCACCGCAGAATGCCCACGCCGAGGAGTGCCCGCCCATGAGCAAGCCGTTCGCGTCGTCCGCCGACCTCGGCGAGAAGCAGCGCACGCTGGAGGTGCTCGCCGACGGCGTCTACGCGCTGACCGCCGAAGGGGATCCCAACGTCGGCGCGATCGAGGCCGACGACTTCGTCGTGTGCTTCGACGCGCTCGCGACCCCGGTCGCCGCCCGCGAATGGCTCGCGATGCTGCGCGAGCACACCGACAAGCCGGTGGGCTTCGTGGTCCTCTCCCACTACCACGCGGTCCGCACGCTCGGCGCAAGCGCGTTCGACGCCAAGGTCGTCCTCGCGCACCGGAACACCCGGGACCTGATCGACGAACGAGGCAGGCAGGACTGGGAGTCCGAGTACGCCCGCATGCCGCGCCTGTTCAAGGAACCCGGGTCGATCCCGGGACTCACCCGGCCCAACCTCACCTTCGCCGACAACTTCACCATCGGCCGCGGCGTCGGGCGGGGGCCCCTCGTCCTCGAATACTGCGGACGCGGGCACACCGAAGGCGACATCGTCGCGTGGCTGCCCGAGGAGCGCATCCTGTTCGCCGGCGACCTCGTGGAATCACAGGCGGCGCTCTACACGGGAGACGCCTTCCATCGTGACTGGGCGACCGAAACCCTGGACAGGGTCGCCGACTTCCCGGCCGAGACACTGGTCGGCGGACGCGGCGCGGTCGCCCGCGGGCGTCCCGCCGTCGAAGCGGCGGTCGCCCAGACCCGGCACTTCCTCGACGTCATGATCGAACTCGTCGACGGCGTACGCCGCGAAGGCGGCACGCTCAAGGACGCGTTCACCGCGGTGCATCGCGAACTCGCCCCGCAGTACGGCCGCTGGCCGATCTTCGAGCACTGCCTCCCGTTCGACGTGTCCCGCCTCTGGGACGAACTGTCCGGCATCGAGCGACCCCGCATCTGGACCGCCGAGCGCGACCGCGAGGTGTGGGCGGCACTCCAGGACTGAAACCGCGCGACACGAACCGGTCCGCGAACTGTCGGCCGTCCCCCGGGAACCGGCCGACAGGCGGACCCGCCGACGAGGAGGCACGTACATCCATGCCGGAACCCCTGATCGTCATCGGCGCCGGTCCCGTGGGCCAGACGGCGGCGCTGCTGCTCGCGCGGCGGGGCCTGCCGGTGATCATGCTCGACCGGCGTACCGCACGCGACGCCGCCGGGTCCAAGGCCATCTGCCAGCAGCGCGATGTCCTCGACATCTGGGCCTCGGTGGGCGCCGAGGCCATCGCGGACGAGGGCGTCACCTGGACCACCGCCCGCACGTACTACCGCGAACAGGAGCTGTTCTCCTGGACGTTCGCCGAACGCGGACACTCGCCGCTGCCGCCGTTCGTCAACATCTCGCAGAGCCGCACCGAAGAGCTCCTGGACGCGTGCATCGCCGCCGACCCGCGCATCGAGGTGCGGTGGGCGCACGAGGTCGTCGCACTCGACCAGGAACCCGGCAACGGCCCCGGCGTCGGCGGTGCCGGTGGCACCGGCCCCGGCTCCGGCAGCGGTGAAGGGAGGCGCGGCGTCACCGTGACCTGCGCCAACGGCGCTGTGCTGCACACCCCGTACGTCGTCGCGTGCCCCGGCGCGCGCGGTGCCGACGTACGCGCCGCTCTCGGCCTCGACTTCCCCGGCGAGACCTTCGACGACGAGTTCCTCATCTGCGACATCCGCACCGAACTGCCCGGCTGGGAACACGAACGGCGCTTCTGCTTCGACCCGCCGTGGAACCCGGGCCGCCAGGTGCTCATCCACCCCTGCCCCGACTCCGTGCACCGCATCGACTGGCAGGTGCCGCCCGGATTCGACCTCGCCGCGGAAGAGGCGGACGGCGGACTGGACCGGCGCATCCGCCGGATCGTGGGGGAGCGGCCGTACGAGCTGGTCTGGCGCTCGGTCTACCGCTTCCACTCCCGGCTCGTCGACCGCATGCGCGTCGGGCGCGTGCTCGTGGCCGGCGACGGCGCGCACCTGCTGGCCCCGTTCGGCGCACGCGGGCTCAACTCCGGCGTCGCCGACGTCGACAACGCCGCCTGGAAGCTGGCGTTCGTGCTGCGCGGATGGGCCGGGGAGGCGCTCCTCGACTCGTACCACGACGAACGCCACGCGGCCGCGCGCGAGAACGTCGACGTCACCGCCGCGACCATGCGGTTCCTCGTTCCGCACGGCCCCGACCAGGCCGAGCGCCGCCGCCGCACACTGGAAGCCGCCGCCGAGGACCCGCAGTCGGCCGCCGCGTCGATCGACTCCGGCCGGTTCGCCGAGCCCTTCTGGTACGCCGACTCGCCGCTCACCACCCCCGATCCGACCCGCCCCTGCGCGGGCCGCCCCGAGAAGGGGCGCGACTGCGTCCCCGGACCCGGCGTGATCGTCCCCGACGTCCCCGTCACCGTGGCCGGGCGCCCGGAGATCAGCCGCCTGCGGCAACTCGTGCGCGGAACCGGCCTGACCCTGCTCTGCGGCGGCCCACCCGACGACGCGGCAGCGGACGAACTGCGCCGCACCGCGGGCGATGTCACCCCCGCGCCGCTCACCGTCGCGAACATCGGTGCCCTCGACCCGACCGGCACCCTCGCCGAGGCGCTGGGCACCGGCGACGACGAAGCCTGGCTCATCCGCCCGGACGCGCACATCGCCGCCGTCGTCCCGGTCGCCGAACCGCCCGCCCTGGCCGCGGCACTGCGGCGCGTCCTGGCCCTCGGGCCACCGGAAACGCATGAGCGGGATCTGGGCCCGCCCGCCCGTCACCGCCACCGTCGCCGTCGTCGCCGAGGAGCCGAACCCGCATGAGCGCCATGCCGACCACCGCCGGGCGCCGCCCGGTCATCGCCGGGCTCGGGATCACCGAGATGGGCCGGATCCACGGCCGCACGGCCGCGCAGTTCGCCGCCGACGCGGTGCGCCGCGCCACCGCCGACGCCGGACTGCGCGTCCGCGACCTCGACGGGCTCCTCACCGGAGCCGGGCTGTCCGGCCGCTTCGGCGTCGGCCTGCAACGCGACCTCGGGCTGCGCGACCTGCGCCTGTTGACCGAGATGCAGGCGTTCGGCTCGACCGCCGGAGCCATGGTGCAGTACGCCTCGATGGCCGTGACGTCCGGCACCGCCGACGCCGTCGCCTGCGTGTTCGCGGACGCCCCGCTGCGCGAGCGCGCGTCGGCCGGTGCGGCGTACGCGCGCCCCAGGAGCCCGCGCGGCTGGCACGGCCTGGCCGCGGCCGGCGGCATCGTCGGCGCCAACCCCATGTACGCGCTGGCGGCACGGCGCCACATGGACGCGTACGGCACCACCAGCGAGCAGTTCGCCGAGATCGCCGTCGCCCAGCGCGCGTGGGCGACCGCGAACCCGCTCGCCCAAATGCGCGAGCCGATCACCCTGCGGGACCACCAGCAGTCCCGCATGATCGCCGACCCCTTCCGCCTCCTGGACTGCTGCCTGGTGACCAACGGCGGCATCGCGGTCGTGGTCACCTCCGCGGAACGCGCGGCTGACCTGCCGCGCCCGGCCGTGCACGTGCTCGGCTGGGGGCAGGGCCACCCGGGGCACGAGATGGGCCGGGGCAGCGACTTCGGCCTGGTGACGGGGGCGGCCACCTCGGGGCCCGCGGCGATGAAGATGGCGGGGATCACCCCGGCCGAGGTGACGGTGGCGGAACTGTATGACTGCTACACGTACACCGTTCTCGTCACCCTGGAGGACTACGGATTCTGCGCGAAGGGCGAGGGCGGCGCCTTCGTGTCGGGCGGAATCCTGGGCCCCGGCGGCTCGTTCGCGCTGAACACGGGAGGCGGCCAGCTTTCCGGGTACTACATGTGGGGAATGACCCCGCTCTCGGAGGGGATCATCCAGGCGCGCGGCGACGGCGGAGAACGCCAGGCGCCCGCGAACGACGTGGTCCTGGTGAGCGGCAACGGCGGCATCCTGGACCACCACTCGACGCTCGTCCTGAGCCCGCACCGCCCGTGAACCCCGTTACCTCCCAGTCCGTTTCCGTACGCGCAACCGCCCCCGCACCCGCCCCCGAAGCCACCCAACCCCCGAATCCGACCCCGCACCGCCGACCCGGAGCACGCACATGATCATCGGCATCACCCGACGGGACCCCGCCACGGAGGAATTCTTCGACGGCACCGCACGCGGCGAACTGCTCATCCGGCGCTGCTCCGAATGCGCCCACGGCAACGCGCCGCAGAACACCGCCTGCGCCCGCTGCGGCGGCGCCGACCTCGCCTGGACGCCCGCCCAGGGCACCGGCACGATCGCCTCCTGGACGGTCGTGCACGGCCGCCCGGCCGACGGTGAGGACGCCCCCGCTGTGGTGATCGCGATCGTCGAACTGACCGAAGGACCATGGCTGCACGCCCGCATCCTGGGAGCCGACCCGAGGGCCGTCGCCACCGGCCAGGAGGTCGTCGTCGACTTCGTCCAACCCGAAGGCGGCGAAGCCGTGCCGGTGTTCCGCCCACGCCGCCGATGAACCCGCGACCGCGGCCGATCACCCTCTAGGGTGGGCGGATGAAGTACGCGAAGCTCGGCAACACCGGCCTGGACGTGTCCGCGATCTGCATCGGCTGCATGAGTTTCGGCACCCCCGCGCGCGGCACGCACAACTGGACCCTCGACGAGGACGCGTCGCGCCCGCTGATCCGCCAGGCCGTCGAGGCGGGCGTCAATTTCTTCGACACCGCCAACATCTACTCGGACGGCACCAGCGAGGAGATCACCGGTCGGGCGCTCAAGGACTTCGCCCGCCGCGACGAGGTCGTCATCGCGACCAAAGTGCACGGCCCCATGCGCGGCGGACCGAACGCGGCCGGGCTGTCCCGCAAGGCGATCATGACGGAGATCGACAACAGCCTGCGGCGGCTGGGCACCGACTATGTGGACCTGTACCAGATCCACCGCTG
>NZ_JBEZFP010000038.1:0-67537 GCF_040649515.1 Streptodolium elevatio
GGCGTGCACGCGATCCTCGACTACGCCCCGTACCTGGCAGCGTGGGCGACCGGCATGCTCGCCGCGCTCCTGCTGCTGTACCGGGCGCGCCTGCGCCCGCGACCGGGGGCCACCGTGGCGGCGCTCGTGTGCGCGCTGCTGGGCTCCGCGTCCGTCCTGGTCACCGCGCCCGAGGGATCGGCGCGCGTCATGGGCGTGGCGATGACCGGCATCGTCCTGCTGGTCGGCGGCCTCGCGCGGCCGTACCGCGTGGCCGCCGGGATCCTGGGCGGATGGGCGCTGGCCACGGCACTCAAGTGGTCCCTGGCCGCGATCCTGGTGGCCTCCCGCCCCGGCGGACGCGACCACGACACATGGACCGACCTCACCGCCGTCACCGCCGAGCAGATGGCGCCCTGCCTCATCGCCGCCGCAGTAGCCGGCACCTTCGCCCTCGAACGCGCCCTGCGCACCTGACCTCGATCGGCGAACTCCCAGGCGGGGCAGGGTGCCACGCCGGTGCGCGGCCGGCACGCGCAGGCGCCGGCGATGGGCACGACTGGGGGCGGAGGGGGCGGTGGAGGTTTCACGGCGGCAGAGGAACGGGTCCGCACGGCATGGCGGGAGGGACGTGCCGCCGACCTCGGCGCCGGACACGCCGCCACCGACGCCGCATCGGCTCCGGTTGGGGATCAGCGGGTACGCGGGACCGCGCTGCGCACTCTTGGCGGAGGCGGCCGAGAACAGCTCACCTGCGGCCGAACTGCGGTGCGCGGCGCCCGCATCGTCGGCGAAGCCGATCTGGGCGCGCTCAACCTGCCCTTCGGCCTCCTGATCGAAGGGGCCTATCTGGACCACACGTTGCGGTTGAACGCGACCCAGGTGGTGTCGATGCGCCTGCGCGGCTGCCATATCGCCGTCCCGGGCGGGTTTGCCGTCGAATGCCACCAACTTGGACACGCGCGGCGACGCGGACCTCACCGGTACGCATGTCGTCGGCGGCGAAGCCAACTTGACGGTCGGAAACACAGACGTACGCGCGCTGCGTGCCGACACCTTGATGCTGACCCCGCGCGGGTCGGATGAAGACGGACTCGTGGGCCTGAACCGCGCGACCGCCCGGGTGCTGCAGGACGAACGCGCGGAACGGCCGCGGTGGTTGCGACTGCACCACTTCCGCTACGAGACGATCGACGACCACGCGGCGGCAGCGGATGGCGCGGGGCGCGGCCTGAGTGGCTGGTCCGGGATCCCGACGGGTACGCGCCGCAGCCCTACGAGCAACTGGTGCTTGCGTACCGGGCCGCGGGTCGCGGTCGCGTCGACGATGCGCGGACGGAGGCGATTGCCTTCTTCCACGCGCAGGCGGACTGTGTCGGCTCGTGAAGAAGGAGTAGGGCAGGGGCGTGCGTCAGGGCGTGGTGCGGGGCGCCGAACGGGGTTGGCGTGCTGTCCGGTTGCGGCGCATGCGGGTGTGGATGGTTGTGCCGCGGTCCCAGACGAGGGGGTGCAGGCTGTCGGGGTCCTTCGGCGCCGCCGGGTCCGACTCGAGTTGTTCGCGGGCCAGGCGGGCCGCGGTGACGCGGTCGTGGTAGTTGTCGAACACCTGGACTTCCAGGCTGAAATCGGTGTGGATGCAGTCGTACACCATGCCGAGACCGGATGCCGCTCCGGGCCGCGCCGGGTCCAGCGGACCGATCTCCACCGCCCATTCGCGCAGCCACTCCGCGGTGCCGGGCAGCACGAGCAGTCCCGCGCGTACGCCGATCACCGGGCGGCGGTGCCGCTCGTCGTAGCCGTGGAAGTGCCGAGGCGGACGGTTGCGGAACCATGCCTGGGTGTCGGCGAGCGCCTCCGCGTATCCGGAGGTGCGCAATCGGACCGTGCCTTCGGAGGGCGTGGAAAGCGGTAGACGGCGCCGGAGTTCGCGGGCCGCGCGGTCACCGAAGGGCGCCAAATGCGCGGGGGCGATCACGATCGGCGGTGACGGTTCCGCATCGAATGGATTTGTGTCCAGGAATGGCCGGTCCACGACCAAGACGGTGTTCTGTGCGCGTTGGTGCGCCATGCCCCAAAGCAGGGAGCCCAAAAGGAGTGCTCCAGCGCGGTGGGTGACGACGTGCCAGGTGCCGTGGAACTCGTTGACGGCGAAGCGTTCCGCGGTGCCCGGGCGCAGGCCCAGGACCGTGTAGGAACGGCCGTCGAGGCGAAGTGTCCGGCGGTGCAGCTTGAGTCCGTTGTACGCGGTCATCCCGGTCAGCTTTTCACGTCCGTCCTGGTGAGGGTCCGTCATGTCCGTTGTGCGGCAAGGTTCCAGGTGTCGGCACCCGCTTGTCATCCGGTTTTCACCGACGTTTACGCGCGGGAGCCGGTGCGGCGGCGCACGCATCACCCGAACGGCTGTATCGTCGGGCGGTCGGGTTTCCGACCGCACCGGTTTTCGGACCGCCCCATCACCACGCGCCCATTGGACGCGGACAGGCCCCTCAAGGGTGAAGCGCCATTCACTCGCACAGGGGTTGTTCCGCCGTTCGGGATACGCGGAGCGGATTTTCCGCCAAGATAGGGCGCCGTACGAGGGGGGATCCGGCGCGCAGGGAACGCTCCGAACTCCGGTCCGGCGCGCGCCGATTCGCTCGGTTCACGGGGGACCGGCGTCCGCGGTCCGGACCAGGTATGGGAAGTGAGGCACAACGGCTTCATGAAGATCATGGGTGTACCCCTGGCCTGGGCCGTCGTCGGCCTGGTCGAATTCGTGCTCCTCGTGGCACTGGTGGCGTACCTGCTGCGGTCCAAGCGCGACACCGGAGTGGCCCTGGCCGGCGACGACACTTGGGAGCGCGATCAAGAGCGACGAAGGCGGAAAGAGCTCTGGTACGGCATCGCGTCGTACACGCTGCTCTTCTGCTGCGCCGCCATCGCCGCCGCACTGTCGTTCCGCGGCCTGATGGGCTTCGGCCGCGAGAACCTCGGCCTGACCGACGGCTGGGAGTACCTGGTACCGCTCGGCCTCGACGGCGCGGCCATGTTCTGCTCCGTCCTCGCCGTGCGCGAGGCCAGCCACGGCGACGCGGCTCTCGGATCCCGCATCCTGGTCTGGACATTCGCGGGTGCCTCGGCGTGGTTCAACTGGGTGCACGCCCCGCGCGGCATCGGCCACGCGGGCGCGCCGCAGTTCTTCGCGGGCATGTCGTTGTCCGCCGCGGTGCTGTTCGACCGCGCGCTGAAGCAGACGCGCCGTGCGGCGCTGCGCGAACAGGGCCTCATCCCGAGGCCGCTGCCGCAGATCCGCATCGTCCGCTGGCTGCGCGCACCGCGGGAGACGTACGCGGCCTGGTCGCTCATGCTGCTCGAGGGCGTGCGTACGCTCGACGAAGCCGTCGAGGAGGTCCGCGACGACCGCCGTGCGAAGCAGGACACGCGGGAGCGGCGCCGTCTGCAGAGCAAGCGCGAGCGCGCGCAACTGAAGGCGATCAGCCGTGGCGACGGCCGCAATTGGGGCCGTTCCGGCCCGCGTCAGGAGATCGCGGCGCTGCCGGGAGGTGGGGGCTCCGAAGCTGTTTCGGAGCCGGCCATAGCCGACAGCACATCCGGCCCCGCAGCCTCCACCCTCGACGCCCCGCACTCCGCGGGCCGTCCTGCCCTTCCCGCGCCGACCGAGGGAGCTGCCGCCGAACGCGAACGCGACGTCATCGACCTCACCGCCGAGGACGACACGATGACGCTGCCGCGCCTCGACTCGTTGGAGCGCAAACTGAAGGACCTGGAACGCCAGTTCGGCTGACCGGACACCGTTACGCGGAAGGCGCCCTCCACCCGATTCCCCGGGGCGGAGGGCGCCTTCGCGTACCCGCGCCTTTGCGTGCCTGCGTCTTCGCGTAAGTGCGCATCCATGCGTGACGGCCGTGCGTCACACCCGCGTCGGAGGCGCGGAGCAGGAGCCGAAGGGCACGAGCACCACAGACTGCCGTGGCCGTGAACCGCCGTACTCGGCGGGCGCGTGCATGCGCTGTCCTCGGTCAGCCCCCAGCCCTGGCGCGCAATTGCAGGCGGTTCCGATCGGCATGCGGCGTGGGCAGCCAGTGAGCGGGAGTTGGCTCAGGCGGGAGAACACGGTGACAGACGGCCGTCGGTGGACGGGGGCGAACTGTCGATCACGCACCGGGCATCGGGCCTTGCGCACCGGGCGCCGATTGCGGTGCTGGGAGACCTCACCGGCTGCGTCTGGCCATGCAAAGCACCCGAACACCCCGGATCCGGCGAACCTTCCTCGGCGCCGCCTCGATCGCCTGCGCGCCCGTATGTGGCAATTGGGGGTTGCTTGCGCCGGACTGCTGCCGACGGCGTTCGGCCGCTCAGGCCCCGGCAGCGCCGGGCGAGCGCGCCCGTCGGCGGGCGGCGCTCAGCTCAGAGTGCCGTCGGGGCGTACGGCGTAGCGGCTCACGACGTCGGCCTCGCCGGGGATCGTGACCGTGCGCAGGATCGCCCCCGGCTCTACGGTCCACTTCGTGGCGGTCGCGCGCGGATCCGTCTGCACGGCCTTCACGCCGAGCGGCACCGGGACTCCGCCGTCGAAGCGGAACAACTCGACGAACTGGGTCACCGGACCGCCCGCGCCCGGCGTGCGGGTCAGGACGACGACGACGGCCGGCTCACCGACGAAGGTCGCCGGGACGGTCTCGGAGAGGTCGACGCGGTCCGCGCCCACCGTCGCCGACCCGTTGATGAGGGTCAGCGACGCCCCGCCGGCCGTCGGGTCGGCGTACGTGCGATTCGCCCAGTCGGCGGCCGGTGCGGTGGCCGCCGGGGCAAGGGCGCCCACGGTCTCGGTCGGCAGCGGGTTGTCCGCGGGCCGCGGGGACCCGGAGTCGCCGTCGGCGCCCTGGAAGGCGGCAATCGCGAGCGCGACGACGGCGGTGACGATCACGAACACGATGGCCTGGTGCATCAGGACGCGGCGGCGCCGCCGTTGGGCGGACGGCCGCGCACCGGACGTCGAGCCGCCTCGCGAGCGCGGTCCGGGGGATGCGGTACCCCGGGGTGCCCCGGGACGCCCCTGGGCGCGGTTCCGGCCCGTGTCGGGGTCGGAATCGCCGCCGCCTCCGTGCGCCTGCGAACCGGCACCCGGCCCGGCACCCGGTCCCGAGTTCGCCCCCGGACCCGTCGAGGCCGCGAGCGCCGCGGCGATACCCGCGACGCCGGGCGCCTTCGATCCGGACTTGTGCCCCGCGCCGGACTTCGGTCCCGCACCCGACTTCGGTCCCGCCCCCGATTTGGGTCCGGGACCGGCCTTCGCGCCCTGGCCGCCGCCCGGGCCCGAGCCCTGTGCCGGGTAGCCGCCCGAACCGGGGCCCGGCCCGGAGGACTTCACGCCGCCGGTGCGCACCGAGCCGGAGCGCGGCCCGGAGTCGCCGGCGGCCTCCGCCTGACGGCGCGCCAGCACGGCGAGTCGGTCGCGTACCTCCTCCGCGCTGGGCCGCATGAGCGGATCCTTCGCGAGGCACGCCGAGATCAGCGGCATCGCGGGGCCGGGGACGCCCTCGAGGTCGGGCTCTTCGTGCACGACGCGGTACAGCAGCGCGTCGACCGGGCCCGAACCGAAGGGCGAACTCCCGCGCCCGGCATAGGCGAGGGTGACCCCCAGGGCGAACACGTCGGTGGCCGGGGTGACCGGTTGCCCGCGCACTTGTTCGGGTGCCAGGAAGCCGGGGGAGCCGACGGCCGTACCCGTATGGGTCAGCGTGCCGGCGCCGTCGGCGTACGCGATGCCGAAGTCGATGATCTGCGGGCCGTCGGGGGACAGCAGGATGTTGGACGGCTTCACGTCGCGGTGCACGACGCCGGCCGCGTGCACCGACACCAGGCCGTCGGCGACCGCCGAGCCGACACGGGCCAGTTCGACACAGCCGAGCGGTCCGCGTTCACCCACCCGGCGCTGCAGCGACGGGCCGGGGACGTACGCGGTCGCCAGCCACGGCCGGGCCGCCTCCGGGTCCGCGTCCACCAGCGGGGCCGTGCGGTTGCCGCGTACGCGCGCCGCCGCGGCCACCTCGCGCGCGAAACGGGACCGGAACTCAGGGTTGTTGGCCAGCTCCGGCCGGATCAGCTTGAGCGCGACCTTCTTGCCGTGCCGGTCGGTGCCCAGGTACACGACGCCCATGCCGCCCGCGCCGAGCCTGCGCAGCAGCCGGTACGACCCGACGACGCGCGGGTCCTGCCGCCGCAGCCGCACCATCGTCATCGAGGGCGTTCTCCTAGTACCTGGTCGTTCTGGCCTGCGCGGCCGTTCCGAGGTGGACGGCCGCTCCGAGGGGCCTCCCCGGAGGTGATCAGTCGTCTGTGACACACGTTAGAGGAAGGTCAACGGTTCAAGCGGCATCTGCGGCCCGGCGCGCAAAACCGGGTGACATCGTACGGGCCCTCCCGCCACCCTGGACGCGGTCACCCGCCCTGTGCGCATCCGTGCGGAGGCCATGTCCCGGGCCTCCGCGTGCCGTCCGGTTCCGTTCGCTTCCCACCGGTTCTCCGTGCTCCGCTTCTCCTCGGCGTCGCACGGATGTTCGCCCGAATGCCGCCGAACGCCGTCGGCCGAGGCCGATCGGGTGCCGCCCCCTTCTCCCACCTGTCAAAGGACCATCTGTGCAGTCTTCCGTGACCGTGACACCCGCCGCGCTGCCCGCGGTGCTGCTTCATGTGGCCGTCGTGCGGCCGGTGTTCCTGTGGGGTGCGCCCGGCATCGGAAAGTCCGCGATGATCCGGCAGTTCGCCGAGGGACTCGGCCTTGAGTGCGTGTCGCTCCTCGGTACGCAGCTCGCCCCGGAGGACCTGATCGGCGTACCGCAGATCGTCGACGGGCGCAGCCGCTTCTGCCCGCCCGAGCAGATCGCCCGCGACGAGCCGTACTGCCTCTTCCTCGACGAGCTCAACGCGGCGTCCCCCGATGTGCAGAAGGCCTTCTACAGCCTGATCCTCGACCGGCGCATAGGCACGTACGAACTGCCCGAGGGGTCGGTCGTCGTCGGCGCGGGCAACCGGGCGACCGACAACGCGCTCGCGCGTCCCATGTCGTCCGCGCTCGCGAACCGCCTCGTCCACGTGCATCTGCGCGCGTCCGCCGCCGACTGGCTGACGTGGGCGGTGCACGCGGGCATCCACCCGTGGATCGTCGAATACCTGACGCAGCGTCCTGACCACCTGTGGAGCCCGCCGCCCAAGAGCGAGGAGCCGTTCTCCACGCCGCGTAGCTGGCACATGCTGTCCGACACCCTCGCCTCGTATGGCGACGCCGTCTCGGGCCCGCGCGGCACCGAGATCGTGGCACTGCTCGCGCACGGGACCCTGACGGCCACGCACGCCGCCGGGTTCCTCGCGTACCTCAAGACCGTGCGCAACGCCTATGGCCTGGACGCGATCCTCAAGGGCGACGCCCGCTGGCCGGCCGCCCCGGCGGACCGCGACCTGCTGTACTTCCTGGCCGAGACGTTCCGCGCCCGCATGGCCAAGGACCTGCCGGCCGACAAGCGGCACGCGTCGCCCGCCGTGCGGCAGTTCGCGTTCCGGGCCAAGGCCCTGCTCGTCGAGCTGGCCGAGATCTCGTTGGAGATCGCCCAATTGGTGATCGCCGACGACGAACACGGCAACTCCCGGCTGCCCGGCTGGTTCCTCGTCGACGCGGCCAAGGACATGCCCCGTCTGGTCGCGGCCCGCGCGGGGAAGTGACGGCGTGTCCAGGCCCGCACAAGAGCGCGCGGCACGCCGCCTCCGCACCCGGGACGCCGGCTGGCAGCTTGCCGCGGACAATTGGGCGCTGAAGGGGCTCGCACGGGGCGCGTACGTGCGTGATGCCAAGGACGGGCCGCCGGTCGCCTGGGCGCGCATCGACTCGCGCGGCGGCATCCAGGTCAACTCCTACCAGGACGGCCGACCCGAGGAATGGGCCTGGGTGTTCACCCATCTGCTGCTGCACCTCGGGCTCGGCCATGTCGCGCCGGACCGCTTGCGCGAGGCCGGTGCGGTGCCTGGCGGGCGGGTGCCCGAGGCGTACTCGGTCGCGTGCTGTGTCGCGGTCGAACGGTTCGCCCAGGAGGCGGTACGCGTCGGTGTACCTCTTGTGCACCAGCCGCCGCTGCCCAATGGCGACGAGACCGCGCTTGCCGAACGCTGGGCGGAGACCGGGATTCCGCCGGAGCTGCGCGGCCTCGGCGCGAACGGTGGACGACCGTGCTTCGACCATCTGCCCGAGCCGCGCGGCTACGACGCCACGTGCGGGCCGTGGGACTACGACTGGACGGCGTCGTTCGCGCGCAGTCTGGCGAATGCCGCGCAGGACGCCATGGCCCAGGCGAACTCGCAGGCCGGGGGTGTGCGGCGCAAAGCGTCTCAAGGGCCGTGGGACATCGCGCTCAACTGGTTCGTGTCGGCGTACCCGCTGCTGGGGGCGCTCGCCGCGGGCTTGACGATCGTCGACGACCCTGCGGTGGCGCGCGTCTGGGACATCTCCATTGCGGCGGTCAGCGCGAGCGCGGGGGAGATCTATGTCAATCCGCATGCCGACCTCACGCGGCAGGAGTGGCGGTTCGTGCTGGCCCACGAGATGCTGCACGCCGCGCTCGGCCACGACCGGCGCGTCGAGGGCCGTGACCCGGAACTGTTCAACATCGCCTGCGACTTCGTCATCAACGACTGGCTGGTCCAGATGGGTGTCGGGGACATGCCCGAAGGGCTGCTCTACGACCCGCAGTTGAGCGGCCTGTCGGCGGAGGCGGTGTACGACACGCTCACCACCGACCTGCGGCGGGCCCGCAAACTGCGCACGGTCGGGGGACGTACGCACGGCGGCAAGACCGGCGACGTGCTGGGGGACTACTGGCTGTGCGACCCGCAGTCGGCCGACCGCCGCGGCACGCGGCACCGGGAGCGCAAGAACACGCCGCCGGCGCCCTGGGAGCGCGGTGCGGGGCGGCGCGACGCGGTCGACCTGGACGCCTTCTACCGGCGCGCGCTGTCGACCGGACTGGCGTACCACGACACGTCGCGGGGACTGGTGCCCGCGGGACTGATCGAGGAGATCCGGGCGCTCGGACACCCCCCGTTGGCCTGGGACGCCAAGCTGGCCCGGTGGTTCGACGAGCACGTGCGCGCGCCCGAGTACCGCCGCTCGTACGCGCGTGCCTCGCGTCGCCAGGCGGCCACCCCGGACATCCCGCGTCCGGGCCGCCACCTCCCCGAGGAGGCCGTGGAGCAGTGCACGTTCGGCGTGGTGCTGGACACGTCGGGATCGATGGACCCCGAGTTGCTGGGCAAGGCATTGGGGGCGATCGCGTCGTACGCGAGTGCGCGAGACGTGCCCCGCGCCCGTGTGGTGTTCTGCGACGCGGCGGCCTATGACGCCGGGTACATGGCGGTGGAGGACATCGCGGGGAGCGTACGGGTCCGCGGCCGCGGCGGGACGGTGCTGCAACCGGGTGTCGACCTGCTTCAGCGCGCCGAGGACTTCCCGGCGGACGGGCCGATCCTGGTGATCACGGACGGCTACTGCGACCGGGTGGTCGTGCGGCGCGAACACGCGTTCCTGGTGCCACGCGGCGCGCGGCTGCCCTTCACCCCGAGGGGGCCGGTGTTCCATGTGGTGTGACCGGTAGCCTTGCCGGTCGTCCGGGTGGTGGGCAAGAAAGGGCGGGCTATCCGCGTATGGGTGTGACGGACCGTCAGCGAGTCGTCCGGCGACTGCAGGAGACGTTCGCGTGGCGAGACACGCCTGTCGGCGAGTTCGCGGACCTGTCGGGGTGGTGGCGCGACCCCGAGTTGCTGCGCATGCTCGGACCCTCGCTCGCCGAGCTGCACGCGGGGGAAGCGGCAGGGGAAGCCGCGGGTGCGGCAGCAGCAGGGCAGACAGACGCAGGGCAGACGGGGCAGGGCGCGCGCCCTGCCGACGCGCCCGGTCGGCCGACGGTCGTGGCCGGGATCGAGACGCGCGGCCTCGTGCTGGGGCCGCTCACCGCGCTGCACCTGGGCGTCGGCTTTGTGGAGGTTCGCAAGGAGTACCGCATCGCGGGCGAGGGCCAGCGCGACGGCGACGACCCGATGCTGCGCGCCCAGACGCCCCCCGACTACCAGGACGGGGGTCTGACGTTGATGGCGCCGCGGCGCCTGTTCGGCCCGCAGGACCGCGTGCTGCTCGTGGACGAGTGGATCGAGTCCGGCGCGCAGGCCAATGCCGTGCGGCGCATGGTCGCGGAGGCGGGTGCCGAGTGGGCCGGCGTCGCGGTGATCGTCGACGCGTGTGAGCCGCGCGTACGCGAACGCCTGGGTGTGCGCGGCCTCGTGGCGGAAGCCGACCTGCCCGGCTGACCGTCGGCGGCCTGACGGCCGACTGTCAGCACGCTCGTTCGCCCCGCGGACGCTCCGCCGCCGGAAGGGGGCCGGTCGGCGTCGCGTCCTGATGGCATCCGGCCGCCCCCGCGACGCCCGGTTCGGCGTTACCGCTCTTGCCCGTCGACACCACCCAGGTGTCCGCGGGTTATGCGGCGTGCTCGCGTTCCCGCAGCAATGCCGCCCGCTCCGTTTCCCCCATCCCGGCCCACACGCCGCGCCGCTCGGGCACGGTCAGCGCGTGGTCCAGGCACAGCCGCCGCACCGGGCAGCTGATGCACACCTTCTTCGCGACGCGTTCGCGGGCCCGGCGTTCGCCGGGACGCTCCTGGTCGTCGCCGAAGAACAATGCCGCGTCCATTCCCCGGCAGGACGCGTCCTCCTGCCACCCGTACCGCGGTGGTGTCGGAATGGCGATCCTCGTGGTCCCCATCGCCCCGTTCTCCTCCTGCTCGACCGGCACTCCCCGACCGGATGTCCGTTGGGCCTGTGCCGTACGGCCCCATGTCTCTATCCGACGCGCATCCCCTCGTATTGGTTTCCGTGCGGCAGCAGTTTTCGTGCGAGAGGATGAGGAGCCACCCGTCGCGTCATCCGATCTGACGATGCGTGTCCATGTCCGCACGCGGGGCAGGCGTTCGCCGAGAACTGGTCGTACCAGAGGATTTGAACATCTACAGGTCGGTCACAACCGAGGCCCGAATCCACCGCCGGGCTTCCGTGCGTCGGGGCGTTGGGTAGCGTGGCGGCACGTACGGCCGGGGACCCGGCGGTTGGCGGCTAAGCAGGAGGCGTAAGTGGGCAGGACAAGGCGACGGATTCCCTCGGCGGTGCCGGTGGCCCTTTCCGTCGTGGTCGCGCTCGCGCTCACCGGGTGCAGCGACGACGGCGGCAAGAAGGACACGTCGGAGGCGACGGCGAAGGAATTCCTTGCCGCCTGGCAGGCGAACGACATCCCGAAGGCAGCCGCGCTCACGGACGATCCGGCCAAGGCGACCGCCGCACTCAACGACGCGCGCAAGCAGTTGCAGCTGCGGCAGGGCGAGTACGCGGCGAAGGGCTACACCAAGGGCGAGGACGACAAGCCGGGCAGCCTCGCGTACAGCGCGAAGCTCACCGTCGCGGGTGTGCCGGAGCCCCTCACGATCGAATCCGCGGTCCCTGTGGTGAACAAGGACGGCAAGGCGGTCGTGCACTGGGAGGCCAAGATCCTGCACCCGCAGTTCGAAGAGGGCTGGAAGTTCTCGAACGTCCGCAAGAGCCCTGACCGCGCGTCGATCCTCGACCGCAACGGCGGCAACCTCGCGGGCGCGATGCCGGCGGTGTCGATCTCGCTGTGGCCGTCCAAGATGGGCGCGAATGCCGACGCCATTTACGCCGCGCTCTCCGACCCGGTCTTCGACAAGGACATCCCCAAGCTCAAGGACCAGGTCGCCAAGTCCAACCCGGAGAACGCGGTCTTCGTCGTCAACCTGAGCAAGGACAAGTTCGACCGCATCGCGAAGCCGAAGCTGGAGCGGTTCGGCCCGGCCATCGTGATCAAGGACATCACCCTCCAGACGTCCACCGTCGCCAAGCAGATCGTGGGCCAGGTCGGCGAGGCCACCGACGAGATCCTGCAGAAGCCGGGCTACGAGAACGCCGGCGCGGGCGACCAGGTGGGCACCAGCGGCCTCCAGGCCCGCTACCAGGCGCAGCTGGGCGGGACGCCGACGACCAAGGTGACGGTCAAGAACGGCAGCGGTGCCGAGGTCGCGACGCTCTACGAGAAGGGCGGCACGCCGGGCACGCCGATCAAGACCACCCTCGACCAGAAGATGCAGACCGAGGCCGAGAAGGTCATGGCCGCGTCGGACAAGAACGCCTCGATCGTGGCGATCGACACCAAGACGGGCGGCATCCTGGCGGCGGCCAACAACCCGGCCAACGGCAACAACAGCGCCTTCAACGGCCGGTACGCGCCGGGCTCGACGTTCAAGACCGTCACCGCCGCCGCGCTGCTGCAGTCGGGTCTGAAGCCGACCGACAAGGCGCCCTGCGAGAACACGCTGGTCGTCAACGGCCAGACGTTCAAGAACTACGACGACCTGAAGCCGATCCCGGACGCCACGTTCGGCGCCGACTTCATGCAGTCGTGCAACACCGGCTTCATCGCGCAGTCGGACCGCCTGCAGGACGACACCCTCACCAAGGTCGCGAGCGATGTCTTCGGCGTCGGCCAGCAGTGGGACGTCGGCACCACCACGTTCGACGGTTCGGTGCCCCCGGCGGCCAGCAAGAACGAGAAGGCCGCGTCGATGATCGGCCAGGGCAAGGTGCAGGCGAGCCCGCTCGTCATGGCCTCGGTCGCCGCGACCGTCGAGTCCGGGACCTTCAACCAGCCGGTGATCGTCACCGACCCGGCCCCGCCGGCCCGTGCCGCGAGCAAGCCGGTGGACCCGGCCATCGCCGGCCAACTGCGCGCGCTCATGCAGAGCGTGGTGGCGGGCGGCACCGCGGAGTCGCTGAAGGGCGTCGCCGAGGGCGCCAAGACCGGTACCGCCGAGTTCAGCGAGGGCGGCCAGGTGCTCACCAACGGCTGGATGATCGCCTTCAAGGGCGACATCGCGGTCGCGGTGATCGTCGAGAAGGGCGAGTCCGGCGGCAAGGCGGCGGGCCCGATCGTCAAGGCCTTCCTGAGCGCGGTCTGATCCCGCCGCTCGACCGTCCGGCCCGCCGAGAGCCGACCTGACGACACGTCAACAGAAGTAGCCAACCGTGCGGCCCCGGCGCATCGAGATCACCTCGGTGCCCCGGGGCCGAGGGCGTTCGCCGCCAACCGCGCCGTTCCCGCGCGGGCCGGTGGTCAGTGATCGGTGTGGTACGCCCCGTGCGTCCGGGCTGCGGCGGCCTGTTCCAGGGCGGTACGCAGGAACGAGGCGGCGTCCGCGCTCTCGTTCGGGTCGTGCGACAGCAGCGGGCCCAGCATCTCGTTGACCGCGACCACCGGCGGCCCTACACCCGCCAGTTCGGCCAACGTCTGGGCGGACACCGCCAGATCGGGCCCTTCGCCGCGGCGGGCCAGGCGGTAGCGGCGGAACAGCCCGGTGCGGTCCGGCAGGTAGGCGCCGTTCAGTTCGCGCGCGAGGCGTACCGCGGTCTCGGACGGCATCTCGGAGGGCCACTCGCGGAGTTCGACCGTACGCGGGTGCCCCGACCCGTTCACCGCCGCGACGTCCGACACCGCGACCGCACTGTCCAACAGCCGGTCCACCAGCAGCGGTCCGAGCCGTTCGGGCGGCAACGACGTTGCGTGGATGGGCGGGTGACGCTGCATCAGCTCGAACCACCGCGAGCCCACCACACGCAGGATCCCGTGGTACGTCGGCCGCCACGCGTCGTCCGCGGGCGCCGGATCCGCGGCCAGGTCGGCTGTGTCGACGACGGCAAGATGCCCGTTGGCGACCGCCACCTCCGGGGGCGGCCCCGTGCCCCCGTCCTCGCCGTCCACCCCCGCCCCGCCGCGCCGCCGCCACCGGGCGAGCAGGCGCAGCGCGACGACGCGGTCGCCGGCCTCCGGCGAGCGCATCAGGTGCTGCAACTCGATCCCGACGTCGCGGTCGCCGGCGTCGACCAGCGCCTCCAGCGCGGCGGGCCGCCGTGGCCCCGGCGTCGCGGCGAACGCGCGCACCCACATCACCACGGCGGGGTTGTCGCTGCCCGCGGCGGTGCGCACCAGATCGGGGAACAGATCCGCGTCGGCCACCGACAGCGCGTCCATCAGCGTCACCGAGAGCCGGGGCCGCAACTGCTCCGGCAGCGCGACGCAGACCAGGATCGCGAGCAGATCCGCCCGCGTCGCCGGATCAGGATGTGTGACGGCGAGATCCAGCAGACGCTCGGCGGCGTCCGGTACGAGCGGTTCGCACGCCTCCATCACGCTGACACCCTCCCGGCACCACCAGCGCCCGGCCGCGCCCCGTCCCGCCGCCGAACCATCGCTTCCCATGGTGGTACCCGCTTCACCCACGTAGCCATACCCCCCGCACCCCAACCACCCCGCCGCCACAAGCCGACGAGACAGTTGCCCCACGCCCGTTCCCGCGCCCCCGCGGTCGGATCCGCCCCCGAGACGGCAGATGCCGGAAGCGGCGCAGGAGCAGGAACGAGTGCGGAGCATCTGGTCTCGTGCCGTCGAAACACCACAGCCGCCTCCCTGCCGCAGTTGCCGCGTTGTTGTGCGGCGGGGCGTCAATCCGCTTCCGAGAGGCAGGCGGGACGGGAATGGGAGCAAGTGCGCGGTCCCGTGGAGGCGCAGCGGTCAAAGCACCCCGCAGTCTCGACCTTGCTCAACCGCCCTTCGTCGACTCCGACCCCACTGCTCCGCTCCTCCCCCGCGGCGCGTTGTCGTGTGCGGTAGGGGAGGAGAGTGCCGGATCAGCCGGTCGGGCCTGTCGGAGCGCCTATGCAATTGGGCGCTTGTCGCGCCTGCCGTTTCTTGTCCGCTGCCCTGCTGTGTCGGCCTGATGTCTGTCCAGTTGCGGCGTGATGTGGGGGAGGTCACCTTGGCGGGGGCTCAAGAGGTGGGGGGCAGGTGTCGATGTGTGTCGATAAGTCTCTCGGGCTCGACGAGCCCCGACGATCGGAGTAACCGCATGTCGAACAACGTGACTCTGGTGGCCCGTGTCCCCGTGCTGCGGTCCACGGACGCCGAGCGTCCCGTCGAGCTGCGGTTCGGGCCGCACACGGACGCCGAGGGGCGGCCGACCGAGGAGTGGACCATCGAGCGTCTGACGCTCGCCCAGGCGGCCCACCTGGCCGAGGACCTGGCGATCATGCTCGGCCTGCCCGTGGGCGGCCCGCCGGACCTGCGCGTCGTCTCGTAGTGCGGTCCACGCGGCTTGCGCCACACGGGTGGTTGGCATGACCGGGCCGTGAAGGTGCCCCGACACGGCGGTGTCCGCGTTCCACAATGTGCCCCGTGACCAGCACCAAGACCGGGGCCGGCGCCGGTACGGCACGTCGTGTCGGGCACGCCGCTTCCCCCGCATCCGTCCACGCCGCGACCACTGTGCGCCCCGCCCGGAGCGACGACCCCGCGCCCCCCGAGGCGCGGGTTCCCGCTCCGGCGTCGGAGCCGACCGACGCGGCACTCGCCGCCCCCGGGATCCCGGCCGACCTGCGCAGCACACCCGACCTGGCACGTCCGCACCGCCGTACGCGCCCCCCGCGCGTGCGGCTGCGGCTGCCGGACGGCCAGCACCTCGACGTCACGCTGGTGAGCTGGCACCAGTACGGCGACGGCACCTGGCGGGCCCGCGTGAGCTGGCCCGTCTGGGGCGCCGTCGCGCACGCCGGCGAGGTGCAGACGCGGACCTGCGCGCAGGAGGCGTACGTCCCGGCCCGTATGCTCACCCCGCTGCCCGACGAGGACTACCGGGCAGTACGGCGGCACCGGCCTCGGATCAGCTTTCCGCGGCAGGCCTGAACCCGCACGGCCCGGCCCGGCGACGACCGCAAAACGGTCCGTTCCAGGCCACCCGGCGTTCATGTGGGTGAAATCCTGTTGCCCCCTGATCCGGGGACCCGGATGCTGGCGGCATGTTCGATCCAGCCAGGAACAAGTCATGACCAGTCGGGCACGAGCCGCGATCGAGGCGGCCGCGACCGCCGATCCCGCGGCCGCCCCGGCGGTCCACCCGCCGCAGAGCGACCTGCTCGCGCTGCTGCGCAGCGGCCACGGGGAGGGCGCCCGCCGGGCGTTCGCCGCCGTCGGCGACGCCGCGCGCGCCGAGGTCGTCGCCGCACTGGACTCCTGTGTTCTGCGAGATCCCCGCGCCGTGCCGGCGACGGAGTCCCGCTCCCTCTACTACGCACGCCTGTACGCCCGGCTCGACGCCCCGCTCGACACCCTCGCCGCGCACCTCCTGTGCGACGAGGACTGGACCGACGAGGACGCCGAGCGCACCGCACTGCCGCTGGCCGTCCTGGGCGACCTCGCCCGGGCCGGCCGTGACGACGCCGTCGCCCTGCTGCGCCGCTACGCCGCCGAGGGCTGCGACTGGACCATCGCCGTCGAGCAGTTGACGCGCGCCACGGACCCGATGGCTCTGCACGGCATGCTCGTCCTCGCCCTGGAACGGGGCGACGACGAGGAGTTGTACGACTGCGTACGACGGGGCTCCGGCATGCGCCCCTGGCGCGTGTGGGGCTTCCAGGACCCGCGCATGCGGTCCATCGTCGAGAAGGTCGACCTGGACTGGTGGCGCTGGGAACTGTCGCGCGGCAAGCCCGCCGACCCCGGCACCCGGCCGACCGTCGACCAGGTGCTGTCGGAGGCCGCCGCGAGTCCGCGCCGCAGTTTTGTGTGCGGCAGACGCCTCGCCTCGGTGGCGACCGCGGAGCACCGCGGCCTGATCCTTGCCACCGCGTGGTCGGGCGCCGCCGGTGCGCGGATAGCGGCATTGCGCTACCTGGGCGACGTCGGCGACCCCGCGCTGCTCGACCTGGCCGAGACCGCGCTGGCCGACGACTCACCGGTCCCGGTACGCCAGGCGGCCGTGCAGGCGGTCGGCGGGCTGCGTACCGGTGAGGCCGTGGTCCGGGCCAGAGGCTGGCTCGGCGCCGACGGCGCGCTGGGGGAGGTGGCCGTGCGGATACTGGCCGGAGCGGGCGAACAGACCGACGGACCGGCCCTGATCGCCGCACTGCGCCGCTGTCGTCCCGACCGCGACCGCTATCAGCTGCTCGACCTCGTCGACGGCGTGGGCAGACTCGGCCTGGCCGACGCGCTCGACCCGGTGCGCGACGTCTACCGCGGCAGCCCCTGTGCCGGACTCCGCTCACGGGCGGTGGACACCCTCGCCCGCATAGAGCCCGACTTCACCGCCACCACCGCCGTCGACTGCCTGTGGGACTGCGAGGCCGAGACCCGGCTCTTCGCCGTGGACCGGGCCGACATGCGGGTGGACGGCGTCCCCGAACAACTGCGCGCACTCGCCCGCGATCCGGCCGAGGACGACGGCGTACGCGCGGCCGCACGCCAGAGGCTGGCCGCCGTGTGACCGCGACGGCGCCGCGTTGGCGCCGTGCCGAGGCAGCGACGCCCCCGCGCCGACGCCCCGGTGACGTCGCGTCGACCCGGCGACGACCCCGTGACGACAGAGCGACGATCCCGCGCCGACGGTACGTCGACCCCCGCCGCGACCACGGCCCCCGGGCGGGCGCACCCGATCGGGTAGCGTTGCCCACCGAAGGCCCCTCGACCGGCCGCGTCCGACCGGAGCAATCGGCTCCCCACGACACCGGCGAGGCACGGCCGGGACTGTCGCCCCGACGCTCTACTCTTGTCGACCGTGACCGTTTCCGCCCAGGCTGCCCCTCTTGGCACCCCGCACAGCGCCCCGCACCTCCCCGGGGCCGTGCCGTACCGCTCCGGGGTCACCGAGGACGGGCTCGCGCGCCGCCTGAAGGCGCTGGCCTGCACCGCGCCGCTGCACGACCTGGAGGCGCGCAAGGTCAATCTCGCGGGCGAGTACTCGGTGTACGCGATGGCCGAGATCGGCCTCACCGCCATCGACCTGGTCACCGTGACCATGGACTTCGACACGGGCGCCGATCACGAGGAGGTCGTCGCCCGGCTCCGGCCGCGCGTCGCCGCGCAGGCCCCCGAGCGCGGCGCGGCCGAGCACGAGCGGGTCGCCCGCTGGGTGCTGGAGAACCTCATCAACGTCGGCAGCGTCGACCGGGGCTTCCGGGCGGTCTACGGGACGCTGACGCAAGGCGGCGGATACGTCCGGCGCGACTACGACTTCAAGCTCCTCGAGGAAGTGCCGGGCCCGAACGGCGACATCTTCCTGCGCGCCACCGACGAGGCGGTCAACGTCCTCGTCGGCGCGCTCGACACCGACGTCACGAGCGCGCAGATCGCCGCCGAGGTCAAACTCGAACACCTGATCCGCCGCGGCCGCCTCGCCGAGGCGCGGTTCGCCGCCGAACAGGCCCGCTACCGCACGGTGCAGTACGCCGAGACGCTGCGCCGCGCCCTGGAGGCCACCCGCCGCAACGTCCGCGCGGTCGACTGGCTCAAGGCCGTACCCGACCTCATAGACGAGGCGCTCGACCACGTCGCCGAGCGCTACCGGCACGAGAACGCGATCCTCACCAACATCCGGCGGGCCCGCGACGAGGCCGAGGAGCCCGAGCACAAGCGCAGCGCCGCCGAGTTGGTCGACATCGTGCAGGACTGCATCCGCCGCCACACGCAGTTGCAGACCCGACTCATGGAGGCCGGGCCGCTGTTCCGCGCGGAGCAGGACCGGCAGTCGTTCGCCGCCCGCCCGCAGCGCCCCGGACTCGATCTGTACGGCCAACTCCTGCGCCCGGTCCTCGAACTGGGCGTCGGCGACGCCCGCTCGGTCACCGACAGCTTCTTCGCGTCCGGGACCGGGCTGCGCACCCCGGTCGCGGTACGCCTGCACGATCTGACCGAGCTCCTGCTCACGCCGCCCCTGGAGCGCGAACACCTCGGGGCCGAGATTCCCGAGCCGGACCTTGTCGCGACCCCGGACGACAGCCGCTTCAGCGAGGCCCAGCACGACGCGGCCGCCGCGCTGCTGGACCTGCCGCCGGACGCGCCGCGCCGGCTGTCCGGGCTGCTCGCGGAGGCGCGCGCGGGTGACCCCGACCTGCCGTACCTGGTCGCGCTGCTGGCCTTCCACGCCGCGTCGCCCCCGGTCGGCACCGCGCTGCGGCAGGGGGACCGGTCGCTGCTCGTGGCGATCGACGACGGCGTGGTGCTGGACGACCCGGAGGTGGGCGGGGCCGACCTCATCGTGGGCACCGCGTTGTTGTCCGCGGAACCGGAGGCCGGCCCGGGAACGGTCCCGGGATCGGGGGCGGGCCCGGGCGAACGCGGCGACGGCGTCCCGGAGATGGACATGGATGCGAGCGTGGACGTGGACGTGGACGTGGACGTGATCAGCCTGATGGACGTATCGCAAGACGGGCAGGGGACCGCATGACCGAGCCGACCGGGTTCCCCGTCCAGGACCGCCACCTCGCCGGGGTCGGGGCCGGCGCCGCGGGGCACGCCGGTGCCCCGCACGCGGGCCCGCCCCAGCCTGCCCCGATCACGCCGGGCGACGTCAGCGACGCGGCCCGCCTCGTCGCGTTCGGCCTCCAGCCGAAGCTGCTGCCGGCGCGCGACGCGGAGTACGCCGAACTGGTCCGCCGCCACCGCGAGGACCCGCGTTTCGCGTCACTGTGCGACGCCGTGGCCGCGGGCCTGGGCCTCGTCGTACTGGAGGTGTCGCCGCGCGCCGGAATGGCGGTGACCGCGGCCGAGGACTCCGTCTTCGCGGTGCGGATGAGCGACTACGCGCGGCGCGCGTCGTCCGAGTCCACCGACCGGTTCCTGCACGGGCTGGCGCATCTCGCCATAGCGGCCCTCGCGTTCCCCCGCCCCGACGACCTGGCGGAGGACTCGTACGTCGGCCGCATCAGCGTGCACGGCGTGGACTCCTTCGTGCGGCAGGCCTGCCGCCGCCTGGAGGAACGCGCCGAGCAGGCGGGGGAGAACATCGATCCGGCGGTCGACTCGCCCGGCCTGGAAGCCGCGTGGCGCGTGTACGCGCGGCGCAGCGCGACGGGCGCCACCAAGGACGCGCGCAGGTTGTCGGCGTCGACGATCGGGATCGTCGGCAAGGCGGTCGCGTTCCTCGTCGACTCCGGGTTCCTGCAACGTGTGTCCGACGAGGCGGGCGGCACATACCGCACGACCGCGCGCTACCAGCTCCAGGTGCGGGACATGGCCGGGACCGCCGCGATGAGCGAGCTGCTCGAACTGGGCGTCGTCCCGGTGTCGGACGGCGGCGCGACACTGGTTCCGCCGTCCGACGACGCGGGCGAGTTGGCCCCGGGGGCGGGGCTGCCGTTCCACGGCGTCTGAGCGGCGCGTACGTCCGCGGCGGGCACCGCACGGGCAACCCGCCGGTGCTGCTTGCCGCCTGGCTTCCCCGACTGCCGTCCGACCCGACCGACCCCGCTGTACGACCCCCCCGTCCGACCCCGCCGCCTCCAACCCAGCGCCACGATCCACGATCCCCCAGTCCTGACCCCGCCGAGCCGAGAGAAGAACGCCACCGATGTACGAGCTGTCCCGCGTCCGCCTGTTCTCCATCGGGCCCGCGGGTGCGCGCTACGCCGACACCGTGCTCGACCTGCGCGGCGTCGGCGAGCCGGTGCCCGACCCGGCGCCCCGGCAGGCCCAGCTCTTCGAGGGCGAGCCGGTCGGCCCGCCGCGCCGCCCCGCACCCGCGGGCGTGCTGTTCCTGGAGAACGGCGGCGGCAAGTCCGTACTGCTCAAGCTGATCTTCTCGGTCATGCTGCCGGGCCACCGCAACACGCTCGGCGGCGCCAGTTCCGGCGTCCTGCGCAAGTTCCTGCTCGCCGACGACTGCGGCCACGTGGCGCTGGAGTGGCAGCACACCCTCACCGGTGAACTGGTCGTGGTCGGCAAGGTGAGCGAGTGGCGCGGGCGCCAGGTGTCGTCGGACCCGCGCAAGTTCGCCGAGGCGTGGTACTCGTTCCGCCCCGGTCCCGGTCTGACCCTGGACGACCTGCCGGTCGTCTCCGCCGGACGCCGCCGCACGATGCGCGGCTTCCGCGACGCCCTCGCCGAGACCGCCAAGCTCTACCCGGACGTCGACGTCGTCTGGGAGGAGATCCACGAGCGCTGGAACGACCACCTCAACCACCTGGGCCTCGACCCCGAACTCTTCCGCTACCAGCGCGAGATGAACGCGGACGAAGGCGAGGCGGCCGGCCTGTTCGCGGTCAAGAACGACGCGGACTTCGTGGACCTGCTGCTGCGCGCGGTCACGGACACCGCCGACACCGACGGGCTGGCCGACCTCGTGGACGGGTTCGCCGCCAAACTCTCGCAACGCGCCGAACTCATGGCCGAGCGCGACTTCGTGGCGGGCGCGACCGGACTGCTGCACGCCCTGGCCGAGGCGTCCGACCAGCGGGCCCGGGTCCGCGCCGGACACCACGCGGCCGAGGAGGACGCCCGCGCGCTCGGCCGCCAACTCGCGCTGCGCGCCGACCGCGAGCGCAGTCGGGCCGCCGACCTGTCCGACCGGGTCGCCGCGGCGGCCGAATCCGTCGACGCCGCCCAGCGCTCCCGCGCGCACACCGCGCTCATCACCGCCGAGATCACCCACCGGCACGCGACCATGCGGCTTGCCGCCGCGGAGGCCGACGGGGCTTCCCTGAAGCGGGAGTTGACCGAGGCTCGCGGCATGCACGCGGCGTGGCTGGGCACCGAGGCCGTGCTGCGCCAGCGCTCCGCCGTGGACCGCGCGGAACGCGTCGCCACCGCCATCCAGGCCGCCGAACGCGACGCGGCCCCGGCCCTCGCCGCCCGCCAGGCCGCGGCCGGGGCGCTGGTCCGCGCCCTCACCGCGGCGGCGGCCGTCGCCGAGGAACGCGCGGACCAGGAGGAGCAGCGCGCCGCCGAACTCCAGGAGCGGGGCGAGACCGCCCAGCGTGCCGCGACCGTGGCCGCGACCGAGTCGCAGCGCACCCGCAGCGAGGCGGTGCACCTGCGCGCCCGGCTCAACGAGGTCGGCAGCGAACTCGGCCAGGCCGTCGAGGCGGGCTGGATCGCCGAGGAGGACGACCCGGCGGA
Organism: Streptodolium elevatio; assembly: GCF_040649515.1. Taxonomy (GTDB): domain Bacteria; phylum Actinomycetota; class Actinomycetes; order Streptomycetales; family Streptomycetaceae; genus Yinghuangia; species Yinghuangia elevatio. The sequence continues at coordinate 22,022 of NZ_JBEZFP010000038.1, forward strand.
AGCCGCCGAACGCGCCGCCGCCGAGGAGAAGTCCGCGGCGACGGCGTGGGGCGAGGCGCGCGCCGCCGTCGAACAGGCGGCGGCGACCGTACGCGACGCCGAATCCGAACGCGGCCGCGCCCAACTGGCCGCGGCACGAGCAGCCGACAAGCTGGGCGCGGCCGAGCACGACCTTCAGGGCGTACGGGCCTCCGCGCAGGAACTCCTGGACGAACCGCGCGTAGCCGAACTCCTGGGTCTGGAAAGGTCATTCGGACGCTCCTCGGGAGCCGGCCCGAGCGGCCAGGACGCCGACGGCCCCGGCGGCCCCGCCGCGGTGCTCGACCGGGCCGCGGACATCCTGGGCGGCCAACTCGCCGACGCGGTCGCGGACGGCGAGCGCGCGCTCTTCCAACTGCGCACCGACGCCGCCGAGGACAGCCGCATCCTCGCCGCGCTCGGCGACGGCGGCCTGCTGCCCCCCAGCCCGGATGTCCTGGCCGCCGTCGAGTACTTGGGCGAGCACGGCATCCCCGCGCTGCCGGGCTGGCGCTACCTCGCGCAGTCCGTGGCGCCGGGGCGCCACGCGTCCGTCCTGGACGCCCACCCCGACCTGGTGGACGGTGTCGTCGTCACCGCACCGCACGAAATTGCGCGGGCGCGCGAGGTGTTGGCGGAAGCGGCACTGCTGCCGCGGTCCGCCGTCGCGGTCGGCACGCCGGCCGCGCTCCTCGCCGCCCGCGCCGAAACACCGGCCGCCGAAGCGGTGTTCCTCGTCCCGCCGAACCCGGCCATGCACGACGAACGCGCCGCCGACACCGAGCGCACGGCGCTGCGCCGCCGGGCGACCGACCGCGACGACGCCATCCGCGAGCGGGCCGCCCGCCTCGACGGCGACCGTACGCTCGCCGGCCGCCTCGCCGCGTGGCGCACCTCGTGCCCGGTCGGCCGCGTGGGTGAACTCGCCACGGCCGTCGAAGCCGCCACCGAGGCGCTGGTCGCCGCGCGCGCCGCGGGATCCGCGGCCGAGGCCGCCGCCGCGACGGCCGAGACCGTGCGCGCCCGGGCCGTGGACCGGCGCGACCGCCGCATGGACGCCGCCCAGCTCGCCCGCCGCCGCGCCGACACCCTCGCCGGCCTCGCCTTCCGCCTCCGCGAACGCGCGGGCTGGACGCGCCGCATCCGCGAACTCGACCAGGAGACCGGCGAGCACGAGCGGGCCGCCGAGGCCAACCTGCTGCTGGCCCGCGCCGCCGACCAGGACCGCCGCCAAGCCCAGCGGGCCGCCGACGACGCGCGGCGGACCACGCGCGCGCTCCTGGAGGAACGCGCCGAGATCAGCGGCGCGCCGGAGGGCGACGACCCGGCCGCGTCGTCGGAGCCGCCCGCGGCGCTGCCGTCGCTGCGGGAGGCGTACCGGACCGCCTCGGTGCTCTACGACAAGGTCGGCGTCGGCGCCGACCTGCGTGCCGAGCAGGCCCGAGCGGAGAGCGAACAGGCCGCCGCACAAGCCGCGTTGGACCGTCTGTCCGCGCGCGTGCGCAAACACGCCGCCGAACTCCTCGAAGGTCCCGACGGCGCCGACGGGCCCTCGCGGCTCGCCGCCGGTGCCCGCGCGGAGGAGCAGGTACGCACCCTCGAAGGCCGGGCCGACGCCGCCAACGAACTCCTCGGCCGCCTGCGCGGCGAGGTCGAACGGCACGCACCCGGCGACGGCCGCGACGCGCACGTCGAACTGCCCGAGGACCGCGTACCGCGCGATCCGGCGCACGCCCAGGAGCTGTTGCGCGAGGCCGCGGCGGAACACGCGACGTGCGGCGAGGAGGTGGAGGCCGCACGGGACGCCCACACGCGGCTCGTCCGCGCCCTGTCCGACGCGGAGTCCGGTGCCTCGGTCTTCGCCGAGATCTCGGTCTCGCTCACCGACACGCTGCCGGCGGCCGAGCAGTCCGCGGACGACGAACCGGCGGCGCCCTTCGAGGGGTCCGCGACGGAAGCGCGCGAGGCGGCGACCGCCTTCCGGCGCGCGCTGCGTACCGCGGCGGGCGAACTGTCGGCCGCCGAAGGGCAGGTGCGCGAGCGCGCGGAGGCGGTCGTACGGCACGCCGGTGCCACCCGGTTCGAGCAGGTGCGCATGCCCGCACGCCAGCAGATCCGCGAACTCCCGCTGTCCGCCCTGCCGGACCACGCGCTCGCCTGGGCCGCCGCGTTCGAGCCGCGGCTGCGCGTACTGACCGACGAACTGGCCCAGATCGAACGCAACCGCGACAGCATCGTCGACCGCCTGCGCGGCATGGTCGACGCGGCACTGACGACCCTCCGTGCGGCGCAGCGCCTTTCGCGGCTGCCGGAGGAACTGGGGGAGTGGTCGGGGCAGGAGTTCCTGCGTATCCGGTTCGACGACCCCGACGCGGCACACCTGTCCGAGCGGCTCGGCGAGGTCGTCGACGAGGCCACCCGTACCGCGCGCCGCGGCCCCAATGCCGCCCCGGTGCGCCGCGACGGCATGACCCTGCTGCTGCGCGGCGTGCACGCGGGCCTCGAACCGCGCGGCGTGCAGGTCGAGATCCTGAAGCCGGACTCCGTGCTGCGCGCCGAACGGGTGCCTGTGGGGCAGATGGGCGACGTCTTCTCCGGTGGCCAGCTCCTGACCGCGGCCATTGCGCTGTACTGCACGATGGCCGCCCTGCGCAGCAACGATCGAGGCCGGTCCCGGCACCGCCACGCGGGAACGCTCTTCCTGGACAACCCGATCGGCCGCGCGAACGCGTCCTACCTGCTGGAGCTGCAGCGCGCCGTCGCCGACGCCCTCGGCGTGCAGCTCATCTACACCACCGGCCTGTTCGACACCACGGCCCTCGCGGAATTCCCGCTGGTCGTACGCCTGCGCAACGACGCCGACCTGCGCGCCGGCCTCAAGTACATCTCCGTCGAGGAGCACCTGCGCCCCGGACTCCCGCAGCCGGACCCGGAGATCCCCGAGGGCCTGGGCCAGATCCACGCCACCCGCGTCTTCCGCAAGCCCGCCTACGCCCCGGCCGACCCCAGGGGGGAAGCGATCCCGGCCCAACCCCACCCGAAGGAGACGCCGGGCGTCAGCGTGCCGTAGGCCGGGAACGGAAAGGAAGTTGGGCCGTCGGCGAAGGGCCCTGGAACACACGGGACTTCCAAGGGAATGAGGGACTGTCCCGTGGCCGGAGGCGTCGGCGTGCCCGGACACTCGGGTGAGCCGACAACTCCAGCGACGGAGCCCGCCGATGAACCCGTTCGCGCGACCGCCCAGACCCACCCGACCCCCGGGCCCGCCCGCGGCACCGAGTACGCCTGGGCCCGTGGGTACGCCGCGGCCGACCGGGGCCCCGCCGACTGCGCCCGCGCCGGGAGTGGCCTGCTCGCCGTCGCCCGCTCGGCCACGGCCCGATCCAGCCGACCCGCGTGCGTACGTCGTTCGTTACAACGCCTGGTACCTGGCCGCGGCGACGGCGATGAGCGTCGCCGGCGTGGTGATCGCGGCGCAGGTGTTCACCCACAGTTTCTTCGAGTTTGCTTCGTTGTCCGGCGTCCTCATGGTCGCCATGACGATTGGGACCGCCTGGTTGGGCTTCTGGAACACCTTCTTCCTCGTGACCCGGCGGCCCGCGGTCGTGGTGGACTCGGCCGGGGTGCACATCGCGTGGGGGCTCAGGCCGGGCCGGTTCATTCCCTGGTCGCGTGTCGCGGCGGTGGGGGTGCCGGTGAGGCGGATCGAGACGTCCAACAACCTCGGCAACGAATCCGTGCAGTACATCCACTACATCAAGGTCGTCCTGGCTCCCGACGGCACCGGAACCACGCCACGCACGGTGCGCAAGATCTGCCCGAACCCCGACCGCATCCGGCTCCGCGCCACCGTTCATGCCTTCGCCCCGCACGTGGCCTGGCGCTTCCACCGCGCGGGCTGAAGCGGGCGGGTGGGTCGCCCTGCGAGGTCACCGGGGCGGCCTCGCAGGGCAGGCGCTCAGCGGCGGGCGTCGCTGCGAGGGCGTTCGAGGGTGAAGCGGTCGACGGGGGTGAGAGCGCCGTGGGCGCCCTGGAAGGTGTAGTAGGTGACGTTGATGCGGGTACGGCCCGACTTGCGGTCGCCGGGGTCGACGTCGAACGCGGCGAAGCCGTGCGGGTGTTCGCGGTCCTGCACGGAGGCCCACGGGGCGTCCTCGGTCACCCAGACCGAGTCCTTGTGGCCCGGGAGGACCGGGCTGTCCTGGTCGCTGCGGGCGACGATGACACGACCCTGCGGGCGGTCGAAGAGGTTGGTGTGCGAACTCGCGAAGTTGCCGCCGCCGCCGATGATCATGTGCACGGTGCCGAGGCTGGTGTCGATGACGTCCTTGCGGGTGGCGGCCGGGGTCGGGGTGCGGGTCTCGTTGGGGAGGCGGCCGCGCAGCGGGTGGGAGCGCTCGTAGTGGTGCTCGTGGCCGCTGACGACCAGGTCGACGCCGTACTGGTCGAAGAGCGGGCCCCAGGACTCGCGTACGCCCAGGTCGCTGCCGTTGCCGCTCCTCGTGCTGGAGATGAAAGGCTGGTGCATGCACACGACGATCCAGTCGATGTCGCGGTCCGCGCGGGCGGCGCGCAGTTCGCGTTCCAGCCAGGCCCGCTGGGCGCCGCCGGAGTAGCCGCGGATGTAGCTGTCGCCCGCGTCCTGGATCGCCACGTCGCAGTTGGCGACGCTGATGACGCGTACCGAGCCCGCGGTGAAGGAGTACCACAGGCCCTTCATCTCGCGGTCGGTCCCGGAGTCCGGGGTCGTGAAGTACGCCTGGTATGCCGACGCCCCCAGCGGCCCGTTGCCCTTCTCGTTCTCGTGGTTGCCGACGCACGGCATCCACGGCCGGAAGCGCGCCGAGCGGCTGTTGGAGATGAACCAGTCGGCCCAGGTCGCGACGCGGTCCTGGCCGAAGATGCCCGCCACGCCCGCGTAGCAGAGGTCGCCGTTGACGAGGTTGAAGAGCGGCGCGACCCGTTCGACCGCGGCGACGATGTCGGAGGAGGCCTGGGTGCCGATGTTGTTGGTCGAGGACAGCGGGTACGGCCCGTTCGGCGACGGCGTGCCGGGCGGCAGCTTGATCTCCTTGCGGAGGTTCGCGGTGGCCTGGTCGCCGAAGCTGGTGAAGGTGAAGCGGTGGCGGCCGCGCTGCGCGGTGTCGAACACGCCCGTCTCGGGCGCGGCGCCTTCGTGGCTCGCGAAGTAGACGTACCGCGTCGCGGGCCGCAGCCGGCTCAGGCGTGCGTGGTGGACGAAGACCTCGACGCCGGACAGTCCGTCGCGGTAGTGCCGGGTCTCCGCGTCGACGCTGCGGCCGAAGCCGTCGTCGACGGTGCCGTAGCGCACGCGCGGCCGCGCGACCGGCTGCGGGGTGAGCCAGGAGACCACGACCTCGGCGGACGCGTCCGCACCGAACTGGAGGTGCAGGCCGGTCACGCTGGGTGCGCCGATCCGCCCGGGCTGCTGCCACAGCAGGGCCGAGGACGGGTCGGACGCCGCCGCGGCGGCGGGGGCCGACCCGGTCGCCGCGGGTGCGGCTTCCGCGGTCGCCGCGCCCGCGGTCCCCGCGAGGAGTGCGGCCCCGGCCGCGCCGCCGGTGGACAGTACGGATCTGCGGGAAATCGCCATGAGCCCAGCCCTCTTCCGTCGCCTGGTTGATGCGCCCCCGACGCGGCAGACCGTATTGAGATGGACGCAAGAAAACAAGACTGGGAATTGCGTCTAATGATGGAGGCGGGGTGGACGCGATCCGCTTCGGGCCGCGTCAGGTCAGCGGCGCATAGACCGCGTCGGTGCGGTCGCGGCGGCCGGTGAGCATGCCCTCGGGGATCGGCCAGTGCGCCGCCGGGTCGTCCACGCGGACCCACTCGGTCGTGGCGACGCGCCGTGCGATGCGCCAGCGGCCGTCGCGGCGCCGGAAGTCGTCCACGTACCGGAAGCCGGTGGTCAGGTTGCCGCGCGGGTCGGGGGAGTCCGTGCGGTGGAAGGCGACGCCGTACGTCTCCGCGCGCGCCAGGTCCGGCCCGGCGAATTCGGCGAGGTGGTTCGCCACCAGGTGCATGGTCATCGAGTAGCGCGGCAGGAGCCGCCCGATCCACGCCACAAAGGCGTCGACGTCGCCGGAGAAGCTGCCGTGGTCGTCGGTCGCGTCGGGGTGGTAGCAGTCGCGTACCGCGTCCAGATCCATCCGGTCCACGCCGCGGCAGTAGCGGAGCACCACCTCGTGGATCTCCTGCTTGTCGAGCATCCGGCGCACGGCGTCTTCGTGATCATGTCCCATCGCCGGATTGTCGCCCTCCGGGGCGGAGGTTTCCAGCCGCCCGCCACGGCGCGCCGCGATGGCGTCCCGGCCCGCGTTAGTGTGGAGATCCGGCGATCTTCGACACGGCGAGGCGGTTTCATGGCCCACGGCGAGTGCGGGTTGACTGTCCGTGAATACGCGGGGGAGATTCGCGAGTTGGGATCCCGCTGGCTGGACCAAATGTTGTCGGACCCGGCCGTCGAGGCGGCGGGCGGCGACGTGGTCTGCTCGCCGACCGGCCTGTGGCTCGCGCTGGCCGGGATATCGTGCGGCGCGCTCGGCGACACCGCCGAGGAACTGGCCGACCTGCTGGGCGTCGCGGGGCCCGAGGCGGAGCCGCTGGTGAACGCGGTGGCCCGGGACCTCGCCGCGACCGACGCGCTCGCGGTCGCCACCGGCATCTGGAGCCGCGCGCCCTTGCGCGAGACCTTCCGCGACGGCCTGCCGGTCATCGAGTTCGGGGACCTGGGCGACCCGGCCGCGATCGACGCGTGGATCACGCGCGCCACCGGCGGCCTCATCGACCGCATGCCCGCCGACCCGGGGCCGCTCACCCGCCTGATACTCGTGAACGTGCTCGCTCTGAAAGCACGTTGGTCCGAGCCGTTCAACCGCCACGACACCCTCGCCCGCCCCTTCACACCCGCACAGGGCAAGCCCGAGGACGTCCCGACCATGTTCCGCAAGGTGCCGGCGGGCGACGTGTGGACGATCGGGGCGTACGGCGGCACCGTGCACGTGGTCGAACTCCCGTGTGCCGGCGAGCGGCCCGCGCTCATCCGCTTTGCGCTCGGCCCCGAGGGCATGCCGCCCGCCCCGGCGATGTCCGCGGCCTGGGCGCCGCGCAGCGCCGGGAACGCGGTGCCGTACGACGAAGTCTCGCTGCGGCTACCGCGGTTCGCGCTGCGCACCTCACTGGAGGTGCACGACCACCTCCCAGGGCTCGGCGTCGAACTCGCGCTCGCCGACGGCGCCGCGGAGTTCGGCGCGCTGTCGCCCGAACCGCTGTTCGTCGACCGCGTGGACCAGGAGTCGCTGATCCGGGTCGACGAGGAGGGCGTGGAGGCGGCGTCCGTCACCGAGGTCCGCATGGACTACATGAGCTGGCACCCGCCCGCGCCGACCCTCGACCTGAACTTCGACCGGCCGTTCGCGTGTGCCGTGATGGACGCATCGGGGACCGTCCCGCTGTTCACCGCCTACCAGGCGACCGTGCCGCGCGCGGTCTGACGTACCGAGCCGCGCGCGGAGTGACGTCCGGCGCCCTCACGGGTACGGTTCCCGTCATGGCCGATTCGCTTGCCCCCTCCGCCACCGACGGTGACGGCACGTCGCGCGTACCCGTCAGCGCGGGCGACGTCGAGTACGCCGTCTCCCTCGCGATCGCCGCCTTCCGCCGCGCCCCCGCCGACGCCGACTGGTCGGCCAAGGCGGGCGCGCTGGACTGGGACTGCTGGGAGACCGCGGAGCACCTGGCCGACGACCTCTTCGCGTACGCCGGGCAGATCGCGGCGCCGACGCCCCCGGTGACGCACTACGTGCCGTTCGTCTACACGTACCCGCGCGAAGGCGGCCCGGGCAACACGGTCATGGTCGACCGCGAGGCCGACCCCGAGGCCGTGTTCGAGGTGCTGGAGGCCACCGCCGGCATGCTCGCCGCGCTGGTCGCCCTGCGTGCGCCGACCGTGCGCGGCTACCACTCGTACGGCGTCTCGGACCCCGAGGGCTTCGCCGCGATGGGCGTGGTGGAGACCCTGGTGCACGCGTACGACATCGGCGCCGGCCTCGGTGTGGACTTCACCCCGCCCAGCGACCTCTGCGACCGCACCCTCGCCCGCCTCTTCCCCGAGGCCCCCGCCGACACCCACCGCTGGCAGACCCTGCTCTGGGCCACCGGCCGAGCCGAGATCCCCGGCCACGACCGCCGCCAAGGCAAATGGCGCTGGCACGCGGAGCCCCTGGGTGAGCGCCAAGGCGACACTCCCGCCTGACCCTCGACCACCGCATCTCAGGACGAGGCGGCGTCGTACTCCGCTCGGGAGACGAACACGTCGTCCATGTTCGCCTCGGCCCACTCCTTGAGGCCGTCGAGCACACGCTGCAACGACAGGCCCCGCTCGGTGAGTTCGTAGGTCACGGTGACCGGCACGGTCGGTGTGACGGTGCGCGTGAGCAGCCCGTCCCGTTCCAGGGCGCGCAGGGTCTGCGTCAGCATCTTCTGGCTGACGCCCGCCAGACGCCGGGACAGTTCGGAGTAGCGCATCGCCCGCGGCTCCGCGGCCCGGGCGTCGGTGCCACGCGGATGGGGTCCGTCGCTGCCGAGCGCGGCGAGGATCAGGGCCACCCACTTGTCGGACACCCGGTCGAGCAGCTGTCGGCTGGGGCAGCCGGCGAGGAACGCGTCGTAGGCCGCCTTGTCGTGCTCGCGCTTGTGCCCTGTCGTCCGTGTCGGCATTGTGCACGCTCCTTCCGCACCTGGTGGTGGTGTACGCACTTTGAAGTGCCCACTTCCCGATGGAGAGTAACCCCACCAGGATGAAGCACGGAAGCAAACGCCACGACATTTCGGGAGCAGCCACCATGAACACCCCCACCTTTCGTGCCGCCGTCGTCCGTACGCCGAGCGGGCCGGACTCGATCGAGGTCGTCGACGTCCCCCTCGTCGAGCCGGGCCCCGGCCAGGTACGGGTCGCCGTCGCGGGCGCGGCGGTCAACCCCGTCGACCTCGGCGTCGCCGGCGGGTTCTTCCATTCAATAGGCCTGGTCAACCAGACCGAATACACCGGACTGGGCTGGGACTTCGCGGGCACTGTCGTCGCCGCCGGGCCCGACGTCGCACTCCAGGTCGGCAGCCGGGTCGCCGGCATGGTGGACGGCTTCGACCGCGACTTTGGTACGTATGCCGAACAGATCGTCGTCGCGGCGGCGGATGTCGCCGTCGTGCCGGACGGCCTCGACCTGATCACCGCGTCGACCGTGCCGCTCAACTCGCTGGCCGCCGCGCAGATCGTCGACCTGCTCGGCGACGCTCCGGCGACCGGCAACCGCCTGCTGGTCACCGGCGCGGCCGGAGCGGCCGGGGCGTACGTCGCCTCGCTCGCCCGGCAGCGCGGCTGGCAGGTGACCGGTCTGGCCCGTCCCGGGGACGAGGAGTTCGTCCGCGGCCTCGGCGTGGATTTCGTCGCACACACCGAGCCGGGCTGGGACGCGGTCGCCGACACTGCGGCGATGCAGGAGCCGGCGCTGGCGCTGGTGCGCGACGGGGGCGCCTTCGTGGGAGTCCGGCCGAACCTCGGGCCGCCCGCCGAGCGCGGCATCTCGGTGACGGCCGTCGTCACCGTCCCCGACGGCGCCCGGCTCGCCGGCCTGCTGGACCGTACCGCCGCGGGCGAACTGCCCGCCCGCGTCTTCGCGGTCGTGTCCCTGGACCAGGTGGGTGAAGCCCACCGCGTGGTGGCCAAGGGCGGCGTCCGCGGACGCTACGTCGTCCAGCCGTGAACCCACGCCGTGGCCCGCGCGTGAGCCCACGCGGTGAACCCGCATGGTGGACGGGCATGGTGAACCCGGGGCACGGGGGACGGGCCCTTGCCCCGGGTTCGTCAAAGGGGGTGGCGGGCGCCGTCCCCCGGCGTGGGCGCTACTTGAGCGCGTTGTTGATGGCGGTCAGCAGTTCTCCGTTGGCGGTGTCGCCGCTGAACTCCCAGAAGAACGCGCCGCCGAGGCCCTGGTTCTTGGCGTACGCCATCTTCGTGGCGATGGTCGCGGGGGTGTCGTAGCTCCACCAGTTCGATCCGCAGTGCGCGTACGCGGTCCCGGCGATCGTGCCGGTCGGCGGACAGGTGTTGCGGAGCACCTTGTAGTCCTCGTTGCCCTGTTCGTACGTGCCCGGCGCCGGTCCGGTGGCGGTGCCGCCGGGGGCGCTCTGCGTGACCCCGGTCCAGCCCCGGCCGTAGAAGCCGATGCCGAGGTTCAGCTTGGCCGCCGGGATGCCCTTGGCCTTGTACTTCTGGATCGCCGCGTCGCTGTTGAACCCGGCGGTCGGGATGCCGGGGTACGACGTCAGCGGGGAGTGCGGGGCCGTCGGACCGGTGGTCGCCCACGTCCCGAAGAAGTCGTACGTCATGACGTTGAGCCAGTCCATGTACTGCGCGGCGCCCGCGTAGTCCGCGGCGTCGATCTTGCCGCCCGGCGTGGCGTCCGCCGTGACCGCGGCGGTGACCAGGTAGTTCGCGCCGAACCGGGCGCGCAGCGCGGACATCATGGTGCGCAGGCTCGCCGATCCGCTGCTGTCACAGGTCAGACCGCAGGCGTTGGGGTACTCCCAGTCGATGTCGATGCCGTCGAACACGTCGGCCCAGCGCGGGTCTTCGACCAGCCGGTAGCAGGACTCGGCGAACGCCGCCGGGTTCTGCGCGGCCTGCCCGAATCCGCCGGACCAGGTCCAGCCGCCGAACGACCACAGGATCTTGATGTTCGGGTACTGCTGCTTGAGCTTGCGCAGTTGGTTGATGTTGCCGGCGATCGGCTGGTCCCAGGTGTCCGCCACGCCGTCGACCGAGGAGGCCGCGTCGTACGTCTTCTGGTAGTCCGCGTACGCGTCGCCGATCGTGCAGGCGCCGCCCGTGACGTTGCCGAACGCGTAGTTGATGTGCGTGAGTTTGCTCGCGGATCCCGACGTGACGAGGTTCTTCACGTGGTAATTGCGCTGGTAGACACCCCAGTTGGTGAAGTATCCGAGCCGGATCTTGTCGCCGCCCGGCCCGCCTCCACCGGTGGTGGTCACCGAGACCTCCGGCGACGGGGGCCCGCTCTGGCCCGCGGTGTCCCGGGCGGTCACGGTGTAGATGTACGTGGTCCCGGCGGACAGCCCCGTGTCGGGGTGCGAAGTGCCGGTCACCGTGGCGATCTTGGTGCCGTTGCGGAAGACGTCGTAGTTCTGCACGCCGTGGTCGTCGGTGGCGGCCGGCCAGGTCAGCGTGAGCGAGTGGTCCTGCACGTTGCCCGCCACCGGGGTGCCCGGTGCGGAGGGCGGGTTGTCACCGGGGGTGCCACCGTCGCACGAGGCGCCGTTGATCCGACAGCCGGACGGAGCGCCCGGTCCGGCGCCGTTGAAGCCGAAGGTGACGCTGGCGCCGGGGGAGAGGGTGCCGTTCCACGACTTGTTCCGGGCGGTCCAGTGGTTGCCCGACGAGGTGACGTCGGCGTCCCAGAACCCGGTGACCCGGGTCCCGGTGGGGTAGTCCCATTCGACGGTCCACGAACTCAGCGTCGTGGTACCGGTGTTCTTGACGACCCACTGGGCGCCGAAGCCGGAGCCCCAATCCTGGGTCCTGGTGTAGGTGGCGGTGGCCGACGTAGCCGCGGCCGCCGTCTTCGACAGGCCGATCAGCACTCCGAGGGGGAGGACGAAGGCGATGAGCGCGGCGGTGATTCTCGCGCCGGGCCTTGACGGCCATCCTTCGCGCGGGCGGCGAGCACGGGTGCGCGTTGCACTGCTCAAGACTGCTCCCGAGTGAGGTCCGACATGCTGGGAGGTGGGACCTGCTCCGTCCGGCGAACCCGCGGCAACCGCACGCGTTCGCCAAGCAGTGCCGCGATACTAGAAAGGTCTGGACCATATGGTCAATGGTCCAGACCAAATCCGAAAAATGCTCACGCCGCCGGCGGCCCGCGGAGCGTCAGGACCCGTACGACGAACACGGTTTCCATCGCGCACAACGCCACGCCGAGGGTGACATGCGCGGCGAGCGAGCTCGCCAGCCCAAGTGCGGTCTGGGTGAACGTGGCCGCCAGGATGACGACGGCCGCCTTCAACGGCCACGTCACCCGGCGGTTGCCGCGCCACACCAGGACGGCCGCGACCACCTGGAGGAACACCAGCAGTTCGAACACGTAGGCGTTGACGCCGTGTGGGTCGATCGACGAGACGTCGCCGTTCAGCAGCATTCCGGCGAGCAGGCCCTGCACCAGGGTCTCAAGGCAGGCAAGGGCGGTCGCGACCCGCAGCAGCGTGACCGCGCCGCGCCCGGGCACCCGTCCGGCCGCCACGACCGCAGCGCCTCCGTCGCCTCGGGAGATCTCACCCCGGGGAGAGGTGTCGTGCATGGAAGTCCTCATTTCTTTCGGTGGCCCCGGAGGGGTGACAGGGCCAACGGGCGTCCGGTCCACGGGCATACGCGTCCACGGGGCCACGGAGGGCCAGGTCCGCCCGGCCGGTTCAGGACCGGGCGTCGAGCCATTCCCGGAAGGTGGGTCCGCCGAGCTTGGCGTGCGGGCCGGGCAGGAACCCGCCGGCCGCCGCGATCTCGGCGTCGGGTATGCCGGAGCCGTCGACGCCGACCACCTTGATGCCGCGGCGTGCGCCGAGCTGTTCGGCCACCTCGGACAGGATCTCCCTGCGGGGGCCGGCGACCTCGGGGACCGGCACTCCCGGGCCGGGCTGCGCGGCGTCGGGGTCGGCGGCCAGGTCGACCAGCGTTTCGGCCACGGTGCGGCAGGCCACGAGCTGGGTGGGCAGCGCGGGGACGTAGGCGACGTCGCCCTGCCGCCAGTCCAGGAGCTGTCCGACGAACTCGTGGAACTGGGCCGCCCGCAGGATGCGGGCGGGCAGGGGACCGGAGAGGTTGGCCTCCTCGTGCACCTGCTGGGCAGCGATGAAGCCGGCGGTGGCCTTGTCCGCACCGATGATCGACACGGCGACGATCCGGTCGGCGCCGGCCCGCCGACCGGCCGCGTGCAGGTTTGCGGTGGCGGTACGGAAGAACTCCGTGGCGGCCTCCTGGTCGGAGGCGTGCCATGACGCGACGTCGATGATCACGTCGACACCGGTGAGCGCGTCGGCCAGGCCCTCGCCGCTGATCACGTCCACCCCGGTGGCGCGGGACATCGGCACCACGGGGAAGCCTCGTTCCGAGAGGACGTCCACGACGTGGCGTCCCAGTCGTCCGGTTGCTCCTACGACGGCGAATTTGCCGGTGCTCATCTTGCGTGCCTCTCTCAGGTGTTCAAGTGGTCGGGCGCCAGGGACGCCTGGTCGGCACGGCGGCGCACCGGACTCGCGGTGCGTACGCTCGGCGTGCCGACGTACACGAGACGTCGGCCTCCCGCCGCGCGTAACAGTCGGGGCCGTGTGATGCAGGCCACGCGTCGTGGGTGTTACGCGACAGCGACGACCGGCGTCCAGTGCACGGACCACGGCCGGGCACGGCGGGGAAGCGAACAGGCGGGAGCGGCGGTATGGGCGAGGAGAGCGGACAGGCGACGAACACACCCGAGCCGCCGGACCGCGGCATCCGGGCCGAGGCGGCGGACGGCGCCACCGAAGTGTTCCTGGCCCACCGCAACCTGCTGTTCACCGTTGCCTACGAGATTCTCGGTTCGGCCGCGGACGCCGAGGACGTCCTGCAGGAGACCTGGCTGCGGTGGACGGCCGTCGATCCGGCGATGGTGCGCAAGGAACGCGCGTACCTGGTGCAGATCGCCACCCGGCAGGCCCTCGACCGGGTGCGCGCGCTGGGTCGGCGCAAGGAGTCCTACGTGGGGCCGTGGCTGCCCGAACCGCTGCTGACCGCGCCGGACGTGGCGGAGGACGTTGCCCTGGCCGACAGCGTCTCGATGGCGATGCTTCTGGTGCTGGAGACGCTCGCCCCGGTCGAACGGGCGGTGTTCGTGCTCCGCGAGGTGTTCGACCTCTCGTACGAGGAGATCGCCGAGGCCGTCGGCAAGACCCCGGCCGCGGTACGTCAACTCGCCTATCGGGCCCGCGCGCACGTAGCCGCGCGCCGGCCGCGCGGCACCGCCACCCCGGCCCAGACCAGGGCCGCGCTCCGCGCCTTCCAGTTGGCGGTGGAAACCGGCGAACTGCAGGCCCTGCTCGACATCCTCGCCCCCGACGTCGTCGCCCTCAGCGACGGCGGCGGAGTGCGGCACGCCCTGCTGCGGCCCGTCGTGGGCGCCGACCAGGTCGCCCGCCTCCTGGCCGGCGGCTGGTGGAAACGCGAAGCGGCAAGGTCGCTCGAACCGGTGGAGATCAACGGTGGACCGGCTCTCCTGGTCCGGGTGAACGGACAGGTCGACGGCGTCCTGGCCGTGCGTGTCGAGAACGGCTACGTCACCGGCGCCTACCACGTCCGCAACCCCGACAAGTTGTCGCACGTGGCGCACGAGATCGCCATCAGCCGCTGATCCCGGAAGCCCGCGCTCCGGCGCGTCCGCGAAACCAGGTCCGCGTTCTCATTACCAACGGCTATGGCGGCTTGTATTGGACCGGTCGGGGCACCTCGGACCAGGCTTACTGGCGTACCGCCGAACGGGGGTACGGCACACGAGCCCGGTACGACAGGAGCCCCACATGAGCACGAACCGCATCTGGCTGATCACCGGCGCGTCCTCGGGATTCGGACGCGAGATCGCCCGTGCGGCACTGGACGCCGGGGACACCGTCGTCCTCACCGCCCGCAGGCCGGAGGTGCTTGCGGACGTCGTCGCGGCGCACCCGGACCGGGCCGCCGCCATCGCCCTCGACGTCACCGACCCGGAGCGCGTCAAGGCCGCCGTCGCGGAGACCGTCGAGCGCTTCGGCCGCATCGACGTGCTGGTCAACAACGCCGGGCGTGCCCACCTCGGCGCGGTCGAGGAGACCACCGAGGCCGAACTGCGCGACCTGATGGACCTGCACTTCTTCGGGCCGGCCGCCCTCACCCGCGAGGTGCTGCCGCACATGCGCGCCGCGCGGACGGGCGCGATCGTCCAGATGAGCAGCATGGGCGGGCAGCTCGCCTTCGCGGGCGTCGGAGCGTACTGCGCCGGCAAGTTCGCGCTCGAAGGCATGACCGAGGCGCTTGCCCAGGAGGTCGCGCCGCACGGCGTCAAGGTCATGATCGTCGAGCCGGGCGCGTTCCGTACCAACCTCAACGGGGGCGCCCTCACCGCGTCGGAGCCGCTCGACGCGTACTCCGACACCGTCGGAAAGCTCCGCGTCGACTTCGTGGCCGCCGACGGCACGCAGCCCGGAGACCCTGCGAAGGCGGCGGACGCCATCCTCGCCGCGCTCGACGCCGACGACACGCCGCTGCGCCTCGTGCTCGGCAACGACGCCATCGACGCGGTCCTCGCGCACGGCGACCAGGTGCGCGCCGACATCCACGCCTGGGAAGCGACCGGACGCGGCCTCGAGTTCGCGTGACCCGCGCGGGCGCCCGTGGGGGTCAGGCCCAGTACGGCCGGGCCGACTCCCACGCGCGCCGGGCGAACTCGGCCACGCCCAGCTCGGCCAGGCGCGGGTTGATCACCTCGACGCTCACCAGCCCGTCGAAGCCGACGGTGTCCAGCGCCGCGCGGAATCCGTGCAGGTCGAAGACGCCGTCGCCGGGCATGACGCGGTTCGACATCGCCTCGGTGGCGGTGTCCGCGTCCGGCCCGAGGAGCTGCGGGTGGTCGCAGAACTGCACGTACGCCAGCTCCTCGACGGGGAGCCCGGCCAGCTCGTCGAGCGTGTTCGGCCCGTTGAAGACGTGCCACGAGTCGACCAGCACACCCGACCGCTCGACGCCCGCGTGCCGGACCAGCGTGCGGGCGTCCGCGATCGTCGCGATCGGGGTGAACGGCAGGAACTCCACCGCCGCCTTGCCGCCCGCCGCCGCGAAGATCTCCGCGCAGCCGGCGAACAGGTCCCGGCAGCGGGCATCGGCGGGCAGCGTGACCATGCCCAGCGCGTACGCCGACCCGAACTCCGCCATCGCCTCCGCGACCTGCCGCGCGCCGTCCAGCGTCGAGGCCTCGTCGTCGGCGACCACGAACCCCAGCATCTCGGGACATGCCAGGTCGGCCGCGCGCATCCGGTCCGCCAACTGGCCCAACGTGCGGCCGGACTCGGCGTAGGCCGCGAGGGTGAAGGCGTCCAGGCTCAGCGCCTCGAACCCGGCCGCCCGCACGCCGTCCAGCAGCTCGGCGAAGTCGACCGGCTCCTTCGCGCCCGCGTACGGCGAGAAGGTGAAGGTGTTGAGGCACAGCTTGGCCACGTCGCAGCTCCGATCCGGGGAGGCCGGCGCGAGCTCGCCGGACGTCTGACGCTATCTCAGATGCCCGGCCTTTTCGACGGCCTGGTTCGGGTAGTCGAACATCAACAGGGTTCCGCGTCGGACGCCGCATCGAGTGGCCGCACACAAGGTCGACCACGCGGCGTCCACAGCGGGGACCCGGTGTGGTACTTGTGAGGTCGACTTCGCGGAGGGCTCAGTGACTACCGAAAACGCGTACCGCTACGGCATCACCGTCCCGCTCAACGCCCCCTTGGGCGAGCACCCGCGCCTCGTGCGCGAACTCGTCGCGGCGGGCTACACGGACATCTGGTCGGCGGAGGTCGACGGGCTGGACGGGTTCACCCCGCTGACCGTCGCCGCGCTCGCCGACCCGTCGGTGCGGCTGGGGACGGCCATCGTGTCGCCGTACACACGCGGACCCGCGACCCTCGCGATGAGTGCGGCGGCCCTCGCCGAACTGGCGCCGGGGCGGTTCCAACTCGGCGTCGGGTCGGCGTCGCAGCTGATCGTCGAGTCGTGGAACGCCGCCGAGTTCGACCGGCCGTACCACCGCGTGCGCGACACCGTCCGGTTCCTGCGCGCGGCGTTCACCGGGGAGAAGGTGACCGAGCAGTACGAGACCTTCTCGGTACGCGGCTTCCGCCTCACCCGCGTGCCCCAGGAGCCGCCGCAGATCCTGGTCGCGGCGCTGCGCGAGGGCATGCTGAAGCTCGCCGGGCGCGAGGGGGACGGCGCGATCGTCAACTGGCTCTCGCCGGACGACGTGCGCACGGTGGTGCCGTACGTCCACGCGGGCGGGCCGGGCAAGGAGATCGTCGCGCGCATCTTCGTGTGCCCGTTCGACGACCCGGTCCTCGTACGCTCGATCGGGCGCCGCATGATCACCTCCTACCTCAACGTCCCGGTGTACGCCGAGTTCCACCGCTGGCTGGGGCGCGGCGAGATCCTCAAGCCCATGTGGGACGCGTGGGCGGCCGGCGACCGCAAGAAGGCGCTCGAACTGGTTCCGGACGAACTCGTGGACGACCTCGTCGTGCACGGCACCCCGGAGCGCTGCCGCGCGCGCATCCAGGAATACGTCGACGCGGGCGTCACCGTCCCGGTCGTCGCCGTGATCGACCCGCGCCCCGACGCCGACCCGCTGGAAGCCGCGCTGTCGCTCGCCCCGCGGCACTGACCCTCGGTCGCACACCGCCTGGTGTCACACCGGGCGGATCATGCAGACGCGAGGCCACCGGTCGAGCCCGTGCGCGGCCTCTTCGGCGCGCACGGCCCGCAGTTCCGGTCCCGCGTCCGCCTCGGGCAGCACGGCGAAGCCCAGGCGCGCGTAGTACGGGGCGTTCCACGGGACTTCGGCGAACGTGGTCAGTGTCAGCGCGGGCATGCCGCGCCCGGCCGCATGTTCCGCGGCGTGGTCGATCAGGGCTCGCCCGACACCGCGCCGCGCGTGGTCCGGGTGCACGGACACCTGCTCGACGTGCAGGTTGCCGTCGACGGACTTGGCGATCAGGTACGCGCCGGGCCGGGCGTCCCCCTCGACCGCGACCCACGCACGTCCGGCGACCCGGTACGCGTCCAACTCGCCGAGCGGCAGTGGCTCGTCACCCGCGATCTCCGGCATGCCCACGTCGAGGAAGCACCGTCCCGCCGCGACCTCGATGTCCTGGAGGTCCGGCAGTTCGTCCGCGGCGACAACTCGAATGCGCATCCCCCCAGTCTGCCGCCCCCCACCCCAGTCATGATGACCGCATGACGGGGCGCGCGACGCTGCCTGATGGGCCGGGCTTCGCTGCCGGCGTGGGATTTCCCAAAAGCCGCTATCGGTGTCGATCGTGACTATTGTGTGCCGATTCCGGCGTGCCGATAATGCGGTCTCCTTGAATAATAGAAGCGCGTCTATTTGGTCGACTCAATCATGCATAGTGCCTTGCGGTCATTTGTGATCATGGCTGTGAGCTGCCCATGCGATCGGAACCGCGAAAGTCTCGCTAAACTATGCATGGGCAGATGCACGTGCATCTGCACGAGATCACGTTCGATGTGCTCATTCTTCGGCGTCGGATTGCATTATCGTGATGGCTCGGTCGCGTGCCCGGCGCAGGCGCAGCCGACACCTGCGCAGCTTTCGCCCTTCGCCCGTCGGCCGACAACGGGAAGCCGCCCGGAACCCCGTGAAGGGAGAGCCGGGCCGTTCCGTACACCCCTCCGCGAAGGAGAGTTCACACCGATCATGTCCACCTCCACACCACCCGGACAGCCCGCTCGACCCGCCCGGGACCACCTCCGCACCCTGATGCTCGCCCTGCTCGCGCTCACGGTCGCCGTCACAGCCGTGGCCGCCGTCGCCACCCCCGCCCCCGAGATCACCGCGGCACTGATCGGCGCAGGCGGGCTCGTGTGGGCCACTGTCCTCGGCGCGCTGATCCGGAAGTGGCTGAGCGACGCGGGCTGACCGCGTCCGGGCGTCCGGCGTCGCCCGAACGGCGGTGGGCGGATGCGCGGTATGCCTGGCGGGGTCAGGGTGGAAGGCGGGGGTAACCAGACACCCGACGCACCATGAGGAGACGCCGTGGCCGGCGACGACAGCACGATGGACAAGCTCAAGGGCAAGGCGAAGGAGGCCGTGGGCAAGGTCACCGGAGACTCTCGCCTCGAGGGCGAGGGCCAGACGGACCAGACCAAGGGCAAGGCCAAGGACGCGGTGCAGAACGCCGCCGACAAGGCGCGCGGCGCCAAGGACTCGCTGACGCGCAAGGACGACGACGCCTGAGCGAGCCCCACCGGACACGCAGAGGCCACGCCCTTGCGTCGCCCCGCGGGATCACCCCGGGGCGACGAACAGGGGCGTGGCCGACGCGTGTTCGCGCTCCGCTTCCGCTGCTTTTCCGCCGCCTTTTCCGCGGTCGTCAGGAAGCCGGCGTACGCTCCGCCGCCCGGAGCGCGGCGTGTTCGGCGATCAGCGCCGCATAGCGCCGACCCGAGTCCTTCATCGTGCGGCGCTGGGTCTCGTAGTCCACGTGCACGAGGCCGAAGCGGTGCGCGTAGCCGTAGGCCCACTCGAAGTTGTCTAGCAGCGACCACGCGAAATGCCCGGCAAGGGGCACTCCTCGGGCCAACGCCCGCCCGCAGGCCGCGAGATGCCCTTCGAGGTACGCCGTCCGCTCCGCGTCCCGCACCTCGCCGTCCGCGTCGACGGTGTCCGGCCAGGCCGCGCCCGACTCCGTGACGTAGAGCCTGCGCGCGCCGTACTCGGCCGCCGCCCGGACCAGCAGCTCTTCGAGGCCGTCCGGGTAGACCTCCCAGTCCATGCCGGTGACCGGTGAGCCCGGGACCGGGAGTTGGCGTGCGTAGGGGGCGGGGCCGTCCGGGTCGGCGGTGACGATCTGGCGGAAGTAGTAGTTGATGCCCAGGTAGTCCAACGGCTGCGCGATCACCGCGAGGTCGCCGGACCTCTCGGGCAGGTCGACGCCGTACAGCTCCCGCATGTCGGCCGGGAAGCCGCGGCCGTGCACGGGGTCGAGCCACCACCGGTTCACGTGCCCGTCGGCGCGTACCGCGGCCGCCACGTCCTCCAGCCGGTCGCTCGCGGGTTCGATCGGGCTGAGGTTGACCACGTACCCGACCTGCGGCGTGCGCGGGGCCTCGGCGCGGATCGCCTGAGTGGCGAGGCCGTGGCCGAGGAGCAGGTGGTAGGACGCGCGTACGGCGGCCTCCAGGTCGGTCAGGCCCGGCGCCATCCGGCCTTCCAGATGCCCGATCCAGGCCGAGCACAGGGGTTCGTTCAGCGTCGTCCAGTCGGTGACGCGGTCGCCGAGGGCGGCCGCCACCGCACCGGCGTACTCGGCGAACCGCTCGGCGGTCGCGCGCGAGGTCCAGCCGCCGACGTCCTGGAGTCCCTGCGGGAGGTCCCAGTGGTAGAGGGTCGCGAACGGGCGGATCCCGGCGGCCAGTAGTTCGTCGACGAGCCGGTCGTAGAAGGCGAGTCCGCGGGCGTTGACCGGTCCCGAGCCGGTCGGGACGATCCGGGGCCACGCCACGGAGAAGCGGTACGCGCCCAGGCCCAACGAGCGCATCAGCGCGACGTCTTCGGAACTGCGGTGGTAGTGGTCGCAGGCGACGTCGCCGGTGTCACCGTTGGCGACGGCTCCCGGGACCCGGCTGAAGGTGTCCCAGATCGACGGCAGTCGGCCGTCTTCGGCGACCGCGCCCTCGATCTGGTAGGCGGACGTCGCCGCGCCCCAGACGAAATCCTCGGGGAACTCGGACAGGTCAGGCATGCGTACGGTCTCCCGGGTCGTGCCGGCGGTGCGGCTGTGCGGATCGTGTGCAGCAACTTGCTGGGGTTCGAAGTCGGTGAGCGGGTAAGTCACTTGACCGCCCCCGCGGTGAGTCCGGCGACCAAGTAGCGCTGGAGGAAGAGGAACCCGGCCACGACCGGCACGCTGACCACCAGCGACGCCGCCATCACCTGGTTCCAGTACACGTTGTTCTGCGTGGAATAGCCCTGCAGGCCGACGGCGAGCGTGCGGGTCGACTCGTCGGTCATGACGGACGCGAACAGGACCTCGCCCCATGCGGTCATGAAGGCGTACACGGCGACGGCCACGATCCCGGGCGACGCGGCCGGGATCACCACGCGCATCAGCGCGCCGATCGGGCCGTTGCCGTCCACGAGGGCGGCCTCGTCCAGGTCGCGGGGGATGGAGTCGAAGTAGCCGACCAGCATCCAGATCGAGAACGGGAGCGAGAAGGTCAGGTAGGTGATGATCAGCCCGAGGCGGCTGCCGTACAGCTCGACGCCCGTGGCGTTCCCGATGTTGACGAACAGCAGGAACAGCGGGAGCAGGAACAGGATCCCGGGGAACATCTGGGTGGACAGCACCGACACCGAGAAGACCTGCCGCCCGCGGAAGCGGTGCCGGCTGATGGTGTACGCGGCGAACACCGCGATCGTCACCGAGAAGACCGTGGCGGTGGTGGAGACGATGAGGCTGTTCACGAAGTAGTCGGCGAGCGGGACGGTGTCCCAGATGTCGATGAAGGGCTGCACCGTCAGGTCGGACGGCCACCAGCGGAAGTTGCCCTGTACGTCGGGCAGCGGCTTGAGCGACGACGTGACCATCACGTACACCGGGATCATCGCGAAAGCGGTCAGCAGCGACAGCCCGACCCATCGCACCCAGCGGAACCAGCGCGGCTCAAGCATCGGACTTCCCCCTCCGTATCCGGCCCACCCCGAGGTAGACGGCGGTCACCAGCAGCAGGAACAGGAGCAGCAGCACCGACATCGCCGATCCGGTGCCGAAGTTCCAGGTGACGAACGAGTTCTGGTAGATGTGGATCGAGATGAGGTCGGCTTCGTCGGGCGCCGACTTGCCGAACAGCACGTACGGCGTGTTGAAGTCGTTGAAGGTCCACAGGAAGAGCACGAGCAGCACCACGCGGTTGACCGGCGCGAGCATCGGGATCGTGACGCGGCGGATCTGCTGCCACACCCCGGCGCCGTCCAGCGCGGCGGCCTCGTAGACGTCGCGCGGGATGTTCTGCAGCGCGGCCATCAGGCACAGGAACGCGAACGGCCAGGTCCGCCACACGGCGGTGACCACCAGCGCCCAGAAGCTGTTTCCGCCGATGAGCCAGAACGGCCGGTCGTCGACCAGCCCGAGCTGGTCCACCAGCACGTGGTTCACCAGACCGGTGTCGCGCTGGAACATGAACCCGAAGGTGATCACGCCGGTGTAGACCGGCAGCGCGTACGGCACCAGGAACAGCGCCCGCAGGAAGCCGCGGCCGCGGAACGCGCCCTGCATGAGGATCGCGCCGGTGATGCCGAGCAGCCAGGAGATGCCGACGACCAGCACCGTGAACATCACGGTCACCCAGAACGAGTCCAGCAGGGCCTTGCCCACCGGGCCGTCGAAGTCCACCGCGAGCCGGTAGTTGTCGAACCCGGCCCCGGGGGCGCTGGTCCAGTGCCGGATGTGGAACTGGGTGAGCTTCAGGAAGCTCATCCCGATACCGACCGCCATGGGGATGACGTGCACGAGGAGTTCGAGCACGATGGCGGGCGCGAGCAGGACGTACGGCAGTGCTCTGCGGGGGATCCGGAACCGTCCGCGCGGGAACCGTCCGCGGGCGGTCGGCTTGCCGAGGCCGCCCGGCCCGTCGTCCGGCGGGTCCTCGGCGACCGGGTCCCGGCGGGTGGTCGTGGCGGCCATCGGGTCGTTCCTTCCTGCGATCCCCGCGCGGGAGCGCGGTGCGGTGCGGCGTGGTGAGCGCTTCCTGACGAGGGCGCTTCCTCACGTGGGCGCTGCCTGGGCGGGTGCTTCCCGAAGAGGCGCTACCTGACGGCGAGCGTGGTGAGGGAGTGTTGTCGGCCCAGGGCGCGTGTCGTGACGGAGGGGCGCGGTGCGGTGGCGGGGCCGGAACGGATTCGCCGGCCGCCTCGGCGGTGCCGCCGCACCGCGGTCTCCAGGGGTCCCGCGCGGCGGTCAGCCGGCGGCGACCATCTTTTCCTGCGCCTCGTCGAGTGCGGACTTGACGGCGGCCTCGGTGACGTCCTTGCCGGACGCGGCATCAGCGATGAGCTTCTTGACCGCGTTGCCGACCAACGTCTCGAACTGGCTCTCCGCGGGAACCTGCGGCAGCGGTGCGGCGGTTTCGGCCAGGGCCTGCTGGAAGACCTTGACGCCCTCGGTCTGGAAGGCCGGGTCGTCGTAGGCGTCCTTGACCGACGGCAGCGACCCGTACGTCTTGTTGAGCGTCTTCTGCGTCTCGGCGCTCGTCATGAAGGCCATGAACTCGAACGCCGCGTCCTTCGCGTCGGAGTCCTTGAACACCGCCATGTTGATGCCGCCGACCATGCTGTTGATCCGCGGCGCCCCGGCGGGGGCGGAGGCCGGGAACGGGATCGGCGCCACGCCGATGTCGTCCGGGTTCATGCCGTTCGAGACCAGCGAGCCCTGCGCGGCCTGCCACATCAGCATCGCGGACTTGCCGGTGGCGAAGTCCTTGAGCGACTGGGTGCCTTGGCTGTACTCGGCGTTGCTGGGGTTGACGATCTTGTCCTTGGCGAGCAGGTCGACGTACCGCTTGACGCCCTGGACCATCTGCGGCGAGTTGAAGGCGGGCTTGCCGTCCTTGGTGAAGATCTCGGCGCCGTACTGCTTGCCGAACGTGAAGGCGTGGTGCACGCCTTCGGTGTAGCTGCCGCCCTCCAGGGCGAGGCCCCAGCGGCCGTCCGTGCTCAGCTTGCGGCCGACCTCGGCCATCTCTTCCCAGGTCTTGGGCGGTTGGACGCCGGCCTCGCGGAAGATCTTCTTGTTGTAGTAGAGGGCGTACGAGCTGCTGTAGATCGGCAGGCCCATCGGGGGCTTGCCCTCCGCGCCGGTGGCGGCGTACGGGGTGGCCAGGAAGCGGTCCTTGCCGCCGACCTTGGCGAGCACCGTGTCGTCGATCGGCACGAACGCGTCCGTCGCCTGGAGCGAGGCGGACCAGGTGTTGCCGATGTTCAGGATGTCCGGCCCCTTGCCGGAGGTGGTCGCGGCGAGGATGCGGTTGAGGAGGTCGTCCCACGGCACGACCTCGAGGTCGACCTTGATCCCGGTGCGCTGCGTGAACTTGTCGAGTTCGGGCTGCAGCACCTGCTTGTCGTGCTCGATGCTGGTGCCCTGGTTGGTGGCCCAGTACGTGATGGTCTTGCCGGCGGACCCGCCGGGGCCGCCCGAGGCGCCGCCGTCGTCGTCCGAATCGGACCCGCCGCATCCGGCCAGGACGAGGGCCGACAGGGTCAGTGCCAGAGCAGGGGCGACTCTTCGAACACGTCGTACTCGCACGATGACCGACTCCTCAGCTGCAGGGGACTTTGTTCGCGGTGTGATTTAACTGGCGGTGAACATCACCGTCAAGAGCAAGACACCGGCGAACTTCCCGGTAAAATCTGCTTGACCAGCTTGTTTCAAGGGTTGAAGTATGTGGAGGCACGACGAGGGTGGGAGCCACGATGGAGTCCGGCAGGCAGTCCGACAAACTCAGTACGGTGCAGGGTCTGCGGCGCGCCAACCGCGCCCAGGTCCTCCAGCGGCTGTACGCCGACGGCCCGCTCAGCAGGCCGGACCTGACCCGCCTGACCGGACTCAGCCAGGCGACCGTCAGCAACGTCGTCGGCGACCTCGTCGAGGCGGGAGTCGTCACCGAGGCCGGCGCGCTGGACAGTTCCGGCGGGCGCCCCCGGGTGCTCCTGCGCGTCGAGCCGGACCACGCCCGCGTCATCGGCGTCGACGTCGGCGAAACCGGCGTGAAGGTCGAGCTGTTCGACCTCGGCATGCGCGAACTTGCGCGCGCCGACTTCGCGTTGTCCGCCCAGGGTGCCGACGTGGACGAGGTCGTGCGGCACATCCTGGCCGGCCTCGACAAGGTCTGCCGTGACGCGGGCGTCGACCCGTCCGCCGTCATGGGCGTGGGCATCGGGGTGCCGGGCCTGGTCGAGCACGGCGCCGCGGACGCGGGCCCGGGGGAGCACGCCGACCTGCTGGTCCACGGCCAGACCACCGGCTGGGAGGCGGTCCCGTTGCGGCGTCTGCTGCGCGAGGGCACCGATCTGCCTCTGCACATCGACAACGGCGCCAAGACGATGGGCCGGGCCGAGATGTGGTTCGGCTCGGGCCGGGGCGTCGGCAATGCGGTGATGATCCTGCTGGGCTCCGGCATCGGAGCGGCCATCGTCACCGACGGCAAGATGTACCGCGGCTCCACCACCAGCGCGGGCGAACTCGGCCACCTGACCGTCGACGTCGGCGGACGGCGGTGCCGCTGCGGCGCGCTCGGCTGCCTGGAGGCGTACGTCGGCGCCGAGGCCATCCTCGACCGCTACCGCGAACTGCGCCTTGACGACGTGCTGACCGGCGCCGACGAGGAGACCCGCATCGCCGCCCTGGTCGCGGCCGCGGACATCTCCGCGGACGCGGCATCGGTCCTGGAGACGACCGCGCTCTACCTGGGCGTCGGCATCGGCAACCTGGTCAACCTGTTCAACCCGCAGCGCATCGTGCTGGGCGGCTGGGCGGGACTGGCCATCGGGGGCCGCATGCTCCCCGCGATCCAGGCCGCGGCCGCGGACCACGCCCTGCGAAGGCCGTTCGCCGGCACCACGATCGAACTGGCACGCCTGGGACCGGACGCGGTCGCGCTGGGCGCGGCCACGCTGCCGGTCGAGCGCTTCCTGCTCGCGGGCGGCATCCCCGACTGAGCCGGTGCGAGCGTCCGAACCTGTATCCGTTTGGCGCGAATTCGGGTGACACGGTCCCGGCCCGCACCTAACGTGCAACGGTCTCGCGAAGGAGGCGAAAGGTGAACGGGCCGGCGCAGTTGCTGAGCCACGCGCCGGACCACATCCTCGTCCCGCTGCTGGAGCGGTGCTCCGCCGACCTGCGCGGCGCCATCCTGGCCGGGACGCACGGTGCGGACCGGCGCGTCGTCGACGCCGTGATCACCCGCGGCTCACCGGTGTTGCGCCACACCCTGGCCGCGAACCAGGCGCTGGCACCCGAGGACCTGGAGCGGCTGGCCGACCGCGCCGACGGCCGGACCGCCTGGCGGCTCGCGCTGCACCCGCGCGTCCACCGCGACCTGATGGTGCGCGTGATGGCGGTGGCCGACCCGGGCCGCGCGCTGCTGGACAGCCGCCCGTACGACCGCACGCGACACGAGCAGTACGCGCTGGTCGAGTCGCCCGACGCGGCGTACGTCGTCCACGGACTGCGCGGGATCTTCCGCGACGGGACGCTTGCCGACCGGGCCGTGGTCCTGCGCGCGGGGCACAACCTCCTGCGACTCCTCGGGCCGGAGCGGGGCCACGCGACGTTCGCCAGGCACGGGACCACCCTCGGCAAGAAGGAAGCGGACGTGGTCGCCCGCGCGTTCAGGCACCCCGACGGTCCGGGCATCATGCATCGGCTGAGCACGTTCAAGGCGCGAAAGCGGCCGCTGATCGCCCAGTTGCGCCGGCACGACACCATGTGGCTGTCCGACGAGCCCACGGGCTACCGCCCACCGAGCCTGTTGCACCCCTCGGGCCTGCACCTGCTGTTGCTGGCCCCCCACGTGCTGGGCTGGGACGAACTGATGCGCTGCGACGCGCAACTGCGCTGGGGCACAGTGGCCACGCTCACCCTCGGGGACCAGCCGGGGTGCCCCGACGAGTTCAGGGCCCGCGCCGACGTGGTCCGCGCCGACCCGCGTACGACCGGCGTCGCCGCCGACCCCGCGCGGGTCCTCACCCCGTGGTGGTTCCGCGTCCCGCCGGGCCCGACGGCGGCCACCCTGGCCGGTGTTCCGCCGCCGCCTCCCGCACCTCCGGCGCTCAGGCCCTATGAACACCTGACCCCCGAGGCCCGCGCGCACGCGCTGGGCACGCTCGCCGCCGCGTCCCTCGGCGACCGGATCGACGCCTGGCT
This sequence comes from Streptodolium elevatio, assembly GCF_040649515.1. GTDB lineage: Bacteria > Actinomycetota > Actinomycetes > Streptomycetales > Streptomycetaceae > Yinghuangia > Yinghuangia elevatio. Next base: position 48,821 of record NZ_JBEZFP010000038.1, read on the forward strand.
CGTGGCCCTGCGCCTGCTCCCCGACTTCCCGGGGTCCCTCCCTGAACTCCTCGACACGTCGACCCGCGCCACCGTCTGAGTGCTGACCTGCCGACGACGCGGTGGCGGTCCGGTAGGTCGGGTGGGGGTCCCGGACCATTCGGGTCAGTCGTCGTCGCCCAGGGTCTCCAGCAGTGCGCGCAGGCCGGAGGCCAACGCCTTGCGCTGTGCCGCGCCCAGTCCGGAGAGCATGCGCTCTTCGGTGGCCACGTGGTCGGGCAGGGCGGCGTCGATCAGGGTGCGGCCTTTGTCGGTGAGCCCGACGTACACGTTGCGTGCGTCCGCCTCGCCGCGCGTGCGTGTCACCAGACCGCGCGCCTCCAACTTGTCGAGGCGCTGACTGATCGCGCCGGAGGTGACCATCGACGCGCGCATCAGTTCCGCCGGGGTGAGGCGGTGCGGCGGGTCGCTCCTGCGCAGGGTCGCCAGCATGTCGAACGACGGCCCGTCGAGGCCGTGTTCGGCGAAGGTCCGACCCATCTCCGCCTTGGCCAGGCGCGCGGCCCGGGACAGGCGGCCGAACACCTCCATCGGCGACACGTCCAGGTCGGGACGCTGACGGCCCCACTGCTCGACGATGCGGTCCACATGATCAGCCACACCACCACGGTAGCGGATCCCTTAGCGTTGAGATATATTTCTCTTAGCACTAAGAGATTGACCGGAGGGGTGGACCATGCGCATCACCGTGTTCGGAGCGGCCGGGAACGTCGGCAGCCGCGTCGTCGCCGAGGCATTGGCCCGGGGGCACGAAGTCACCGCCGTCGTACGCGACTCCGCGCGCTTCGCGGACCTGCATCCGGACGCCGCCCACCGCGTCGGCGACGCCGCACGCGTCGAGGACGTCGTCGCGCTCACCGCCGGGCAGGACCTCGTCATCGGGGCCACGCGCCCGGCACCGGGCAGCGAGGCCGGACTCCTGGCCGCCACGCGAGGACTGCTCGCGGGGGCGGAGCGGACCGGCGTACGCCTGCTCCTCGTCGGCGGCGCGGGAAGCCTCACCGTGCCCGGCACCGACGGGCTGACCGTCATCGACTCGCCCGACTTCCCGGCCTCCTGGCGACCGATCGCCCTCGCGTGCGGCGAGCAGTTGGACGCGGCGCTGGCTGCCCCGGCGTCGGTGGACTGGGCGTACCTGAGCCCGTCGGCGGTCCTGGAACCCGGCGTGCGGACCGGTGCCTACCGGGTGGGGGGCGACGAGCTCGTCGTCGACGCGGAGGGCAACTCGTCCGTCTCCATGGAAGACCTCGCCGTCGCCCTGGTCGACGAGGCCGAGCACCCCAAGCACCACCGCACCCGCTTCACCGTGGGCTACTGACTACCGGGAGAACACGGGCTATCGGCGGCGGATGCGGGCTCCTCGGCACAGCGGGGACGGGACGGGCGCCGCCGGGGTCGCGGATTCGTCGGGGCCGCCGGGGTCGGTCGGCTGCGTGATGTCGCCGGAGTACCGGACGACGGGGACGACACAGGGCCGCGAACGGCGGCCGGCGGTAGTGCTCATGGGCGTTCGATCTCCCGCCGCACCCCGGATCAGACAGGTGTGCGACCGCCGGTCAGCCGTGCGGCGCAGAAGATCGACCCGGTCGGCGGTACCTCGTCACAACCGTGTCACGGTGCCTGGGCGCTGTCCCCCGCAAGGGACTTCCCCGTATCCGCGGAAATCCGGTGCTGGGTACCGTCGAGGCTCGTCGAGCCTGTCGGGGGAGGCAGCCATGCTTGAAGAGTTCGTGCGATTGCCGGGGCGGACGAGCGGCGGCGGAGGGGGTCGCGGGGGCCGCGGCGGTGGCGGCGGCACCGGAGGCGGGGGCGGAGGGTACGGAGGTTTCGGGGGTGGCGACTTCGGCGGCGGCCTCGAATGGTTCCTGTTCGTCCTGGTGCTGGCCGGCGCCATCTGGCTGGGGGTCTACCTGCACCGGGCGAGCCAGGCGCAGCAGCGGGCGCAGTTCCTGGCGAGCGTCCCGCCGCCCCCGTCCGTGCCGCCGTCGGCCTACCCGCCACGGCCGCAGAGTCCCGCCCTGATGCACACCCCGACGATGTCCGTCCCGCCGCGCCCGCCGGCGCCGCCGCCGTGACCGCCGGGCTCAGAGACCCAGCACCCGCAGGGCGTTCGTGCGCAGGAACTTGGGCCAGACGTCGTCCTTGAAGCCGACGTTCGGGAGTTCGGCGAAGATGCGGTCGAGGGTCAGGCCGTAGGGGAAGTAGCCCGCGTACATGACCTTGTCGGCGCCGCGCGTGTTGGCGTAGTCGACGATCTCGCGCGGGTAGTGCTTGGGCGCGAACGCCGACGAGGACCAGTGCAGGCCGGGCCACTTGAGCATGAGCTTGACGGCGAGGTCGCACCACGGCTCGCCGCCGTGCCGCATCACGACGGTGAGCTCGGGGAAGTCGTAGCAGACCTGGTCGAACCGCATGACGTCCTGCGCGGTCGCGGGGACGCGCGGGCCGGGGATGCCGGCGTTGACGAAGACCGGCAGGCCGAGGTCGACGCACGCCGCGTACATCGGGTACGCGAGGCGGTCGTCGATCGGCACCGGGGGAGTGCAGCCGCAGGGGAAGAACGACGCCGCGACGACGCCGGCCTCCTCGCGGGCGCGGCGCAGCGCGCGTACGCCTTCCATGATGTTGGTCGGGTCGACCTGGAAGCTGCCCAGGAGCCGGTCCGGATGGCGGCGCACGGCGTCGACGGTGCCCTCGTCCTCGAACGAGACCGGGATCAGCGCCTTGTCGATCCCGAACCCGTCCATGGCGCGCAGCAGGTCGTCGGCGGACGAGGCGGAGCGCTCCATCTCGGGGAGGTCCTTGAACATGTAGCCGGCCGGGTGGGTCATGCCGCTGCGGCTGTCCTCGTCCCGCAGCGTCCCGGCCATGGCGGTGGCCCACCAGCGGCGGTCCTTGTTCGGCAGGCCCATCAGCAGGTCGACGACCCCGACGTCGGACGGGAAACCCATGGCACACCTTTCGTGCGAACGCCGGGGCCCCGGCGGCTACCGGCCGCCGGGACCCCGGAACGAAATCGACAAAGCTCCGGATCCCCGCGACGACCGCTAGCGCGTCACGATGATCGACGAGCCGTGCCCGAACAGGCCCTGGTTCGCGGTGATGCCGACCTTCGCGTCCGGCACCTGCCGCGCGCCCGCCTGGCCGCGCAGCTGCCAGGTCAGTTCGCACACCTGGGCGATGGCCTGGGCCGGGACCGCCTCGCCGAACGAGCCGAGGCCGCCCGACGCGTTGACCGGGATACGCCCGGTGACCTCGGTCTCGCCGTCCCGCAGCAGCTTCTCCGCCTCGCCGCGGCCGCAGATCGCCAGGTCCTCGATCCAGTCCAGCTCCAGCGCGGTGGACAGGTCGTAGACCTCCGCGAGGCTGAGGTCCTCGGGGCCGAGGCCGGCCTCCTCGTAGGCCGCATGCGCCAGCGACGCGCGGAAGGACAGGTCGTTCGGCCGCACGGCGGCCGACGAGTCCGTCGCGATGTCCGGCATCTCGATGACCGCGCTCGGGAAGGTCGGGGTGACGGTCGAGACCGCCGAGATGCGCACCGGCTTGGTGGTGCGCTTGGCCGCGAACTCCTTGCTGCACAGCACCACGGCGGCGGCGCCGTCCGAGGTCGCGCAGATGTCCATGAGGCGCAGCGGGTCGGCCACCACGGGGGACGCGGCGACGTCTTCGAGGGTGAACGCCTTCTTGTAGCGGGCGTTCGGGTTGTGCAGGCCGTTCTTCGCGTTCTTGACCTTGACCTTGGCGAAGTCCTCGACGGACGCGCCGTACAGGTCGATGCGGCGGCGCGCGTACAGGCCGAAGTACGTCGGGTTGGTCGCACCGAGCACGTGGAAGCGCACCCAGTCCGGGTCGTCGGGGCGGTCGCCGCCGACGGGGGCGAAGAAGCCCTTGGGTGCGGCGTCGGCGCCCACGACGAGGGCCACGTCGACCAGGCCGGCGAGGATCTGCGCGCGGGCGTTGGCGATGGCCTGCGAGCCGGAGGCGCACGCGGCGTACGAGCTGGAGACGCGGGCACCGGTCCAGCCGAGCGCCTGCGCGAAGGTGGCGCCCGCGACGAAGCCGGGGTAGCCGTTGCGGATGGTGTCGGCGCCCGCGACGTACTGGATGTCGCGCCAGTCGAGGCCGGCGTCGGCGAGCGCGTCCTGCGCGGCCTTGATGCCGTACTCGACGAAGTTGCGGCCCCACTTGCCCCACGGGTGCATGCCGGCACCGAGGACGACGACCTCACGTTCCCGGGTCATGCGGTTGCTCCCGTCGGCTTGAACTTCCAAGTGGTGTAGACCTGCTCGTCGGTCTCGTAGAGCACGCCGGGGACGATCTCGACCTCGGCGCCGACGGTCAGGTCGTCGACGGTGATGCCGGGCTCGGCCTGGCCGAGGACGATCATGCCCTCTTCGGCGAGCTGCACGGCGACGATGGTGAAGGGCACCCACTCGGTGTCCGGGTCGGAGACGTAGGGGGCAGGCGGGCGGTAGCCGGCGTTGGTGTACGACCACACGGTGCCGCGGCCCGAGAGCTTGATCTCCTCGAACTCGGTGCCCGCGCACGCGGGGTTCTTGCAGAACGTGTCCTGCCGGGGGAAGAACACGGTCCCGCAGGCGGTACACCGGGTGCCGAGGAGGCGGAAGTCCTCGTCGTCCGTGGTGAACCAGCCGGGGACCACAGGCTTGTGGTCCTTCATCGCCTGGGCCTCCTTCGTCTCGGGTGCAGTCCTCTCCGGACGGTTCCGGTGGAGGCTGTGCGGTTGTGGGCCCGGCGGGCCCACCCCCCTATTCTGACGGTACGTCAGTTACCTGAGGCAAGGTGGTCGGCAGTAGCACTGCTCACAATCCGTGTCCCCGACCTGGTCGGGGCGTACGCGCGACCGCGCGACTGCGGCGGGCCCGGCCGGGCACGGTGAGGGGATGGCCCGGCCGGGGGCTCTGGAGGCGTGACGCCGCGTCAGCGTGCGGGGGCGACAGGCGGGCGGTAGTCGCGGGGCACCAGGCCCGAGCGCCGCCACAGCAAGAGGCCGGGGCCGCCCATGAGGTTGGTCTCCTCGAAGAACGCGACCAGGCGGCGCGCCCACGCCCGCATGGTCTCGTCGCGGTACGGGTTGGCCAGCGCCTCACGACGGGCGAGCTTCGGGTCGAGGCCCACCGCCGCGTAGACGTTCGGGTGGATCAGGTGGTGCGCGATGACGTGCGCCGACCGCGCGATGACCAGGCGGCTGAACTCCAGCTCCGCACGGTTGAGCCGCGGCGAGCGCCGGACGACCTCTTCGCGCGCGTACCGGACGTGCCGGGCCTCCTCGATCACGTGGATGCGGGACACGTCGCGGACGAGCGGCTGGATCGTCTCGTCCTGCATCATCTCGCGCTGCGCGCTGTCCAGGATCTCCTCGGCGATCAGCGCCGCGGCGAAGGTCTGGATGCCGAACCCGATGGTCTTCATGGCCCGGCCGAGCTCGTGCGCGTAGCGCCCGGGGCCGTAGTTGGGCGCCTCGAACTTCTCGATCATGCGGCCGAACATCGTCGAGTGGCGGCACTCGTCGGCTATCTCGGTGAACGCGTACTGGATGTGGCGGCTGGTCATGTCCTGGTCGTACGCGTGCCGGATCAGCAGCTGCATCAGGATGACCTCGAACCAGATCCCGACGCTCGCGGTGCTCGCGACCTCGTGCCGAGTCAGGTCGACGCGCTGCGCCGGACTCATGCGCGCCCAGGTGCGGGTTCCGTAGAGCGTGCAGCGCTTCTCGTTGATGAAGTACGTGTCCGGGAGCAGCGGAGCGTCCCAGTCGATGTCCTTCAGCGGGTCGAAGGAGTTCTTCGCGGACGCGGCCAGCAGGCGCTCCGCGGTCAGCTCGCGGTCCTTGATGCCAGACGCAACCGGCATGCCGGGCCTCCTCGATCGTCCGTGGTGCGCGTGAGTATTGGGTCGTACAGCTGAGGTGTTACCGCAAGTAACATCCCGCCTCGGGGGCGCCGCTGTCAACCTTCCGGCGTACCTCGAGGGGTGCGCCGCGGGCGGGCGGGTGGCATTCTCGGGCGCGGTCGACAGTCAGGTCGACCCGAGCCCATCCCGGTACGCCCGGCCGAGAACCCGGTCGGCGGCCGTGACGTCCGGAGGTAGCCGCATGTCCGACGCGCCCCAGCCCGCAGCGCCCGGCGAACCCGAGGTCCTGTGGCGTCCTTCGGAGGAGCGCGTCCGCGCCGCCCGGGTCACCGACTTCGCCGCGCGCCTCGCCGAGGACCGCGGGGTCGGGCCGTTCGAGGAGTACGCCGACCTGTGGGCATGGTCGATCGCCGAGCCCGAGGCCTTCTGGGTGTCCGTCTGCGCGTACTTCGACGTCGCCTTCAGCGGTCCGCCGAGCGCCGTACTCGGCAGCGCCGACATGCCCGGCGCCGAGTGGTTCCCCGGTGCGCGCCTCAACTACGCGCGGCACGCGCTGCGCCGCGCCGAGACGCACCCGGACGAGATCGCCGTCGTGCACCTCGACGAGAGCCTCGAACCGGCCGACATCACCTGGGGCGAACTGCGCAGGCGCGTTGCGGCGTTGGCGTACAACCTGCGGGAACTGGGCGTGGGCCCGGGGGACCGGGTCGCGGCGTACCTGCCCAACATCCCCGAGGCAGTGGTCGCGCTGCTCGCGTGCGCGAGCGTGGGCGCGGTCTGGTCGTCGTGCGCGCCGGACTTCGGCGCCCGCAGCGTGCTCGACCGGCTCCAGCAGATCGAACCGGTCGCCCTGATCGCCGTCGACGGCTACCGCTACGCCGGCAAGGAGATCGACCGCCGCGACGAGGTGGCCGAACTGGTCCGCGAACTGCCCACGCTCCGGCACACCGTGCACGTGCCGCTGCTCGGCACCGCGGCCCCCGAGGGCGCGCTCGCCTGGCACGACCTCGTCGCGGGCGACCACGACGACGACTTCGAGCCGGTCGACTTCGACTTCCCGCTCTGGATCCTCTACTCGTCCGGCACCACCGGCCTGCCCAAGGCCATCGTGCAGGGCCACGGCGGCATCCTCCTCGAACACCTCAAGCACAACGCCCTGCACCTGGACCTCGGCCCCGGCGACCGCTTCTTCTGGTTCACCTCGACCGGCTGGATGATGTGGAACCTGCTGGTCGGCGGCCTGCTCGTGGGCTCGACGATCGTGCTCTACGACGGCAGCCCCGGGCATCCGTCCCCCGACGCGCAGTGGACCGTCGCGGAACGCACCGGCACGACCGTGTACGGCACCTCCGCCGCGTACGTCATGGCCTGCCGCAAGCGCGGCCTGCGCCCCCGGGACACTCACGACCTCTCCCGGGTGCGCTGCGTCGGCACCACCGGATCGCCGCTGCCCCCCGACGGGTTCCGCTGGGTCTACGAGGACGCGATCCCGGACGTCTGGCTCGCCTCCGTCAGCGGCGGCACCGACGTGTGCAGCGCCTTCATCGGCGGCGTGCCCACCCTCCCGGTCCACCTCGGCGAACTCCAGGCCCGCTCGCTCGGCTGCGCGGTCCACGCGTGGGACGAGGAAGGCCGCTCCGTCGTCGACGAGGTCGGCGAACTCGTCATCACCGCCCCCATGCCGTCGATGCCCACCCGCTTCTGGAACGACCCGGACGACGCGCGCTACAAGGCCAGCTACTTCGACACCTACCCCGGCGTCTGGCGGCACGGCGACTGGATCACCGTCACCTCGCGCGGCACCGTCGTCGTACACGGCCGCTCCGACTCGACGCTCAACCGCGGCGGCGTGCGCATGGGGTCGGCGGACATCTACGAGGCCGTCGAACGCATCCCCGAGGTCGCCGAGTCCTTGGTGATCGGCATCGAACAGCCGGACGGCGGCTACTGGATGCCGATGTTCGTGGTCCCCGCCCCGGGCGTGGAACTCGACGACGCGCTGCGCGACCGCATCAAGCAGGTCATCCGCACCGAGGTGTCCCCGCGGCACGTGCCCGACGAGATCATCGTGGCGCCCGGCGTGCCGCACACGCTCACCGGAAAGCGCATCGAGATCCCGGTCAAGAAGCTCCTGCAGGGCCGCGCGCTCGACGAGGCCGTCAACCCCGGTTCGGTGGACGACATGGAGGTCATGCGCTTCTACGCCCGCATCGGCGCCGAACGTACCGGCCGGGCCGGCGGCGAGGCATGAGCACCGCGAGCGCCGGAACGGCCCGAGCGCTCCGAGCGGCATCAGCAGCGCGAGCGGCCCGACCGACCTACCCGACCTGCCCGACCTGCCCGAGCGCCCCGACCACCGAACGGACCAATGCCGCCGCCCGAACCGCCGCAATCACCTGAAAGGCCGTCATCACCCTGACGCGCCCGGTCGAATTCTGACTTGTCGGCAAAGGGCGCTGACACGCTCGGCCTATGCCCGACGTGTCCCCCCGAAGGCCCACCCGACCCCGCGATGCCCGGAGCACCGCCACGCGCCGCCTCGCCCGCGCCTGGGCGGTGCTCCTGGGCCTCTCGCTGTTCGCGTACCTCGCACTCGCCGCGACCCGGCCCGACCAGATGTGGTGGCTCGGTGACCTGCGCGTCTACCAGGCCGGGGGAGCGGCCGCGCTGGACGGCGGGCGCGGCCTGTACGACCTGGCGGTGGGCACCGCCCGGCTCCCCTTCACCTACACCCCGTGGGCCGCGCTCACCTTCAGCCCCCTGGCCCTGCTGCCGTGGGGCGCCGCCAAGCCGCTCGCCGTCGCGGGCAACCTGGCGCTGCTGTTCGCCGCCGCCCACCTCGCGTGGGGCCTGGCCGGCCTGGCGCCCGTACGCGCCCGCAGACGCGCCGCCGCCCTGACCGCGGCCGTCCTGCTCTGGACCGAGCCCGTGCAGGAGACGCTCCGCTTCGGCCAGGTCAACCTGCTCCTGGTCACGCTGATCCTGTACGACCTGTCCCGCCCACGCGGCGCCCGCTTCGTCGGCGCCGGCATCGGCTTCGCGGCCGGGGTCAAGCTCACCCCCGCGATCTTCGCGGTCTACCTCCTGGCCACCGGCCGGTGGCGCGAAGCACGGACCGCGCTGGCCACGTTCACCCTGACGGTCCTGGCCGGAGCGGTGATCCTGCCCGAGGCCTCGCTGCGCTACTGGAACGGCCTCTTCCTGGACAGCGGCCGCATGGGCCCGATCGAGCTCCCCGGCAACCAGTCGCTGCGCGGCGCGCTCGTCCGCCTGCTCGGGGACACCCGTCCGGACGCCGCCGTCTGGGTGCCTGTCACGCTGGCGGTCGGAGCGGCCGGGATTCTTCTCGCATCGGCTCTTTACCGGGCTTCCGCGAAGATCCAGGACGAAGCGACACGCCGACACGGCGAACTCGCGGGCGTCTCTGTGACGGCGCTCACAGGGCTTCTCGTCTCGCCCGTCTCGTGGTCCCACCACTGGGTGTGGATCGTGCCCGGCTCGGTCCTCATGGCGAGCGCCGCGCGGGGCGTACGCCGGAACCGGCTGCGGCTGCCGGCGGTGCTCGCGGCGGCCTGCGCGCTACCCGTGGCGACCGCCGCACCCCCCTCGCTCCGGGTCGAACTCCCGCGCCCGGTACCCACCGGGATCATCTGGCATGTCCCCTATAAAGGGGGCCGTGAGCTGCGGCTGCCGGCCCTCGAACAGCTCGTTGCGAGCGCGTATGTGCTGGTCGGGCTGTTAATGATGATCATGTGCGCGGTGATACTGTGCCGAATCGGTACGCACACCTGGCGATCACGAGTCGGCGGAGCGGAGGCCGGTCGGGTCGACGTCGGGCACTCGCGAGGGAAGTCCCCACATGTGCCCGCGCCGCGGTCTCAATCCGACCGGGACGAGAGCCTGCCGATATCCTGACACCGGCCGCGTCCTCCGGCCGTCCCGTGCCTTAGTGGAGTCTCCTAAAGACATGTCCTTCCACCACGTGCTCGTCTCGTCCTGCCGCGAGTTGCTGACACTCGCGCCCCGGACTCCGTACGGGACCAAGAGGGACAAGACCTTCGGGCGCGGGCGGCTGCTCCTGCTCGTGGGCGTCCCGGCGGCGTTGCTGACACTCGGACTCTGGACCTGGTGGTCGCTCACCCAGACGGACATCTTCTGGAAGATGTTCGACCTGAGCGTCTACCACAACGCCGCCGAGTCGGTGGACGACCGCGGTCAGTACATCCTGTACGAACGGTCGTTCGGGATCTGGCAACTCCCGTTCATCTACCCGCCGTTCTCCGCCTACATCTTCGTCAAGCTGCTCCCGTTGGGCTTCGCGGGGCTGAAGTGGTTCATGACCGTCTCCAGCCTGGTGTCGATCCTGGCGGTCTGCTGGGCGTCGTGGGGCATGCTGGGCTACCGCCGGAGCTGGGGGCGGCTCGGTGCGGCGCTGACCACGTTCGCGGTCGTCGTGTGGCTGGAGCCGGTGAGCTGGACCCTCATCTGGGGCCAGGTCAACCTGGCCCTGCTCGCGATCGTGCTGCTCGACCTGGCGCAGCCCGACGCGCGCTGGTGGAAGGGCATCGGCGTAGGGCTCGCGGCCGGGTTCAAGCTGACCCCGGCGATCTTCATCGTGTACCTGGTGATGACGCGTCGTTTCAAGGCCGCGGTGGCCGCGGTCGCCGCCTTCTTCGCCACGGTCGCGTTCGGGTGGATAGTGCTCCCCAACGCGTCCCGCACCTACTGGACGAACCTCAGCGAGATCAGCGGGCGCGTCGACAGCGAGCTCAGTGTCGGCACGCTCAACAACCAGTCCATCAAGGGCATGCTCACCCGACTGATCGACAACGAGTCGGTGGTCGGCGTGGTGTGGCTGATCCTGTGCGCCGCCATCGTGATCCTCGGCCTGCTGGCCGCCGCGAAGGCGTCACTGGCCGGCCGCGAGCTGCTCGGCGTGGTGATCGTCGGCTCGCTCAGCCTGCTCGTTTCGCCCATCTCGTGGTCGCACCACTGGGTGTGGGTGATCCCGGCCTTCGTCCTGCTCGCGCACATGGCGTTCACCAGCCGCCGAAAGCTGTGGTGGTTCGCGACGGCGGGGTTCTTCGTCTTCTACGCGTCGTGGCCCATGAAGATCAACGCGCTGGGCGAGTGGGACGAGCGCGTCCCGCTCCAGCCGTTCGGCCTGATGTGGCTCGTGCCGCGTGACGAGGACCGGGAAAGCCACTGGAACGTATGGCAGTTCTTCGTCGGCAACAGCTACCTGCTGGCCGGGATCGTGCTCACGGTCGTGGTCTCGTGGCTCATCCTGAAGAACACGTCCCTGACGTCCCTGGAGCCGGTCGAGATCAGTACGCCCGACTCCGGCGCCGTCGAGGGCACTCCCGAGCCGGTGGGGGCCGCCGCGCCCGCGGGAGCCGCCTCGGTGGGCTCCTCCGCTTCCTCCGAACCCGATGGCACCGACGAGGGCGCGGGCCGCAAGGGCGTCGGCATAGGGGGTTGACCCCGGCCTTCTCGCGGCCGAGAGGGGCCCGAATGGCGGGCACGGCCCGAAGGACGCCATGATGCAGCCCATGCCGACCCCGGGGACGACGAACGCAGCCATGCGTCAAGACGAACAGCGCGAGAACAGCAGCAGCGGCGAGACCGGCGCCGACGGTGCCGGTGGCGCGGGGGGCGCCGGCGGCAATACCGTCGCCGCGCTGCGCCGGGAAGTTCTCACCTTCGAGCCGCGTGTGCCGTACCGCCCCGCGCCCACCCGCTCGCTGAGTTCCCGCGTGTGGCTGCCGCTGGGCCTGGTGCTCGCCGCGGTCGCCGCCGCGACGTGGGTGTGGACCGTACGCCACCATCCCGACTGGCTGTGGCGCCTGATCGACCTGAGCGTCTACGACGACGCCGGCGAGTCCCTCGGCAAGAACCAGTCGCAGCTGTACGCGAAGCGCTTCGGCATCGGCAAGCTGCCTTTCATCTACCCGCCGTTCGCGGCCCTCGTCTTCTTCAAGCTCCCCTTCGGCTTCGCGACGCTGAAGCTGGTCCTGACCGGCCTGACCCTCGCGTGCCTCCTCGCCGTCGTGTGGGCCTCGTGGGGCATGCTCGGCTACCGCCGCGACTGGGGCCGCCTCGGCGCCACCCTCGCGGTCGCCGCCGTCGTGCTGTGGCTGGAGCCCGTGCAGCAGACGCTGCTGTTCGGCCAGGTCAACGTGATCCTGATGGCCGCGGTCGTGCTGGACCTCGCGGTGCCGGACACGCGGTGGTGGAAGGGCATCGGCATCGGCCTGGCCACCGGTTTCAAACTGACCCCGGGGATCTTCATCGTCTATCTCGTCCTGACCCGGCGGTTCCGGGCCGCCGCGGTGGCCACCGCCACATTCTTCGCGACGGCGGTCGGCTCCTGGCTGGTGATCCCGCACGCGTCGAAGGTGTACTGGACGGACGCCATCGGGGTCGGCAACAACGTCGGCCAGGACTTCGTCTCCAACCAGTCGTTCAACGGCATGCTGCGCCGCGTGTTCGAGCAAGGGCCGGCCGAGAAGCCGCTGTGGCTGCTCGCGTGCGCGGTGACGGCCGTCGTGGGGCTCGGCGCCGCCACGCTGCTCTCGCTGCGGGGGCGCGAACTGGCCGGGCTGGTCGCCTGCGGGGTCACCGGGCTGCTGGTGTCGCCGATCTCCTGGACCCACCACTGGGTGTGGATCGCGCCGATCTTCGTCCTGATCGCGCACGTTTCCCTGGTGCGTTTCCGGGCCGCGGCGTCCTGGCCGGTGCGTGCCGCGTGGGTGGCGCTGCCGGTGGTGTTCACGCTGCTGACGTTCGCCTGGCCGATGTCGATGGAGCGGCGGCCGGCGCTGACGCCACAGGGGCTGCTGTGGCTCCTGCCGTACAGCGAGGGGCGTGAGCACCAGTGGAACGTGCTCCAGTTCCTGGCCGGCAACGCGTACCTTTTCGCCGGAATCGCACTGATCGCGATCGCGGCATACACCGCGCTGCGCATCGGCCCGGCGCGGGGGCAAGGGACGGCAGCGGGGCCGCGCGGCGATACCCTCGGGACGTCCGTACCGTCCGGCGGCCCGACCGCCTGACCTGCACCGCAGCCGGAACGGGTAGGAAGAGCACAGGCAGTCGGAGCACAGGCAGTGCGAGCACAGACGGAACAGAGGGAGTCACGAGTGGCCGAGGCGCCCACGCCGGCGGGAGCCGGTCAGCGCGCGGACGAGAACGCGATCACCACCGACCGCGTCCTCACCATCCCCAACCTGCTCAGCTTCGGCCGGCTGCTCGGCGTGCCGGTGTTCCTGTGGCTGATCCTGTGGCCGGAATTCGGCGGTCCCAAACACGACGTCATCGCGCTCGTGATCCTCATGGTCAGCGGCTTCACCGACTGGCTGGACGGCAAGCTGGCCCGGCGCTGGAACCAGATCAGCCGGGTGGGGCAGATCCTCGACCCGGCGGCGGACCGGCTCTACATCCTGTCGACACTGGTCGGCCTGACGGTGCGCGACATCCTGCCCCTGTGGGTCACCGGCGTGCTGGTGGCCCGCGAACTGTTCATCGCGGCCCTGTTCCCGTACCTGCGGGCGCACGGGTACGGCCTGCTGCCGGTGAACTTCATCGGCAAGGCCGCCACGTTCAACCTCATGTACTCCTTCCCGTGTCTGCTGCTCAGCGACGGGACCGGACGTGTCGCAACTCTCGCGGCGATCTTCGGCTGGGCATTCGCCTGGTGGGGTATCGCTCTCTACTGGTGGGCAGGAGTCCTGTACGCGGTTCAGGCTCGACGCCTGGTTTCCGCGGTGAAACAGGCGGAGGCCGGGTACGCGTAGACCGGCTCCGCCTCTTTCCACCCGCGAGGCCCCCGCACATCGGGGGCCGACCCGCGCGGGTGAAGCGAAGCGATGGGAGGACTTGACTCGATGAAGGCCGTCGTCATGGCCGGTGGTGAGGGAACCCGCCTGCGCCCGATGACCTCCAGCATGCCCAAGCCGCTCCTGCCGGTGGTCAACCGGCCGATCATGGAGCACGTGCTGCGGCTGCTGAAGAGGCACGGGTTCTCAGAGACCGTCGTCACGGTCCAGTTCCTGGCATCCCTGGTGCGGAACTACTTCGGCGACGGCGAAGAACTCGGGATGAGTCTCCAGTACGCCAACGAGGAGACGCCGCTCGGCACCGCGGGCAGCGTCAAGAACGCCGAAGAGGCACTGAAGGACGACACGTTTCTGGTCATCTCCGGAGACGCGCTCACCGACTTCGACCTGACCAAGCTGGTGGAGTACCACCGCGCCAAGGGGGCCATGGTCACCGTGTGCCTCACACGCGTACCGGACCCCGTCGAGTTCGGCATCACGATCATCGACGACGAGGGCCGGGTCGACCGCTTCCTGGAGAAGCCCACGTGGGGCCAGGTGTTCTCGGACACCGTCAACACCGGCATCTACGTCATGGAGCCCGAGGTCTTCGACTACGTCGCCGCAGGCGTGTCCGTGGACTGGTCCGGCGACGTCTTCCCCAAGCTCCTCGAAGAGGGCAAGCCCATCTACGGCTACGTCGCCGAGGGCTACTGGGAGGACGTCGGCACCCACGAGAGCTACGTCAAGGCCCAGGCCGACGTGCTCGACGGCAAGGTCGACGTCGACATCGACGGCTTCGAACTGGCCCCGGGCGTGTGGGTCGCCGAAGGCGCCGAGGTCGACCGGGACGCGGTCCTCAAGGGCCCGCTCTACATCGGCGACTACGCCAAGGTCGAGGGCGGCGTCGAGATCCGCGAGCACACCGTGCTCGGCAGCAACGTCGTCGTCAAGCGCGGCGCCTTCCTGCACAAGGCGGTCATCCACGACAACGTGTACGTCGGCCCGCAGACCAACCTGCGCGGCTGTGTCATCGGCAAGAACACCGACGTCATGCGCGCGGCACGCATCGACGAGGGCGCGGTCATCGGCGACGAATGCCTCATCGAGGAGGAGTCGCTCGTCGCCGCCGGGGTGCGCGTGTACCCCTTCAAGACCATCGAGGCCGGCGCCGTCGTCAACACCTCGGTGATCTGGGAGTCGCGCGGGCAGAAGAACCTCTTCGGGCCGCGCGGCGTGTCCGGCATCCTCAACGTCGAGATCACCCCCGAACTGGTGGTGCGGCTCGCCGGGGCGTACGCGACGACCCTCAAGAAGGGCGCCACGGTCACCACCGCGCGCGACCACTCGCGAGGCGCCCGTGCCCTCAAGCGGGCCGTGATCTCCGCCCTGCAGACCAGCGCCATCAACGTCCGCGACCTCGAGAACGTGCCGATGCCGGTGGCCCGCCAGGAGACCGCGCGCGGCTCGGCGGGCGGCATCATGATCCGCACTACGCCAGGCGTGCCGGACTCCGTCGACATCATGTTCTTCGACGAACGCGGCGCCGACCTCTCGCAGGGCGCGCAGCGCAAGCTCGACCGCGTTTTCGGCCGCCAGGAGTACCGCCGGGCCTTCCCCGGCGAGATCGGCGAACTGACGTTCCCGTCCC
Organism: Streptodolium elevatio; assembly: GCF_040649515.1. Lineage (GTDB taxonomy): Bacteria > Actinomycetota > Actinomycetes > Streptomycetales > Streptomycetaceae > Yinghuangia > Yinghuangia elevatio. Next base: position 64,202 of record NZ_JBEZFP010000038.1, read on the forward strand.
GGCCGTTCGACAGCTACGCGGGATCGCTCCTCAAGGCCCTCGACGTCGAGGGCGTGCCGGACTCCGGCCTCAAGGTCGTCGTCGACGCGGCACACGGCAACGCGGCGCTGGTGCTGCCGAGTGTGCTCGGCCGCCTCGGCATCGACGCCCTCACGGTCAACACCGGCCTGGACGACGCGCGTCCGACCGAAACCGCCGAGGACCGCGCGGCCGGACTCATCCGTCTGGGCGAAATGGTGTCGTCCGCACGGGCCGCCTTCGGCGTGCGCTTCGACCCCGTGGGCGAGCGCATGTCGCTGGTCGACGAGCGCGGCCGCATCATCGACGACCACCGCGCGCTGCTGGTGTTCCTCGACCTGGTGGCGGCCGAGCGGCGCGGCGGGCGCATCGCGCTGCCGGTGACCACGACGCGCATCGCGGAGCAGGTGGCGGCGTACCACGGCGTGCAGGTGCGCTGGACGACGACGTCGCCCGACGACCTCGCGCGCGTGGCGGCGCAGGACGGCACGGTGTTCGGCGGAGACGGGCGCGGCGGGTTCGTGGTGCCGGAGTTCAGCACGGTGTTCGACGGCACGGCTGCGTTCGTACGCCTCATCGGGCTGGTCGCCCGCACGCAGTTGACCCTCAGTCAGATCGACGCGCGCATCCCGCGTGCGCACGTGCTGCGCCGCGACGTACCGACGCCGTGGGCGGCCAAGGGCATGGTCATGCGCTCGGTCGTCGAGGCCGCGGGGGACCGCGGTATCGACACCACGGACGGCGTGCGCGTGGTCGAATCCGACGGTCGCTGGGTGCTCGTGCTGCCGGACATCGCGGAGGCGGTCACCCACCTGTGGGCGGAGGGCCCGGACGACACGGCGGCCGAGGAACTGCTCGACGAGTGGTCCGAAGTCGTGGAGCACGCGGGCGACTGAAACGTGTGCACGTACCGGTGCCGGGAGGGGATCCCGGCACGGAGTCCGGAACGGTGCCGGGAGCGGGTGCCGTGCGTGGGCGCCTGAACGGCTGCCCGAACCGGGCGACTGGCGCAGGCGCCTGACACACCTTCAGGACCCCCGCCGCGAGGACGCGGCGGGGGTCCTCGCGTACCCGCCGCGACCTGCGGTGCGCGCGCCGCCGAGGGCTGCTCTGCCCCGCGTACCGGGCCCTGCGGCGACGGTGCGGGTCGGCATGGAACTATGGGGCCCATGACGCGGAAGTCGGCGCCCGGGGAGGCCCAGTACAAACGCCCCGACGCGTCGATGTCGCTGCTGATCAACATCATGGATCACAGCCTCGACGAGGGGTATGCCGAGGCCACCGCCCGCCGTGCGGTCCGCGGCGAAGGCGGTGCCATCAGCCGCGCGCCCGGCACGCGCCTGCTCGTCGCCGTGGGGGTCAGCCTCATCGCCGTCGTCGTGACCATGGCGGCCATGCAGGTACGGGCCACCGCGCCGCAGGCCGAGAAGGAGCGCCGCGACCTGGTCAACCGGATCCACACGCGCGAGGCCGAGGCCGACCGGCTCCAGGACGAAGTCGAGTCGCTGCGTGACCAGGTGGACGCGATGCAGGACCGCAACCTCACCCCGGAAGAGGTCAAGCGCGCCGAACTCCTCGCGACCACCACCGGCGCCGACCCCGTCGAAGGCCCCGGGGTCAAGGTCGTGGTCGACAACGCGGAGCAGGACGCCGGCAAGGACGACCCCAACGCGGACCCGCGCCAGCAGGCCGAGTCGCTGGCCAACGGCCGTGTCTACGACCGCGATCTGCAGCAGGTCGTCAACGGGCTCTGGGCGGCCGGCGCGGAGGCCATCGCGATCAACGGTCAGCGGCTCACCGCGCTGTCCGCGATCCGGGCGGCGGGTGCGGCCATCCTGGTCGACAACCGGCCGCTGTCGCCGCCGTACACGGCCTTGGCCATCGGCGACGCCAAGGCCATGCGCGACGCCTTCGAGCGCGGGCCGGGTGGCGTGTACCTGCGCCACATCGGCGGCAAGTACGGCATCCGCTCGACGATCGGCACCGAGAAGAAGATCAAACTCCCGGCCGCCATCGGCATAACGCTCCGCGTCGCGCAGCCCGAGGGCGCCCCGCCGACCGGCGGCACGCCGATCGCGCCGCCGCCTGCCCCCGGCACCACGGCCCCCGCACCGCGACCCGGCCCTAGTGGCACCCCAGGTACCGGTACGGTGTCTCCCTCGGAGAGCCCGAACCCCGGTTCGGGGGACATTGGCACCAAGGCGCCGACGTCATCGACGACCCCGGGCGGGGCGGCGACACCGACCAAGAGCGGCCGGCCCACCCGGACCCCGACCGGCGGCAACCCGGCGACCTCGGGACGGGGCAAGCCCAAGACGGACAACGCGGCGGCGCGGGACGACGCGCCGACGCATGAGGAAGGACAAGCGTGATCGCGGTACTCGGCCTGGCGTTGGGGGTCGTGGTCGGTTTCTTCGCCCGTCCGGTGATTCCGCACGAACTGGAGCCGTACCTGCCCATCGCGGTCGTCGCGGCCCTTGACGCGGTCTTCGGCGGCGTCCGGGCGCTGCTCGACGGGATCTTCGACGACAAGGTGTTCGTCGTGTCGTTCCTGTCCAACGTGGTGGTCGCCGCGCTGATCGTGTTCCTCGGCGACAAGTTGGGCGTCGGCGCGCAGCTGTCGACCGGCGTGGTCGTCGTGCTCGGCATCCGCATCTTCTCCAACGCGGCGGCCATTCGCCGCCACGTCTTCCGCGCGTAAGGGGGCGCCGTGACCGACGACAACGCCACCCCGCCGCCGCACGACGGCGGACGGCAACCGCGCCGACCCGAGGTCCCCGCCTTCCGCGAACTCCGCGACCTCGAGGAGCCCGTGGGCGACCCGGGGGAGGAGTTCGCCGGGGACCACGGCGGCGACCTCGGCGGGGACTTCGGCGGCGACCTCGGTGCGGACCTTCCCGACGAGTACGGTGACGCACCCGCCGAGGACTCTTCGCGCAAGCCCACGATCGAGCAGGAACGCCCGGTCGACCTCTACCACCGGGACCGCCACCTCCGCGAGGAACTGTACGGCGGACCGGACGCCGACTGGTTCCGCGGCCGCGCTGCCCGGCCCCCCGCTCCCGACGAGGACTGGTACGTCGACGCGCCCGCGCCTGACGCGGGCGGCGTGCCGCCGTTGGTCCCGGGCCGCCGCATGCCCGCCGCACCGTTCCGTCTGGACGGGGACCCGGTTCAGGGGGCGGGCGTAGCGGGTCAGGGCGTTCCGGGTCCGGGTGTTCCAGATCAGAGCGTGCCCGGTCAGAGCGTGCCCGGTCAGAGCGTGCCCGGTCAGAGCGTGCCCGGTCAGAGCGTGCCCGGTCAGGGCGTTCCGGGCCA
>NZ_JBEZFP010000039.1:0-66455 GCF_040649515.1 Streptodolium elevatio
GTGACGCGGGTGGCGCGCGAGGTGGGTACGGAGGGCATCCTCGGCGGCCAGGCGCACGTGCCCGGGGTGGCGGGGACCTGGAAGGACCTCACCGACAACGTCAACTCGATGGCGGACAACCTCACGGGCCAGGTCCGGAGCATCGCCGAGGTCACCACGGCGGTCGCCCGAGGCGACCTGTCGCAGAAGATCACCGTCGACGCGCGCGGCGAGATCCTGGAGCTCAAGACCACGATCAACACGATGGTCGACCAGCTGTCCGCGTTCGCCGGTGAGGTCACCCGTGTGGCCCGCGAGGTGGGCACCGACGGAATCCTCGGCGGCCAGGCCGAGGTCGAGGGCGTCTCGGGCACGTGGAAGCAGCTGACCGAGAACGTGAACGAGCTGGCCGGGAACCTGACCCGCCAGGTGCGTGCCATCGCCGAGGTCGCCACCGCGGTGACCCGCGGCGACCTGACCCTCCAGATCGACGTCGACGCGCGCGGCGAGATCCTGGAGCTCAAGGACAACATCAACCAGATGATCGCCAACCTCGGCGAGACGACGCGGGCCAACCGCGAGCAGGACTGGCTCAAGACCAACCTCGCGCGCATCTCCGGCCTGATGCAGGGCCGCCGCGACCTGATGGCGGTCGCCGCGCTCATCATGAGCGAGCTGACCCCGGTGGTGTCCGCCCAGCACGGCGCCTTCTTCCTCGCCGAGCCGACCGTCGAGGACCGCATCGAGCTGCGCCTGATCGCCAGCTACGGCTACCAGAACGGCGGCGCCCCGACGCGCTTCCGGCTCGGCCAGTCGCTGGTCGGCCAGGCCGCGCTGGAGAAGCGGTCGATCCTCGTCGAGAAGGCGCCGCCCGGCTACATCAAGATCTCCTCGGGCCTCGGCGAGGCGTCCCCGGTCAACGTGGTCGTGCTCCCGGTGCTGTTCGAGGACCAACTGCTCGGCGTCCTGGAACTGGCCTCGTTCAGCGCGTTCACCCAGGTGCACCGCAACTTCCTGGAGCAGCTCAACGAGCAGATCGGCGTCACGGTCAACACGATCATGGCGAACTCGCGGACCGAGATGCTGCTCGCCGAGTCGCAGCGGCTGACCGAGGAGCTGCAGGAGCGGTCCGAGGAACTCCAGCGCCAGCAGGGCGAGTTGCGGAACTCCAACGCCGAACTCGAGGACAAGGCCGAGCTGCTGGCCCGGCAGAACCGCGACATCGAGATCAAGAACAGCGAGATCGAGCAGGCCCGCAAGGCGCTGGAGGAGCGCGCCGAGCAGCTCGCGCTGTCGTCGCGCTACAAGTCCGAGTTCCTCGCGAACATGTCGCACGAACTGCGGACCCCGCTCAACAGCCTGCTGATCCTCGCCAAGCTGCTCGCCGACAACGTCGAGGGCAACCTCACCCGCAAGCAGGTGGAGTTCTCCGAGACCATCCACGCGGCCGGTTCGGACCTGCTGCAACTGATCAACGACATCCTCGACCTGTCCAAGGTGCAGGCCGGGAAGATGGACGTACGACCGGCGCGGATCGCGCTGGTCCAGCTCATGGACTACGTCGAGGCCACCATCCGCCCGCTGACCTCCGAGAAGGGGTTGGACTTCACCGTCCACGTCTCGTCCGAGGTGCCGGCCACGCTCTACACGGACGAGCAGCGCCTCCAGCAGGTGCTGCGCAACCTGTTGTCGAACGCGGTCAAGTTCACCGACAGCGGGTCCGTCGAGGTGGTGATCCGGCTCACCGACGACATCCCGGTCAGCGGCGGCGACTTGGAGGACGCCGAGCAGGCCATCGCCTTCTCCGTGGTCGACACCGGGATCGGGATCGCGGAGGACAAGCTCAAGGTCATCTTCGAGGCGTTCCAGCAGGCCGACGGCACGACCAGCCGCCGCTACGGCGGCACCGGCCTCGGGTTGTCGATCAGCCGGGAGATCGCCTGGCTGCTCGGCGGCGAGATCCACGCCGAGAGCGAGCCGGGCCGCGGCAGCACGTTCACGCTCTACATCCCGCTCGACAACGTGCTCGCGGAGGACGACCCGACGCCCGTCGGCGTGGCCCTGGCCCGCCAGGGAGGGGTCCACGAGGAGACCCGGCAGATCGCCGCGCCCGCCGAGGCGCCGGCGGGCGCGGTCGAGGCACCGCGCCGTGCCCCCAACGCCCCTGCGCGCCGCCGCGTCCTGGCGGTCGAGGAGCCGCGCCAGGACGGCGGCCCGATCGTCACGACACTCGCCGGGCTCGGCGACCAGGTGGAGGTGGCGACCGCGGCGACGGCCTCCGAGGCCACCGCGGCGGTCGAGCTGTTCGCCCCCGCGTGCATCGTGGTCGACCTGAGGCTGGCCGAGGAGGGCGCCTGGCGGCTGCTGGACGCACTGACCGACCGTGTCGACCTGGAGGACGTCCCGGTACTGGTGCACATCCCAGGGCGCCCCACCCGCTCCGAGGCGGCCCGCCTGCGCGGATACCGGCGCCGCATCGCCACCCTGCACCGGGTCTCGTCGCCGGACGCACTCGCCGACTTCGTCGCGGACGTGGCGCGGCCCACACCCGCGGAGGCCCGGACCAAGCCGGCCGTGCAGCCGTTCGAGGGGGCCTTCCATGGCGAAAAGGTGCTCATCGTCGACGACGACGTCCGCAATGTGTTTGCTCTCACAAGCGTGCTGGAGCAGTACGGCCTTGTGGTCACCTACGCGGAGAACGGGCGCGAGGGAATCGAGAAACTTCAGGCGGAAGAGGACATCGCCATCGTCCTGATGGACATCATGATGCCGGAGATGGACGGATACGCCACGACTTCGGCCATCCGGCGTATGCCGCAGTACGCTGGCCTGCCGATTGTTGCGCTGACGGCGAAGGCGATGAAGGGCGACCAGGAGAAGAGCATTGCCTCCGGTGCGTCCGACTATGTGGCCAAGCCCGTTGACACCGCGCACCTCCTCGGCCTCATCCGCACCTGGCTGGAACAGTGAGGTGGGGCAGGGGAGTTGACGCTGTCCGGCATGTCCGGTTCCCTGGCAAATAGTGCATTGTCGTGCCAGGGCTCCGGGCCCGCCCGGGAACCCTGGGGGTGTCGGCAGCGTTGAATCCGTGGGAGGGTTCTGCGGGGTTTTCCGACACCGTACGTTGGTTTTCGGTTACGCCGTGCGGTCGTCGCTTCCGGAACCGCCTGCCTCGGCCCGGCCGAGAGCACTACCATGACCGGGACGACCACAGACCTCGACCAGTATGTGTACGAAGCGGCAGAACACTGAGCCAGAGACGAGCGGAGCCGACCGGGACGCGGGCATGCCCGGGTCGCCGGATCGAAGAGGGTGGGCCATGACGGAGAAGGCCAAGATCCTCCTGGTCGATGACCGTCAGGAGAACCTCCTCGCACTGGAGGCGATCCTGTCCGCACTGGATCAGACCCTCGTGCGCGCCCACTCGGGCGAGGAGGCGTTGAAGGCGCTGCTCACGGACGAGTTCGCGGTCATCCTGCTGGACGTGCAGATGCCCGGCATGGACGGATTCGAGACAGCCGCGCACATCAAGCGGCGCGAGAAGACCCGGGACATCCCGATCATCTTCCTGACCGCCATCAACCACGGGCCGCACCACACCTTCCGCGGTTACGCGGCGGGTGCGGTCGACTACATCTCCAAGCCGTTCGACCCGTGGGTGCTGCGCGCCAAGGTCGCCGTGTTCGTCGACCTCTACAAGAAGAACTGCCAGCTGCGCGAGCAGGCGGCGCTGCTGCGCGGCCGCCTGGACGCGGTGCCGGGGGAGACCCGCACCGGCGACGTGCTGGCCGAGCTCTTCACGCGCCTCACGGCGCTGGAGGAGAGCGCGGACGGCATGGCCAAGCAGGTCGAGCTGTCCGAGGACCCGTCCCTGACCGCGTCGGCGAACCAGGTCCTCAGCCGGGTGGCCAGGCTCCGTGCCGCCCTGGACGCCCTCGTCCCGGCTCCCGCGGGCCACGGCGGCCCGCCGCCCGCGGACCAGCGCCAGTCCACCCCGCCCGCGGCACGCCGTCCTCCCGACGCCACCTCCTGATCGCGCGTCCCGGTCGTCTGCCCCGAGCCACCCGTCCTGAGCCACCCGCGCCGAGCCGGTACGCCCCCTCCTGACGGGCCCGCGCCGACCGTCCCCGAGGTGCCGCACGGGCCACCGGAACGAATGGGGCGGACCGGCTGGGAGCGGGCGACACGCGCCGGTGAGTTCGTTGTGACACGTGAGACGCGCGTGCCCGGGGGGTAGCCTCGCTTTTATGGCCACGCGTACGTCCGGCGGCGGCGCCCGCACCGGCGGCGCCGCGAAGAAGAAGGCACCGGCCAAGAAGCCGGCGCCTCCTCCGCCGCCGCCCAAGAAGGGCGCGTTCGAGAAGATCGGGGATCTGGTCTTCCGCGTGGTCAAGGGCATCTGGCTCGGCATCGCACACGCCCTCGGCGGGGTCTTCCGCAGCATCGGGCAGGGTGCGCGAGGGCTGGATCCGGCGCACCGCAGGGACGGGCTCGGCCTGGCCCTCTTCGGCCTCGCTATCGTGGTCGCCGCCGGTGTGTGGGGCAACGTCGACGGTCCGGTGGGTGACCTGGTGGACGCGGTGGTCGCCGGGCTTGTCGGGCGGCTGGACGTCCTGGTCCCGTTCCTGGTGGCCGCGCTCGCGATCCGCGTCCTGCGGCACCCCGAACTGGTCGACGCGACCGGCCGCATCGTCATCGGCTGTACGGCGCTGGTGGCCGGCGTCCTCGGCATGATCCACGTCGGTTCCGGCACCCCGCGGCCCGGCGACGGCGCCACCGCGATGCGCACCGCCGGCGGCTTCGTCGGGTACGTCTTCTCCGCCCCGCTGGTGGAGTCCGTCACCAAGTGGGCGGCCATACCGCTGCTCCTCCTCGTCATCTTCTTCGGCCTGCTGGTCGTCACCGCGACGCCGATCGCGTCGGTCCCCTACCGGCTGCGCGGCTACCTGGGCTTCCCCGGCGGGGAGGAGATGTACGACGAGTACGACCCGTACGACGACGAGTACGAGGACGACGTCCGTGCCGAGCCTGTAGAAGAGGAGCCACGTCGCGGGCGCAGACGCTCCACCCCTGCCGCCGACCCCCTGACGAAGCAGGCCCCCGGGGGCGAGGACGAGGCCCCGCGCCGCGCCCGCCCCCGCCGTCGGCAGGGCGCCATGGGCAAGGGCCCCGACCCCATCGACGTCGCCGCCGCGGCGGCCGCCGCGCTGGACGCCGCGGCACTCCCGGTCCCCTCGGCGCGCAGCCGCAAGACCGTTCCGGACAACACGCGCAAGGCGCCGCCGCACAGCCCGGCGCCGCCGCGCAGCGAGCAGTTGCGGCTCTCCGGCGACGTGACCTACCACCTGCCGGCCAGCGACCTGCTGACGCGTGGCGGCCCTGGCAAGGCCCGCAGCAAGGCCAACGACGACGTCGTCGCCGCGCTGACCCAGGTTTTCGAGCAGTTCAACGTCGACGCGCAGGTCACCGGTTTCACGCGCGGCCCCACGGTGACGCGCTACGTGGTCGAGCTGGGCCCGGCGGTCAAGGTCGAGCGGATCACCGCACTCGCCAAGAACATCGCGTACGCGGTCGCCAGCGCCGATGTGCGCATCATCAGCCCGATCCCCGGCAAGTCCGCCGTCGGCATCGAGATCCCGAACACCGACCGCGAGATGGTCAACCTCGGCGACGTGCTGTGCTCGGACGAGGCGGTCACCGACCACCACCCGATGCTGGTCGCGCTCGGCAAGGACGTCGAGGGCGGCTTCGTCGTCGCGAACCTCGCCAAGATGCCGCACGTGCTCGTCGCGGGCGCCACCGGCGCGGGCAAGTCGTCCTGCATCAACGGCCTGATCACCTCGATCATGATGCGCGCGACACCGGACGAGGTACGCCTCGTGCTGGTCGACCCCAAGCGCGTGGAGCTGACCGCGTACGAGGGCATCCCGCACCTGATCACCCCGATCATCACCAACCCGAAGCGCGCCGCGGAGGCCCTCCAGTGGGTCGTCCGCGAGATGGACATGCGCTACGACGACCTGGCGAACTTCGGGTTCCGGCACGTCGACGACTTCAACAAGGCGCTGCGGTCCGGCAAGTTGACCACGCCGCCCGGCAGTGAACGCGAACTGACGCCGTACCCCTACTTGTTGGTCATCGTCGACGAGCTGGCCGACCTGATGATGGTGGCGCCGCGCGACGTCGAGGACTCGATCGTGCGCATCACCCAGCTGGCCCGCGCGGCCGGCATCCACCTGGTGCTCGCGACGCAGCGACCGAGCGTGGACGTCGTGACCGGGCTGATCAAGGCCAACGTGCCGTCGCGGCTGGCGTTCGCGACGAGCTCGCTCGCCGACAGCCGGGTGATCCTCGACCAGCCGGGCGCCGAGAAGTTGATCGGCAAGGGTGACGGACTGTTCCTCCCAATGGGTGCCAACAAACCGGTGCGCATGCAGGGTGCGTACGTCACCGAGGCCGAGGTCGAGGCGGTCGTCCGGCACTGCAAGGAGCAGCTGCAGCCGGAGTACCGCGAGGACGTCGCGGAGGCGGCCGGTCCGAAGAAGCAGATCGACGAGGAGATCGGCGACGACCTCGACCTGCTGTGCCAGGCCGCGGAGTTGGTGGTCTCCACGCAGTTCGGTTCGACCTCGATGCTGCAGCGCAAATTGCGCGTAGGGTTCGCCAAGGCGGGCCGGCTGATGGACCTGATGGAGTCGCGCGGGATCGTCGGTCCGAGTGAGGGTTCCAAAGCCCGCGACGTGCTCATCAAGCCGGATGAACTTGATCAGGTGTTGAGCACGCTGCGCGGGGAATGAGCAAAAATAGTCAACTCATGATCATCTGTGTTTCAGCTGAGCTACAAGGCGCCTGTGAGGCCACTCAGCCGCGAAACCACCGTTCCGCCCAGCCCTAGACTGATTTCCGCCGCAGTGGCTGCACGCTCGGAGGCGCGCTCGTGTCCATCGGTCAGACTCTCGCCGACGCCCGCACCAAAGCGGGACTCACCGTCGATCAGGTGAGTGAGGTCACGCGCATCAGGCAGCCCCTGGTGGAGGCGATCGAGCACGACGACTTCGCGGCCTGCGGCGGCGACTTCTACGCTCGCGGCCACATCCGCTCGTTCGCCCGCGCGGTCGACACCGACCCCGAGCCGCTGCTCGCCGAGTACGACGCGCGCTACGGCAGCGGCCCGGTGCCGAGCCCCACGGTGATCTTCGAACCCGAACGGGTCAAACCCGAGCGGCGGATCGCCCCGAACTGGACCGCCGCGATGGCCGCCGCGGTCGTCGCCGTGATCGGCTTCGTCGCGTTCCAGGTGTTCAGCGGCAAGGACGACGACAAGGGCAGTACGGCGACCGCCACGCCCACCCCGCCGCCGCCCGCCACCCAGGCTGCTCCGGTGCCGCCGCCCCCCGCGCCCCCGCAGGAGGTCGTCGCGCAGGCACCGGTCGACGTCAAGGTCCGCATCGACGCGGTCACCGGCTCCACCTGGGCCAGCGTCACCAACAGCGCGGGCAAAGAGGTGTTCGACGGCGTCATCGCCAAGGGCAAGGGCCAGGAGTTCACCGATCCCACCCAGCTCAAGGTGGTCCTCGGCAACGGCCCGGCCGCCCGGCTCAACGTGAACGGCAAGGACCTCGGCCCGGCGAGCATCAAGGACCACGTCGTACGCTTCACCTTCAAGCCCGGCGATCCCCAGCAGGGCTGATCCGGCGCCCCGGGCCGCTCCGACGACCCGAACCGCCGCCGGAATGCTTCCCGCGTCGGGTCCGGGTCCCGTCCTGACGTAGGCTTTCCGGCATGCCCGCCCCCCGCACCGCGTCCGATGAACGCCCCGCAGACCACGCCGCAGACTCCGTTGCCGCCACGGCGGGCGGCGGTCGCACCGTGGCGTTGGTCACGCTCGGCTGCGCCCGCAACGAGGTCGACTCCGAGGAGTTGGCCGGGCGGCTGGAAGCGGACGGCTGGCGCCTCACCGAAGACGCCTCGGACGCCTCGGTCGTCCTCGTCAACACCTGCGGCTTCGTCGAGTCCGCGAAGAAGGACTCCATCGACACCGTCCTGGAGGCCGCCGACCTGAAGAAGGACGGCGGCCCCACGCAAGCGGTCGTCGCCGTCGGCTGCATGGCCGAGCGCTATGGCGACCAACTCGCGGGCGCGCTGCCCGAGGCCGACGCGGTGCTCGGCTTCGATGACTACGAGGACATCGCGGGCCGGCTCCGCGCGATCCTCGCGGGCGAGAAGCACACCTCGCACGTACCGCGCGACCGCCGCAAGCTGCTGCCGCTGAGTCCCGCCGAGCGGCAGGACGCCGCCGGAGCCGTGCCGGGCCACGGGGGCGCCGAGCGCGCCGACGCGGCCGTCCCCGAGGACCTTCCCGAGGGCGTCGCCCCCGCGTCCGGTCCGCGCACCCTGCGCCGGCGCCTCGGCGACGGGCCGGTGGCCTCGGTCAAGCTCGCGTCCGGCTGCGACCGCCGCTGCTCGTTCTGCGCGATTCCGTCCTTCCGCGGCTCGTTCCTGTCGCGGCGGCCGACCGATCTGCTGGACGAGGCGCGCTGGCTCGCCTCGGAGGGCGTGCGCGAAATCGTGCTGGTGAGCGAGAACTCCACGTCGTACGGCAAGGACCTGGGCGACATCCGCCTCCTGGAGACGCTGCTGCCCGAACTCGCCGCCGTCGAAGGCATCGAGCGCGTGCGCGTCAACTACCTCCAGCCGGCCGAGATGCGCCCGGGGCTGGTCGACGTGCTCACCGGAACCGCCGGTGTCACCCCGTACTTCGACCTGTCGTTCCAGCACGCCAGCGAGCCGGTGCTGCGCCGCATGCGCCGGTTCGGCTCGCGCGAGGCGTTCACCGGCCTTCTCGACCAGGTGCGGGCCAAGGCCCCCGAGGCGGGCGCCCGCTCGAACTTCATCGTCGGCTTCCCCGGGGAGACCGAGGAGGACGTCGAGGAGCTCATGCGGTTCCTCACCGAGGCCCGCCTCGACGCGATCGGCGTGTTCGGGTACTCCGACGAGGAGGGCACCGAGGCCGCCGGATACGACGGCAAGCTGCCCGACGAGGTGGTCGCCGAGCGGTTGGAGCGCGTCACGCGCCTGGCCGAGGAGCTGACCGCACAGCGCGCCGAGGAGCGCGTCGGCACCGAAGTCACGGTCCTCGTCGAGGAGATCGTCGACATCGCCGACGATGGCACCGTCACCGCCGAGGGCCGGGCGGCGCACCAGGCGCCGGAGATCGACGGCCTGACCGTCCTGCGCGGCCGCGATCTGACGGTCGGCACGTTCGTACGCGCCCTCGTGGTCGGCAGCGAGGGGGTCGACCTGTACGCCGACACCGACCTCGACGCCGACCTCGACCTCGACCTCGAACCCGATCCCGCCGCCGGGACGGCCGCCGCCGACGCCGCCGCGGCCATCTCCGCCCCGGGCGTACCCGACGACGTGCCATCGGGACCCATGCGGTGACCGAAGACCCCACACCCACGACACCGTCGTCCCGCCCCCGCCCGTCCGAGGCCGCCCGAGCCGCGGCGGCCAAGCGGGCGGAAGCCGTACGCACCGCCGCGGCCCACCGCGCCGAGGCCATGCGCGCCGCGACCCACCAGCGCGCCGAGGCGGTCCGCGCGGCCGCCGCGCATCCCGCCGAAGCGGTCCGCACCGCGGCGGCCAACCACCCGCCCAAGCCGGACCGCCTGGGCGACCCGACGACGTCGGTCAGTGTGTGGAACGCCGCCAACGGCCTCACGATGATGCGCATCGCCATCGTGCCGCTGTTCGTGTACCTGCTCGTCCAGGACGGCGGCCACGACCCCGTCTGGCGCGCCTACGCGTGGGCCGCGTTCGCCGTCGCCAGCATCAGCGACCGCTTCGACGGCATGCTCGCGCGCCGCCACGGTCTGGTGACCGACTTCGGCAAGCTCGTCGACCCCATCGCCGACAAAGCTTTGATGGGTGCCGCGCTGATCGGCCTGTCCGCATTGGGCGATCTGCCCTGGTGGGTCACCGGCGTGGTGCTGTTCCGCGAGATCGGCATCACCCTGATGCGTTTCTGGGTGATCAAACGGGGAGTGATCCCGGCAAGCCGCGGGGGCAAGCTCAAGACACTGCTGCAGGGCACCGCGATCGGTATGTACGTCCTCGTGATGACCGGCCCGCTCGCGTCGTTCCGTGCGTGGGTCATGGCCGTCGCGGTGATCGCCACCGTCGTCACGGGCGTGGACTACGTGGTCAAGGCGCTGCGCGGCGGGGATTCGGCCGACGATGCGGCTGACGACCCGGCTGGTTCCTCGGCCGGTTCCTCGGCCGGCGACGCGGCCGGTGACTCGACCGGTGCCGCCGAATCGGCGGAGGGCAGCGGCGTCGGAGCGGCCGTGGACCCGGGACGCGCCCAGCCGGTGCATCCCGAGCTGGGGCGCACCGACTAGGGACACCACAAGGACCACAAGGGACAGGGGGCACGCCAGGTGAAGGTCGAACTTGTCGCGGTCGGCGACGAACTGCTCATCGGCGACGTCGTCAACACCAACGCGAGCCGTCTCGGGCGCATGCTCACCGACGCCGGTCTGCGCGTCACCGGCGTGTCCACGGTCGGCGACGGCCTCGGCGAACTGGTCGAGGTCCTGCGCATCGCGGTCGACCGCGCCGACGCCGTGCTGATCACCGGTGGCCTCGGACCCACCTCCGACGACCGCACCCGCGAGGCCGTGGCCCGCGTGGCCGGCGTGGAACTGCGCCGCGACCCCGAGGTCGAGCAGTGGCTGCGCGACCGCTACCGGGACACCAACCGCACGCTGACCGGCCTCGGACTCCAGCAGGCCGACCTGCCCGAAGGCGGGCGCATTCTCCCCAACGACCGGGGCAGCGCGCCCGGCCTGACCATCGAGGTCCGCGGCACCGTCGTGTACGCGACCCCGGGCGTCCCGCACGAGATGGCCGCGATGGTCGGCGACCAGGTCCTGCCGGACCTGCTGCGCCGCTCCGGCGCCCCCGCGCCGCGGGCGCAGCGGGTGCTGCGCACGGTCGGCGTCGGCGAGGGCGTCGTCGCGCAGCACCTCGAACCGCTGGAGAAGGACCTCGCCGCGTCCGGCGCGGTCGAGGTCGCCTATCTCGCCGAGCCGGGCGAGACCCGCGTCAAACTCACCTCGACGGGCCCGGGCGGCGGCGCCGAGGTGGACGCCGCCGCGCTGCGGGCGTACGAGCTGCTGGGCGACTGCGTGTACGCCGAGGGAACCGAGTCGCTGGTCGCAGTCGTTGCACGGTTGCTGGTGGAACGCGGCGCGACCCTCGCGGCCGCCGAGTCGCTGACCGGCGGGCTGCTGGCCGCGACCGTGGTGACCGTGCCCGGCGTGTCCGCGGCGTTCCGCGGTTCGGTGACGGCGTACGCCACCGACGTCAAGACCTCGGTGCTCGGCGTCGGCGCGGCACTGCTGGCCGCCGAAGGCGCCGTACACCCGCAGGTGGCACGGGAGATGGCCGAGGGTGTGCGGGCGCTGCTGTCGGGTACCTACGGTGTGGCCACGACCGGCGTGGCCGGGCCGGAACCGCAGGACGGCCGTCCGGTGGGCGAGGTGCACATCGCGGTGGCGGGCCCGGAGGGCACCGTGACCGTCTCCCCGCACCTGCCGGGAGACCGTGACAGGATCCGGACTCTGACCGTGGTGCGGACCTTGGAACTGCTGCGGCGCACGATCCTGGGGCTGCCGCAGGAGCCCGCCCGGGAATTCACGGGCTGAGAGGGGGGTTGTGCGACCGATGCGGAACGAAGGTTTTGAACGGTGCGAAAGCGACAAGCCGTCACCCAGGGCGCGTTGGCTCCACGCTCTCGGTGAACAGGACGGCAGACCCGGTACGCAGTCGAGGGATGCCGGGTACGGTGGGGCTGTGTCCGTTGCAGCCGGGGTCCTAGGAGGGAGCGACCGATGATTCTGCTCCGTCGCCTGCTGGGTGACGTGCTGCGTCGGCAACGCCAGCGCCAGGGCCGCACCCTGCGCGAGGTGTCGTCGGCGGCCCGGGTGTCCCTCGGGTACCTCTCGGAGGTCGAGCGCGGTCAGAAGGAAGCGTCGTCCGAGCTTCTCGCCGCCATCTGCGAGGCGTTGGACGTACGAATGTCGATAGTGCTTCGGGAGGTCAGCGACGAGCTGGCGCTTTCCGAGCTGGCGCACAACGAGGGACTGACTTCGCGTCCGGTGCTGGAACCGGTCGGACCGTCGGGGTCGGAGCGCGTTCCCGGGCCGGGGTCGTCCGGTTCGGTCAAGGCCACGAGCCAGGTGGACGTGGTCGTCGCGGCGTAGTCCGCCCGGCCGGGCCCGCGATGGCGGCGCCCCGGCTGCGGACCTGTGGAGGGCGGTGCGGATCCCGAGGGATCCGGCGCCGCCCTCACGCGTTCCCGTACGCACGAGTCCGCAAGGCACCCGCCCGCGCGTGCAGCCGGTAGCCGGTACCACACAAATCATCACGCAGGGTGACTGCGACATGCGCCGATCGGGTGATTGGCCACCCGCTTCCTGGCCCGACCGGATGTTCCGGGGGGAGGCTGGGGATGCCCCCAAAAGGGGAACCGAGGAGGCCGACCATGAACCAGGTTGGGCAACACCTTGGCAGGACCGCTGGCGGCGCCGCAGGCAGGATCCCTGGGCGCGTTCCCGGCGGCCGACCGGACCGCACGCTGCGGTCCCTGGTGCACGACGTCGTGCACCGCGACGTACGCGACCGCGACGCGGCCACCTGGCTGCTCGCCTCGGTCCTCACGCTGGCCTGGCTCGCCGGCATGGCCTGGGCGCTGCACGCGGAGGCCACCGCCCCGCGCCCCGGCTCCTCGGCCGTGCTGCTCGGCGGGTGGAGCCTGACGCTGCTGCCGGTGCACTGCGCCGCCCGGCGCTTCCGGCGTGCGGCCCGGGTGCCGAACCCGGCGGGCGCGACCGCCGCGGCGGCCGGTACGGGCCTCCCCGTCCCGCACGCCGAAAGCGCCGACCGGGACGAGTCCCCGCCGGCGCCTCCCGGGTCCTGGGCAGTGTGAGGCACGACGCGGTACGCACCAGCTGGTGCGTACCGCGTGAGACGTGCGCCGTCACGACGCGAAACGCGTCACCAAGGCATCGTCACGCCGCCGTTGGGGCGCAGCACCTGGCCGGTCATGAACTTGGCGGCGTCGGACGCGAGGTAGGCCACCGCGTACGCGATGTCCTCCGGCTCGCCGACGCGCTTCAGCGGCGACATCTTCATCATCGGCGCGGCGACGGCGGCCTTGCGCTCCTCGTCCTGCGTGCCGTCCTCGGCCGTCCAGTGGCGGCCGGTCATGCCGGTCACGGTCCAGCCGGGCGCGACCGCGTTGACGCGTACGCCCCGCGGCCCGACCTCGGTCGCGAGGGTCTTGGTCAGCTGGTACATCGCGGCCTTGGCGGCGCCGTAGCACAGAAGCCCCGCGTTGGCGGTGTCGATGGCGCTGGACGCCATGTTGACGATGCTTCCGGAGCCCTGCTCGACCATGACGCGCGCCGCCGCACGGCAGCCGTAGAAGACACCCTTGAAGTTGATCGACAGGACCCGCTCCAGATCCTCGTCGGTCGTCTCGATCACGGTGCTGGTGTGCATGATGCCGGCGATGTTGGCCATGACGTCCAGGCGCCCGTGCTCGGCGACGGCCGCGGCGACGAGGGCGTCGACCGAGGCGGCCGACGACACGTCCACGGTGGTGCCGGTCGCGCTGCCGCCCGCGTCGGCGATCAGCTTCGCGGTGGCCTCGGCGCCGGCCTGGTTGATGTCGGCGCAGACGACCGCGGCACCGAGTTCGGCCAGAACCTGCGCGCTGCTGCGGCCGATTCCGCTCGCGGCACCGGTGACGACGGCCACGCGGCCGGACAGATCGAGGGCTGTGCGCAACACGGGTTCCCCTCCCAAGGAGTGCCTGGGGCCGGGATACCGGGCCCACGGGGGACCGTAGATTCGATCTGACGAACAGTCAATAAACGTGCGCTGTGGGTCCGGTCGCTCCGCCGCAGGTCAGCCCGCCGATGTCGGGCGGGTGGTGTGAGTACGCCGGTGTCAGTACGCCGGTGTCAGTACGCCTGCTGCCGACTCAGGCACCACTGGTGCGCCGTGCCGCCCTCCGGGAACACGCCGTACCGGGCGAGCCCGTCGCACGCGTTGCCGGGCAGCGTCGTCGGGGACGGCGCGGCGGACGGCGCCGGAGCGGGACGCCGCGGCGGGACGGTCCCGTGCGTCGGCCCCGGTCGGCGTGGCGGCTGCCGCGGTACGGAGGCCTCGCCGTCGTGCGGTGCATCCACCGCGGGCACCACCGGCGGCACCACCGACGGTCCGCCGCTCGGCGGCACTGGCGACGGCGACGTCCACGAAACCATCGGCGGCCCGACCGACACCGCGGGCCCCGACTCCGGCGTGGTGGACACCTCTGGCCCTGCCGGCGCGGCCACCGCCGCGGGCGCGGGTGGCGGCGGCATGTCGAACACCCCCGCGGCGCGCGGCCCGCCGGAGACACACCCGGCGAGCAGCGGCAGGCACAGCAGAGCGCCCAGTCGGGGAACGGACAGCCGGTACGCGGTCACAGGAACCTCCGAGGCGGTCGCGCGGACGCCCTGTACGACGACCCAGGCGCCCGGCGGTCACCCCAAGTCCCCCCGAAGAGTGGTCCGCGGCGATCCGCGGAACCGCGGCCCTGGCCCGACCGGTGTCGGCCTCAGATCCCGAACGGCGCCGCGTACTCGATCGTGCCCTGCGGCAGGGGGCGGGCCGGGTCGAGTGCGAGCACCATCATGGCCTCGTCCGGCACCTCCATCGGCGGCCTGATCCCGTGCCCGGAGGCCCGCACGAAGCCGAACTTCGGGTAGTAGTCCGGGTGTCCGAGCACCGTGACGGCGTTCTCGCCGCGCTCGCGGGCCGCCTCCAGGAGCGCCCGGACGCACGCCGAGCCCGCGCCGGTCTTCTGGAACTCGGGCAGCACCGACACCGGGGCCAGGCACAGCGCCGGCACACCGTCGATGTGGCAGCGGGTCAGCAGCGCATGCCCCGCCACGGTGCCGTCCGGGGTCACCGCCACGACCGAAAGCCCCTCGATCCACGCCGGGTCGGCGCGCAGCGCGTCGACGAGGTCGGCTTCCATCGGGGTCTCGAAGGCGGCCGCGGTGATCGCGTGGATGACGGGGACGTCGGCCCGCGTCTCGGGGCGGACGGTCCAGGTGATGGGAGCGTTCATGGCGCCCATCATCCCGTTCATCCCGTCCTCAGCGCGTGCTTCGGGCATCGTGGTCGCCCGGCTGGCATCGCGGGCACCAGAACACGACGCGCGGCGGTTCGCCCGCCTCGACCTTGCGGATCAGGGTGCCGCAGCGGCGGCAGGGGCGACCGAGGCGCCCGTACACCCAGTGCTGGTGGCCGGGCCGCGGATCGCCCGTCGTGATGTGCCCGTGGCGCTCGCGGTTCGCCTCAAGGGCACGCTTGGCCAGGTCGACCATCGCATGCAGGTCGCCCGCCGCGTCGACGCGCGCGAAAGGGGACACGCCGCGCAGGAAGCACAGTTCGGCCCGGTAGACATTGCCCACGCCGGCAAGGTTGCGCTGGTCGAGAAGAGCTTCGCCAACCGGACGCCCGGGCCGCGCGGCCAACCGCCGCACGGCCTCGTCCGCATCCCAGTCGGGACCGAGCAGGTCGGGCCCGAGGTGGCCGACCACCCGCGACTCCTCCGCGGTTCGCACCAGGTCCACGACCGGGAGCCGCAGCCCGATCGCGGTGTACGCGTCGTTGGCCAGCACCACGCGCACCTGGTCCCGCGGACTTGCCCCGACGCGCCCGCCCGCTTCCCGTACGCGCCACGCCCCGTCCATCCGCAAGTGCGTGTGCAGGGTCACGTTGCCCTCGAAGCGGACGAGCAGGTGCTTGCCGCGCGACTCGGCCGCGAGGACCCGGCGGCCCGCGAAGTCCACCGTCGCGTACCGGGGTACGCGGAAGTCCGTGTGCGTGAGAACCCGCCCCGCCAGCGCGCCGCGCAGCAGGGTCGCGGTCTGGAACACCGTGTCGCCTTCAGGCATGGGTCCATTGTCCGTGCGGGCGGCCCGGAAGCGCGGGGAGGGTCGCCGACGGGTACGCGCGCCGCGCTGTCGGGCGCTGCGTCATCTCGGGCACCGCTTCACCGGATGCCGCTCCCGAGAGGCCCTGCGCTGGGCAGGCGCGGCCCCAGGGCACAAAAAAATGATCACAACCGGTGTCGCACCCGTGCGGCCAGGAACACGTGCGCGACACCAGTTGCGATCGTCCCCCACCGTGGCGCGTGCAGGGTCGCCACGGGCGAGGTTCCTCCTGGTGGGGAGGTACGGAATGGCGCTGCATCCGTGACTCGATACTGCGCGACCCACGTGACCGGGGTGTTTCGTACGGCAGGCGGACGCGTAACGAAAAGGTCTCACCCACGCAGCCGCAGACCGCGCGGCGTCGCGTGGAATCCGGCGGCCTCCAGGGCCCGGCCCAGCGACGAGGTCAAGACGCCTTCGCCGTCCGCCCGTTCGACGGTCAGCTTGCCGAGCGCCCCCTCGCGCACCGCGAGCGCCAGCGCGTCGACGGCCGGTTGCAGCCGCTCGGGCTGCTCGGTCCAGGTGAGCAGCGACCGGCCGCCCCGCTCTACGTAGAGCACCAGTTCGCCGTCCACGAGTACCACGAGGGCACCGGCCTTGCGGCCCGCCCGGTGTCCGCCCGCGGCCTCGCCGGGGCGGTCCGGCCAGGGCAGCGCCGCGCCGTACGGGTTGGCGGGGTCGGCCGCCGCGAGCAGCAGTGCCCGCGGCCCCGCGTCGTCGCGCGCCGGGGTGAAGCCGGACCGCCGCGCGCCGGCGTCCGCGAAGCCGGGCGGCATGCCACCGGACGACGCGTCCCCCGTGAACGCCCCGAAAGCCCCGGACGACTCGGCCCGCCGCTCCGCCGCCTGTTGCAGCGCGCGCAGCCGGTCCACCGCCCCGTCGGCCGCGAACTGGGCGGCCCCGAGACCTTCGACGAAGTAGCCGCGGCGTACCCGTCCGGTCTCCTCGAACGCCGAGAGCACCCGGTACGCCGCCGAGAACCCGCCCGGGCTCCCCTCCGCGACCACGGCGCCGCGCGTCACGACACCGTGCCGGTCCAACAGCGTCTCGGCCAACGCGTGCGCCCGACGCGTCGGATCCTCCTCGCGCTCGGGCACGAGCGACCACCGGCCCACCGCGATGGGCGGCGCGGACCGCGCGGGGGCGACGGGACGGCCACGGCTGAGCCCGCCGTACCGGCCGCGCGGGGTGGCCCGGCGCGCCCGGTGCGCCGTCGATCCGGCGGTACGCCCGGACCCCATCAGCGCCCGCAGCGGCGCGAGCGTGTCGCCCGTGACATGGCCCGCCCACGCCAGATCCCACAAAGCCGTGACGACCTCGGCATCGCTCGGCACGGTGGCGTCGGGCGGCAGAAACTGCGGGACGCGGTCCGCGATCTGCCGGAAGAACAGGCCGTACCCGCCGTCCAGCGCGGTCAGGACCGCCCGGTGCAGCGGACCGAGGTCGAGCGGCGCGGGCGGCGGCAGAAGCAGCGGAGCGGCGTCGGCGAGGTAGAGCGACGCCCACCCGTCGTTGCCCGGCAGCGCGCCGTGGCCGGCCCACACCACCTCGCCCGTCGCGCACAACTCGTCGAGCAGCGCCGGGTTGTACGCCGCCACGCGCGACGGCAGCACCAGCTTCTCCAGCGCCGACGCCGGAACAGCCGCCCCCTGCAACTGCTCCACCGCGCGCACCAGGCCGTCGACGCCGCGCAGCCCGCGGGCTGCGGAACCGCCTGCCCCCTGCCACACCGGCAGGAACCGGGCGAGCGCGAGCGGCGGCACCGGTTCGACCTCGTGGCGCAGCGCGGCCAGCGAACGCCGCCGCAGCATCCGCAACACCTCGGCGTCGCACCACTCGGTGCCCGCGCCGCCGGGCCGGAACTCGCCGGACACTACCCGGCCGGTCGCCGACAGGCGCTGGTACGCCCCGGTCACCACGGCCGTCCCCAGCCCGAACCGGGCCGCGGCGTCGGCCGCATGGAAGGGCCCCCGGGTGCGCGCGTGCCGGGCCAACAGGTCGCCGAGCGGGTCCTTGACCGGTTCGGTGAACGCCTCGGGAACCCCCACGGGCAGCGGTGTGCCCAGCGCGTCGCGCAGCCGCCCGGCGTCCTCGATCGCCGCCCAGCGCTCGACACCCGCGACCCGCACCCGGATCGCCCGGCGCGCCTCCTCCAGCGCGACCAGCCACCGCGCGGTGTCGGCGGGCGTGCCGAGGCTGCGCTCGGCCACCTCGTCGGTGCCCAGCGGCCCGAGCAGGCGCAGCAGGTCGGCGACACCCTCGACGTCGCGCGCCCGCCGGTCCTCGGCCAGCCGCTGCAATTCGGCCTCGGTACGCGCGACCACCTCCGCGTCGAGGAGTTCGCGCAGTTCCGCCTGGCCGAGCAGCTCGGACAGCAGGCGAGAGTCGAGGGCGAGAGCGGCGGCACGGCGCTCGGCGAGCGGCGAGTCGCCCTCGTACATGAACTGGGCGACGTACCCGAACAGCAGCGAGCGGGCGAACGGCGAGGGCTCGGGGGTGGTCACCTCGACGATGCGCACCTTGCGGGCGGCGATGTCGGCCATGAGCTCCGCCAGGCCCGGGACGTCGAAGACGTCTTGAAGGCACTCGCGCATCGTCTCCAGGACGATCGGGAACGACCCGTACTCGCTGGCCACCGACAGCAGTTGGGCGGCGCGCTGCCGCTGCTGCCACAACGGGGTACGTCGGCCCGGCATCCGCCGCGGCAGCAGCAGGGCCCGGGCCGCGCACTCCCGGAACCGCGACGCGAACAGCGCCGAGCCGCCCACCTCGGCGGTCACCAGCGGCTCGACCTCCGCCGCGTCGAAGACCGCGAAGTCGGGCGGCAGGCTGAACTCGGCGTCGGCGTCCGCGTTTCCTGGGCTCGATGTCGGGAACAGGTCGACCCCGGACTCGGGGGCACCGCCCAGCCGCCAGGCTGGGGGAGGATCGCCGGTGTCGGGCAGCCGCAGCACGATGCCGTCGTCGCCGTGCATCGTCTGCACGTCGAGCCCGGTGCGCTCGCGCAGCCGCGCCGCCACCGCGAGCGCCCACGGGGCGTGCACCTGCGCGCCGAACGGCGAGTGCACCACGACGCGCCAGTCGCCC
Organism: Streptodolium elevatio; assembly: GCF_040649515.1. GTDB lineage: Bacteria > Actinomycetota > Actinomycetes > Streptomycetales > Streptomycetaceae > Yinghuangia > Yinghuangia elevatio. The sequence goes on from NZ_JBEZFP010000039.1 coordinate 19,125, forward strand.
AGCTCGTCGCGGAACCGCTCGACGACGATCGTCCGGTCGTCCGGGATGTGGCCGCACGCTTCGCGCTGCTCCGCGAGGTAGGCGAGGAGGTTGTCCACCGCCCACGCGTCCAGTCCCGCCGCCGCGACCCGCTCGCGCGCGCTCTCGGCGTCCATCGCACCGACCTCGCGCAGGAACGCCCCCAGCGCACGCCCCAGTTCCACCGGCCGGCCGAGGGCGTCGCCGTGCCAGAACGGCAGCTTGCCGGGCACGCCCGGCGCGGGGGAGACGAGCACCTTGTCGTGCGTGATGTCCTCGATGCGCCACGACGACGTGCCCAGGGTGAACACGTCGCCGACGCGCGACTCGTAGACCATCTCCTCGTCGAGTTCCCCGACGCGCGACTTCTGCTTGCCGTCACCCGCGGCCAGGAAGACGCCGAAGAGCCCGCGGTCCGGGATGGTCCCGCCGCTGGTCACCGCGAGGCGCTGGGCTCCGGGCCGGGCGGTCAGCGTGCCGCCGACGCGGTCCCACACCAGGCGCGGGCGCAGCTCGGCGAACGCGTCGCTCGGGTAGCGCCCGGCGAGCATGTCGAGCACGGCCTCGTACGCCGACACCGGCAGGGACGCGAACGGCGCGGCCCGGCGTACCAGCGTCAGCAGCTCCTCGACGTCCCAGTCCTCGACCGACACCATCGAGACGATCTGCTGGGCCAGGACGTCGAGCGGGTTGCGCGGCGGCCGCACGGCCTCGATAGCGCCCGTGCGCATGCGCTCGGTCACCACCGCGGTCTGCACGAGGTCGCCGCGGAACTTCGGGAACACGACGCCGCGCGACACCGCACCGACCTGGTGGCCCGCGCGCCCGACGCGCTGGAGGCCGGAGGCGACCGACGGCGGCGACTCGACCTGCACGACCAGGTCGACGGCGCCCATGTCGATGCCCAGTTCGAGGCTGGAGGTCGCGACCACGGCCGGAAGGCGCCCCGCCTTGAGGTCTTCCTCGACGAGCGCGCGCTGCTCCTTGGACACCGATCCGTGGTGCGCGCGGGCGAGCACCGGCGGGGCGCCCTTGAGGCTCCCCGCCTGGGCCATGAGTTCGGCGGGCGGCCCCGACTCGGGCATCGCCTCGCCGGTCGCCCGCTCGTAGGCGATCTCGTTCAGCCGCCCGCACAGCCGCTCGGCGAGGCGCCGCGAGTTGGCGAAGACGATCGTGGAGCGGTGCGCCTGCACCAGGTCGACGATGCGTTCCTCGACGTGCGGCCACACCGAGGCACGCTGGACCTGGCCGAGTTCGTCGTACTCGGTGGGCCGCTGGGCCAGTTCGCCGAGGTCCTCGACGGGCACGACCACCGACAGGTCGAAGGTCTTGGCGGCGGGCGGCTGTACGACGGTGACCTCGCGCGTGCCGCACAGGAAGCGGGCCACCTCGTCGACGGGCCGCACGGTCGCGGACAGCCCGATGCGCCGCGCCGGGCGGTCGAGGAGCTGGTCGAGGCGTTCCAGGGTCAGCGCGAGGTGGGCGCCGCGCTTGGTGCCGGCGACGGCGTGCACCTCGTCGACGATGACGGTGTCGACGCCGCGCAGCGCGTCGCGGGCCTGCGAGGTGAGGATCAGGAACAACGACTCGGGGGTCGTGATCAGGATGTCCGGCGGCTTCGTGGCGAAGCGGCGGCGGTCGGCGGCGGGGGTGTCGCCGGAGCGTACGCCGACCTCGACCTGCGGCTCGGGCAGCCCCAGCCGCACCGACGCCTGCCGGATCCCGGCGAGCGGGCCGCGCAGGTTGCGCTCGACGTCGACCGCGAGCGCTTTCAGCGGCGAGATGTACAGGACGCGGCAGCGCCGCCGGGCGTCGACCGGCGGCGGCTCGGCGGCCAGCCGGTCCAGCGCCGACAGGAAGGCCGCGAGGGTCTTGCCGGAGCCGGTGGGCGCGACGACCAGGGCGTCGCGGTCCGCGGCGATCGCCGCCCAGGCGCCCGCCTGTGCGGCGGTGGGCCGGTGGAAGGCCCCCGTGAACCAGTCCCGCGTCGCGGGCGAGAACCCGGCCAGAACCTCGGCGGGGTCGACCAAGGCCTCGGCCTCGGTCGGGGCGGCCTCGGGGGGCGTCGCGTCAGGGTCGTCATGCATGGCCATTCCATGGTGCCGGGTCCCACCGACAATCGGCCCGACAGCGGCCCGGACACGCGGCCGCGGTCCTCTCGGCCGGGCGTACGACCGGACCGGCAGGGCTGTCCGGCCTGGGATAATCGACCCATGCGACTGACCGACTTCTGGGAGCGGATGCGCGCCCACTTCGGCGAGACGTACGCCGACTCGTTCGCCAACGACCACGTCATGACCGAGCTGGGCGGACGCACCGTCGTACAGGCACTGGACGCCGGCTACGAAGCCAAGGACGTATGGCGCGCCGTCTGCGCAGCCATGGACATACCCCCCTCCCGCCGCTGACCCGCGCGGTCCCGACCCCGTTCCATCTCTGCAGGATCTGCTCGAAGCGTGGCGTCAGGCGGTCGGAGGCGGCCCGGAGAGCGAGTCGAGTGCCGCCAGGATCTCGCTGACGAGGGCGGGGCCAAGGTCGGCGAACGTCCGGCTGTGCACGGCGGAGGCGTACGCGCCCCGTCCCGTACGGGTGAGTTCGATCGCTTCCAGCGCCTGCGTCGGATTCATGGTCGGCACGCCCGCGTAGATGCCCGGGTGGTAGGACAGCGTCACCTCCCACCCGTCGCCGAGCGGCAACACGCTTGCGCACTGGTATCCGCCCTGACCAGGAGCCTCGCGAAGCCACCCGCGCCGTTCCAGACCCAGCAGCTTGGCCGTCTCGACCGTCGCCCCGGCGTACCGCGCCACCTGGGCGTCCGCCGACTCGCCGGGCAGCGGGGTGTGCACCGCACGGTCGAGTTGCGCGAACGGCTGGGCGATCTCACGGTCCGCGAAGACCTCCACCCATCGCGGGAGGTCGTCGCCCAGCACGGCGGGGTGCGCCACGGCCACGACCGCGTCGGAGGTCTCGTCGGGCGGCAGAGCGACGACATCGCCGTGAACGTCCGTGAACGCTCCGTCCTCGGAGATCCGGAAGGTGACGGGATCGGCCGCGCCGACCTTGGCGGACCACAAAAGGCGCCGGGCGATGTGCCGGATCAGCGGCTGCTCGGCGATGAACTCGCGGAACTCGTCGGCGGTCCACGTACGGCCGCCGACCATTGCGGCCTCCAGACGCCGCAGCGCCGCGGTCGCCGTCTTGCGGACGTCCTTCTTGAGCGCCGCGAACCGGTCACGGGCGGCGCCCGCAATCTCGGCGTCGTCCGCGGGGCCCACCGGGGGCAGGTCCTTGCGGTGCTTCCCGGCCTCGTCGAGGACGTAGGGCCTGAGCTGCGCGTCGAATCCCACCGTGAAGCGGCGCGATCCGAAGTCGAGAACGGTCGTTCCGTCGGCGTCCAACCCGAAGTCGGGGACGAGGCGCTCGGCGAGCTGGGCGTCGCTCAGCCCGAGCGACGCGGCCACCTCGGCCACTTTGTCCTTCGCCCGGGTACGCACCGCGCGCAGCCCTTGGCCTCGGGACAACGCGAGCAGCCGCCGCAAGGTCGCCGGGGTGCCGATCGCGGCCAGCACGTCGACGCCGTCGACCGCACGCTTGTGTACGCCCTGGTGCGGCCACCGCAGCACAAAGGGTTCCAGTCGTGCCGCCGTGTCGTCCGTACCGAGCACGCCCAGCGCGTGGAACGCCCACGCTTCCTTGGTCGGCATGCCCGCGAGGCGCCAGGCCTCGAAGAGCGCCCAGGCGAACGCGGCCGCCGCGTCGGGGTCGCAGGCGGCCTTGACTTCGACCAGTCCGGCGTACGGCATGCCGGGCTTGGAAATCGCCAGCATCGCCACGAGAGCACCGGCGGCCTCGTCGGGCAGTGCGGTGCCGGACCGGAGGGTGACCTGCGGAAGCATGGACGGAGAGGCCCACTGCGGGATGGCCGGCATGCGCGCCGGCAGGCCGAGCGACAGCGGGTCGGTCGCGAACATCGCGTCGATCGCCGCAGCCGCTCTGCTTCCGTACGTCGCGGCGGCCTTGCGTACCACCGCCTCGCCGTCGTCGGCGGCGATGTGGCGCAACGCGCGCTCAGCCGCCCGGCGTTCGGGACCGGCTTTGCCGACGGCGTCGGGGACGAGCAGCCGCGCGGCATCGTCCTGATGCCGGGTGAGCCAGGCCGCAGCCACGTCGCGCGGGGCGTCCGAACGGCGGTGCAGCCAACCGGCCATGAGGCGCGCGGTGTCGAGATCCACGACGGGCATGAGCACGTCGGCCTTGTGGATCGGCGACTCGAGCGCCACGGCGAGCATCAGGGGAATCGCGTCGGCTTCGTACGTGGCCAGCAGCGCGCGGGCGTCGGAGGGCGCGAACCACCGAAGGTTCGGCCGCCAGCACAGCAGCTCGTCGGTGAGGCCCGCGTCCGAATTCTGGAGGAAGAGCTGGACGGCCTCCCAATCGGACAGTTCGCCGGCGCGCAGGGCGTCGACACGCTCGGTGGTCAGAGGTATCGGCCGCGGGCTCGGGCTCTGCCGCGCGGCGGCGGCGAACGCCTCGCGCTCCCCGGCTTGCCAGACCAATCGGCCGGTCGCCCCTGCTGCGAGGCCCGGGACCGTGACCGGACGGGTGCGCTTGCGCGTCCACGGGGGAGTCGCCAGCACGGGCGGAACTTCCGCGGCGGACGCGGGCGGCGCCGTGACGACGACGCGCGTCTGCGCGTCGATGATCCCGACGGTCTCCGGGTCGAGCATCGGGCGCACGGCCGCGACGAGGTCGCGGTGCGCGTCGATGTGCGTGGTGAGCAGCAGTCGGGCCGTGGCGGCAGCGGGCTCGGGATCCTCCGCGACCGCGTCCACCAGCAGGCGCAGCGCGCGGACCGGGTAGCGCTTCGCCGCGGCGAGCACCGCAGCCCGAGCGTGGTCCACATGGTCGAGCAGGACGCGGAACGCCTCGTCGGTGGGCAGTTCGACGAGGATGCCGTAGAGCTTGCGCCGGTCGGACGGAGAGATGTAGTTGTACGTGTTCTCCATGGTGCCGCTCAGCTCCTGGACGACCGTGGCGGCCCAGACGACGTCGACGCCGTCGAGAGCTGCCGCGTCGGCCTCGATCCCGGCTGCCGCGGCCAGCCAGTGGGAGATGTACCCGCTGAGCGTGGCGGCGAGCCGCTCTGGGTCGTGCGGCGCCGACGCGCGGAGGGTCGTGGATCGATTCCAGGCGTCCGGCAGAACGAACGTTCCCTCGTGGCGAGTTGCGCGCGTCGCTGTCGTCGGCGTTTCGGTGCCCACCTTGGTCCCCTTTCCGGCCCCGGGGGCCGAGCGCGACGAATCTAGCCAACCGCTCCGACAGTGAGGCCGGCGCGTGCGGTGAACGGTCTGCGGGCCGCACGGTCGCCCGTACGGCCGACCGTGCGGTCGTATGCCCTAAATTGCATAGATCGCGGCATAGGGTGCATTCCGTGACAGCTACGCCTGCCGTGCCCGAGGGTCCGCGCGCGCCTGCCGCCGGGGGAGACGGCTCGGGGGGCGAGGGGGGTGGGGGCGACGGGGCGGTGCCGTCGGGTGGCGGGATTCTGGGGGAGCGCATGCCGCCGTGGCTGCCGCGCGCCGTCCTGCTGGTGTTCGCGACGTTCATCGGGTTCCTGCTGCTGCGGTGGGCGTTCGGGCACTTACGCGGCTTCCTCACCGACTTGTTGATCGCGCTCTTTCTGTCCCTCGCGATCGAACCCGCGGTCGACCGGTTGGCCCGGCGCGGCATGCGGCGCGGTGTCGCCACCGGCATCGTGTTCGTCGTCGTCCTCATCGCCTTCGCCGGGATCATCGCCGCGATCGGCTCGCTCCTGGTCGACCAGGTCGTGGAGCTCGCACACGACCTGCCGGACCACATCCAGTCGCTGCTCGACTGGATCAACAAGCGCTTCGACACCGAGCTGACGATGGAGAAGATCCAGGGCGGTCTGTTCAAGGACTCGAACACCGTGCAGGGCTATGCCGAGACGATCGCGGACAACGCGCTCGGGCTCGGCGCGGCCATCGTGGGCGGGCTCTTCGAGCTGTTCACCATCGGGCTGTTCACGTTCTACTTCGCCGCCGAAGGCCCGCGCGTACGCCGAGCGCTGTGCTCGCTGCTGCCCCCGACCCGGCAGGCCGAGGTGCTGCGGGCCTGGGAGATCGCGATCGACAAGACCGGCGGCTATCTCTACTCGCGGGCGCTGATGGCCTTGGTGTCGGCCGTCGCGCACTACATCTTCTTCCTCGCCATCGGTCTCGACTACGCGATCGCGCTGGCCATGTGGGTGGGTCTGATCAGCCAGTTCATCCCGACCGTGGGCACGTACCTGGCCGCCGCACTGCCCGCGATCGTGGCGCTGACCGAGAGCCCGGTGGACGCATTGTGGGTGATCGTGTTCGCCACCGCGTACCAGCAGTTCGAGAACTACCTGCTGCACCCGCGCATCACGTCGATGACCGTCGACATCCACCCCGCGGTCGCGTTCGGCTCGGTGATCGCGGGGGCCGCGCTGCTCGGTCCGACGGGCGCGCTTATCGCGATCCCGGCGACGGCGACCGCGACGGCGTTCTCCAGCACGTACGTGCGCCGGTACGAGGTCACCGAGCACCCGCTCGCGCCCGCGCACCAGGAACGCCCGAAGCGCCGACGGCTGGGGCGGAAGCGCTCGGACGGCAGCGGTCCCGGCCGCGGGGGTGAGGACGGTTAGCGGCCTCGCGCTACTTCCAGAACTGGAAGAGGCGGTAGCCCGCGGACGCCCATTCGTCCGGGACGTCGAGCGCGTTCGTGAGGGTGTGGACCTGGTCGAAGAACCAGTGGTTGATCTCCGGGGTCAGCAGCAGGCCGAAGAGCAGCAGGGGGGCGTACGGCGCGAACGGCGCGATCGAGCGCCGGAAGTCGTACGGCAGCCACGGCTCGATGATCCCGTAGCCGTCGAGGCCCGGCACCGGCAGCAGGTTGATGACCGCCGCGATGATCTGCAGCTGGGTGAAGAAGACGACCGCCGCGTAGAAGGCCGGGCTCGACCCGTCGAAGACCGACGAGTTGATGAGCGCGACACCCACGCCCGCGAACACGATGTTGACCAGCGGCCCGGAAGCCGAGACCAGGCTGTGCTGCGCCTTGCCCCGGATGAGCCCGCGCTCGATCCAGACCGCGCCGCCGGTCAGCGGGATGCCGCCGAGCAGGACGAATACGGTCGGGATGGCGAAGGTGAACAGCGGGTCGCTGTACTTGAGCGGGTCGAGCGTCAGGTAGCCCTTGTCGATCACCGACGTGTCGCCCGCCCGCAGTGCGGTGAAGGCGTGCATGAACTCGTGGAGGCACAGCGAGACGAGCCAGCCGGTCATGACGAAGAGGAAGACCGGGATCTCCTGGTCGCCGCTGCCGTTCCACAACACGGCACCGGAGATCCCGAAGACGGCGACGAGTGCGAGGAAAAGTGGCGACGGCCGCACGTGGCGCAGGTGTGAACCGCGGCGGGTCCAGGCGTCGGTCATCCCGAAAGTATGCCCCGTCCGCCGCCTCGGCACAGGAGGCGGGGACGGGGCACAAGGGATCCGGACGGGTCTACGCGGGTGGGAGGTCGGCCGGTTCGGCAGCGGGCGGACCGCCGCCGCTCCCCGCAGTCCCGGCAGCCCGTTCGGCAGCCCGGGCTACCTCAGTGGAACGCGTGCTCCGGGCCCGGGTACTCGCCGCCGACCACGTCGGACGCGAACGCCCGCGCCGCGTCGCCGAGGGTGGCGCGCAGGTCCGCGTACTGCTTGACGAACTTGGGCAGCTTGCCGGGGGTGAGGCCGGCCATGTCGGTCCAGACGAGGACCTGGGCGTCGCAGCCGGAGCCCGCGCCGATGCCGACGGTCGGGATGTCGAGCTGCGCGGTGACCTTGGCGGCAAGTTCCTCGGGCACGAGTTCGAGGACGACGGCGAAGGCGCCGGCCGCCTGCATGGCCTTGGCGTCGGCGAGGAGCTGGGCCGCCGCCTCGTCGCCGCGGCCCTGCACGCGGTAGCCGCCGAGCACGTTGACGGACTGCGGGGTGAGGCCGATGTGCGCCATGACCGGCACGCCGGCCGTGACCAGGGCCTCGACCTGCGGTGCCATGGCGACGCCGCCTTCGAGCTTGACCGCTCCGGCGCCGGCCTCCTTCATGAAGCGCGCGCCGGTCTCCAGCGCCTGCGCCGGGGAGACCTGGTAGGAGCCGAACGGGAGGTCGGCCACGACCATCGCGCGCTTGGTGCCGCGTACGACCGCACCGGTGAGCATGACCAACTGGTCCACGGTGACGGGGATGGTGTTCTCGTAGCCGAGGTGGTTGTTGCCCGCGGAGTCCCCGACGAGCAGCACGGGTATGCCCGCGTCGTCGAACACCGAGGCGATCATCGCGTCGTACGCGGTGAGCATCGGCCACCGCTCGCCGGTCTGCTTCGCACGGGCCAGGTCGCGGACGGTCACGCGCCGACCGGTGCCGTTGCCGCCGTACAGGGTGAGCCCGGGGCCTTCCGGTGCCGCCTTGGGTGCGGCCGGGGCGCCTGCTGCGGGCGAGGTGGCGGGGGGCTGTACGGCGGACTGCTGCGAAAGCTGCTCGGACATTGTCTGACTCCTCATCTCGAGGCGCACGGTCGGCGTCCCCGGACTAACGCCATGGTGGCACGTGCCGCGCGACGACAAAAGGGTCGCCGGTCCCTCTTCGGTCCGGCCGGGCGGGGGACCGGACGGCCGCTCGGGCGTCCGGCGCAGTTTGCCGAGTATTTACGATACGAGACTAAACCGTTTCGTAAAAAGGAGTACCGTCGACACGTAAACGAGACCCGCTCGTATCGATTCCCTCGACAGTCCGTCGAGCACCCGTCGAGCAACCACCGAGAACCACTGAGCAACCACCGACCGCCTCGCCGGTCGCATCACCGATCGCTCCACCAAGAGGCCCGGACGGGCCGGGACCTGGGGGACACCACATGGCAACAGCCGACAACCCGGCGGCCGCGCCGCCCACAACCGTCGACCCGCACGTGCACAAGCGCCGCTGGTACATCCTCGCGGTACTGGTCGTCAGCCTGCTGGTCGTCGTCCTCGACAACTCGATCCTCAACGTCGCCATCAAGGTCATCGCCGACCCCGACGAGGGCCTCGGCGCATCGCAGAGCCAGCTCCAATGGGCGATCAACTCCTACACGCTGGTCTTCGCCGGGCTGCTGTTCACCGCCGGCATCCTGGGTGACCGCTTCGGCCGCAAGAAGCTGCTGCTGTTCGGCATGGTCGTCTTCGGCGTCGCGTCGCTGCTCTCCGCGATGTCCCAGAGCCCGACCCAACTGATCGCTGCCCGCGCGGTGATGGGCTTCGGCGCCGCGTTCGTCATGCCCGCGACGCTCTCGATCATCAGCAACGTCTTCGAGCCGCACGAGCGGGCCAAGGCCATCGGCATCTGGTCCGGCGCGGTCGGCCTGGCCATCGCCATAGGCCCGATCACCGGCGGAGCACTGCTCGAACACTTCTGGTGGGGCTCGGTCTTCCTCATCAACGTGCCGATCGTCATCATCGGCGTCGCCGCCATGATCCTGATCGTGCCGGACTCCAAGGACCCCCGCCCCGGCAAGCTCGACCCCGTCGGCGTCGCGCTGTCCATCGCGGGCCTCGTCTCCCTCGTGTACGGCATCATCAAGGGCGGCGAGGACTCCTGGACGAACCCCGAGGTGCTCGCCACCATCGCGGTCGGCCTCGCGATCCTGGCCACCTTCGTCTGGTACGAGAAGCGCAGCGACCACCCGGCGCTCGACATCCGCTTCTTCCGCGAGCGGTCCTTCTCCGCCGCGTCGGCCGCCATAGGCCTGGTGTTCTTCGCGCTCATGGGCGTGACCTTCTTCATGGCGTTCTACCTGCAGAGCGTGCGCGGGTACACGCCGCTGGAGACCGGCCTGTTCCTGCTCCCGCTCGCGATCGGCCAGCTGCTGTTCGCGCCGCGCAGTGCGGGGCTCGTACGCAAATTCGGCGTCCGCGCGGTCACGACCGTCGGCATGCTGGTGGTTACCGGGACGCTGTCGTCCTTCACCCTCATGGGCCGGGACACCCCCATGTGGATCCTGTGCGTGGTGTTCTTCCTCCAGGGCATCGGAATGTCGCTGGTCATGCCGCCCGCGACCAACTCCGTGATGGCCTCGCTGCCGCGCGAGAAGGCCGGGGCCGGCTCCGCGGTGACGAACACCGTGCGGCAGGTCGGCGGTGCGCTCGGCGTCGCGGTCCTCGGCTCGGTCCTGTCGTCGGTCTACCGCGACGAGATCGCCGGCAACGGCGTACCGAAGGGTGCCGACGAGTCGATCGAGGCGACCCTCGGCGCGGCCGCCCATGCGGGGCCGTCCGGGGCCGGATGGGTGGACCCGGCCAAGGACGCCTTCATCCAGGCGATGCACTACTCCGCGCTGGGATCCGCCCTCGTCGGTGCCATCGGCGCGGTCGTGGTGTTCAAGTGGATGCCTCGCAAGCCGGTGGAGGGCGCGCCGGAGCAGCCGGAACAGCATCGCGAGACCGCTAAGGTCTGACCGATGAACCCGGTGAGAAACGACGCGGCAGACCCCGCCGAGCAGCACACCGGCGGGGTCGAGCCGCGTGTCGCGGAGGATGCGCCCTGCCCGGTGGGCGACGCTCCGCAGGTCCCGTCCGCGCGACCGAGGGGACGGCCGCGGAGCGCGACCGTGGAGCGCGCGATCCTGGACACGACGCTGCGGCTCATCGGCGAACAGGGCAGCGTGGGCGCGCTGTCCATCGAGGCCGTCGCGCAGCAGGCCGGGGTCGGGAAGGCGACCATCTACCGGCGCTGGCCCAACAAGGAGGCGCTGGTCATCGCGGCCGTCGAGGCCGCGGAGGAGCCGATCCCCGAGTTGGTCGGCGAGAACGTGCGGGACGACCTCGTACGCCTTCTGGAGGCCATGCGCGCCAACCTGGTCGGCCGGCGCGGCGAAGGCCTGGTCGCGATGGTGCTCACCGAGGTCCACCAGCACCCGGAGCTATACCGCCGCTACCACGAGATGGTCATCGAGCGGCGCCGCGAGGCCATGCGGGTCGTCCTGCGCCGCGGCATCGAGACGGGCGAGCTGCGTGCGGACCTGTCGGTGGAGCTGATGCGGGACCTGCTCGCGGCCCCGATGCTGATCCGCAAGCTCGTGCACGAGACCGAGGTGCCACAGGAGTTGCCGGCGCAGGTGGTGGACACGGTCCTGCGCGGGATCAGCGGGCGGGGGGTTGGTGCCGGGTCGGCGGCTGACTCGGCGGACGGGCCGGGGACCGGCTCGGCGGCCGGTTCGGAGCACAGCGCGGACGTCGGCACGGCGGGTGGTCCGGTGTAGGGCGGAGACCGGTCGGTAGCCCCTCCGATCCCGCTCGAACGAGTGGTTTGTGACGGTCGTGTCCCGGAAACGTCCCGGCGGTGTCGCCGGGGAACCTCCCGGCGTGCGGCGTGCGTCCTCAGAGGACGTATGCGACATTCGCCGCAGGGGGAATCGGCCTCCGCGCCGAGCTACCCCAGGAGACAGCAATGACGTGGCCCACCGCGGAGACCCACGCGCCGCCGGCGACCGCGGCCGGACGGGGCACCCGTCGCGGGCTGCCCCAGTGGCCCGGTTTCAAGGCGCTCATGGAGCGGCCGTCGTGGCACCGCGGCCGGATCGTCGCCGGGTGCGCGGCCGCCGTCGCGCTGTTCATCGGCGGACACGCGTTCATCCCCAACACCCCGGGGCAGATCGGCTCGCTCGTGGAGACGTTCCTGCCGTGGACGGGACTGCTGGTGCTGCCGCTGCTGGTCGCGGCGGGCGTACGGCGGTCCTGGACCGCCCTCGTCGCCACCCTGCTCCCGGTCGCCGTCTGGCTCGCGATGTTCGGCGGCACGGCGTTCTCCGCGGCGGGGAGCGGGCCGTACGACGTGCGCGTGGTCACCCACAACATCAACGCCGAGAACCCCGACCCCTCGGGCACCGCGCAATCGCTGCTGGCCTCGAAGGCCGACATCGTCGCGCTCCAGGAGATCCCCTCGGGCGAGAGCGGGCGGTACGGCACGGTGCTGGACGACGCGTACGAGTACCACGTCGCCGAAGGCACCGTCGCGCTCTGGAGCCGCTACCCGATCGAGAACGTCAGCGCGGTCGACGTCGGCATGGGCTGGACCCGCGCGATCCGCGCCGAGATCAGGACCCCCAAGGGCGAGCTCGCGGTGTACGTCGCCCACCTCGCCTCCGTCCGCTTCGGCCCGAGCGGCTTCGGCGTGGCCTCGCGCGACGACACGATCCGCCGGCTCGCGGCCGCCGTCGACCGCGACGACTCCGACAACATCGTGCTGATGGGCGACCTCAACGGCACTGTCGACGACCGCGGCCTCGAACCGCTCACCGACGGCCTGACCGACGCGCAGGAGGCCGCGGGCGGTGGCTTCGGCTTCACCTGGCCCTCGTCGCTGCCGATGGCCGCTATCGACCACGTGATGGTGCGCGGCGTCGACACGGTCAGCGCCAAGGTGCTGCCCAAGACGTCGAGCGACCACCGTCCCGTGAGCGCGGACCTCAAGTTCTGACGCTCGGCGCCGGCCTCCGCAGGTGCCAGTCGGTCCGCATCTGCAGCGCGTGGGCAACTGTCAGCAGGCGGTGGTCCGCCGCCGGTGCGGCCGCCAACTGCAGGCCGATCGGCAGGCCCGCGACGTTCGGCGGGCCGGGGAGCGAGACCGCCGGGAAGCCCGTGGCGTTCCACACCGAGGTGTAGAAGAGCGGGAGCAGGTGCAGGAGTCCGGCGTCCAGCCGGGGCGCGGCGGTGCCGATGGTGGCACTGAGCACGACGTCGTATTCGCCCAGGAACTCCGCGACCTGTCGACGCCCGCGGGCGCGCACGCGCTGGGCGTGCAGGTAGTCGCGGGCCGTCCAGAAGGCTCCGGCAGCCATGAACACGCGGGTGAGCGAGCCGTACGCCGACCAATGCCGCGCGAGCCGCTCGCGGTGCGTGTCGTACGTCTCCGCACCCTGCACGACCCGGCACGCAGTCTCCAGGTCCGCGAGACCCGGAACCGCCTGCTCGCGGATGACGGCGCCCGCGTCGGCCAGAACACGTACCGCGTCCGCCACCGCGCGTCCCGCCGCCGGATCCGCACCCGGCCGGTCGAGCCCTGTCGTGTCCACCGCGACCCGCAGCCCGCGCAGGATCCCGGGATCACCCGGTCCTCGGGCCGGCACGCCCGCGATGACCTGGTAGAGCGCGAGGCAGTCGGCCGCGTCGGCGGCGATCGGCCCGACGGTGTCCACGGTCGGCGCACCCGGCACGACGCCGTCGACGGGGACCGCGCCGAACGTCGGCTTGAAGCCGGTCACGCCGCACAGCGCGGACGGGATGCGGATGCTGCCGCCGGTGTCCGTTCCGATGGACGCGGGGAAAAGCCCGGCGGCGACGCCCGCCGCGCTGCCCGAGCTCGAACCGCCCGGCCAGCGTTCGGTGTCCCACGGATTGCGCGTCACCGGCAGTTCGGGGTCGTCGGAGGCGCCGAAGCCGAACTCCGAGAGCGACACCTTGCCGAGCACGACCGCCCCCGCGTCGCGCAGCCGTCTGGTGACGAGTGCGTCCTCGCCGCCGGTGTGCCGCGGCGGGACCGCGGAGTGCGCGGTCGTGGGTCCTTCGCGCGAGGCGATCAGGTCCTTGAGTGTGATGGGGACGCCGTGCAGAGGTCCGCGTACGTCGCCGCGGGCCCGCGCGTCGTCCGCGTCGCGGGCGGCGGCCAGCGCGGCGTCGTCGAACCGCGCGAGGTAGACGCCGAGCCCGGGGTCGGACGCGTCGGCGCGGGCGAGTAGTTCGGTGACCAGTTCGACGCTCGACACCTTCCCCTGCGCGAGCGCGTCGGCGGTGCGGAGGAGGGAGCCGTCAGGAGTGTGCGTGGCGTCCGGGGCGGTGCCCTCGGCGAAGGTCGGTGCGCGGCCGGGGAGTCCGGCGTTCTCGCCTTCGGCCGGTGCGGTGGCGTGCAGTGTCCGGGCGTCCGCTTCCGTCTGGGCGCGTGCGGCGGCCAGTGCCGCGAGCTCACCTTCCGAGGGCGTGATGCCGTCGGAGGCGAGGAAGTCGCGCACCGCGCCGGAATCAGACGTGCTCACAGGGCCTCCCGGGTCCGAGGCGACTGGGCCGAAAGTCATCAGCCGAGGACTTCTCGAACGTAAGCTGATGCCCCGTCAGATGCAAGCGACCCGTGGTCACGGCCGTCAGCGCGCCCGGGGCAGACCCAGTACGCGCTGCGCCACGATGTCGCGCTGTATCTGCTCGGTCCCACCGTAGATTCCGGCCGCGCGCGACCACAGATACCCGGTCATCGCCTCGTCGCCCACCAGGTCGAGTTGGAGCCGCCCGATGAGCTTGTCGACGCGCGTGAGCAGCAGCTTGTCGATCGAGCCCTCGGGGCCGGGGCCGTGGTCGGCATCGGCGCTGTCGTTCGTGTCACGGGCGTTCAGGCGGGCTCGCACCCGGAGGCGCAGCGCGTACAGCCACCGCTCGGCGTGGTCGAGGCGGTGGGCGAGCACCGGATCGCCGCCGGTTCCCCGGGCGCGCATCTCCGCGACGGCGGCGGCGAGGCGGGACGTCCAGCCGATGTCGGCCGGCCCCCGCTCGTACGCCAGCAGCGCCATCGCGATGGCCCACCCGTCGCCCTCGCCGCCGAGCCGGTCGGCGGCGGGCACGCGTACGTCGTCGAAGAAGACCTGCGCGAACTCCCGCGTCTCGAAGGCGGTGACGATCGGATCGACGCGTACCCCGGGGGCGTCCATCGGCACGATCAGCATCGACAGGCCCCGGTGCCCGGCCTCGCCGGTCCGGCACAGCAGCAGGCACCGGTCGGAGTCCACGGCGTCGCTGGTCCAGATCTTGGTGCCGTTCACGCGGTAGGCGTCGCCCTCGCGGCGGGCCTTCGTCGTCAGCGCCGCGAGGTCCGACCCCGCTCCCGGCTCGCTGAACCCCTGGCACCACGCGACCGCGCCCGACAGCAGATCGGCAAGGTACGTCTCCCGCTGCGTGTCGCTACCGAACCGCCGCAACGCGTGCGCGAGATGACCGATCGGCGGGACCGGCGGCATGCCGCGGAACCCCAACTCGTCGTTGACGACGGCCTCGTACGCCGCCGGCATACCCCGTCCACCCGAGGCCGCCGGGAAGGACACTCCCACGTATCCGGCCGAGTAGAGCGCCCGATGCCACGCGAGGCGGGGCCGCCCCGCGCTGTCCTCGGCCCCCGCCTCGAACCCGTCGATCCACGCGACCAGTTCCGCCCTGAACGCCGCCTCGGCAGGCGAGTCCAGCCCTCGAAGATCCGGAAGCACGCCGCTCGCCGTCGTCCCGTCGACCTCCCGCCGCCGACCCGCGTGGGCCCGCCGGAGCCGTATGTGCGCCAGATGCTCCCAGGTCATCCCCATGCCGCCGAGGACCTGGATGGCCGTCTCGCAGACGGCGACGGCAGCCTCTGCGCATACCTCGCGCGCCGCCGCGGCCACGGCGAGTGCCTCGTCGGCCGCCAACGCGTCCACCGCCCAGGCGGCATGCGAAGCGAACGCCTCCGCCGCCGCGAGATCCACCGCCGCCTCGGCCGCCAGATGCGCGACGGCCTGGAACGCCCCGATCGCCCGCCCGAACTGCGTCCGCGTACGCGCGTGGCGCAAGGCATCGTCCAGCGCCCCGCGCGCGACACCCACGAGATCCGCGCACACCAACGCCAGCGTGAGGGCGGCTTCGCCGCCCGACTCGCCGTCGACGTACGCGACGGGCGCCGACGTACGCGCCAACTCGGTGGCGACCACGGCCACCTGAGCGGCGGTCGCCCCCGCCGCCCGCATCCCCGTCAGC
The DNA here is from genome assembly GCF_040649515.1 of Streptodolium elevatio. Taxonomy (GTDB): domain Bacteria; phylum Actinomycetota; class Actinomycetes; order Streptomycetales; family Streptomycetaceae; genus Yinghuangia; species Yinghuangia elevatio. Next base: position 34,963 of record NZ_JBEZFP010000039.1, read on the forward strand.
CCGGCCCGTTCCAGAACCGCCAACGCCTGCGCACTGTCCGCGGCCATTAGGCGCGTCGTATCCGCAGGCCGCAGCGACTCGGCGATACGCGCGGCGGTGTCCCGAAGCAGGTCCAGCTCGTCGTCCTCCACCCGCGCAAGCTAACAGGGCAATCTTTACAAGGAAAGACATCCGGCGATTGCCCCCAGGGCCGAACGCACCCGCCCAGCGGGATCACATACACATGGACGAAGTACGGCCCACCGACCTCGCCCGCGTGCAAGTGCCCGGAGCGCGCCAGACCGCCCTCCAGCCCGCGCGGATGGGGACCGACAGGGTCGACTACGCGACGCCGTTCGGACCGACGAATGCGGGAGTTCCCACAATTAACGCCTTGGTCGAGACGGACCGTCCGCGCCAACGGTGACGGTCTTGGCTGTCACTTGTCGGGGTGGAGTTGGAGGGTCAGTTCGGCGGTTAGTGGGGCTTCGCGGGGGAGGTCCGGTTGGTAGAGGGCTATGCGGGCGTGTTTGCCGAGGTCGGGGCCGAAGACCTCGATGAGGAGGTCCGAGGCGCCGTTCAGGACGGCGGGGGCTTGGGCGAAGCCCGGGACGCAATTGATGTAGCCGGCCAGGCGGACCACGCGAAGGACCTTGTCGAGGCTGCCGAGTTCCGCGCGAGCCATCGCGAGGAGGTTGATCGCCACGAGGCGGGCGGATGCCTGGCCTTCCTCGATGGTGAGTTCGCGGCCGAGCTTGCCGGTGATCGGGAGTTGGTCGTTGCCGTCCGCGTCCTTGGTGGTGCCGTACGTGCCGGACACGAAGAACAGGTCGCCCGCGCGTACGCCGAAGCAGAAGTTGCCGATCGGCGCAGGCGGCCGTACGTCGGCAAGTCCCAGACGTACCAGCGCTGTTTCGGGGGAGACCGGGGAGGTCGGTGACATGCGGACGATGTTAGGCGTCGCGGTAGCCTCGGCCGCTGTGACCGGTCCGATCGCGCCGCCGTGGGTCGACGACCTGTTTCCGTTCGCCACGCCGCCCGCGCTGCGCGTGTTGATCGACGTCGCTTGGCAGCACGCCTACGACACCCTCCTCGAGACCGAGGTGTACGACCGCACCCTCGTTGAATCCCACTGCGACTTCATGTTCGACCTGGTCGCGGCGCCGCGTCCGTACAACGGCTGGGAGCAGTACCCGCCGCCGGACGAGGACGACCGGCGACTGCCGGTACCGCTCTACGCCACACCGGAGTTCGTGCCGTTCGGGGCCCTGGGGACCGGTGCGTACGTCGGCTGGCTCGTGCCCGCTCCGGAGCTGGGGCGGACGGACCACCCGGTCGCGCTCGCGAGCGGTCACGAGCACGGGGTGACCTTCATCGGCCCGGACACCCGTTCCGGCCTGGAGTTCATGCTGTCGTGGGCGCTGCGGCGGCTGCGTCAGCACGACGCGCCCCCGACGACAAGGCGGGAGCTCGTCGGTCGGCTGGCCGAGGAACTGCACGTGCGGCCGGACCCGGACCGGGTCTACCCGGGATCGTCCTGGCACGGCTCCGGCGTGACGAGAGACGACGAGTTCGAGATCGTGTTCGACGTCCCGCAAGGGTGGCGCAACGAGCCCGGGTACGACGGCATCGGAGTTCTCGCCCCGGCCGCCGCCTTCGACGTCGGGGAACCCTTCGCGCCCGGCGACGAACCGTCCCTGGCCGAGACGTTGGCCGCGGCCCGCCGCGCCCTCGCCGCCGGGCATCCGGCGACTGCTCTCCTCGTGCTCATGGACGCGTTCGTCACCTCTCCCACCTGCCACTTCGCGGAGCTCAAGCCCCTGTGGGCGAGGGCCTACCGCGACCTCGGCCGGGCGGCGTACGCCGAGCGGCTCGACCGCATGGCAGCCGACTACCCGAACTCCTGCGCCTGCCCGGCTCCCCACTGACGAGCCGACCGGGTCAGCTCTCGCGCCAGCGGTTGGTGATCGGCAGGCGGCGGTCGCGGCCGAAGGCCTTGAGGGAGATCTTGGTCCCCGGCGGGTACTGGCGGCGCTTGTACTCGGCACTGTCGACGAGCTTGAGGACACGGTCGACGAGGTCGGGGTCGAAGCCCGCGGCGACGATCTCGTCGCGGCCCATGTCGAGTTCGACGTAGTCGTCCAGGATGTCGTCGAGGATCTCGTAGTCCGGCAGCGAGTCGGAGTCCTTCTGGTCCGGCCGCAGTTCGGCGCTCGGGGGCTTGGTGATGGAGTTCTCCGGGATGGGCGGCACGGTGCCGCGGCGCAGCGCCTCTTCGTTGCGCCAGCGCGCGATGCGCCACACGACCGTCTTCGGGAGGTCCTTGATCGGCGCGAAGCCGCCGACCGCGTCACCGTACAAGGTCGAGTAGCCGCAGGCGAGTTCGCTCTTGTTGCCGGTCGCGAGGACGAGGTGGCCGTCCTGATTGGAGACGCCCATCAGGGTCGTGCCGCGCACGCGCGCCTGGAGGTTCTCCTCGGCGACGCCGGTCAGGTGCACCGCGTCGAGGTACGCGTCGACCATCGGCGCGATGGGAACCTGCCGGTAGTTGAGGCCGATGCGCTCGGCGGTGTCGGCGGCGTCGTCCTTGGAGTGGTCGGAGGAGTACTTGCTCGGCATGGAGATGCCGTACACGTTCTCCGCTCCCACGGCGTCGGCCGCGATGGCCGCCACGAGCGCGGAGTCGATACCGCCGGACAGGCCCAGGACCACGGACTTGAAGCCGTTCTTCGCGGCGTAGTCGCGCAGGCCGACGACCGTTGCGGCGTAGATCTCGGCGTCGTCGGAGAGGTGGTCGGCGACGGTGGGCGCCAGCGGCTCGTAGGGTGGCACGGGCGTCTCGGACACCGTCGCCTGCACGATCGTCAGTCCGTCGGCGACCACGTCGCCCGCGTTGTACGCGCTCTCGTCCGTCGACGCCGCCGGCAGCTCCAGGTCGGTGATCAGCAGCGCCTCCTCGAACTGCGGGGCGCGGGCGACGAGTCGGCCGTCGTCGCCGACGACCAGGGAGTCCCCCTCGAAGACCAGTTCGTCCTGCCCGCCGACCATGTTGACGTACGCCAGCGCGCACCCCGCCTCGGAGGCCCGCCGCCGGGCGAGGTCGAGGCGTACGTCGTCCTTGGCCAGCTCGTACGGCGACCCGTTGACGACCATGAGCAGCCCCGCCCCGGCCGCCCGCACCGCCGCGACCGGACCGCCGTCCTGCCACAGGTCCTCGCAGATGGCGAGGGCGACGTCGATGCCGTGTACCCGCACGACCGCCAGCGTGTCGCCCGGCACGAAGTAGCGGGCCTCGTCGAACACGCCGTAGTTGGGCAGGTGGTGCTTCGCGGTACGCACGACCACCCGGCCGCCGTGCAGCACGGCCGCCGCGTTCTGCGGTGCCCCGGCCGGGAGGCCGAGCCGCGGCGTGGAGGTGTCGCAGCGGTCGAGGTAACCGACGACGACGGTGGTGTCGCCCAGGCCCTCGGCGGCGAGCCGCAGCGCGAGCGCGTCGAGCGTGCGGCGCGACGCCTCGACGAAGGACGCCCGCAGGGCGAGGTCTTCGACCGGGTAGCCGGTGAGCACCATCTCGGGGAAGGCGACCAGGTGCGCACCCTTGGCGGCGGCGCGTCGGGTCCAGGCGACGACCAGGTCCGCGTTGCGGGTCAGGTCGCCGACGGTGGGGTTGAGCTGGCTGAGGGCGATCCGAAGCTGAGGCACGGCGGCAGTCTAGCCGACCTTGACGTCAAAGTGACGAATAGTGGTGGAGGTCTCGGCGCGCCGCGCGGGTCAGGCCGGCGGGAAGTCCTCCGGCCGGTACTCGAAGTACGGTTCGCCGTCCGGCGTGGCGACCGTGCCGAGCTTGTCCGGGTTCACAACTCCCTGGATCCCCACGATGATTCCGTCGCCCGTCTCGAAGCTCAGCAGCAGCCGGACGGTGTCGAAGTCCAGCAGCAGCGCGGGGCCGCCGTTGACCTCGATGCGGTGCGCGCGGGTGCGGGGCCAGCGGTCCATGACGCCGAGCAGGAAGCGTACGACCCGCTCCGGCCCGTAGATGGGATTGCGCGCGGCACTGACCCGGCCGCCGCCGTCGTTCCACAGCACCACGTCGCGCGCCAGCAGCGATTCGAGCCCCTTGCGGTCGCCCGACGCCGCGGCCGCCACGAACCGGTCGACCAGCGCATGGTGTTCGCCGCTGTCGACGCGGAAGCGGACACGGTCCCGGTCCAGCCGTCCGGCCGCGCGGCGGTGCAGCTGCCGGGCGTTGGCGGCCTCGATGCCCAGCGCGTCGGCGATTTCCTGGTACGGCAGTTCGAACGCCTCGCGCAGTAGGAAGACCGCCCGTTCGGGTGGCGACAACTGCTCCATCAGCCGCAACGCGGCCAGCGACACCGTGGACCGCTGCGCCGCGGTCTCGGCGGGGTCGAGCGCGAGCCGGCCCGTGGGCACCGGCTCGGGCACCCAGGGGCCGACGTACGTCTCCCGCCGGTGCCGCGCCGAACGCAGCTGGTCGAGCGCGAGCCGGGTGGTGGCGGTGACGAGCCAGCCGCGCGGGTCGTCGATCGGCGCGGTGCCGGGGTCGGCGGTCGCCCGGCGCCAGCGCAGCCACGCCTCCTGGACGCAGTCCTCGGCGTCCCACCAGCTGCCGAGCATGCGGTACGCGAGGCCGAGCAGCACCTGCCGGTGCCGCTCGAAGACCTCGTCGTACCCGCTCCCGGCGCCGTTCCCGGACGCCGGCCGTTCGGTGAGCGTCTCCGTCACAGGGCCGGGGGCTGGAGGTGTGTGCTCACTGCGACCCGGTTCCACACGTTGATCGTACTGATCGCGAGGATGATGTCGGCGAGCTCCTTGTCCGAGAACGCGTCCTGCGCCGCCGCCCAGACCTGGTCCGTGACACCGTGCTCGCCGAGCGCCGTGACCTCGTCGGTCAGCTCGAGCGCGGCCCGCTCGACCTCGGAGAAGAACGGCGACTCGCGCCACGCGCTCACCGCGAAGAGGCGCCGGCCCTGCTCGCCGTCCTTCAGCGCCTCGGTGCTGTGCATGTCGACGCAGAAGGCGCAGCCGTTGACGACGGACGCGCGCAGCTTGATCAGGTGGAGGAGGGTCGGGTCGACGTTGGCCCGGACGTACTTCTCCAGGCCGATGACGGCCTGGTAGCCCTGCGGTGCGGCCTGGGAGATGTCCATGCGCTGCTGCATTTGAGGCGGTCCTTCCGGTGTTTTTTGCGGCCCGCCGCCCGGATGCGGCGGACGTGAGAACGACGGGGCGGCCCCCTGCGGATGTGACAGTCCCCGGGAGCCGCCGGTGTGATGCCGGTCACGCCCGGGGGGCTGATTCGCGCCGCGCTCCCTTTGTTGGAGGGCCCGTAATGTGTTCGCAACCGGGACAGGCCAAGATGTACCCATGGATAAGCAGCAGGAGTTCGTGCTTCGCACGCTGGAGGAGCGCGACATTCGGTTCGTGCGCCTGTGGTTCACCGATGTGCTCGGCTTTCTCAAGTCGGTCGCCGTGGCCCCTGCCGAGCTTGAACAGGCGTTTGCCGAGGGGATCGGCTTCGACGGTTCGGCCATCGAGGGCTTCGCGCGCGTGCACGAGTCGGACATGCTGGCCAAGCCGGATCCTGCGACCTTCCAGATACTGCCGTGGCGCGCCGAGGCGCCCGGGACCGCCCGCATGTTCTGCGACATCCTCATGCCCGACGGCTCGCCGTCGTTCGCGGACCCGCGGTACGTCCTGAAGCGCACCCTGGAGCGCGCGTCCGACCGGGGCTTCACCTTCTACACGCACCCCGAGATCGAGTTCTTCCTGTTCAAGGACATGCCGCTGGACGGCACGCCGCCCACGCCGGTCGACCACAGCGGCTACTTCGACCACACGCCCCAGATGGTCAGCCACGACTTCCGCCGCCAGGCGATCACCATGCTGGAGAACATGGGGATCTCGGTGGAGTTCAGCCACCACGAGGGCGCCCCCGGCCAGCAGGAGATCGACCTGCGGTACGCCGACGCGCTCAGCACCGCGGACAACATCATGACCTTCCGCCTGGTGGTCAAGGAGGTCGCGCTGGAGCAGGGCGTGCACGCGTCCTTCATGCCGAAGCCGTTCTCGCAGTACCCGGGCTCGGGCATGCACACCCACCTGTCGCTGTTCGAGGGCGACCGCAACGCCTTCTACGAGGCCGGCGCGGAGTACCAGCTCTCCAAGGTGGGGCGCTCCTTCATCGCGGGCCTGCTGCGGCACGCGGGGGAGATGGCGGCGATCACGAACCAGTGGGTCAACTCGTACAAGCGGCTGTGGGGCGCGTCGGCGCGTACCGCGGGCATGGGCGGCGAGGCCCCGTCGTACATCTGCTGGGGGCACAACAACCGCTCGGCGCTCGTACGGGTGCCGATGTACAAGCCCACCAAGGGCCAGTCGACGCGCATCGAGGTGCGGTCGATCGACTCGGCGTGCAACCCGTACCTGACCTTCGCCGTCCTGCTCGGTGCAGGGCTCAAGGGCGTCGAAGAGGGTTACGAGCTGCCGGCCGGTGCCGAGGACGACGTGTGGGCGCTGACCGATGCCGAGCGCCGCGCGCTGGGCATCGCGCCGCTGCCGCAGAACCTGGCCGAGGCCATCGCCCTGATGGAACGCAGCGAGCTGCTGCCCGAGGTGCTGGGCGAGCACGTCTTCGAGTTCTTCCTGCGCAACAAGCGCCAGGAGTGGGAGGAGTACCGGCAGCAGGTCACGCCGTTCGAGCTGCAAAAGTACCTGCCGGTCCTGTAACCCGTGCATGCCGTCGGCCGCATGACGTGCCGGCCGGCGGATGTGCCGACCGCCCGCGCCACCGTCGTACCGACCCGCAGCCTGACCGCCTGCCGACGCGTCCCTCAGGAGACACCTCGGCAGGCGTGCCGCATCGCGCGCCGCCCGTTCCCCCGTGGGCGGCGGACCGCCGCGGACCGCCGAGCCGTCCCCGGTACGCCCGCCGAGGCGGGCGCGCCGGTCACGGCCTCGGGCGCAGCAGCTCCATGATGTAGCGCTTGAACGCGTCGGACTCGTCACCCTGCGGGAGCAGTTGCGGCGCGCCGCGGCGGACCAGCGCGATGCCTACCGCGACCATCCAGGCGGCCAGCGCGTGCTGCCGCGCGGCCTCCGGGGCGAGGCCCAGCTCCTCGTTGAGGGACGCGCCCCACGCGATGCGCTGCTCGGTGACGCGCTCCAGGAAGGGGCCGACGACCGGGTGCGTCGAGTTCACCAGCAGGGTGGTGCTGATGTCCGCGCCCTGCGGTCCGGTGAACGCGAACTCGGTGAGCCACCGCCCGCGTTCGGCCGGATCGGTGATGCGGGCGGCGGCCGACATCATCGCGTCGGACTCTTCGACCCACAGTTCGAGGGCGGCGTGGATGAGCGCGTCGCGGTCCTTGAAGTGCCAGTAGAAGCTGCCCTTGGTCGTCCCGAGACGTTCGGCGAGCGGTTCCACGGCGATGGCGCCGAGGCCGCTTTCGCGCATCGCCTCGAGAGCGGCGCGTGCCCAATCGTCCCGCGACAGCGTGCGTCTGCCGGCCCGTGCGGGTCTGTCTGTTCGGACACTGTCCGGGGGAACACCGTTGCGCATGCCTCACACGCTAACGTAGGGTGACTTCCCGTACGGTGGCGTATGGAGAACTGGCAAGACGGAGGATCCCCCAGGCCGTGGGACGGACGACCTGACGGGACGGTTCTCCTGAACCACCGGGCGGGTAGCGCGTCGGCACCGGTCATCGCGGTCGGGGGACTCGATGGTCGGGACGCGCCTACGGCGTGCGGCCGTCGGGAGCTCCCTCCCGGCGGCCGCATGTTGCGTTCCACCGCAGCTCCCCGCCCGACCCGCCTGTGTCGCTTGGCCTGTGTTGCTTGGCCTGTGCTGCTCGGCGTGTGTCCTGGCCTGATGTTCGTGCCCGCCCAGGCGAGCGCGCCGCCGCCTCGCCGCCCGCATTCTCGCATCTGACGGTGGGTCAGCTGTTGGGAGCAGGCCACCGCGAGGCTACGCTCGGCAGGTGACCACATGGGACCCGGTATCCACGGGAGTGTCGACAGCGCGCCTGGTCAGGCTGGGTTTCACCGACGCGGCCGCGGCCGCGCGGCGCCTGGCCGACCCGGTCCTCGCGGGCATACGCGACGACTCGCAACTGCTCGAAGGCCTGTCCGCGACGGCCGACCCCGACCTCGCGCTGCTCGGCCTGGTACGCCTGGCCGAGACCGCCGACGACCGCCCGGTCCTGCTGTCCACACTCGCCTCGGCCAAGCCCCTGCGCGACCGGCTGCTCGGCGTGCTCGGCGTCAGCGCCGCCCTCGGCGACCACCTCGCCCGGCACCCCGAGGACTGGCGGACCCTGGTCACGTACGACGTACAGGACGCGCACCCGACCCCCGAGTACTTCCGCCGTACGCTCGGCGCCGCTCTGGACGACCGCACGAACGGCACGCTGGCCGGCGACGACGCCCTCGACGCCCTGCGTGTCGCGTACCGCCGCTGCCTGCTCTCCATCGCCGCCCGCGACGTGTGCGGAACCGCCGACGTCGCCCAGGTCGCCGCCGAACTCGCCGACCTGGCCGGGGCCACACTCGACGCGGCGCTCGACCTCGTGGCCCGCGAACACCCCGTCGAGGCCGGGCAGTGCCGCCTCGCGGTCATCGGCATGGGCAAGTGCGGCGGCCGGGAGCTCAACTACGTCAGCGACGTCGACGTGGTCTTCGTCGCCGACGCCCGGCCCGGTGTCGAGGAGGGCACCGCGATCGCCGCGGCCTCCCGCATCGCCGCCGCCATGATGCGCGCCTGCTCGCACACCACGCGCGAGGGCACGATCTGGCCGGTCGACGCCAACCTGCGGCCGGAGGGCCGCAACGGGCCGCTGGTCCGCACGCTCACCAGCCACCTGGCGTACTACGAGCGCTGGGCCAAGACCTGGGAGTTCCAGGCACTGCTGAAGGCCCGCCCGGTGGCCGGCGACATGGCCCTCGGCCGCAAGTACGTCGAGCGCATCGCCCCCCTCGTGTGGACCGCCGCCCAGCGCGAGAACTTCGTCCCCGACGTCCAGGCCATGCGCCGCCGCGTCGTCGAGTCCATCCCGCACACCGAGGTCGAGCGCGAGCTCAAGCTCGGCCCCGGCGGCCTGCGCGACATCGAGTTCGCCGTACAGCTGCTGCAACTCGTGCACGGCCGCGCCGACTCGTCGCTGCGCAGCGGATCCACCCTGGAGGCACTGGCCGCGCTGTCCGCCGAGGGGTACGTCGGCCGCGCCGACGGGGCCTCGCTCGACGAGGCGTACCGCTTCCTGCGCCTGCTCGAACACCGCATCCAGCTGCACCGCCTGCGCCGCACCCACCTCCTGCCGACCGACTCCGTCGACCTGCGCCGGCTCGGCCGCTCGGTGGGGTTCCGCGCGAACCCGGTCGGTGAGCTGGAGGCCACCTGGCGCCGCACCCGGCACGAGGTGCGCCGTCTGCACGAGAAGTTGTTCTACCGCCCGCTGCTCGACGCGGTGGCCCGGCTCCAGCCCGGCGAGACCAGGCTGACCCCGGAAGCCGCCGCCCAGCGCTTGGAGGCGCTCGGGTACGCCGACCCCGCCGGCGCCCTGCGCCACCTGGAGGCGCTCGCCTCCGGTGTGAGCCGCCGCGCGTCCATCCAGCGCACGCTGCTGCCCGTCATGCTCGGCTGGTTCGCCGACTCCGCCGATCCGGACGCGGGTCTGCTGGCTTTCCGGCAGATCTCCGACGCGCTCGGCAACACGCACTGGTACCTGCGCCTGCTGCGCGACTCGGGGGCCGGGCACGCCGGCGGCGCGGCGGCCGAGAACATGGCCCGCGTGCTGGCCTCCGGGCGTCTCGCCCCCGACCTGCTGCTGCGTGCGCCCGAGGCGGTCGCCCTGCTCGGCGACCCGGACGGCCTGCGGCCCCGCTCCCGCGCGGCCCTGGAGTCCGAGGTGCTGGCCGCGGTGGGCCGCGCGCCCAGCGCCGAGGTCGCCGTGCAGATCGCCCGCAGCGTGCGCCGCCGCGAGCTGTTCCGCATCGTCGCCGCCGACGTGCTCGGCAGGCTGGACGTCGACGAGGTGGGCCGCGCGTTGTCCGACGTCACCGCGGCGACCCTCACCGGCGCCCTGCGGGCGGCGGCCGACGAGTACGCGCGCCAGACCGGGAAGGCGATCGGCACCCGCCTCGCGGTGATCGCGATGGGCCGTTTCGGCGGGCACGAACAGGGCTACGCGAGCGATGCCGACGTCGTCTTCGTGCACGAGCCCGAGGAGGGCACCGGCGAGGAGGTGGCGGCCAAGCAGGCACACGCCATCGCCAACGAGATGCGCCGCCTGCTGCAACTGCCCGCCACCGACCCGCCGCTCGTGGTCGACGCCGACCTGCGGCCGGAAGGGCGGCAGGGCCCGCTCGTACGGACGCTCGCGTCGTACCGGGCCTACTACGAGCGCTGGTCCAAGCTGTGGGAGAGCCAGGCGCTGCTGCGGGCCGCGCCGGTCGCGGGCGATGCCGACCTCGGCGCCCGGTTCGTCGACCTCATCGCGCCGCTGCGCTGGCCCACGGCCGGGTTGACCGACAACGAGGTACGCGAGATCCGGCGCATGAAGGCCCGTATCGAGGCCGAGCGGCTGCCGCGCGGCGCGGACCCGACCACGCACACCAAACTGGGGCGCGGCGGCCTGGCCGACGTCGAGTGGGTCGCGCAGTTGCTGCAGATGAAGCACGCGCACGCGGTGCCGGCGCTGCGTACCACCGGGACGCGCGAGGCGCTGGCCGCGGCGGCCGAGGCCGGGCTACTGGACGCGCAGGACGCCAAGGTGCTCGACGACGCGTGGCTGGAGGCGACGCGCGTGCGCAACGCGGTGATGGTGGTACGCGGCCGCCCGTCCGACCAGTTCCCCTCCGACGTGCGCGAACTGGCCGGGGTCGCACGTCTGCTCGGCTACCGCGCGACCGGCGCGGGCCCGGTGGGGGCGGGCACCGTGATCGAGGACTACCGCCGCATCACGCGGCACGCCAGGGCCGTCGTCGACCGGGTGTTCTACGGCGAGACCTACGGTGACGGGAACGAAGCGGCCGGCTCGCGCTGACTGCCGGAGGAATTGTCCGGCCCTCGGGGGGATTTCGCACCTTCTGCCGGGGACCGCCCGGATGCGTGGGCTGCATCCCGCCCCGAAGGGCCGCCGTCCCCGCGTCCGTCGTGGTCGCCGTCGGCGTCACCGTGCCGGTCGCCGCCGTGCTCCTCGTACCGCGGGTCATCAGGCGTGTAGCGCGGGAACTGGTAGGCCGAGCACCCGTTCACCAGCCGTTGCACGGCGAACCCGGCGGCCAGCGTGATCCAGCCGCCGACCGCGTCGAGGATGAAGTGGTTGCCCGTCGCCATGATCACCACGAGCGTCATCAGCGGGTACAGCACGCCGAGCACGCGCACCCACATCGGCATCGCGAACTTCCAGATGGCGACCGCACACCAGGTCGACCAGCCGATGTGCATCGACGGCATCGCGGCGAACTGGTTCGACACGCTCTTCATGTTGCCCGAGGACATCGAACCCCAGGTGTTGTGCACGAGCACGGTGTCGATGTAGCCCGCGCCGGGCAGCAGGCGCGGCGGGGCAAGCGCGTAGAAGAAGTACCCGAACAGCGCGAGCCCCGTGGTGACGAACAGGACTGTGCGCACAGCCCGATAGCGGCCCGGATGCCAGCGGAACAGCCACACCAGCACGCCTATGGTCACGATGAAGTGCAGCGTGGCGTAGTAGTAGTTCATGCCGACGATCAGCCAGGTCACCTTGTCGGCGGCGTGGTTGATCGCGTACTCCACGTCGATGTGCAGCGACTTCTCGAAGTCGAGGAGCTGCCACGCGCGTTCCACGGCGAGGGACTCGCGGTTGGGCACCGCGTTGCGGATGAGGGAGTAGACCCAGTAGCTGAGCGCCACGAGCGCCAGCTCCACGACGAAGCGCGGGCGGCGGGGTGTCCGCAGGTACGTGCGCACGCGCACGTACAGCGGAGTCGGCTCACCCGCTGCCGACGCGGGACCCATCGCCGCCGAAGCGTCCGGCGACGACTGCGGCGGGCTCTGCTGGGTTTGCGTTTCCCCCATAAGGACCCAGTCTGCCAGAGGCAGGCGGTGCGCCGATCACCCGCGGGTACGGTTCGGACGATCACGTGTACCCCCTGCGGACGACCCCGGGTCCCCCGTGCGGGCGGGACCCCGGGTCGCGCACGGCCGCGTGCGGTGGCGGCCGACCGGCGTGCTCGGCGGTGGGCCGGGCGATACGCGGGCGATACGCGGGCGGTGTGCGGGACGCGCTAGCGCAGCGGCACCGAGATCCACGAGGGGTCGGCGCTCGGGGAGCCGAACGCGAGCGTCGAGAAAGCCGGGTTCTGCTCGATGTAGAGCGGGTCGACGGTGTCGATGACGAGGGCGAGCCGGTGGCCTGCCGGGACGTCGTACGCCGTCGCGAGCAGGTCCAGGTCGGCGGCGAAGGGCCGTCCCGCCTGCTTGCCGAAGAACGTGTAGGGCATGTGCGTGACGAGTTTGCCGACGCCGAGCGAGTCCACGTCGTACAGGTAGGCCACGAATGTGCCGGCGGAAGCGCTCGGATTCACGGTCACGTGCAGGCTCGTCGTGCCGCGTACCTGGCTTTCGGAGGCCAGGCGGTCCGACTGCCACACCGCCGCGACCGCCCGCGGCAGCAGCGGGACCGACACCATCGGTGGGATGCGCAGGTACTCCTCGACCAGGTTGGTCAGGAAGATCACGCCTCCATTGGCGCCTGAATCGATATTTGTGCCGATGGGCGTGGTCCAGCCGGTGCCCGCACTCGGCGCGAGCGGGCCGGTGCGCGACCAGCCGTTGTCGCCGAGCCGCAGGTTCAGCCGCGAACCGGTCAGGTCCGCCCAGTCGGCGTAGCCCTCGTACCCGCCCTCGATGCGCGGCTTGATCTGCACGGGCGGCTGCCGGTCGATGCCGTTGTCGACGCCCTTGAGGTGGTGGTCGAGCCAGGCGCGGGTGTTGGCCCAGGTGTCGTTGGGCAGCCCGGCCAGCCCCGGGATCTCCGGTGTGGCGTGATCGCCGGGCCGGAACTCCAGGCGCTTGGGCACGGTCAGCTTCTCGTAGAACTCGGCGAGTTGGTTGGGCGGGAAGATGCTGTCGCCCCACGCGTTGGCCAGCATGACGGCCGGGCCGTTCGCGTTGATCCGGTCCAGGTACGTGGCGGGCGAGCGTACGTTCGCCCACGCGATCAGCTCGGGCACGTTGGCCGTGGTGAGGAAGTCGACCAGGAACTGCCCGAATTCGTCGCTGGGACGGCCGGTCACGTAACCGGCCACGGCAAGTCCGGCGGCGGACTGGATGTGCTGCGTCTGGCCCGCGTAGATCGAGTCGACCAGATCGGCCCAACCGCTCAGTGCGGCAACGGTCTTGATGCGCGGGTCGTGGCCGGCGGCGAGGAGGCCGAGGCCCGCGCCGTAGGAGACGCCGACGGTTCCGATACGCGCCGGGTCCGCTGGGGTGTTGGCGAGCGCCCAGTCGATCATGCGCGACACGTCGGCGACGTCGTCCGGGCCGGCGACGCCGATCTCGCCGCCGGACAGCCAGAATCCGCGCGCCGTGTAGGACAGGGCGATGTAGCCGTTCTCGGCGAGTTGCTTCGCCTGGGCGACGTACTCGATCTGCGGCATCGACCAACTCGCCGGCAGCACCACGACGGGCGCGCGGTGGGCGGCGTCGGCTCCCGCCGGGACGAATACGTTGGCCTTGAGGACGACGCCGGGCGCCACCGGCACGTCGACGAACCGGAACGCCGGCCCGGCCGCGGCGGCCTGCGGCGCGGCGCCGACGCCCGGAACCAGCAGGGCGGCGAGTACGGCGAGCACGACCGCCAGGCGGGATCTGACGGTGCGTGCGCGCGGAACCTTTCCTGAGCTCATGCCTGCTCCCTCTGCGACGGGGGGATCGTGGGGTGGTGCGGTGAGCCCGTACGGGGCCCTCTCTGCCGGATGCAGCCGGGCACGCGACGCCGGGCACGCGCGCTCGCTGCGTTGCAGGGCCTGGCGAGTACGACCGAGTACGAGCTGCGGCCCTGTGCCTTGCGATCGCACGCGCCAGACGACGCGGGCTTTCCGACAAGATCCGGAAGAGAGGACCTAAGTGACTGGAGGGTAACCCCCGGGAGTTACCGCTGGTAACAGAAATTCGGGTAACGAAAACGCAAAGCCGGGCGGGTCGCGTGGAGGGTCAACTCCCCGCGACCCGCCCGGAGTCCCGGGGTGTCATCCGGTGACCAGCACCAACTTGCCCCGGGTGTGGCCCGATTCGCTCGCGCGGTGCGCCTCGGCAGCGTCGGGGAGGGCGTAGACGCCGGCCAGCGGCACGGACAGGGTGCCCGCCTCGAACAGTTCGGCCGCCTTGGCCAGCGCACGCAACAGGTAGTCCTCGCCGTCGTGGCCGGACGAGAACCGCACGCCGTTGGCCGCGGCGTCCGCCGGGTCCACGATGCTCACCGCCCGGCCCGGGTCGCCGGTCAGCTCGACCGAGTCGCGCAGCACTCCGCCGCCGACCAGGTCGACCGCCGCGTCCACCCCGTCCGCGGACAGTTCGCGTACCCGGTCGACCAGACCGGGTCCGTAGTCGACCGGCTCGGCGCCCAAGTCGCGCAGGTACGCGTGGTTGCGCCCGCTCGCCGTGCCGATGACCCGTGCGCCCGCGGCCACCGCGAACTGCACGGCGAGGCCGCCCACTCCGCCCGCCGCCGCGTGCACGAGAACCGTCTCGTCCGACCGCACGCCGGCCTCCGCGAGCGCCCGGTACGCCGCATCCGCCGCGGTCGGCAGCGCGCCCGCGAGCTCCCACGGCATCGCGGCCGGCTTGGCGGCGAGGCGGTTCTCGCCGGTGACGACGTGATCCGCGTACGTCCGCGTGCCCAGGCCGAAGACCTCGTCGCCCGCCCGCCACCGGGTCACACCCTCGCCGACCGCGTCGACGACGCCCGCGAGATCCTGGCCGGGGACATGGGGGAGAACGACCGGGAAGACCGCGGCCATCGCTCCCGAGCGGATCTTCCAGTCGATCGGGTTGACGCCGACCGCCCGCACCCGGATCCGGACCTCGCCGGGGCCGGGCTCGGGCAGGCGGTCCACTTCGACGAGTTCCAGCACGTCGGGGCTGCCGTGCGCGGCGAAGTGGACCGCGCGGGACGGGCGTCCGGCTTCCGCCGCGGCGGATCCCGCGGCCGATGCCGGGGCGGATCCCGCCGAGGCGGACGCGAAGGGAGCAGTGGGGGCGACGGTGGTGTTTTCGGACATGCGATCATCCTGCTTTCGTGTGTTCGTTCGGGAACATCCATGACCCTTCCGGACTTGGCACGCGATGAGGAGCGGACCGTCCAGCCTGGGACCGGCGGTCCCTGGATACGCCGCCGGCACGGGAAGGGCACGCACATGGCCACCGGGATGGACCGCCGCGAACTGGCCGACTTCCTGCGCCGCTCACGCGAGCGGCTGCGTCCGGCCGACGTCGGGCTGCCCGACGGCCCGCGCCGACGTACACCGGGACTCCGCCGCGAGGAAGTCGCGACCCTCACCGGCATGTCCGCCGACTACTACATCCGTCTCGAACAGGCGCGCGGGCCGCAGCCGTCCCCGCAGATACTCGCCGCCCTCGCCCGTGCCCTCGGTCTCGGCGACGACGAGCGAGACCACCTCTACCTCCTCGCCGGGCACCGGCCGCCCGCGGGGCGGCAGGCCGGCGAGACCATCAGCCCGGCGCTGCGGCACTTGTTGGACCGACTCGCCGACACCCCCGCGCAGATCCTGGGCGACCTGGGCGACGTGCTGGCGCAGAACTGCCTCGCCGAGGAACTGTTCGGCGGCGTCTGCACGGTCTCCGAGCACGGGCGCAACATCGTGTGGCGCTGGTTCACGGATCCGGTCGTGCGCGGCGCGTACCCGGTCGAGGAGTGGGAGCACTACGGCCGCCAACACGTCGCAGACCTGCGCGCGGCCGTCGCGCGGCGCTCGCACGACGAGGCGGCCGTGCGCCTGGTCCGCCGGCTCCGGGACGTGAGCGAGGAGTTCGTACGCCTGTGGGAGCTGCACGAGGTCGGCGTGCGCCGCAGCAGCCGCATGCGTGTGGTGCACCCCGTGGTCGGCACCGTGGACCTGATGTGCGAGCGGCTCCTGACGCCCAACGAGGACCAGCAACTGCTGATCTTCACGCCGCCCGACGGGTCGCCGTACACCGCGCAGCTCGAACTCCTGCGCTCGGCCACCGGCGTCGTGCCCGGCCTCTCGCCGGTGCCGTTCACGGCATCCGCCGCGACCTCCGCCGCCCCGGTTACGGTGGCCACATGAGTGATCTGGAAACGAAGCCCACCCTCAAGGAATGCGGCGGGCGCGAGGACGTCTCGGCCGAGCCGGCCCTCGAACTCACCCCCGGGCGCGAGGTCAGCATCGGCGACGACCGGCCGGTACGGCGCATGCTGCCGACCCTCGGCCGCCGCATGGTCGGTCCGTGGTGCTTCCTGGACCACTATGGCCCCGACGACATCGCCGACGGGCCCGGCGCCCAGGTGGCCCCGCACCCGCACATGGGCCTCCAGACGGTGAGTTGGCTGCGCGAGGGCGAGATGCTGCACCGCGACAGCGAAGGCCACACCGCCACGATCCTGCCCGGGCACCTCGGGCTCATGACCTCCGGGCGCGGCATCTCGCACTCCGAGGAGTCGCCGGTGCCGCACGCACGTTTCCTGCACGGCGTGCAGCTGTGGGTGGCCCTGCCCGACGGTGCGCGCAACGGCGACCCGCACTTCGAACTGCACACCGAGCTGCCGCGGTTCGAGGCGCCCGGCGTGTCCGGCACCGTGATCATGGGCGAGATCGACGGGGCCCGGTCGCCGGGTCAGGCGTACTCGCCGATCGCGGGTGCGGACCTGACGCTGGCCGATGACGTCGACGTACGCCTGCCGCTGGAACGGGACTTCGAGTACGCGGTCGTCGCGACCGAGCCCGGTGCGGTGGTCGACGGCGTACCCGTGCCGATCGGCTCGCTGCTCTACCTCGGCTGCGGCCGCCGAGACGTGCACATCCGCACCGAGGCGGCGTCGAACCTGATCCTCGTCGGCGGCGAGCCGTTCGCGGAGAAGATCGTGATGTGGTGGAACTTCGTCGGGCGCACCTCCGAGGAGATCGCCGAGGCGCGGACGCAGTGGCAGGCGGAGGAGCGCTTCGGCGTCGTGCACGGATACCACGCGCCGCGTCTTGACGCCCCCGAGTTGCCGCCGACGCCGCTCAAGCCCCGTGGCCGCGTGCGCTGACGGCAGAACCGCACCGCCCACGGCATCTGCCCGCGACTGGCGGGTGCCGTGGGCCAGGGTGGCGAATCGACTGACAGGCCGCCGTGCGCTGTGAGATCAATGGGATATGAGCAGCGACAAATCGGATGATCCCGATCCCCTGGTCATGCGGGTCCAGGTCGACGACCACCCTGTTGCGGCGGCCGTGGAGGCGGACGCGTCGATAGCGCGCACGCGCTACACCACACTGAACGTCCGCGGGCCGGTGTTCGGAATCGCCACCCAGTCACCGCCGGGTCACGGCCATTGGCAGGTGCTCACCCCGATCACCGACGGATTCGCCCAGCAGGCACGCGACTCCCTCAACTCGCACCTGTGGTTCAAGGCGAAGGACGACACCGACGATCCGCTCGTACGCCGCGAACTCCTCGCCGCCGTACGGGTCCTGGAAACCGAGCCCGTCGACGAACTCACCGTGCTCGACGTCCGCTACCGGGTGGTCCGCGCCGACGAATTCGTCTTCAGCCGCGACAGCGTGCCGGAGCCGCCGCGCCCCACGGACCCGGAGCCCGCCGTACCAGACTGGGACGGCTACGACGACACGCCGCTCGACCGCGACTTCGTCATCGACCACTCCGCGGCGGCGGGCCTCGTCGCGACGACCGAACGCCTGGCCCTGCAACGCCTCCACTACCGGGGTGAGCGCTATCCGCCCGAGGTACGCCACGACTCCGAGCAGGCGATGGCGACCCACCCCGGCGTGGTCCTGCTCCCGCCGGCGTACTGCGTCGTCGAACACACCGGTGATTCCTGGACCCCGCTCACCGGTCTCATGGGCACCCCGCACGGCGCCCGGCGTGCGCTGACGAACTGGCTGATCCGGTTCTGGCCGCTCATGCGCGACCTGCCGGAAGCCGAGGCCGCCCGCTACGCCGCCCTCGCCCGGGAGTTCCAGGCACAGGTACGGGCCAACAGCCTCTGCGTGGACGACCGCCTGTACTCCGTCGCCCGCGTCGGCCGCATGGTCCGCATCGGCGGCGACGGACCCGAATCCGCCCGCCCGTCCGACGTGGACAACTACGGCCCCAGCCAGATCCACCCCGTGATGGACGAGCACGGCACCATCACGCACGAGGACACACACGAGGACACGTCCGAGGAGGAGTAGCCGAGGGGCCCCGCTCGCGCATTCCGGCCGACGAGCAACGTAATCGCGGTGTCCGGATCCGTGCCGTCCGCCGCCTCCGACCGGTGTGCGATCGGTGGCGGGGCGGCATGGCCTGGCTGTGCAGGTGCGTACTCCGGGAAGGCTAGGCGGCGAGGCGGTGCGCGTTGTCCGCGGCCCAGGTCCGGTAGTCGCGGGGAGGCCGGCCGACGACCTCGCCGACGGCCGGGAAAACCACGGATTCGTCGATCAGGTCGTCCACGTAGAAACCGAAGTACGCGTCCACCCGCTCCTTGGGCATACGCGATTCCATTTCGATGCGGGCCTCGTCGTTCGACACGGCCTCGAAGCGCAGCTTCCGCCCGAGTGCCGCACCCAGAATCTCCACCTGCTCCGCGGGCAGGATGGCTTCAGGGCCGGTCAACTCCAGGACTGCGCCACGGTGTTCGTCGGCGACGAGGGCCCGCGCCGCGACGGCGGCGATGTCGCCGGGGTCGATGAACGCCGTCCGCCGCCAGGAGAAGGGCACACGGACCAGGTTGCCTGCACGCAACTGGGGTGCCCAGCGCAGGGAGTTGGACATGAACGCGCGGGGCCGCAGAAAAGTCCAGGTCATCCCGGATTCGCGAATCGCGCGCTCGCTCAGCGTCATGTAGCGGGAGATCGCGTTGTCCATGCGCTGGATCCCGGCGGAACCACCGGTCATCAGCACGACGTGTTCCACACCCTGGTCACGCATGGTGGCCGCGAGTGCCGGCATGTCGTCGTATCCGGCGAGTGTGAACACGGCCTTGACGCCGGTGAACGCGCCGTCCAGGGACTTCGGCTTGTTCAGATCGCCGATGACGTGCTGGATTTCGTCCTGGGGTCCGGTGGTCAGGGGATTGCGGGTGAGTGTACGTATGCGGTGCCCAGCCGCAGTGAGTATGTCGACCAAAGCCGATCCGACATTGCCCGTCGCTCCGGCCACTAGCAGCACGGCGGCTCCTTCACTTCGGAAACAAGGAAAGGAGTGACGCGGGTTCACCCCACGTGCACTCCCTGAGCCATCGTCACCCAAGAAACCGAGTATGCACATCGCATTGCGCGATTCGGATAGTCGAACGCTTCGTCGGACAGTCCGCCCTTGTCGTGTTCTTCCTGCCGAAAGCAGCCGCGGCGGCGATTTCCGGTCACCGCAAAGGAGTTGGCGTCTCGCCGACGCTCTCGGCCGCCGGGCTCCGGACACATCGAAGGCCCCGCCAGAGCGAGTCATGGCGGGGCCTTCGAGTTGCGGGGCGGTCACCTCATCCGGGGAGTCCCGGAAGAGGGCCGCGGCACGGTGCTCGGATGTCCTAGATGTCGAAGTACATCTCGAACTCGTGCGGGTGCGGACGCAGGCGGATCGGGTCCACCTCGTTGGTGCGCTTGTAGTCGACCCAGGTCTCGATGAGGTCCTGGGTGAAGACGCCGCCCTCGAGGAGGTACTCGTGGTCGGCCTCGAGCGCGTTCAGGACCTCGGGCAGCGAGCCCGGCACCTGCGGGACGGCCGAGTGCTCCTCGGGCGCCAGCTCGTACAGGTCCTTGTCGACCGGCTCCAGCGGCTCGATCTTGTTCTTGATGCCGTCGAGGCCGGCCATCAGCATCGCGGAGAACGCCAGGTACGGGTTCGACGACGGGTCCGGCACGCGGAACTCGATGCGCTTGGCCTTCGGGTTGGAACCGGTGATCGGGATGCGGATGCACGCCGAGCGGTTGCGCTGCGAGTAGACCAGGTTGACCGGCGCCTCGAAGCCCGGGACCAGGCGGTGGTACGAGTTCACCGTCGGGTTCGTGAAGGCCAGCAGCGACGGGGCGTGCTTCAGCAGGCCGCCGATGTAGTAGCGCGCCGTGTCGGACAGGCCCGCGTAACCGACCTCGTCGTAGAACAGCGGCACGCCTTCCTTCCACAGCGACTGGTGGCAGTGCATGCCCGAGCCGTTGTCGCCGAAGATGGGCTTCGGCATGAAGGTCGCGGTCTTGCCGTTGCGCCACGCGACGTTCTTCACGATGTACTTGAAGAGCATCAGGTCGTCGGCCGCGGCCAGCAGCGTGTTGAACTTGTAGTTGATCTCGGCCTGGCCGGCGGTGCCCACCTCGTGGTGCTGGCGCTCGACCTGAAGGCCGGCGGCGGCCAGCTCCAGGGAGATCTCGGCACGCAGGTCGGCGAAGTGGTCGACCGGCGGGGCCGGGAAGTAACCGCCCTTGTAGCGGACCTTGTAGCCGCGGTTGCCGCCCTCTTCGACGCGGCCGGTGTTCCAGGCGCCGGCGACGGAGTCGATGTGGTAGTACGACTCGTGCTGGTTCGTCTCGAAACGCACGTCGTCGAACACGTAGAACTCGGCCTCAGGGCCGAAGAACACGGTGTCGGCGATGCCGGTGCCCGCGAGGTAGCGCTCGGCCTTCTTCGCGATGTTGCGCGGGTCGCGGCTGTACTCCTCATCCGTGAGCGGGTCGTGGATGAAGAAGTTGATGTTGAGCGTCTTGTCCTTGCGGAACGCGTCGACACGCGCCGTCGAGAGGTCCGGGCGGAGGGCCATGTCGGACTCGTGGATCGCCTGGAAACCACGGATCGACGAGCCGTCGAACGCCAGCGTCTCGTTCGGCTCGAAGATCTCGGCCGGGATCGTGAAGTGCTGCATGACGCCAGGCAGGTCGCAGAACCGGACATCGACGAACTTGACGTCGTTGTCGGTGATGTACCGCGACACCTCGTCGGCGTTGTTGAACATCCATGCCTCCTCGACCCGGCTCCGGGCTCGGGTTAGCTTCTCGTTCGGGGGGCGGCCGTTCTCCCCGCTGGCCACTGGTCCCGAAGGTATGGCGGGGCGGTTTCCCGCCGGTGTCCCGAATGTTTCACACAAGTTACGTGGTCGCCCAATCGGGCCACTGTGCTTGCGAGCCCGCCGAACTTAACGCATCCTTCGCGATTGCCCCGGTGGGGATGTTGCCCACATCACTCATCTACCGTGGTGTCGTGACCAGGAAACAGGCCGGTAAGCGGACCGGCAACGGAACCGGCAATCGGCAGGGCGGACGGAGCGGCCCCGGCGGCGCCCCGGCCGCCGCGGCGCGGCCCCCGAGGCAGGCGGAGCGGCGTACCGCGCCCGCCCCCGCGCCCGACGCGGAAGAGGACGAGTTCGGCTACCGGGGCAAACGCCTCGGCCTCCCCGAGGACGGCTCGAACTCGCTCGCACCCACCGGCAGGCGCCTGATCGCGCTCGTGATCGACTGGCTGCTCTGCTACGTCATCGCGTTCGCCTTCATAGGCCGCGGCGACCTCAACGCCACCGGCACCAACATGGGCACCCTCGCCGTCTTCGCGGCCGAGAACCTGCTGCTCGTCAGCACGCTCGGCTACACGGTCGGCAAGCGCTTCATGGGCCTGCGCGTGGTGTCGGTGACGCGCGACCACCTGACGCCGCTCGCGGTCGTGGTACGCACGCTGCTGCTGTGCCTCGTGCTCCCGGCCGCGGTGTACGACCGCGACGGCCGCGGATTCCACGACAAGGCGGTCGGCACGGCCGTCGTCCGCGCCTGACGGCGCAAGCGCGTCCCGCGCTAGCTGCGGCACACACAAAGAGCAACGAACAACGGCGGTGGTACGGGCCCGGCAGGGCCGTACCACCGCCGTTTTGCAGCGATGTGGGTGTCACAGTGGCGCGGGTGTCCGCGACAGGGGCGTCAGCGACGCGGGCCGCGCGGCATGCGCGCGTTCCTCGGCATCGGGCCCTTCGGCACCGGCATGTTGTCCATCAGGCTGCCGAGCGCACGGAGCCGGTCGTTGATCTGCGCGACCTGCGCCTTCGACATCGTGCGCGGCAGCTTGACGAGGTGGCCCTGCAGCTTGCGCAGCGGAACCTGGCCCTCGCCGTCGCCCACGATCACGTCCGTGACCACGACGCCTTCGGCGATCTTCGACATCTTGCGCTTCTCGGCCGCCAGCAGGTTTCCGACGCGGCTCGGCTGGCCCTCGCCGACGAGCACGATGCCCGCCTGGCCGACCGCGCGGTGCACGACGTCCTGGTTGCGGGTCACGGCCACCGCCGGGGTCACGACCCAGCCGCGGCGCAGCGACTGCAGCACCGCCGCCGCGGCACCCGGCTGGCCGGCCATGTCGCCGAGCACGGCCTTCTCGGCGCGGCGTCCGAACACGAAGGCCGCCGCCACCAGGCCGAAGAGGAGGCCGATGATGCCGAGGATGATGTAGTGGTCGATCAGGAAGCCGATCGCCAGGAAAACCCCGAAGACGCCCAGGCCCCATGCCGCCACAACCAGTCCGACCCACTTGTCGGACTTCTTGGTCATTTTGTAGGCGAGCCGGATCTGCTTGAGCCGGCCGCTCTTCTCGGGTGATTCCTTGCTCGCCATGGGGCAAAGAATACCTACCCCGGGCGGCGTCGTACCGGGGGCCGGGGTCATGAGTTCGACCCGACCGCGAATTGACGCGCAAACGGTCCTTCAGGGGGTGCCCGGGGGGTCCTCGGCGGGCCCTTCGGCCGACCCTCGACGGGTCCGGCGAAGATCGCCCGAAGGAGGCGGCGGCGTTGCGCCGGACGGCCCTGCGGGCGAGGGGCGGGTCAGCCGCCGACGCGCACCGGCTTCTCGGCCGCCGACAGCCGCTCCAGGATGTCGCTGGCCTCGGCACGCGCCCGGGCCCTGCTGCGGTCCGCGCAGACCGAGTCCCACGCGTTCCGGCGGGCCGTACGCTGCCCGCCCTGGAACAGCAGCAGCGACTCCATGGTCCGCAGCATGACGCCCACAGTGGCCTTGTGGGCCGACGCGCCCCGGTCGAACGCACCGCGCAGTGCCGCGGCGTTGCCGAGCGCGATCCGGCCGAATGGAACGTTGCCGACCTGCATGTCTTTTGTCCCCCTGTCACCGGATCCGCGTCGCGGACCGGGTAGGCGTGTGAGTGGCGCGATGTCGATGTGTCGTCGTGCACTTTTGGTGATCGGGTGATCTGTGCCCGCGATGTGTTCCACCCTCACCACCCTGTGTTACCAGCGGATGACGTAAGGGTCAAACCATCGTGAAAAACGCGTCGTGTCGTGCTCGGCGACGCCCGGCGCCCCGGAATCCGCCGAGGTCAGGCGCGGGTCGCGCCGCGCGATTCGCGCAGCTCGAGCGCCTGGCGGTACAGCCGGCCCGCGCGGTACGACGAGCGCACCAGCGGCCCGGACATGACCCCGGAGAAGCCGATGTCCTCGGCCTCTTCCTGGAGGCCGACGAACTCCTCCGGCTTGACCCAGCGCTCCACGGGGTGGTGGCGCACGGTCGGCCGCAGGTACTGCGTGATGGTCAGCAACTCGCAGCCCGCGTCGTGCAGGTCCTGCATGGCCTGGCTGATCTCGTCCCGCTCCTCGCCCATGCCCAGGATCAGGTTGGACTTGGTGACCAGCCCGGCTTCCCGCGCGGCCGTGATGACCTGCAGCGAGCGCTCGTAGCGGAAGCCCGGGCGGATGCGCTTGAAGATGCGCGGCACGGTCTCGATGTTGTGCGCGAGGACCTCGGGCCGCGACGAGAACACCTCGGCGAGCTGGTCCGGCTGCGCGGTGAAGTCGGGGATCAGCAGCTCGACGCCGGTCCCCGGGTTGAGCGCGTGGATCTGCCGGGTCGTCTCCGCGTACAGCCAGGCGCCGCCGTCGGGCAGGTCGTCGCGGGCGACGCCGGTCACGGTCGCGTACTTCAGGCCCATCGCCTGCACCGACTCGGCGACCCGGCGCGGCTCGTCGCGGTCCAGCTCGGCGGGCTTGCCGGTGTCGATCTGGCAGAAGTCGCAGCGCCGCGTGCACTGGTCGCCGCCGATGAGGAAGGTCGCCTCACGGTCTTCCCAACATTCGTAGATGTTGGGGCACCCGGCCTCCTCGCACACCGTGTGCAGGCCTTCGCGGCGGACCAGGCCCTTGAGCTCGGTGTACTCCGGGCCCATCTTCGCGCGGGTCTTGATCCACGAAGGCTTGCGCTCGATCGGGGTCTCGGCGTTGCGGACCTCGAGACGAAGCATCTTGCGGCCGTCGGGTGCGACAGCGGACACGCGAGCTCCCTGGTGTGGAGTTAACCGGTCGGTGCGAGGGCGGTGAAACCAGGGTACGCCCCCGGCTCGGCCCTTCCAGCATGGGGAACGTGCGGGCGGCACGGGTGATTCCCGAACAGGCCGGAACCGGCCAGAACGGACCGGAACAGGCGTACGTCACACGCCGATCGGCGCGAAGACCTCCGCGAGGTGCCGCTCGACCACCGGCATCACCTCGGCCACGGTGACGCGGCGGCCGAGCTCCTCGCTCAGCGACGAGACGCCCGCGTCGCGGATGCCGCAGGGCACGATGCGGTCGAACCACGTCATGTCGGGATCGCAGTTGACGGCGAAGCCGTGCATCGTCACCTTGCGGGAGACGCGTACGCCGATGGCGGCCAGTTTGCGGTCGTCGCCGCGCTGCCCGGCGTTGGAGGGGGCGTACTCGGGTCCGGCCAGCCGCGGGTCGAACTCGGGGTGGTCGCGCGGGTCGGGGGCGCTGATGCGCGGGTCCAGGCGCAGGCTGAGTCCGCCGGCGCCTTCGCCGGCGGGCGCCGCCGCTTGCACTGGGTCGCCGAGCACCCAGACGCCGCTGCGGCCTTCGATGCGGGTGGTCTCCAGGCCGAATTCGGTGCAGGTGCGGATCAGGGCCTCTTCGAGGCGGCGTACGTGCGCGACGACGTCGACGGGCTCGGTGAGCCGCACGATGGGGTAGCCCACGAGCTGGCCGGGGCCGTGCCAGGTGATCTTGCCGCCGCGGTCCACGTCGATGACCGGCGTGCCGTCGGCCGGCCGCTCGGAGTCCTCGGTGCGGCGGCCCGCGGTGTACACGGCGGGGTGTTCGAGCAGCAGGCAGGTGTCGGGCCGCTCGCCCGCCACGACGGCGGCGTGCACGCGGCGCTGCTCGTCCCAGGCGAGGTCGTAGGGGACGGCCTGGGAACCGATACCGGCGTGTACGAAGTGCAAGTCAGCCACGGACCCAGAGTACGGCGGGCGATTCGGGTGCTTCGTCGGGGTCAGTGTCCGTCGACCGCGACCGTGGCCCGGACGTCGTTGAAGATGTAGGTGATCGAGGCAGGAACCTCGTCCCAGAAGGCGATTCGGAACGTGATCTCGACAGCGCCCGGGCGTTGCCACGTTTCGTGGACCGCGACGTTCCATTCGTCGAAATCGACGCCTTGGACCCGCGAAGGCCTTAGGAAGTTCCCGTCGGGCGCCTCCACCGAGAGGCGCCACGGCTTCTGCGGGGTCGTACCCGGGTTGTCGACTCTCACGGTCACGAACACTGTCGTGGACCAGCCGAAATCTGTGGACGTCGTCGACCCGGTGACCGCATATTCCTTCGGCTTCGGCGGCGCACTCGTCGTCGGTGGCGGGGGTGGAGGCGGCGGCGCCGACGAGGACGGCGGCGGAGGGGCAGAACTCGGTGGGGCGGAAGTGGCCGGTTTTGTGGGGCTCTTCGACGAGGTGGGGCTCTTCGACCCTGTCGCCGACGCGGTCGGACCTGCCGACGACTGGTTCGGTTTCTCGCCCTGTATGCCCCTGCCGCCCGCCGTCGGGTCGTCCGCGGCGGTGCCGTTCGTCCCAGGGGCCTCGGTGGGCACGTTCAGTCCGATCGGAGTGGCTTCCCGCTCGTCGTCGCCCTTCTCCGCGGTGATCAGCCACACGCCCGAGGTCGCCAGCAGGCACACGAGTACCGCGGCTGCCAGGGGTATGACCACACCCCCCGCCTTCTTGTCACCGCGCGGCGTTCTCTCGCCAGTTGCGCGGTCCCCGTGCCGACCCACCCCGAATACCCCGCCTCATGGTGTCGGTTCCGCCGGTTCCCGTTTCGCCCCCTCCGGCGCGATCAGCCTAGCGACCGGTCCGGACGACCGGGCCGGACGATCGGCGTGGCGGTGTGCGGCATGTTGCCCGAGGTCGCGTGCGGTGACAAGAACAAACGTTCACCTGAACACCCGGCGCCGCGCGGGGTAGTCCGGCGCGGGGCGGCGCGGTAGTCCGTGACCGGCGTGCGGCGGGTGGCGGCGCCCTGGCGTACGGGACACACCGCATCACCCGAAAGGGTCATTCTCTGCGCCATTGGGAGTCCCAACCTTCCAGGGTCGCTAAGTTCTCGCGCGATCCGACCCGAACTCGGGAGGCGTGCACAGGAATGACGACCAGGGCCGAACGGCGTCCCAACCACCGGCTTGCCACGCTTGTCGAGGAGGCCGGGTTCTCGCATGCCGGTCTCGCCCGACGCGTCGATCAGCTCGGTGCCGAGCAGGGCCTCGACCTCCGCTATGACAAGACCTCGGTGGCCCGCTGGTTACGCGGGCAACACCCGCGCGGCATCGTGCCCATACTGCTCGCCGAGGTCTTCACGCAGCGCCTGTCGCGCAAGTTGAGTGCGGAGGACTTGGGGATGGCAGGGTGCCGTCCCGACTACGCCGGCCTTGAGTACGCCTCAGGGCCGGCGGAGGCGGTCGAAATCGTCTCCGGCATGTGGCAGGCGGATTCGGCGCACCGCCCCGCGCTCGTCGAGGCCGCGTTCACGCCCGGCGCGCTCGTCGTGCCCAGCCGGGACTGGCTGATCGGCGACGCCGACGAGGAGCCGCAGCGCTCCGACGGGACGCGCGTGGGTGCGGGCGATGTCGCGGCGGTCCGGGCCGTGGGCGAAGCGTTCCGGCGCCTCGACAACACGTTCGGAGGCGGACACGCGCGGCAGGCCCTGGTGCGCTACCTCGACACAGAGGTGGCCACGATGCTGCGCGGCACGTACGGCGGTGCGGTGGGCCGCGAACTCTTCGCCGCCGCGGCGGTGTTGACGCGGCTGGTGGGGTGGATGGCCTATGACGTGGGCGTGCACGGTATGGCCCAGCGCTACTTCGTGCAGGCCCTGCGGCTCGCGCAGGCGTCCGGCGACCGCGCGCTGGGGGCCTACGTTCTCGCCACGATGAGCAGGCAGGCCGTCTACCTCGGACACGGGCGCGAGGCCGTCCAGTTGGCCCGTGTCGCCCAGCAGGGGGCGCTTGCCGTGGCCACCCCGCGCGTACGCGTACTCCTGCACGCCGTCGAGGCACGCGGCCACGGGCTGTTGGGCGACGGCCGCGCGTGCATGGCGGCGTTGGTACGTGCCGAGCAGGCGCTCGGCCAGGCCGGTCCGGCCGCGGAGGAGCCGGAGTGGTCCCGGTACGTCGACGAGGCGCAATTGGCGGACGAGCACGCGCACTGCTTTCGCGACCTCGAAGACCACCGCAGGGCAAGGGAGTACGCCGAGCGTTCGCTCAAGCTGCGGGACGCGCAGTATGCGCGCAGCCTGCTGTTCTGCCGGACCGTCCTGGCCACGGCCCTCCTGGGCCTGGGTGAACTCGACCGGGCCTGCGCCCTGGAGGCCGAGGCGACCGAGGAGGCGGGCGGCCTGCGGTCGGCGCGCGCGGTGGACTACGTACGGGAGTTCTCGCTGCGCCTGACGCCGTACCGGGACACGCCCGCGGTGAAGGACTTCATGGTGCGCACGGACGAGTTCCTGCGCTCGGCGACCTAGCCGTGCGGGCGGCGCCGCACGTCGCCGCGCACGGTTCGCAGAGGACGGCGCGTCGGGCCCGATCGGGGATGCGGGCCCGACGCCGCCTTGGGCACCACCTGGCGGCTCCTGGACGGCCCACTCAGGGGGCGACCACGCCGACCAGGCCGACCACGCCGACTACGCCGACTACGCAGCAGGCGCCTTGCCGCCGCCCGGGCGGACACCGGCGGCGAACGCCGTCAGAGCCCCGAGGTCGGCCAGCGCCGAACGCGCGGCCCGGCGGCCCGAGGCCAATGCGCCCTGGACCGAGGACGAGTCGCGGTGGTCGCCGCAGACGTACAGGCCGGCGAGGACGCGTACCGGGCGGCGGAAGTTGTGGCCCGGCTCGACGACGGGCAGGGCTTCGGGGAGGTGCCGGGTCGCGAGGTGCGACCAGTCGCGGGTGGCGGCGCCGTAAATGGCGGATATGCGCTCCCTGACCACGATTTCGAGCTTTCCGGGGTCGGTGCCGTCGTGGTCCAGGACCGTGGAGCACACCAGCGCGCGGCGGTCGGGGGAGTAGCTCGGTGCGACCTCGGACATCACGACGGTGTGGGTCAGCGGCCCCGGATCGTCCGAGTCGACGATCAGGACGGGCTCGGCGGGCGGGGCCGTCGGGGCGATGTGCCACAGCGTCGTCAGTCGGCGGAAGGCCGGTCGCCGCAGGCCGGGGAGCAGGTTCACGGCGGTCGTCGGGTCGGTGGCCACGATGACCGCGCGCGTGGGGATCTCGCCGTCCACGTCGGTGGTGACGCGGTCTGTCGCAATGGCCGTGACGCGTACGCCGTAGCGGATCGTGCCCGACGGCAGCGCGCCGGCCAACTGCTGCGGTACCGCGGCCATGCCCAGCGCCGGAACGGCCGCACGCCCACGCAGGTAGGACCGCAGTACCAGGTCCGCGAAGCGGCGGGACGAGGTCAGTTCGGTGTCGTGCAGAAGGGCCGTCAGCAGCGGACGCAGCGCGGGCGGCCAGCCGGCCTCCGCGACCGCGACGTCGGGGGCGGCCAGGATCCGCGGAACGGGCAGCGCCGACGCCCTGCCGAGGGCGGCCGCCACACGGGCCCGGTCGGCGTTGCCGG
Source organism: Streptodolium elevatio (assembly GCF_040649515.1). Taxonomy (GTDB): domain Bacteria; phylum Actinomycetota; class Actinomycetes; order Streptomycetales; family Streptomycetaceae; genus Yinghuangia; species Yinghuangia elevatio. The sequence continues at coordinate 64,043 of NZ_JBEZFP010000039.1, forward strand.
GCGTACGCAACGCCCCGATCGCCCCGCGCATCCGCCGCACGTCGCCGATCCGCCGCCCCCCGCCGCGTCGGCCGACCGCCGCCACCGGCCCGTCGCCCGCCACTTGCACCCCCGGCGCGAAGGAGCGAAGGTCGAGCCGGGCCAGGTCGAGCCGGGCCGCGACCTGCGGGTACGCCGTCGCGAGGTGTTGCAGGCCGTTGTCGACCAGGAAGCCGTCGACGGAATCGGTGCGGACCCGGCCGCCGGGGCGGGGGCCCGCCTCCAGCACGGTGACGTCGACTCCCGCGGCGGCGAGACGGTGTGCCGCGCTCAGTCCGGCCAGTCCGGCCCCTACGACGATGACATCGGTGCGGTGTGCCTCGGCCACGGTGTCCCCTCCCGCTGCCCGGGCGCGGCGCGTTCGGCCGCGCATCGCCATGGAGTCATACCCAACGCAAACCACGGAAAGCGCTTAGGTCGTGCCCAGGAAGCGTAAAGCCGTACGAATTGCCGCGGCACGAATTGCCGTGGACGGCAAGGCCGTTGCGGGGGAGAGGGAGCCGGGCAGCGGGAGCCGCGGAGAAGGAGTCGGGCAGAGAGAGCCGAGCAGAGGGCGGACGCAGCCGGGACGGACGCGCCGGCGCGTCAACCGTGCCGGGCCACCGCCACCGCGAGGTCGATCGTCGGATGCGCGAACACGAACCCGCTCTTCTCCAGCACGCGCGGGGCGACCCGCTGGCTCGACAGCACGTCGTCGGCGAACTCGCCCAGCACGGCGCGCAGGGCCGGGCGCGGCACCGGGAACAGCGCGGGCCTGCGCAGCAGTCGCGACATCGCTTTCGTGGCCTCGGCGTTGGTCACCGGATTGGGAGCGGTCAGGTTGACCGGCCCGCGCACGGCGTCGGCGTCCAGCAGGAACCGGATCGCGTTGATCTCGTCGCGCAGCGAGATGAAGCTCCAGTACTGGCGGCCGTTCCCCATCCGGCCGCCCACCCCGAACCGGAACGCGCGGAAGAGCGGGCCCCAGGCGCCGCCCTTGCTCGCGACGACGAGGCCGGTGCGCATGTGCGCGACGCGTACGCCAGCTTCCTCGGCAGGCGCGGTCGCGGCCTCCCACTCCACACACAGTTCGGCGAGGAACCCGCTGCCCGCGGGGGCGGTTTCGGTCACCAGACGGTCCCCGGTGTCGCCGTAGTAGCCCACCGCGGAACCGGACAGGAAGACCGACGGCGGACGCTCCATCGCGGCGATCGCACGGGCCAGCGTCGCGGTGCCGAGCACCCGGGAGTCCCGCAGTTCGCGCTTGTACGCCTTCGTCCACCGGTGGTCGCCCACCCCGGCCCCCGCGAGGCTCACGACGGCCTCCACGCCGAGCAGGGCGTCGGTGTCGAGAGTGCCCGCGACCGGGTCCCACCGCGCCTCGTCCGCGGCCTTGGGGGCGCGGCGTACGAACCGCACCAACTCGTGCCCGTCGGCGCGCAACGAGCGCACCAGAGGCGAACCGATAAGTCCCGACGACCCCGTCACGGCAATGCGCATGGTCGTCATACTGCCCGAAACGGCGGAGGCGATCCCGGTTGCCCGGGATCGCCTCCGACCGCGTGTGCCCGGACCGTGTCCGGACGGGTGCTGCCCAGTCGCTCTTACAGGCCGAGGTCGCCCTCGAACGCGCCCTCTTCCAGACGCGCCTTGACCGTGGTCAGGAAGCGCGCGGCGTCGGCTCCGTCGACGATGCGGTGGTCGTACGACAGGGCCAGGTACACCATGTCGCGGATCGCGATCGTCTCGCCGAGGTCGGGGTGGTTCACCACGACCGGGCGCCGGACGGTCGCGCCGATGCCGAGCATCGCGACCTGCGGCTGGTTGAGGATCGGCGTGTCGAACAGCGCGCCGCGCGAACCGGTGTTGGTGACCGTGAAGGTCCCGCCCGCCAGCTCGTCCGGCTTGACCTTGTTGTCGCGCGTGCGCGCGGCGAGGTCCGCGGTCTTCTTCGCGATGCCCGCGATGTTGAGGTCACCCGCGTCGTGGATGACCGGCACCATCAGGCCGCGCTCGGTGTCGACCGCGATGCCGATGTTCTCGACCGCGTGGTAGGTGATCGTGTCGTCGTCGTTCACCCGGGCGTTGACGACCGCGTGGCCCTTGAGGGCCTCGGCCACCGCCTTGACGAAGAACGGCATCGGCGACAGCTTGACACCCTCGCGCGCGAGGAAGTCGTTCTTCGCCTTGTTGCGCAGCCGCATGATGTTGGTGACGTCGACCTCGACCACCGTGGTCAGCTGCGCCGAGACCTTCAGCGAGTTGACCATGTGGTTCGCGATGGCCTTGCGGATGCGCGTCATCGGCAGGGTCTGACCGCGCAGCGCGGACGGCTCGACAACAGGAGCACCGGAGCACGTCCGCACCGCGTCCGGTCGCCCGTCGCCGGCAGGGC
>NZ_JBEZFP010000040.1:0-65207 GCF_040649515.1 Streptodolium elevatio
GCCCCCCCAACAGGGGGTGCCCGGGCCTCTCCTTGGTCCGAACCGGGCCGCGTGGGTCGGCCCGGGAACCGGGGAAGGTCAGCGCGTCAGCGCTCGACCTCGCCCTTGATGAACTTCTCGACCGCGTCGCGGGCCTCGTCGTCGAAGTACTGCACGGGCGGCGACTTCATGAAGTAGCTGCTCGCGCTGAGGATGGGGCCGCCGATGCCGCGGTCCTTGGCGATCTTCGCGGCGCGCACGGCGTCGATGATGACGCCGGCCGAGTTCGGGGAGTCCCAGACCTCGAGCTTGTACTCCAGGTTCAGCGGGACGTCGCCGAACGCGCGGCCCTCGAGGCGCACGTACGCCCACTTGCGGTCGTCGAGCCACGCGACGTAGTCCGACGGGCCGATGTGCACGTTCTTCGCACCCAGGTCGCGGTCGACCTGCGAGGTGACGGCCTGCGTCTTCGACACCTTCTTGGACTCCAGGCGCTCGCGCTCGAGCATGTTCATGAAGTCCATGTTGCCGCCGACGTTCAGCTGCATGGTGCGCTCCAGGAGGACACCGCGGTCCTCGAAGAGCTTCGCCAGCACGCGGTGCGTGATGGTCGCGCCGACCTGCGACTTGATGTCGTCGCCGACGATCGGCACACCGGCCTCGGTGAACTTGTCCGCCCACTCCTTGGTGCCCGCGATGAACACCGGGAGCGCGTTGACGAAGGCCACGCCGGCGTCGATCGCGCACTGGGCGTAGAACTTCGCGGCCTCTTCCGACCCGACGGGCAGGTAGCAGACCAGCACGTCGGCCTCGGTGTCCTTGAGCGCCTTGACGATGTCGACCGCCGGCTCCGAGGACTCCTCGATCGTCTGCAGGTAGTACTTGCCCAGGCCGTCCAGGGTGTGACCGCGCTGCACGGTCACGCCGGTCGGAGGCACGTCGCAGATCTTGATGGTGTTGTTCTCGCTGGCGCCGATGGCGTCCGCCAGATCGAACCCGACCTTCTTCGCGTCCACGTCGAACGCGGCAACGAACTTGACGTCACGCACGTGGTAGTCGCCGAACTGCACGTGCATGAGGCCGGGTACGCGGCTGTTGGGGTCGGCGTCCTTGTAGTACTCGACGCCCTGCACCAGCGAAGCGGCGCAGTTGCCCACGCCGACGATGGCTACGCGAACCGAACCCATTCCGGTTGCTCCCTGTGTTCTCAATGAGGCTGGCCCGAAGGCCGGACCTCAACTGGTTGCTGCGGACGGGTCCGAGGCCGCGTCCTGCTTGGTCTGCCGGGTCTCCCCGGCCTCTGTGTCATCGGCGCCGTCGGTCTCCGGGGTCTCCCCGGCCACGCGTTCGGCGGTGATGAGCTCGTTCAGCCAGCGCACCTCACGCTCGACCGACTCCAGACCGTGTCGCTGGAGTTCGAGCGTGTATCCGTCGAGCCGCTCCCGCGTGCTCGACAGCGAGCTGCGCACCCGCTCGAGGCGCTCTTCGAGCTTGCTGCGACGGCCCTCGAGGATGCGCATCCGCACCTCGCGGTCCGTCCGGCCGAAGAAGGCGAAGTGCACCCCGAAGTTCTCGTCCTCCCAGGTCGTGGACCCGGATTCGGAGAGCAGCTCCTGGAAGTGCTCCTTGCCCTGCGCCGTGAGTTTGTACACGATGCGGGCCCGCTTGCCCCCGGCCAGTGCCGCGGCGACCTGCTCGGGCTCCTCCTCGGTGATCCATCCCCGTTCGAGCAGGGACTTCAGACACGGGTAGAGGGTGCCGTACGCGATGGCGCGGAAGGGGCCGAGCACGGTGTTGAGCCGCTTGCGCAGCTCGTACCCGTGCATGGGAGTGTCGTGCAAGAGGCCGAGAGTGGCGAACTCGAGGACGCCTCCGCGCCTGCTCATCCGCTTCCCTCCAACCTGAGCGGTTCCGGCTGTCGTATCGGCTCGATGTATCGAGTCGATACATCGGAACGATAGGTCCCTTGCTCCCGGCGTGCAAGGAGGGGCCCGGTGACAGAAGTCACAGGCGGGTCACGTGGCGGTCTCGCATCGGTTACCTGGCGGCCATTCGCCGGTCGTTCGGGGGACCCGGGCGGAGTACGGCCGGGACGCCGGTAGCTCCGGATGCGCGGCAACACGCCCGGGAATCGCCTTGTCCGGCCGTTCACTCGGGCGGGTATGCCCCGAGGAGTCCGTCTTTTGGGCGTTGCGTCCGCGCGTAGTCTGGTCCGCCGTGTGGTACCTCCGAGCGCTGCCGCTCCCGTGCAAGGCCGTTGATCCGGACACCGCCTCCACCGGCCGGTGCGATCACGCGCGCAACCTTCCGCGGCCGGGGCGCGTCCTGGGGAACGGACAGCCACGACCCGTACGGCCGACCCCCGTCGTGCGGCCGAGGAGCAGCGAATACGCATGAGCGAACACCGTCGCAGGTCGTCACAGCCGCGCCCCGAGGGGCGCGGCACTTCGCATGTTCGGGGGAGCATGCCGTCCACGGGTGCCGCGGACCCGGCCGGGCCGGGGCGTTCGGCACGTTCCTCGGCCGGCTCCTCTCCGGCCGGCCCTTCGCCGGCCCGGCCCTCACCGGGCTCTCCGGCCGACCCGAAGCCCGGCACGCCGACGGCTTCGCCCTCGGCCTCCGGAGGGTCGGCGTCGGAGGCCGGCGACCGGCCGATGACGCGGATGGAGGCCCGGCAGGCCGCCCGGTCCGGCGGCCGCGGCAAGGGCGGGCGCGGGGGCGGCGGCGGTCCGTCCGGCCCCGGGCGCGACGACGAGGGCGCGGGTACGTCGCCCGGCGGGCGCGGCAGGGGCAAGGGCCCGGTCGGCAAGGACGGCAAGAAGAAGCGCCGCTTCGTCGACTACCCGCGGTACGGCAAGAAGGGCGTGCGCCGCTGGCTGCCGTCCTTCAAGCAGATCCTCGCGATGTTCCTCTTCTTCATCGGCTCGCTGCTCGGCCTGGCCGGACTCGCCTACTCCCTGGTCGAGATCCCGGACGTCAACGCCGCGACCCAGATCCAGTCGAACATCTACTACTACTCGGACGGCGTCACCGAGATCGGGCAGTCCGGCAAGTACAACCGCCAGAACGTCAAGCTCGACCAGGTGCCCAAGGACGTGCAGCACGCCGTGCTCGCGGCGGAGAACCGCACCTTCTACTCCGACTCCGGCGTCTCGCCGAAGGGCCTCACGCGCGCCGCAGTCGCGATGGCCAAGGGCGGCCCGACGCAGGGCGGCTCGACGATCACCCAGCAGTACGTCAAGAACGCGTTCCTGTCGCAGGAGCAGTCCTTCGAACGCAAGTTCAAGGAGATGTTCATCGCGATAAAGGTCGACCGGCAGATGACCAAGGACGAGATCCTGGCCGGGTACCTGAACACCTCGTTCTACGGGCGCAACGCGTACGGCATCCAGGCGGCCGCGCAGGCCTACTACGGCAAGAACGTCAACGACCTCACGGTGGGCGAGGGCGCGTACATCTCGACGCTGCTCAACGCGCCGAGCATCAACGACGTGTGGGTGAACGGCGAGGTCAGCGAGAGCCGGCTGAACCGCGTGCAGGGCCGCTGGAAGTGGATCCTCAACGGCATGGTCGAGATGAAGTGGATCGACCAGGCCACCGCCGACGCCCAGCAGTTCCCGATGCCGATCAAGCCGCAGCCCGCGGCCGGCAAGAAGGGCCAGGCCGGCTACCTGATGCAGGTCGCCAACGACTACATGATCGACAACAACCTGGTCAGCGCGGAGGAACTGGCGCTGGGCGGCTACAAGATCGTCACGACGTTCGACAAGGCGAAGCAGGACGCCGCGGTCGCGGCCGTGGAGCAGCAGCTCACCGCGCGGCTCAAGCCCGACCAGCGCGAGGCGGACAAGTACCTGCGCACCGGCATCGCGTCGGTGGTGCCGGGGGACGGCGCGGTGGTCGCGCTGTACGGCGGGCCGGACTTCTTCAAGCAGGAGTTCAACGACGCCACGCGCGACGACATCCAGGTGGGCTCGACGTTCAAGCCCTTCGTGGTCGCCGCGGCGCTGAGAGACGGCAAGTACGACGGCAAGCCGATCACCATCGAGGACCTGTACAGCGCCGACAACAAGATCCCGGTGATCATGCCGGACGGCAAGAAGTGGTCCGACAAGCAAGGCGTCTACCTGGTGCCCAACGAGACGGGCAGGGACTACGGGAAGATGAGCATCCGGGAGTCCATGGAGAGATCCCTGAACCCGGTGTTCACGCAGCTCGCCGCCGACGTCGGCTTCGACAAGGTCAAGCAGGCGGCGATCGACGCGGGGCTGCCGGAGGACACTCCCGGCCTCGACAAGCTGACCCCGGCCATGGCCCTGGGCACGAGCGAGCCTTCGCCGCTCGACATGGCGAGCGCGTACGCGACGTTCGCGGCCCGCGGCAAGCACGCGAACCCGTACGTCATCCAGGAGCTCAAGAAGAACGACAAGAAGATCGACACCCCCAAGCCGGAGGTCAAGCAGGTCTTCGACGAGGAAGTCGCCGACACCATAAACGACATGCTGATCGGCGTGATCCAGGACAAGGACGGCACCGGCGACAAGGCAAAGGCGCTCGGACGCCCCGCGGCCGGCAAGACCGGCACCACGGACGGCAACTTCTCCGCGTGGTTCGTCGGCTACACGCCCAACCTGTCCACGTCGGTGGCCCTGTTCCGGGAGGACGAGTCCACCAAGCGCCGTGATCTGAAGGGCCTGCTGGGCAACGACGAGACACACGGTGGTGCCGTGCCCACGGAGATCTGGACGGCCTACATGAAGGCCGCGATGCAGGGGATGCCCGCGCCGGAGTTCATCAAGCCGGCCAACCCCGCGCCGAAGCAGTCGGCCACGCCGACCGCGACCGCGACGTCGGCACCGCCCTCGTCGTCCGCGCCGCCGTCCTCCTCGGCCCCGCCCGGGCCGCCTCCGCAGACCGGTCCGTCGTCCGAGCCGCCCACGACGACCTCGGCGCCGCCGACCTCGGACTCGCCGGACCCCGGGACCTCCAGCAGCAGGCCGCCCACCTCGTCGAAGCCGCCGCCCAGCACCGGATCGTCGTCGACCAGCACGAGAACGAGGCCGCCGATCTTCGGCGACGAGTGACCGCCGGGCGCGACGCCGCCCCGTACGATCGCTGTGCCCTGCCGCCCGCGCGGTGGGGCACACGCGTAAGCCGATGTGCCAGAGCACCCGTGCCCCTGCGAGAGGATTGGCGGCATGATGCCGAATCCGACCGAGCCCGTCCTGCCCTCGCACGACGACCCGGTCGTGCGTACCGGCAGTGAGGTCGTGGGCGGACCCGCCGGGAAGCGGATCCGGTTCGGACCGAACAGCAGCTGGTGGAACGCCACGCGGGTGCTGATCCTGCTCGCCGTGGTGACCTTCGCGCTGGGGCTCGTGCAGAAGAAGCCGTGCTACGACGGCGCGTGGTTCGGCGTCGGCTCGCAGTACTCGAAGGCCTGCTACAGCGACATGCCGCACCTCTACCAGGGCCGCGGCTTCGCGGACGGCACGGTGCCGTACTTCGAGAAGACGCCGGACGAGGGCATGGAGTACCTCGAGTACCCCGTCCTCACCGGCGGCGTCATGTACTTCGCCGGGGTGGTCGCGCGCGAGTTCGGCGGCGACCTGAACGACGAGAAGAAGCTGTTCGTCATGGTCAACGCGTTGATCATGATGGCCTGTGCGGTCGTGGTCGTGGTGGCGGTCGCCCGAACATCCGGGCGAAGGTTCTGGGATGCCGCGATTGTCGCGACCGCCCCGGTCCTGGCGCTCAACGGCATCATCAACTGGGACATGGTCGCGGTCGCCATCACGGCCGTCGCGATGATGGCGTGGGCACGCAGAAACGTCGTGCTGGCAGGCATTCTGATCGGACTGGCGACCGCCGCGAAGCTGTATCCGGTGCTGTTGCTGGGGCCGTTGTTCCTGTTGTGCCTGAGAGCGGGCAAACTCGTCGACTTCGCGAAGGTCACGGGCGCCGCGGTGGCCGCGTGGCTGGTCGTCAACCTGCCGATCATGCTGGAGCCGACCGACGGCGGCTTCAAGATCCGGGAGGGCTGGAAGCTCTTCTACACCTTCAGCCAGGAGCGCGGCGCCGACTTCGGGTCGCTGTGGCTGATCCTGCAGCAGCGCGGTGAGGCGATGCCCATCGACACGCTCAACGCGTGGGTGTCCGGCCTGCTGATCGCGATGGCGGTCGGCATCGGCGCGCTGGCGCTGTGCGCACCGCGCAGGCCGCGCTTCGCACAGCTCGCCTTCCTGATCGTCGCGGCGTTCCTGTTCACCAACAAGGTCTACTCGCCGCAGTACGTCCTGTGGCTGCTGCCGCTGGTGGTGCTGGCCCGGCCGCGCTGGCGCGACGTACTCATCTGGCAGGCGTGCGAGGTCATCTACTTCCTCGGCGTGTGGCTGTACATCGAGTCGTACGCGGGCGGCGACGGCTCGAAGGGCCTGTCGCAGAACGCCTACCACGTGGTGATCCTGATCCACCTGCTCGGCATCCTGTACATCTCGGCGCTCGTGGTCCGCGACATCCTGTGGCCGGACCGCGACCCGGTACGCCGCGACGGCAGCGACGACCCGTCGGGCGGCGTGCTCGACCGCGCGCCGGACGTCCTGGCGTTCGTCCCCGGTCGGCGCGCGGACTGGTACGGCCGCGGCTACGAGGACGACGAGGACAGCCTCGACAACGCGCGCCAGGCCGTTCCGGTGGGCCCGCGCGCCGCCACCGGCGACCTGCCCGGCAAGATCTCCACGTAGCCCACCGCAGGACAGCGAGCAACGACAGGGAGAACGGGCCGCGTGACCAGTACGGACGCCGAGCCGAGCACCGACACCGCGAAGCCGCCCGCGGCGCCCGGGGGCCGCCTCGGCGCGGCGCTGCTGCGGTGGCTCCGCATGCCGTCGCGTGACGACCGTGCCGCGCTCGCGGTGTGGCTGGTGACGCGGCCGGCGATGTTCCTGCTGGTCGGGGCGTCCGGTTGGATCTTCGCGGCCGAGGGCGCCAGTCAGCCCACCGGCTACCTCGACACCTGGGACCGCTGGGACTTCCGGCACTTCCGGACCATCGCGGAGTTCGGCTACGACGGGAACCCGAAGGCCGGACCGCCGGTCCCGCTGGAGGCGTTCTTCCCCGGATTCCCCTACCTCCTCAAGGCCGTGCACATGGTCGTGGGGAACTGGGTCGTCGCAGGACTGCTCATCTCGTTCGTGTGCGGCGGCGTCGCCATGGTGCTGCTGTCGCGCATCGCGGGACTGGAGAACCCGTCGGGGACCGGCGAACGCGCGGTGCTGCTCCTGCTGCTGTCGCCGTCCGCGGTCTTCCTGGCGGCGGGCTACACGGAAGCGCTGTTCCTCATGCTGGCGCTCGGCGCGTGGCTGTGCGCCAAGCGCGGCGTGTGGCACTGGGCGGGGATCCTGGCGGCGGCCTCGTTGTTCGTACGCGTCAGCGGGGCGTTCCTGCTCGCGGCGCTGGTGGTCGAGTTCCTGACCGCGAAGGACGGGCGCCGCCGGTGGAAGGACGCGCCTTGGCTGGTCGTCGGCGGGCTCCCGGTGCTCATCTACATGGGCTTCCTGTACCGGCGCACCGGCGACTGGACGGCCTGGAACAGCGCGCAAGCGACCGGCTGGGACCGGCATCTGGTCGGCCCGATCGACGCGTTCACCAACACCTGGGACCGGGCGTTCACCACGGGGCAGGGCACGATCCTCGGCTTCACGTGGATGTACCGCTGGGAGATGCTGGCGGTCGCGGTGGGTGTGGTGCTCACCGTGTACCTGCTGCGCAAGCGGCGGTGGGCGGAGGCGACGTACATCGGTCTGACGGTCGCGTCGCTGGGGATCTCGAGCGCCTACTTCTCGGTTCCGCGGGCGACGCTGCTGTGGTGGCCGCTGTGGATCGTGCTGGCGCAGGTGACGATGCGTCATAAGGCGGCATTCACCGCCTATTTGGCGCTCATTGCACCATTTGCTGTGGTTTTCGCGCTGCTGTTCGGTGCGGGACGTTGGGCCGGGTAGTTTTTCCGATCATCTAGTCTGGCCGCTCACACCGAAGTCCCACGGCGCATCCAGCACCCACGGAGCCACGCATGTCGAATCCCTTCGGCCCCGGTCAGTCCGGTCCCGGCGACCAGAACCCGTATGGGCAGCAGCCGCCGCCGCAGTATGGCGGCCAGCAGCCGCCGCAGTACGGAGGCCAGCAGCCCTATCCGCAGCAGCCGGGCGGGCCGCCTCCGCAGCAGCCGTACGGCGGTCAGCCGCCGTACCCGCAGCAGCCGGGCCAGCAGCCCTACCCGCCGCAGCAGCCGTACCCCCAGCAGTACCCGGGTGCGCCGATGGGCTACATGGAGCCGCGCCGCCGCAAGAAGTGGCCGTGGATCGTGGGCGGCATCGTGGGCCTTGTCGTGATCCTGGGCGTGATCGGGTACGTCGTCGGCAAGGACAGCGCGACCAACGCCAAGCCGGGCGACTGCATCACGGCGAAGGCCAAGGATCCCAAGATCACCGACTGCGGCGACGCCAATGCCGCGTTCCGCGTGATCGAGAACTTCGAGGACTCCAGCGACCGGAGCAAGTGCGACGCGCCGGAGATCACCGACAAGGGAGCGATTCTCTCGGTGCGTTGGAAGGGCGGCAACGACGGCGTCCTGTGCCTGACGATCACCAAGAACACCACCTCCGCCGACTTCAGCGCGTTCCAGGCGTCGATGCCCCAGGGCCAGTTGGACGACCTCCGCGAGGAGCTTGCCGCGGCCGGCATCGAAGGCGTCAAGTAGCCCGCGGGGCCGGTCCGTTCGCCGTCCCGTCGGCCGCCCCGTCTGCCGGTTCCAGCAGGAACAGCCGGATGGGGCGGCCCGCGCGGCGCGCGTAAGTGTCGTACGCGGGCCACACCCTCAGCATCGCGGCCCACAGGCGCTCCCGCTCGGGCCCGGCGTCGGGCACCAGCCGGGCCCGCACGGGTGTCTCCTGGCCGTCGACCGAGACGACCGCGGCCGGTTCGGCGAGCAGGTTCCCGGTCCACGCCGGGTGGTGCCGCTGTCCGAAGTTCGTTCCGGCGACCACGAATCCGCCGTCCGCCGCCGCGTAGATCAGCGGCGAGACGCGGGCCTGCCCGCTGCGCCGCCCCGTCGTGGTCAGCAGCAGTTGGGTGAAACCGCGGCCCATCACGGACATGCGTCCGCGGGTGCGCCGCTGCACCTTGCGATCCGCGGCGACCAGGCGCGGCCCCAAGGCCGCCAGCCACCGAGTGTGTCCCAGTCGCCTGAGGCCACGCGCGTACAAGCCCATCGGTCCGCCTCCCCGGGGACGTCCGCGAGCCCTGCCGCTATTGCAGGACGACGCGGTCGAAGTGCGTTGTGGTGTGGCGCAGTTCCGCGTCCAGTTCCTCGCCGGGACGCGGCGGTTGCACGTCGCCCGCCAGGAACAGCAGGCTCACCTGCATGTGCGGCGGCTCGGCGAACCACCGCTGCTTGCCCGCCCAACTGAACGGCGAGAGCGTGCGGTTCACGGTCGCCAGCCCGGCGCGGGCGACGCCCTTGGCGCGCGGCATCACACCGCGCACCGTCTTGGGCGCCTCCAGGCCGACGCCGTGCGCCGTACCGCCGCTGACCACCAGCAGGTGGCCGTCGGCGGGCGCCTTGCGCTGGCGGTAGCCGTAGCGTTCGCCGCGCGCGATTGGCACGACGTCCAGCACGGTGCCGCGGGCGACCAGCGCGTCGTGGTCGCCGAGCCACAGGTCGGTCCCGATGCGCGGTCGGAACACCGTGTCGGGGAACCGCTGTTGCAGCAACGCGAGGCCGGCCGCCGAGACGTGGCTGACGAACATCGTGTGCACCGGCAGCCGTGCCGCGCGCAGGCGCTCCACCCAGGCCACGACCTCGGTGGCCGGGTCGGTGCCGTCCGGGTGGTCGAGCGGCAGGTGGACCGAGAAGCCCTCCAGGCGCACTCCGTCCAGCGAACCGCGCAGCGCGACGAGGTCCTCCTCGGTGACCCCGTCGCGCTTCATGCTGGTCATGCAGCTGATGACGACGCGGCTGCCGACCAGGTCGCGGGTGCCCTGCACGGACGAGACCGTGCGGATCACCCGGTCCGGCAGCGGCACGGCGTCCTCGCCGCGCAGGTACGGCGTGAGCACCATGACGCGCCCGTCGAAGTGGTCCTTGAGGCGGGCCGCTTCGTACGTCGTGCCGACGGCGATGGTGTCCACCGCCATGCGCGACGCCTCGTCGGCGAGGCGGGCGTTGTCGAAGCCGTACCCGTTGCCCTTCATGACCGGGACTATGCCGGGGTGGGTGTCGCGCACTTGGTCGATGTGCTTGCGCCAGCGTGCGGAGTCGACGTACAGCGAAAGCGACATCGGCGGGCCTTTCTTGCTCGGACCGGTGCTCGTCCCGGTGCTTGTTCCCGTGCTCGTGCGGTGCCTTGCGGGGTGCCGGCCGCGGTCAGCGGCGCGACATGTAGAGGTCGAGCGCCTTGTGCAGCACCTTGTTGAGCGGGAAGTCCCACTCGCCGAGGTATTCGACCGCCTGGCCGCCGGTGCCCAGCTTGAACTGGATGAGGCCGAACAGGTGATCGTTCTCGTCGAGCGTGTCGCTGATGCCGCGCAGGTCGTAGACCGAGGCGCCGAGGGCGTACGCGTCCCGCAGCATGCGCCACTGGATCGCGTTCGACGGCCGCACCTCACGCTTGTGGTTGGCGGACGCACCGTACGAATACCAGACGTGGTCCCCCACCGTCACCATCGTGGTGGAGGCGAGCACCTCGCCCTCGTGCTTGGCGAGGTACAGGCGCATGCGCTCGGGGTCCTCGGCGTTGAGGACGTCCCACATGCGTTCGAAGTAGGGGAGCGGGCGCGGGGTGAAGTGGTCGCGCACCGCGGTGACCTTGTAGACCTCGTGGAAGGTCTTCAGGTCCTCGCGGCCGCCCTGGACCACCTCGACGCCGGCCTTGGCGGCCTTCTTGATGTTGCGGCGCCACAGCTGGTTGAAGCCGGAGTGCACGTCGTCGAGCGAGCGGCGCATCAGCGGCACCTGGAAGACGTAGCGCGGCTGGACGTCGCCGAAGCCGGCGCCCGCGGTCTGGTCCTGGAGCCAGCCGAGCCGCCGCAGCTGGCGGTTGACGTCGGCGGCCCGCTCGTCGGTCCAGTCCGGGGGGAGGTCGCGGAGGCGACGCGCGGACTTGGCCGCGATCGCCTTCTTGATGGTCTCCGACTCCCAGCGGTTGACGACGACCGGCGGGCCCATCTTCACCGAGAAGGCGCCCTGCGACTTCAGGTGCGCGAGCATCGGGTCGAGCCAGCGCCGCAGGTCCCCGTCGAACCAGTCGATCACCGGGCCCTCGGGCATGTACGCGAGGTACCGCTTGATCTTGGGCAGTTGGCGGTACAGCACCTCGGCGGCACCGACGACCGCACCGGTCTCGTCGATCCAGCCGATGCTCTCGCTCCGCCACTCGCTCTTCACATCACCCCACGAGGGGCATTGGAGGAAGCTCACGGAGGGCTTGCCCTTGATGAAGGTGAGGTGTTCATCCCGGGTGAGCGACCTCAGGCGCAGGGTCATCGACAGGCTCCTCGGATCGGTTCGGCCGAGTCAGAGGTTACTCGGCCGCGGGCCCTGCGGGTGCAGCGGCGAGCAGATCCGGGCAAACAGTCGGTAATCGGCCATGCGCGTTTGGCAATCAGCGATTAACAATCGCGAATCAGCAAAGAAACCGCGCGTCGCAACACTCATGGGCGTCATCCCCTGGAATAAGGAGCCCTGACGCGTGCGAAGAATATCCCTGGGCAGACGTGCCGCCAGACTCGCGGCCGTTTCCCTCGCCGTCGCTCTCGCGACCACGGCCTGTGCGTCCGATGAGAGTACGTCGAAGGGATCGGCCGGAGCGGACACCAGTGGCGACACCGTGAAGGTCGGCGTGCTGCATTCCCTCAGCGGCACGATGGCCATTTCCGAGGTCACCGTCAAGGACTCGGTCCTGCTGGCGATCGAGGAGATCAACGCCAAGGGCGGTGTCCTCGGCAAGAAGATCTCCGCGGTCACCGAGGACGGCGCCTCCGACTGGCCGACCTTCGCCGAGAAGGCGGAGAAGCTGATCTCGAAGGACAAGGTCGCCGTCACGTTCGGCGGATGGACCTCGGCGAGCCGCAAGGCGATGCTGCCGGTCTTCGAGAAGAACAAGCAGCTGCTGTTCTACCCGGTGCAGTACGAGGGCCTGGAATCCTCGCCCTACATCTTCTACACCGGCGCCACCACCAACCAGCAGATCGTGCCCGGCCTCGACTACCTGAAGGCCCAGGGCAAGAAGAAGATCTTCCTGGTGGGCAGCGACTACGTGTTCCCGCGTACCGCCAACAAGATCATCAAGGCGTACGCCGCGGCGAACGGCATGGAGGTCGTCGGCGAGGAGTACACGCCGCTCGGCCACACCGAGTACAGCACCGTCATCAACAAGGTCGCCCAGGCCAAGCCCGACGCCGTGTTCAACACCCTCAACGGCGACAGCAACGTGGCCTTCTTCAAGCAGCTCCGCAGCACGGGGATCGGCGCCGAGCAGATGCCGGTGCTCTCGGTCAGCGTCGCCGAGGAGGAGGTCCGCGGCATCGGCCCGGACTACCTCAAGGGCCAGCCGGTGGCCTGGAACTACTACCAGACCACCGAAGGCGCGCGGAACACCGAATTCGTCGCCGCCTACAAGGCGAAGTACGGCGCGGACAAGGTGACTTCCGACCCCATGGAAGCCGGCTACAACTCGGTCTACCTGTGGAAGGCCGCGGTCGAGAAGGCGGGGAGTTTCGACCCGGAAGCCGTCAAGAAAGCGTGCGACGGCGTGTCGATCGACGCACCCGAAGGCAAGGTCACGATCGACGGCGCGACCCAGCACGTCTACAAGACCGCGCGCATCGGAATCGTCCAGGACGACGGACTCATCAAGGAGGTGTGGAGTTCCGGGCAGCCCATCAAGCCGGACCCGTACCTCAAGGAATACCCGTGGGCCAAGGACCTGTCCTGACCGCCCGCTGATCCACCGCAGCGCCCGCCGGACTCCGCGGCCCGTTCCCGGGGCGGAGTCCGGCCGGGCGCCGGCGGATTCCACCGTCCCGGATCTCGGGGGATTCGGCGGGGTCCGGAGGAAAAGGGAGATCCGTTGAACGCCTTCATGAACCAATTGCCGATCGGACTCTCCATCGGCGCGGTGCTGCTCCTCATCGCCCTCGGCCTGACATTCACGTTCGGTCAGATGGGCGTCATCAACATGGCGCACGGCGAATTCATCATGGCCGGCGCGTACACCGCCTACATGCTCCAGGACTGGGCGGGCCGCCAGGCCGTCCTGGTCGCGCTGCCGGTCGCGTTCGCGGTCGCGGGGCTCATGGGCCTCGTCCTGGAACGTACGCTCATCCGGCGCTTCTACGGCCGTCCGCTCGACACGCTGCTGCTGACCTGGGGCGTGAGCCTGGTCCTCCAGCAGGTGGCGCGCGACCTCTTCGGCGCCCCGAACGTGCAGGTCAAGGCGCCCACTTGGCTCGTCGGCGGCGGCGAGTGGCTCGGCATCCGGCTGCCCTACGCCCGCGTCTTCATCTTCACCCTTGCCGTGGTGTGCGTCGTGGCCATCTGGTTCTACCTGGCCCGCACCAAGCAGGGCCGCCGCATGCAGGCCGTGATGCAGAACCGCCAGCTCGCCGCGTGCAGCGGCATCGCGACCTCGCGCGTCGACCAGCGCACGTTCTTCATCGGCTCCGGTCTCGCGGGTGTCGCCGGCGTGGCGCTCACCCTCATCGGCCCCGTCGGCCCGGCCCTGGGGACCTACTACATCGTCGACGCGTTCCTCGTGGTCGTCGCGGGCGGCCTCGGACGACTCCAGGGCGCGGTGATCGCCGCGTTCGTCCTCGGCCTCGTCAACAGCTACGTCGAGTTCTGGTCCGACGCTTCACTCGCCAAGGTGGTGGTCTTCGCCGTGATCATCGCGTTCCTCCAACTGCGACCGCAGGGTCTGTTCGTGCTGCGCTCCAGGAAGCTGACATGACGGGCGGCGCACGGTCCGCGAACGGCGGGCCCGAGAGCACCACGTCCACCACGTCCTCCGCGTCGACCACCTCGACCGCGTCGACCACCTCGACCGCGCCCAAGAACGGGTCGGGGAAGGGCGGTTCGGGGACGCGCGAGCCGCTCGTACGCCGGCTCAGGTCCGGCACCACGAAGTGGCACGGCCCGATCGGCTTCGTCGCCGTCGCCCTGCTGGTCTTCGCCGTCGCCCCCGCGACGCTGTCCCCGTTCCGGCTCGAACTCCTCGCGAAGTACCTGTGCTTCGCCATCGCCGCGCTCGGCATCGGCCTCGCGTGGGGCAAGGGCGGCATGCTCACCCTCGGCCAAGGGGTGTTCTTCGGCCTGGGCGGCTACGCGATGGCCATGCACCTCAAACTCGCCGAGGCGGGCCCGGGCGAACTGCCCGACTTCATGGTGTGGAGCGGCGTCGAGGAACTGCCCATGCTGTGGGAGCCGTTCCGTCAGCCGTGGTTCGCGATCCTCATGGTGGTGCTGCTGCCGGGGACGATCGCGGCGCTGCTGGGCCTGCTCGTGTTCGGGCGGCGGGTGCGCGGCGCGTACTTCGCCATCCTCACCCAGGCGCTCGCCGCGGCCTTCGTCATCTGGCTCGTCGGCGAGCAGGGCCTGACCGGCGGCACCAACGGACTGACCAACTTCAGCACGTTCTTCGGCCTGGACCTGGCCGACGACGCGGACAAGCGGGTGCTCTACTTCGCCGTCGCGACCGTGCTCGGGCTGCTCTACCTGGGATTCCGGCAGTTGGTCGCCAGCCGGTTCGGACGCCTGCTGATCGCGGTGCGCGACGGCGAGGACCGCGTGCGGTTCCTCGGCTACGACCCGGCGGTCTTCAAGACGGTCGCCTTCACGCTGTCCGCGATCTCGGCGGGCATCGCCGGCGCGCTGTTCGTCCCGGTGGTCGGCATCATCTCGCCGGCGCTGCTCGGCGTCGTACCGTCGCTCGAACTGGTCTTCGCGGTCGCGGTCGGCGGGCGCTACGCCCTGGCCGGGGCGGTCCTGGGCGCGGTGCTGCTCAACTACGCCAAGACCACGTTCTCGGAGAACTGGGCGGGAGGCTGGCTCTACCTCCAGGGCGCGCTGTTCATCGCGGTGATGGCGTACGCGCCCAAGGGCGTCATCGGAGTGGCGGGCCAGATACGCGACTTCGCCGCCGAGCAGGCCCGCCGCCTGGGCAACCGCCGGTCGGACGGCCCGCGGCAACCCGGCCCCGAACGCCGCGTCCCGCGGCCCGCACCGAGCGTGTCGGACGAGAAGACGGAGGTGGTCGCATGACCGGCACCGAGCCGCTGCTGAAGATCAGCGGGCTCTCCGTGGTCTTCGACGGTTTCCGCGCGATCGACGGCATCGACCTGACCGTCGCCGAGGGCGAACTGCGGTTCCTCATCGGCCCCAACGGCGCCGGGAAGACGACGCTGGTGGACGTCGTCACCGGCCTGACCCGGCCCACCGAGGGCAGCGTCGTGTTCGCCGGCAAGGAACTCGTCGGCAAGCGCGAGCACCAGGTGGTCCGGCTCGGCGTCGGCCGCACGTTCCAGACCGCCGTGGTGTTCGAGGAGTTGACCGTCGAGGAGAACGTCGACCTCGCGGCCAGCTTCCGCATGCGGCTTCCGGCGCTGCTGCGGCGGCGCAGGTCGCGCACCGACATCGTGGGCTCCGTCCTGGAGCGGGCCGGCCTGCTCGACCTCGCCGAACGCCCGGCCGCGGTGCTCTCCCACGGACAGCGCCAGTGGCTGGAGATCGCGATGCTGCTGGCCCAGGAGCCGCGTCTGCTGCTGCTCGACGAGCCGGTGGCCGGCATGTCGCGCGAGGAGCGCGAGCGGACCGGCGAACTGCTCGCCGAGATCGCGCGGGACCGCACGGTGGTGGTGATCGAACACGACATGGAGTTCGTGCGTACGTACGCCTCCGCGGTGACCGTGCTGCACGAAGGCCGCGTCCTCACCGAGGGCGACATGGCCCAGGTGCAGGCCGACCCCAAGGTGCAGGAGGTCTATCTGGGCCGCTCGCGCGACACCAGGGCGGCCGAGCCGGTGCTCGTGGGCGGCGAGGACGGCGCGGTGGACAGCGGCGCGGTACGGGAAGGGGTGGCCTGATGCTGAAGGTGACCGGCCTCGAAGTGGCGTACGGCCGCGCCCAGGTGCTGTTCGGCGTCGACCTCGCGGTGGCCGCCGGGTCGCTGACCTGCGTCATGGGCCGCAACGGCGTCGGCAAGACGACGCTGCTCAACGCCGTGATGGGCGTTCTGCCCACGCGCGGCGGCACGGTCGTGTTCGACGGCCACGACATCACCAAGCTGTCCACACACCAGCGGGTCCGCCTCGGGATGGGCTACGTGCCCCAGGGCCACGAGTCGTTCGCGCAACTCACGGTGGCGGAGAACCTCCGGGTGACCTGGGAGGCCAGCGGCGCCAAGGACCGCGGGATCATCGACGAGGCGCTCGACGTCTTCCCGCGGCTGCGGCCGCTGCTCAGGCGGCGTGCCGGATTCCTCTCCGGCGGCCAGCAGCAGCAGCTCGCGATCGCGCGGGCGCTGGTGACGCGCCCGCGCATGCTGATCCTCGACGAGCCGACCGAGGGAATCCAGCCGTCGATCGTCGCCGAGATCGAGGACGTGATCGAGCAACTGCACAAGGAGCGCGGACTCGCGGTGCTGCTCGTCGAGCAGTACCTCGACTTCGCGATGCGCCTGGCCGACCGCTTCACCGTGCTGGACGCGGGCGTCGTCGTGCACGAGGGGGCGGGGGCCGAACTGGCGGACGAGGGCGTCCAGCGGTTGCTTGCGGTGTAGGTGCCGCCCGCGCGCAGGCGGCCGCGTCCGTGCCAATGGCGGACGCGGCCACTGCGGGGCCGCTGCAGCGGACTGATTGCAGAGAGTTAGTACAAGCCGCCGTTGGCCATGTTGATGAACAGACCCACGGCCGCCCCGCCGAGCCCGATGACCAGCACGAACCGCTCCAGGGTCGTCGCCGAGATCATCTGGCCGCCGAGGCCCACGAGCACGCCGGCGAGACCGCTCCAGGCGCCGAGGATGTGCATGCTCGGGAAAAACGCGCACACGATGGCCACGATGCCGAACACCACGGTCGCCGCCGCGAGGGCGTTCTCCTTGGTGTGCGGCCTGTCGTCATGGACGCGGTTGATCGTTTCGAGGTTGAGCGCGGCCAACGGGCCGCGGCGCATGGTCTGAGCCATCTCGCACCTCCGATGGTGGACACGGGGGTACGGACGATTTGTCCGTGATCTCCCTACCACAGGGTGCATCCGCCGCACGGCGGATTTCAACAGATAGCGCCGCGCCGGGTACGCTGTACCGTCCGCAGCGCCATGGTTGCCACCCTCACGGGGTGGTGTGCCCGGCTGCCGCGGTCTACGCAAAGCCCTCCTGTCACGGAGATTCCGTGGCCGTATCAGTCCATAGGAGGTGGGTGTTTTCATGCGTAACTACGAGCTCATGGTCATCCTCGACCCGGACCTCGAAGAGCGTGCGGTCTCGCCGCTGCTCGAGCAGTTCCTGAACGTCGTCCGCAACGGCGGCGGCAAGGTCGAGAAGGTCGACACGTGGGGCCGTCGCCGGCTCTCGTACGAGATCAAGAAGAAGTCCGAGGGCATCTACGCCGTCGTGGACCTGGCCGCGGAGCCCGCGGTCATCAAGGAACTCGACCGCCAGATGAACCTCAACGAGTCGGTCATGCGCACGAAGGTGCTGCGTCCCGACCAGCGGTAACCACTCGCAGCGGATACCGACGACACCGTCATCAAGGCGCAGGGGAAGGTAAGGCATGGCAGGCGACACCGTCATCACCGTGGTCGGGAATCTGACCGCCGACCCTGAATTGCGCTTCACCCCCAGCGGCGCGGCCGTCGCGAACTTCACCGTGGCCTCCACGCCGCGGACGTTCGACCGGCAGACCAACGAGTGGAAGGACGGCGAAGCGCTGTTCCTCCGCTGCTCGGTCTGGCGGCAGGCGGCCGAGAACGTGGCCGAGTCCTTGCAGAAGGGCATGCAGGTCATCGTCCAGGGACGCCTCAAGCAGCGGTCGTACCAGACCAAGGAAGGCGAGAACCGGACGGCCTACGAGCTGGAGGTCGACGAGATCGGCCCCTCGCTCAAGTTCGCGACCGCGAAGGTCACGAAGGCCGGCCGGGGTGGCGGCGGCGGTGGTGGTCAGTACAACCGCGGCGGTGGTTACGGCGGTCCGCAGGGCGGCGGCCAGCAGGGTGGCTACGGCGGTCCTCCGTCGGGCAACCCCGCGCCGGCCGACGACCCGTGGTCGTCCCCCGCAGGTGGCAACACCGGTGGCGGAGGCGGCGGCTGGGGTCCCCAGCCCGGCGGCTACACGGACGAACCCCCGTTCTAGGACGCCCGCGCGGCCCCCGTGCCGCGCACGTCCGGACGAAGACTTCTTGATCTGGAGAGAAAGCAATGGCGAAGCCGCCTGCGCGCAAGCCGAAGAAGAAGGTTTGCGTGTTCTGCAAGGAGAAGATCTCCTACGTCGACTACAAGGACACGAACCTGCTGCGGAAGTTCATTTCCGACCGCGGCAAGATCCGTGCCCGTCGCGTGACCGGCAACTGCACGCAGCACCAGCGTGACGTCGCCACGGCCGTCAAGAACAGCCGTGAGATGGCGCTGCTGCCGTACACCAGCACGGCGCGCTGAGAGAGGGTGGACTTGACATGAAGCTCATCCTCACGCACGAGGTCACCGGGCTCGGCGAGCCCGGCGACATCATCGAGGTCAAGGACGGCTACGGCCGCAACTACCTCATCCCGCGCGGGTTCGCGATCCGCTGGTCCAAGGGCGGTGAGAAGGAGGTCGCCTCCATCCGCCGTGCCCGCAAGGTCCGCGAGATCAAGAACCTGGACCAGGCGAACGAGGTCAAGGCGCAGCTCACCGGTCTCAAGGTGAAGCTCGCGACCCGTGCCGGCGAAAGCGGGCGCCTGTTCGGATCCGTCACCGTCGCCGACGTCGCATCCGCGATCAAGGCCGCCGGTGGTCCGGACCTGGACAAGCGCCGTGTCGAGCTCGGTGCGCCGATCAAGACCCTCGGCACGCACCGGGTCACGGTCCGCCTCCACCCGGAGGTCTCCGCCGCTCTCGACCTCGACGTCGTTTCGGCCTGACCTGACCGCACCCCCTGAAGGCCCGAAGCTCCTACAGGAGCTCCGGGCCTTCGGCCTTTCCCGGGGTCCGCTCACCCGCTCCGGGGGCGTTTCGTGCCGGGGCCTTTCCCGGCCCGTCCCCGCTCGTTGGACAGGGCGGCGGGCCCCGGGCTTGCTTGATACCCCTAGGGGGTATAGTTTCAGTACGGCAGGGGATCGGGCGTACGCCGGATCCCGCACCATCTCCGGAAAGGGCACCGTCATGAGCACCGCGACCTTCACCGTAACCGGCATGACCTGCGGCCACTGCGTCTCGTCCGTGCAGGAGGAGGTCTCCGAGGTTCCCGGCGTCCGGGACGTGCGGGTGGAGCTGGCGAGCGGCCTGCTGACCGTGTCGTCGGACGGCGACGTCGACCGCGACGCGGTCCGGGCGGCGGTCGCGGAGGCGGGCTACTCCGCCGTGGACGGGGCCAAGGTCACCTCCTGACCCGGGGCCGCCAGGCCGCCGAGGGGTGCCCGGGATTCTGCTCCCCGGGTACCCCTACCCCGTAGGGATATGTAGCAGTGCAGAATGAGCGTCCTGAGCGTCACCGAGGAGGAACAGTGACCACCCCGCCGCAGGCAGACTCCGCAAACGCCGCGCGCATCGACCTCGCTCTCGGCGGGATGACCTGCTCCTCGTGCGCGAACCGCATCGAGCGCAAGCTCAACAAGCTGGACGGGGTCGAGGCCACCGTCAACTTCGCCCTGGAGAAGGCCACCGTCACCTACCCCGCCGCCCTCGACCCGGCCGACCTGGTCAAGGCGGTCGAGGCGGCCGGCTACAGCGCGACCCCCGTACGCGACGAGCCCGAACCGTCCGGCGGCGCGGCCGGGGACGGCGACCGCACCGACGACGGCAAGGACGCCGAACTGCGGACGCTGCGCGAGCGCCTGGTCTACAGCGCGCTGCTCACCGTGCCGGTGATCGCCCTTTCGATGATCCCGCCGCTGCAATTCCGGTTCTGGCAGTGGCTGGTGCTCGCGCTCGCGGCACCCGTGGTGGTGTGGGGCGGGTTCCCGTTCCACAAGGCCGCCGCGAAGAACCTGCGGCACGGCACCGCGACCATGGACACCCTCGTCTCGCTCGGCACGCTCGCGGCCTTCTTCTGGTCGCTGTACGCGCTGTTCATCGGCGGCATGGGCGAACCCGGCATGACCATGGCGTTCAGCTTCACCGCGGGGGGCGGACACGCCGAGATCTACCTCGAGGCCGCGTCCGGCGTCATCGCGTTCATCCTCGCCGGCCGCTACTTCGAGGCCCGTTCCAAGCGCAAGGCGGGCGCCGCACTCAAGGCGCTGCTCGAACTCGGCGCCCGCGAGGTGTCCGTGCTGCGCGCGGACGGCCGCGAGGAGCGCATCCCGGTCGACCGCCTCGCGGTCGGCGACCGGTTCGTGGTGCGTCCCGGCGAGAAGATCGCCACCGACGGCGTGGTGGCCGAGGGTTCGTCGGCGGTCGACGCGTCCATGCTGACCGGCGAGTCGGTGCCGGTCGAGGTGCGTCCGGGCGACAACGTCACCGGCGCCACCATCAATGCGGGCGGACGCCTCGTCGTACGCGCCACCAAGGTCGGCGCCGACACGCAACTTGCGCAGATGGCCCGGCTGATCACCGACGCGCAGACCGGCAAGGCCGCCGTCCAGCGGCTCGCCGACCGCATCTCCGGCGTCTTCGTGCCGATCGTGATCGCGCTGGCGGTCGCCACGCTCGGCTTCTGGCTCGGCAGCGGCGAAGGGGCCACCGCGGCCTTCACCGCGGCGGTCGCCGTGCTCGTCATCGCCTGCCCGTGCGCCCTCGGCCTGGCCACCCCGGTCGCCCTGCTGGTGGGCACCGGCCGCGGCGCGCAGCTCGGCGTCCTGATCAAGGGCCCCGAGGTCCTGGAGAACACCCGTCGCGTCGACACCGTCCTGCTCGACAAGACCGGCACCGTCACCACGGGACGCATGGCGCTGGTCGCCACGGTCCCGGTCGACGGCGGCGACGCGGACGAACTGCTGCGCCTGGCCGGCGCGGTGGAGCACGCCAGCGAGCACCCGATCGCCAAGGCCATCGCCGCCGCGGCGGCCGAGCGGCACGGGACGCTGCCGCAGGTCGAGGGCTTCACGAACCGTGAAGGCCTCGGCGTCGAGGGTGTCGTCGAGGGCCACGCGGTCGTCGCGGGACGCCCGGCGCTGCTTGCGGACTGGGGGCTGGCGCTGCCGGCGGAACTGGCGGCGGCGTTGGACGAGGCCGAGAGTGCGGGGCGTACCGCGATCGCGGTGGCCTGGGACGGCGGGGTGCGCGGCGTGCTCGTCACGTCGGACACCGTCAAGCCCACCTCCGCGGCGGCAATCGCCGGACTGCGCGAACTGGGGCTGACCCCGGTGCTGTTGACCGGCGACAACGAGCGGGCCGCGCGGTCCGTGGCGGCGCAGGTCGGCATCGACGAGGTCATCGCCGGGGTGCTGCCGGCCGGCAAGGTCGACGCGGTCAAGGCGCTCCAGGCCGAGGGACGCGTCGTCGCGATGGTCGGCGACGGCGTCAACGACGCCGCGGCGCTGGCCACCGCGGACCTCGGGCTCGCGATGGGCACGGGCACCGACGCGGCCATCGAAGCGGCCGACCTCACGCTGGTGCGCGGCGACCTGGGCGCCGCGGTCGACGCGATCCGGTTGTCCCGGTCGACGCTGCGGACGATCAAGACGAACCTGTTCTGGGCGTTCGCCTACAACGTCGCCGCGATCCCGCTGGCGGTGGCGGGGCTGCTCAACCCGATGATCGCGGGGGCCGCGATGGCCTTCTCGTCGGTGTTCGTGGTCGGCAACTCGCTGCGGCTGCGGGGGTTCAAGTCGACGGCGCCGGAGGCGGGCGTACGCGGCGACGTGGCCGCTGCGGAGCAGCGTGAGGCCGTCCCGGTCGCGGGCTGAGTGGCGCCCGATCCGGCGGCGGGCGAGCCGTCGCCGAGAAGATCAAGCCCGGTTGCCGGGGTCGTCGTCACCGACGGTCCCGGCGACCGGGCTTCGCGGTGCGTGCCGTGCGTCAGCCGGACTTCCGTACGCTCGCCCCCGTGACCAGCCACGCGTCGCCGCGCGCCCGCCAGCCGAGCAGGACCAGGCGCGTGACCATGAACGCCCCGACACCCCACCACCACAGCGCCACGAGGCCGCCGCCCAGCCCGAGGACGACCGCGACGGTGGCCAGGAACACGAGCAGCACGGCCGGCATCATCCAGGCCAGGAACCGGCCGTCGCCCGCGCCTATCAGGACGCCGTCGAGGACGAACACCGGCCCGGCGAGCGGCTGCAGCGCGGCGGCGGCGAGCAGGACCAGGCCGAGCAGGTCGCGTACCGCGGGGTCGCCGGTGAACAGCGGGATGTAGAGCGGCCGGGCGGCCACGATCAGGACGGCGAACACCACGCCCGTCCACACGCTCCACATGAGCATCCGCCGGGTCGCGGAGCGCGCGCCCGCAACGTCGCCCGCACCCAGCGCGCGCCCCACGATCGCCTGTGCCGCTATCGCCAGGGCGTCGAGCGCGAAGGCGAGGAACGTCCATATTTGCCAGGCCACCTGGTGTGACGCGATCTCGGTGTCGCCCATGCGGGTCGCCGCGACCGCGCCGACGACCAGGATGGCGCGCAGGCTGACGGTGCGTACGAACAAGGGCGTGCCCGCCGCGGCGGAGGCCTTTATGCCCGCGAAGTCGGGGGTGAGGCGGGCGTCGTGGCTGCGCGCGCCGCGCACCACGACCACGAGGTACGCCGCGGCCATCGCCCACTGGGCGATCACCGTGCCCCACGCGGATCCGGCGATGCCGAGGTCGGCGCCGTAGACGAGGGCGAGGTTGAGCACGAGGTTCGCACCGAACCCGGCGACGGCGACGACGAGCGGGGTGCGGGTGTCCTGGAGCCCGCGCAGCACGCCGGTGGCGGCGAGCACGATGAGCATCGCCGGGATGCCGAGGCTGCTGATCCGCAGGTAGGTCGTCGCGTGCGGGGCGGCGGTCGCGGACGCGTCGAACGCGTCCACGATCCACGGCGCGGCCACCGCCCCCACCACCAGCAGCGCGGCTCCGATCAGGGCCGCCAGCCAGACGCCGTCCACACCCTGGCGGATCGCGCCGCGCCGGTCGCCGGCACCGACCAGGCGCGCCACGCTCGCGGTCGTCGCGTACGCGAGGAACACGCACAGGTTGACCAGTGTGCTCAGGACCGTGCCCGCGATGCCGAGGCCGGCCAGCTCGGGGGTGCCCAGGTGCCCGACGATCGCGGCGTCCGCGAGGATGAACAGCGGCTCCGCGACCAGCGCGAAGAAGGCCGGTACGGCGAGCCGCAGGATCTCCCGGTCCTGCGCGCGGCCGACCTGTCGTCGCAGGTCGGGGCGGGGTCGCGGGTCGCTTTCGAGGGGGGTGTGCACTTGTCCACGGTAGTCATCCACAGGTAATGATCACAATCCATCCATGGTCATTACTTGTGGCTGCGGGCGGTGGTTGTCCACATACGCGGGGCGATTGCCGGTCCATCGGACCGGAAGTTTTTCACATGCACAGGCGGTGGACAGAGAAACCCCAGGTCAGGCCCGGTTTCCACAGCTGTGGACAATGCTTGTCCGGCGCTCTGCGCACAGGTTGTGCACAGCTGCGGCGGTGTCGGTCCACAGACTTTCCACAGTTATCCACACCCCCTGTGGACGACGGCGTTGGCCGAGGCCGGGTCCACCCTTACGGTGAGGGACTGCACAACGCGTGGTGCGGCCGTTTTGTCGGCCCGTTGCCGTATGAAAGAGCAGGACCACCAGGCGCCCCCGGAGGGTCCGGGCGCACGCCGTGTCCCGACGCCGAGGAAGGAAGCACGGCATGAGTGTCTCGGAGTACGAGGACGCTCCCCCCACCCGCGAGGGCTTCGAGCGCACACCGCCCCAGGACATCGCCGCCGAGCAGTCCGTCCTCGGCGGCATGATGCTCTCGAAGGACGCGATCGCCGACGTCGTCGAGAACCTCAAGCCGATCGACTTCTACCGCCCGGCGCACGAGATGGTCTACAACGCCGTCCTCGACCTCTACGCCCGCGGCGAGCCGGCCGACGCCGTCACCGTCGCGGCGGAGCTCACCAAGCGCGGCGAGATCGGCCGCGTCGGCGGGGCCCCGTACCTCCACACCCTCATCTCCTCGGTCCCCACCGCCGCCAACGCCGAGTACTACGCTCGCATCGTCCGCGAACAGGCCGTCCTGCGCCGCCTCGTCGAAGCCGGCACCCGCATCGTCCAGATGGGCTACGCCGCCGACGGCGACGTCGACGAGATCGTCAACGGCGCCCAGGCCGAGGTCTACGCCGTCACCGAGCAGCGCACCAGCGAGGACTACGCCCCCCTCGCCGACATCATGGAAGGCGCCCTCGACGAGATCGAGGCCATCGGCTCCCGCAACGGCCAGATGTCCGGTGTCCCCACCGGCTTCACCGACCTCGACGCCCTCACCAACGGCCTCCACCCCGGCCAAATGATCGTCATCGCCGCCCGCCCCGCCATGGGCAAGGCCTTGGCCCTGGAGACACCGCTGCCCACGCCCGGCGGCTGGACGACGATGGGCGAGGTCCGCGTCGGCGACTTCCTTGTCGGGGCCGACGGCCGGGCGACAAAGGTGGTCGCCGCCACGGATGTCATGGTCAACCGTCCCTGCTACGAGGTGGAGTTCTCGGACGGCACCGTCATCGTCGCCGACGCGGAGCACCAGTGGCTCACCGAAACCCGCGCCGCCCGGCGTTCGGCGCAGGCCGTCCTGACCGGCTCCGTCGGCCCGAAGCACCGGCCGGTCGCAGCAGCGGTGACCACCACGCGCCAGATCGCCGCAACTCTGCACTGCGACACCGGCGACCGACGACACAACCACGCGGTTCGGGTCGCATCCGCGCTCCAAATGCCCGAACGGGATCTGCCGCTGTCACCGTACGCCCTGGGGTGCTGGCTGGGCGACGGCCATACGAAGTCGGCCCGCATCACCACGACCGACGAGGAGATCGTCGCCGAACTCCGCGCCGAAGGCCTCCGCGTCGACAAGCAGACTGCGCTCAACTACTCGCTGCGGTTGCCCGAGCGCGCGCCACTGCCCGCCCGTACCTGTGTCATGTGCGGCCGCGCCTTCCAGCCGAGGACCGCCCAGGTGCGTACCTGCGGTCAAAGCTGTGGTGGCAAGGCTCGGTTCGTCTCGGCACCGGTCCCCGGGCCGCGTTGCCCCGACTGCGGACGCGCGTCCACGGGCCCGGCGCTGTGCGCCGAATGCCGCGATGGGTACGGCAGCGTCCAGACGATCCTGCGGACCCTCGGTGTTCTCGGCGACAAGCACATTCCGGCTGAGTATCTGCGCGCGTCCGAAGACCAACGCCGCGCGCTGCTCGCCGGGTTGCTGGACACCGACGGCTACACCTCTCCGTCCGGTACGGTCCAGTTCGCGGTCACCAACCGGCGTCTCGCGGAGGACGTGCTCGAACTCGTGCTCAGTCTGGGCCACCAGGCGTCCATGCGTACCAAGGCTGTTCGCGGCCGGAGCGAAGCGTCCTCGACCTGCTACCGCATCACGTTCACCCCGTGCGAACCGGTGTTCCGCCTTCCTCGCAAGCTTGCTCGGCAGACAACCCGCGCCTACCCCACGACGCGGATGCGCTTCATCACCGACGTACGCCCGATCGAGTCCGTGCCGGTCCGCTGCGTCCAGGTCGACAACGCCGACCACATGTACCTGGCGGGGAAGAGCTGGATCCCCACCCACAACTCGACACTCGCCCTGGACTTCGCGCGGGCATGCTCAATTCGGCACAATTTGCCGAGTGTGATCTTCTCGCTCGAAATGGGGCGCAACGAGATCGCGATGCGTCTGCTGTCCGCCGAGGCGCGGGTCGCGCTGCACCACATGCGCTCGGGCAACATGACCGACGAGGACTGGACTCGGCTCGCCCGGCGCATGCCGGACGTGAGCGCGGCACCGCTCTACATCGACGACTCGCCGAATCTCTCCATGATGGAGATCCGTGCGAAGTGCCGACGCCTCAAGCAGCGCAACGACCTTCGCCTCGTCGTCATCGACTACCTCCAGCTGATGACCGGCGGCGGCAGCCGCCGCGCGGAGAGCCGCCAGCAGGAGGTCTCCGAGATGTCGCGAAACCTGAAGCTCCTCGCCAAGGAACTCGAAGTCCCGGTCATCGCCCTGTCCCAGCTCAACCGAGGCCCCGAACAGCGAACCGACAAAAAGCCCATGGTGTCCGATTTGCGCGAAAGTGGATCAATTGAGCAGGATGCGGACATGGTGATCCTTTTGCACCGTGAGGATGCGTACGAGAAGGAGTCACCGCGTGCGGGGGAGGCGGACCTGATCGTGGCGAAGCACCGTAACGGTCCGACCGCGACCATCACCGTGGCGTTCCAGGGCCATTACTCCCGCTTCGTGGACATGCAGCAGGGCTGATCGCGGAACTGGGCCGGCGCATGGGTCGGCGGCTGTCGGTCGGGCGGGGGAGGATGGGGGGCATGGTTCAGACTGTGCCGCTGGGGTTGCCGTCGTCGGCGGAGACGTACGTCCTTGATCCGGCGGCGCCGGGTACGTCCGCCTGGTGTTGGGCGCACGAGGACGTGGGGACGTGTGTGTCGGCGGTGATGCCGCGGCGGAAGGACAGCCGGTGAGGTCCGTGGTGACGGTGCGCGTTCGCCGGGCGCGGCCCGACGAGGCCGGCGGGTTGACCCGGCTGATGCACGAACTGAGCGCCTACCAAGGGGAGTACGCCTCGATCATCGACGGCTACGAGGTAGCCCCGGACTATATCGCGCAGAACCCCGTCTACCTCGCCGAGGCGGAGGGCGACGGGGCGCTGCTCGGTTTTTACGGGCTGCTGCTGGAACCCCCGGAACTGGACCTGATGTTCGTCGCCGACCGGGCCCAGGGGCTGGGCGTCGGCAGGCGGCTCGTGGACCACATGCTGCATCGGGCGCACGACGCGGGGGCGGACCACGTCCGGGTCGTGTCGCACCCGCCCGCCGAGCAGTTCTACGTGCGCATGGGCGCCGTACGCGTCGCCGTGCTGCCCCCGCAGCCGCCCAAGGTGACCTGGGAGCGGCCCGAACTGCGGTTCACCGTCGGCGGGGCGGCAACGGCGCAGAGTACATCGACGGCTTAGCGAGCGCGTCGTCGGTATAGGGAGCGTTTCGTCGGTCTAGAGCACCTCGTCCAGTTCGGCCAGGAGGCGGCGCTTGGGGCGGGCTCCGACCAGGGACTTCACCGGCTCGCCCGCGCGGAAGAGCATGAGCGTGGGCATGGAGAGCACGCCGTAGGCGGCGGTCGTCTCCGGGTTGGCGTCCACGTCGAGGCTCACGATGCGGAAGCGGGACTCCTCGGCGGCGATGTCGCCGAGCACCGGGTCGATCATGCGGCACGGGCCGCACCACGCCGCGGTGAAGTCGACTAGGACGGGAGTGTCGGAGGCCAGCACCTCGTCGGCGAAGGTGGCGTCGGTGACGGGGGAGAGAGTGCTCACGGGACGGGGTCCTTTCGAGGGGAGAGCGCGGCGGAGTCGCACGGGGCCAGCTCGCACTTGGGGTCGGGGCCGCCCGGCGTACGCGCGGCGGCCTCCACTTCGGCGCGGGCCAGTTGGACGGCGACCTCGGCGCGCACCCGCATCATGCGGTCGATGCAGAGGTCGAGTTCGGCGAGCTTGGCGCGGTAGACGTCGAGGGAGGCCGGGCAGGAGTCGCCCGCGGGGTGGCCGGCCTGGAGGCATTCCACGAAAGGACGGGTGTCCTCCAGTTCGAAGCCGAAGTCCTGCAGCGTCCGGATCTGGTGCAGGAGCCGCAGGTCGTCCTCGTCGTACTCGCGGTAGCCGTTGACGGTGCGCCGCGCCGGGAGCAGTCCGCGCGCCTCGTAGTAGCGAAGCGTGCGGGTGGTGGTGCCCGCCCGTTCGGCCAGTTCTCCGATGCGCATGAGCGCTCCTCCCGCGTCCTCCCGCGTCGTCGGCTCCGACGCTAGACCTTGACGTCGACGTCAAGGCCAGCGCCGGAGCCGGCCGCGCGATTCCCCCGGGACCGGGAGCAGGGGAGTGGGCGCGGGAGTGGGTGCGGTTCAGCGCGCCGTGAAGCCGCCGTCGATGGCGAGGGCTGCGCCGGTGATGAAGGACGCTTCGTCGCTGAGCAGGTACGCCACGAACGAGGCGATCTCCGCGGGCTCCGCGATCCGGTTCACCGGGTGCAGGGACGCGATGTGCGCGTGCGCCTCGTCGCTGGTGAGCATGGTGGCGCGGGCCAGCGGGGTGTCGACGCCGCCGGTGGCGATCGCGTTGACGCGTACGCCCTGCTCCGCCACCTCCAGCGCGGTCGCCCGGGTCAGTCCGACGACGGCGTGCTTGGCCGCGACGTACGCCGCCACCTCCGGCATGCCGACCACGCCGAGGTTGGACGCGTTGTTGACGATCGAGCCGCCGCCCGACGCGATGACGGCGGGCAGCTGGTGCTTCATGGAGTGGAAGACGCTGGTCAGGTTCTGGGCGATGTCGGCGTCCCAGGCACCCCGGTCGACGGTCGGGACCGGGCCGAACGCGTTCATGCCGCCCGCGTTGTTGAACGCCCCGTCCAGCCGCCCGAATTCGGCGACCGCGGCGGCGGTCAGGGCGGCGGCGTCCTCCTCGACGGTGACGTCCGCGGCAACGAACAGCGCCCGGCCGCCGGCCGCCCGGACCTCCGCGGCGGCCTGCTCGCCGACGTCCTTGCGGCGGGCGCCGAGGACGACGGCGGCCCCCTCCGAGGCGAGGCGGTGGGCGACGGCGAGGCCCATACCCGAGGTGCCGCCGGTGACGATGAAGACCTTGGACGCAAGGCGCGAAGACATGGCTGTGCCTTTCGAAGAAGAAGCAGGCGAAACAGAAGGGGCGCGGCTGGTTCCACCGCCGGCCGACGCGGTGACCGGTCGGGGAGACGGGTCACGGCAATCGGTCGGTTGATCGGACGATCAGGCGACCGACCTGCGCCGGTGTCCGGCGGCCGGGCCCTGTGCCGCCGTCACCACCACAAGACTGCGCGTCCGCCTCAAAACCTGCTGGCGGTAATCGGACCTCGCGTGACCAGCGGAAATCGGACCCGGCACCATGGCACGCCGCCATGGCAGGGTGGGCCTGGGCCCACCCCGTTCCGGGGGCCCGGGCCAGTGCCCGCGAGGCCCGGGATCGGCAGACTCCTTGGTGTAGGAAGAAGAGCCCGCAGGTCGGGGCACGGCCGGAAGTACCGAGGAGGAGTCATGAGTGCAGAGGCCGGTTTCGGCTTCCGGCGCGGGGGGATCGCGGCGCTGCGGGGGTTGTGGCTGGTTCCGGCGATGATCCCGGGGCTGGTCCTGTTCTGCCTGACGGTGACGTTCCTGCCGCTGATGATCATCGGCATCGGCGTGCTCGTCGTTCCGGTGCTGGTCGTCGCCACCCGGTCGCTCGCCGACCTGGCCCGGCGCCGCTCGCTGGCCTGGACCGGGGTGGAGATCCCGCGCCCCTACCGCCCGGAGCCCGAGTACGACCGCGGCATCCCCGGTGTCGTGCAGCGCTGCCGCCACGTGCTCGCCGACCCGGCGACGTGGCGCGACCTGCTGTGGCTGATCGCGGACTGGGTGGTGGGCCTGTTCCTGTCGATCCTGGCGCTCGGGTTCATCGCGCAGGGCGTGTTCGGCCTGCTCCACCCCTTCCTGTGGGAGACGTTGGTCGACGCGGGGGACAGCGGCTGGTACACGTTCCTCAAGGTGGACAGCGACGGCCGGGCGATGCTCGCGGTGCTGCTCGGCATCGCGTACATCTTCATCGGCTTCGCCATCGCACCGGCCATGCTCAAGGCGCACGCGGTGTTCACCCGCTCGCTGCTGGCGCCGACCCAGAAGGCCGAGATGCGGCTGCGGGTGGCCCAGCTGACGGTCAGCCGTACCGACGCGGTCGACGCGTCCGCCGCCGAACTGCGCCGCATCGAGCGGGATCTGCACGACGGCGCCCAGGCCCGGCTGGTCGCGATGGGCATGAACCTCGGCGCCGCCGAAGCGCTGCTGGAGACGAACCCCGAGGCGGCCCGCGCGCTGCTCACCGAGACGCGTGAGGCGTCCGCCAAGGCCCTCCACGAACTGCGCGACCTGGTACGCGGGATCCACCCGCCGGTCCTCGCCGACCGCGGCCTCGGCGACGCGGTGCGCGCCCTCGCGCTGGAGAGCCCGCTGCACGTCGACGTGACGGTGGACGTACCCGGCCGCCTGGAGGCTCCGGTCGAGTCGGCCGGCTACTTCGCGGTCAACGAGGTGCTGACGAACGTCGCCAAGCACGCTGCCGCGCAGAACGTCTGGATCGACGTGCGGTACCGCGCGGGACGGCTGCGCATCGAGGTGACCGACGACGGGCGCGGCGGTGCGGCGCTGGAGAAGGGCACCGGACTGCGCGGGATCGAGCGCAGGCTCGGTACATTCGACGGGACCCTCGCCCTGGTGAGTCCCCAGGGCGGCCCGACCACGGTCACCATGGAGCTGCCGTGCGTGTTGTCCTCGCCGAAGACCTCGCCCTCCTGAGGGACGGGTTGGTGCGGCTGCTCGAAGCCCACGGGTTCGAGATCGTCGCGGCGGTGGACAACGGACCGGAGCTGCTGAAGGCCCTGGTCGAGAAGAACCCCGATGTTGCGGTGGTGGACGTACGGCTTCCGCCCACCTTCACCGACGAGGGCCTCCAGGCTGCGCTGGAGGCCCGTCGTCGTGTTCCGGGGCTGCCGGTGCTGGTGCTGTCGCAGTACGTCGAGCAGCTGTACGCCCGGGAATTGCTCGCCGACGGCTCCGGTGCGGTCGGCTACCTGCTCAAGGACCGGGTGTTCGACACGGACCAGTTCGTCGAGGCGGTACGCCGGGTCGCGGGCGGCGGCACCGCCATGGACCCCGAGGTGATCGCGAAGCTGCTGACCCGCAGCGCGGAGACCGCGCCGCTGGAGCAGTTGACGCAGCGCGAGCGCGAGGTGCTGGAGCTTATGGCGGGAGGCCGTTCGAACGCGGCGATCGCCAAGCAGCTGTTCGTGTCCGAGGGCGCTGTCAGCAAGCACACGACGAGCATCTTCGGGAAGCTCGGCATCATGGCGTCGGACGACGACAACCGGCGGGTGCTGGCGGTGCTCGCGTACCTCGGTGCGTGACCGGGCGCACGAGACGGCCCGGTATGACGCGATCCGCGAAGTGAAACGCTTTTTCGTTCCCCCGGACGAACTTGCACTACTCCCGTCGGAGTAGCGCCCGAAGTGCGCTTCTGCACGCGGCGTGCGGGCCTGTCATACAGCGGGCGGAACTTATCTGACCTGCGCCTTTTCAGATTGTGTAGGGCGCACATGCCTGCCTACGTTCAATGCTGCCCATCCGCGTGCCCGCGGGACAGCAGCATGAAGGAGACAGCATGTTCGGACGACTCGGAAGGCTCGTCGTCCACAATCCCTGGAAGGTCATCGGGGTCTGGCTCGTGGCGGCGGTCGCCCTCGTGGCGTTCGCCCCGAAGCTCTCCGACATCACCAATCAGGACACGGCGAGCTTCCTGCCCAGCAAGTACGAGTCGGTCCAGGCGGATGACCTCGCCGAGCAGCAGTTCCCGCAGTCCAAGGACCAGAGCGCGCTGATGGTCTTCAAGCGCGCCGACGGCGGAGCGTTCACCGCGGACGACCAGTCCGACGTGAAGGGCATCGTCGCGAAGCTGGCGGAGAGCCAGGTCAAGCCGTTGGCGCCGGGCGCCGAGGCGGAGGTCGGTGCGGTCACCTCGGTGGCGGCCGGGCAGCTCTCCGACAACCAGCAGATCATGCTCGCGAACGCGACGATCAAGGGCACCGCGCAGGACACCGAGGTCAACGACGCCGTCAAGCACCTGCGGGACGCGACCGAGCCGCTGATGAACGGCACCGACCTCAAGGTCGGCTACACCGGCGGTCCGGCGATGAACCTCGACAACGAGGACGCCTTCAAGAAGGCCGAGGCGATCGTCGGCATCGTGACGATCGTGCTGATCCTCGTGCTGCTGCTGGTGATCTACCGCAGCCCGGTCGCGGCACTCATGCCGATCGTGGTGGTCGGCCTGGTCGCGATGGTGGCCCCGGCGGTGATCGCGCTCGCGGGCAAGGCCTTCGGGTTCGAGGTCGAGCAGTCGTTGCAGACGATCCTCATCGTCGTGCTGTTCGGCATCGGCACCGACTACATCCTCTTCCTGCTGTTCCGCTATCGAGAACGCCTGCGGGCGGGGGACGACAAGAAGCAGGCCATGATCGTCGCCGTCGAGCGTGTCGGCGAGGCCATCGCGTCGGCGGCGGGTGCGGTCGTGATCGCGTTCGGCGCGATGCTGCTGGCCACCCTCGGCAGCTTCCGCTCGATGGGCCCCGGCCTGGCCATCGCGGTCATCGTCATGGCCATCGCGGGTCTGACCCTGGTCCCGGCCGTCGTCTCGCTGCTCGGCCCCCGCATCTTCTGGCCCAGCAAGACGTGGCAGAAGCAGCCCGAGGGCACGACGTTCCAGCGCATGGGCAAGCTGGTCGGCCGCCGGCCGCTCGGCGTGGCGGTGGTGTCCGGCGCGATCATGCTCGCGCTGGCGTCCGGAGTACTGGGCTTCAAGGCGGACTACGACCAGATCAGCCAGCTGCCGAGCGACACCGAGTCGGCCAAGGCGATGAAGGACATGCAGACCGGTTTCCCGGCCGGCACGCTGAACCCGACGCAGGTGTACGTCAAGTCCACCGGCGGCGCGACGCTGGACAAGCCGGCCGTCGAGCGCTTCGCGATGGACCTGCAGAACGCCCCGGGCGTCGGCGACGTCAACGAGGTCAACCCGGACGACCCGAACGCCGGCCACGTGAAGTACAGCGCGGACGGCAAGGCGGCGGAGATCAAGCTGGTCCTGGAGGAGAGCCCGTACACCAACAAGGCGCTGGACACGATCGATCCGCTGCGCGACGCGGCGGACCGGGCGGCGCCGCCGGGCACCGACGTCCTGGTGGGCGGCGCGACGGCCGCGTTCACGGACGTCCGTGAGGCGACCA
Source organism: Streptodolium elevatio (assembly GCF_040649515.1). Classification (GTDB taxonomy): domain Bacteria; phylum Actinomycetota; class Actinomycetes; order Streptomycetales; family Streptomycetaceae; genus Yinghuangia; species Yinghuangia elevatio. The sequence continues at coordinate 33,186 of NZ_JBEZFP010000040.1, forward strand.
ACCACGACATGAAGGTCATCTTCCCGGTGGCCGGCCTGCTGATCGCGCTGATCCTGGGCCTGCTGCTGCGCAGTGTCGTGGCACCTTGGTACCTGATGCTGGCGGTGGTCCTCGGCTACGCGGCGACGCTGGGCGCGACGGTGTTCGTGTTCCAGATGCTGCTGGACCACGCGGGTGTGATGTTCATGCTGCCGATCATGATCTACATGTTCGTGGTCGCGATCGGCACGGACTACAACATCCTCATGGTCGCCCGATTGCGCGAGGAGGCGAAGGAGGGGAACGAGCCACGCCAGGCCGCGGCACTCGCGGTCGAGCACGCCGGTCCCTCGGTGGCCGCCGCAGGTGTCATCCTTGCGGGGACGTTCGCCTCCCTGATGTTTGCGGGAATCAGCATGATGACGGAGATGGGTTTCGCGGTCTCCGCCGGCATCTGCATCTCCGCGTTCGTGATGTCGATGTTCCTGGTGCCCGCGGTCACCGCACTGATCGGACACGCCGCCTGGTGGCCCGGTCACGGCGACCGGCCCGATCCCGGGCACGGGGGACGCGGCGAGGAGGACCGCGAGCCGGTCCTCGTCGGCGGGGGGCGTTGATCCCGTACACCGTGAAGGACCCTGAGGAGAAGTGATGCAGCAGCAGGACGGCCCCGTGCGCGACGCCGCGCGGGGCCGTCCTGCGCCTGCGTCCGCGCCTGCGCCTGTGCCCGCGCCCGGGACGAATGGTGATGCCGTCGGTGGGTCGGGTGCCGCGGGCGCGTCTGGTGCCGGGGCTTCACCTGGTTCCGCGGGTGCGTCCGGTGCTGCGGGCGCGTCTCGTCCCGTTGAGGTGCTTGGTGACTCCGGTACGGATAGTGCCGCGGGTACTGGCGGTGCTGTGCGTACGGGCGGCACCGCGGGTACGGGCAGTGCTCCGGGTACGGGTAGTGCCGCGGGTACGTCTGGGGCTGGCTCGGCCGCCTCGGCTGACTCGGGGTCGGACGCCGTCGGCGTGCCGGGTGCTGCTTCTCCCTCCGCGTCCGTTGCCGCGCACGCGCCCGGCCCGGTCATCACCCCGGTTCTGCCCGGCCGGGCCTCCGCCGCTGTCTCCGAGCACACGCCTACGTCCCTCCCGCGCCGCCCCGGCGGCCCGTGGGTGGAACGGCTGCGGGTGCTGCGCGAGCGGCCGTGGGCGTTCGACGCGCTGCTCACCGCGTTCACGATCTGCGCCGTGATCGGCGGGGCGCTCGCCCAGCCGAAGGAGCACGCCCAGGTCATCGGCCACCCGAACGCCTTCAACCTGGCGCTCGGTGTCGTGACGTGCCTGCCGCTGCTGATCCGCCGCCGCCATCCGCTGGTCGTGCTGGCGCTCACCGAACTCGGCCAACTCGCGTACCTCGCTGCGGACGGGCGCGAGGGCTCGATCCTGATCCCGACGCTCATCGCGATGTACACGGTGGCGTCGCGGGAGGGACTGCGCCGGTCGCTGTGGATCGCTTCCGCGGTCGCGGTCGGGCACACGGTGATCCGGCTGACCGTGCTGGGCACGGCGTTCCTGCGCCCGGAGAACTACCTGTCGGCGGTGTGGCTGTACCTGCCGGTCGCGGTCGGTGAGGCGGTACGCGCCAAGCGGGCGTACTGGGCCGAGGTGCAGGCCCGCCTCGCCCGTGCGGACCGTGAGCGCGAGGAGGAGGCCCGCCGCCGCGTCACGGCCGAGCGCATGCGCATCGCGCGCGAACTCCACGACGTGGTCGCGCACAGCATCGCGATGATCAACATCCAGGCCGGGGTCGCCGCGCACGTCATCGACCAGGACTCGGGGCAGGCGAAGCAGGCGCTGGTGCACATCAAGGAGGCGAGCCGCGACGCGCTCGCGGAGCTGCGTACGACGCTCGGCGTGCTGCGCCAGGACGGCGACAGCGACACTCCGACCGAGCCGACGCCGGGGGCGGAGGGCATCGGGGCGCTCGTCGCGTCGTTCCGTACCGCCGGGCTGCCGGTGTTGTTGCAGGTGACCGGCGAGCAGCGGGCACTGCCCGCGCCGGTCGGGCTCGCGCTCTACCGCATCGTGCAGGAGTCGCTGACCAACGCGGTCAAGCACGCGGGGCCGGGGGCGGAGGCGACGGTGCGGATCAGCTACCAGGCGTACTCGGTACGCCTGGAGGTCGCCGACAACGGATTCGGCGTCGCCGCCGAGCAGACCGGGGACGCCGCCGCGGACGCGACGGGCCACGGCACCGGGCACGGCGTGCTCGGCATGCGCGAGCGCGCCACCGCCGTGGGCGGGACCTTGGGCGTGGGTCCGCGCGGCGGTGAGCGCGGGTTCCTGGTCACCGCGGAGCTGCCCACCGAAAATCCGCCCATCGCGGCAAGCGGGCCGACGCGTCCGAAATCTACGGAGGGAAGCAAATGGTCCGGGTGCTGATCGCGGACGACCAGTCGTTGGTCCGTGCGGGGTTCAAGGTGCTGATCGGCTCGGATCCCGAGCTCGAGGTGGTCGGCGAGGCCGCGACCGGCGCCGAGGCGGTGAAGATGGCGCGCGAGACGCGGGCCGACGTCGTGCTCATGGACATCCGGATGCCGGAGATGGACGGTCTGGAGGCGACCCGGCGGATCGTCGGCGACGAGGACCTCGCCGGGGTGAAGGTGCTGGTCCTGACGACCTTCGAGGTCGACGACTACGTCTTCGAGGCGCTGCGGGCGGGGGCGAGCGGCTTCCTGGTGAAGGACACCGAGCCCGCCGACCTGCTGCGGGCCATCAAGACGGTCGCGTCGGGCGAGTCGCTGCTGTCGCCGGGGGCCACCCGAGCACTGGTCAGCCGGTTCCTCTCGCAGCCGGAGCCGAAGGTGGCCGCGCCGGATCGGCTGACCGCGCTCACCGATCGTGAGCGCGAGGTGCTGGCACTGGTCGCGTCCGGGATGAGCAACGACGAGATCGCCGAGCACTTGTTCGTGTCCCCGCTGACCGCCAAGACGCACGTGAGCCGCGCGATGGTGAAGCTGGGGGCGCGCGACCGCGCGCAACTGGTCGTCATCGCCTATGAGTCGGGGGTTGTACGGCCTGGTCCGCAGGCGGGCTGACATCGGGTGGGGGCGGGTGTGACCCTCCGGCTCGCGTGTCGGGCCTGGGTCCGGTCTGCGGTGGCGGGATTTGGTCGCGGGTTTCGGTGGCGGGTCCCGGCGTTGGGTTCGGCCATTGGGTTCCGACGTTGGACTGCGCTTCGACGTGGGCTCGGGCACCGGTTATCGGTGTCGGATTCCGGAGTCGGGGCGCGGGTGCGCGTCCGAACGGCGGGATGACGCGGTCGTCCAGGCATGAATCGGGCCGCTGATCGGAATGATCCGTTCAGGTACCCCGGAAAGCCTTGGAGCGCCCCATGCGGGAAGTGGTCAAACGGACGGCTCGCGCGATCCTGCTCGACGACGAGGACAGGCTGGTCCTGATCAAGCGCACCAAGCCGGGGCGCACGCCGTATTGGATCACCCCGGGCGGCGGTGTCGAGGCGGGGGACACCACGGTCGCCGAGGGCCTGCGGCGTGAGGTGTTGGAGGAGCTGGGTGCGAAACTCGCGTGCGGCGTCCCGGCGTTCGTCGACACCGTGCCTGAGCCCGGCGGCGGCGTGAAGGTCCAGCACTTTTTCGCGTGCCGGCTGGAGTCGATCGACCCGGGGCTGCGGCACGGGCCGGAGGTGGAGGAGCCGAACGGCGCGTACGAGGTGGTGCGCGTGCCGTTCACGCCCGAGGGGCTGGCCACGGTGGACGTGGTTCCCGCGACGCTCGCCGCATATCTGACCGCGAACATCGAGGGCATTCTGACGCTGCTGGAGCGCGACCTTCAGTAGGTGCCGGTGGGTGCGGGCGGCTGCCGTGCGGATGCGGGGAGGTGCGTGCCGCCCGCGCGCGTCACCACTCGGCGGCGCGCGCGACCAGCCGGGCGTGCAACTGGGCGAGGTGCGGGCGGCTGAGCTCGCCCGTGCGTACCGCCAGGAACAGCGTGCTGAGCGGTGGGACTTCGGGCTCCAGCAGCGCCACGACCGACGTGTCCGCCAGCGCGTCCGCACACAGGTAGCGCGGCAGCACGGCGATGCCCGCGCCCGCGCGCACGCAGTCGAGCACCGCACGCAGGTCGGGCACGACAAGTCCGGCCGGCGACGTGGGCTTGGTGTCGAACACGCTTGCCCAGTACCGCTCGACGAGCAGTTGTTCCTCGTTGTCGGAGATGAGCGGGGCGCCGTCCAGCGCGCTGGGCCCGCCGGCTTCTATTCGGCCGCGGGGCAGCAGTTCGGCCCAGCGCGGGGCGCCGACGAGGACGTACTCCTCGTCCGCGAGCGGGGTCGAGGAGATGCCGCGGCCGCGCGGCCGGACGTCGGAGACGACGATGTCGTGCCGGGCCGCGGCGAGTCCGGTGAGCAGGTCGTCGCCGGAGCCGAGGGTCACCCGCAGGCGCAGGCCCCGGCGTACCAGGTCGGCGAGCGCGGGCAGGACCCGGCGGCCGGTGACCTCCGGCGGACCGGCCAGGTGCACGGTGTGCTGGAGGGGATCGGTGCCGAGCACGTCGCGCGCGGTGATCTCCTCCAACGCGTCGAGGTGCGGGGCGAGTTTCGCGGCCAGTTCGTCGGCGACTGTCGTCGGCGTCACGCCGCGGGGGAGGCGCTGGAAGAGCTGCCGCCCGACCTGCTTCTCCAGGCTGCGGATCTGCGCGGTGATCGCGGGCTGCGAGAGGTCGAGCAGGTGCGCGGCGCGGGTGAAGGACCCCGCCCGGTGCACCGCAAGGAACGTGCGCAGCAACGTCAGATCCACTGACCCCCCTCGCCGTTCAACCCCACCCGCGCGTTCCCCGGTGCGGGATACGCGTGTTGCTCCCTCATGAAGTGTCGGCCCCGCACGGGGCCAGTGTCATCCTTGACGCGCCTGGGGGCGTGAACAAGTCGTTGTGCACCGGATCCTGGGGTAATGACCGGAAACCGTCGAGGGTTGACGTGATCTTGTGACGAAGGCGGGTCTTCGGTGGCCTGCGATGACCTCCGCCCTGCCCGCCCTTCCTTGCCTCGGGAACGTCCGCCGCCGCCCCAAGGTGCCGACCGCGACGCCCGACCACCCGAAACAACGAAGGCCCACCGCGTTCGACGCCGCGTTCGACGTCCAGGCTCAACCGCGCTCAGCCGCGCCAGGCTCGGTACCACGCTCAACCCCGCCAGGTTCAACAGTGCCACGTTCGACGCCAAGTACGACGCCAAGTACGACGCCAAGGCGGAGTCGGGTGGCGCGGAGTCAGGTGCGGAATCGACCGAGGAATCCGGCGCGGAATCACGCGCCACGTCACGAGCGGAGCCGCGAGTCAACTGGGGCCCGGCCTCGCGAGCGAAGCCCAACGCAGCGTCAAGCCCGGAGTCCCGCGGGGCGCCACGATTCGTGTCGACAAGCAGTCACCGCCGGTGTCGACCCCCGTATCGATCCCCGTATCGATCCCCGCATCGACCCCCGGGTCAACGTCCGTATCGACGTGCGTATCGAGGTCCGTCGTCCGTGTCGAGATCCGTACCGACGTCCGTACCCAGCTCCGCGTCAGGCACGATCCTCGAGCGCGGCATCAAGCGCCTGAGCCACGTCGGCGATCAGGTCCTCGGTGTCCTCGCACCCGACGGAGAAGCGGATGAAGCCCGCCGGAACATCGTCGCCCGGCCAGCGTCCGCGACGCTCGGCCATGCTGTGCGTCGCCCCGAAGCTGGTGGCGACCGCCGTCAGCCGCAGCGCGTCGAGGAAGCGCTCGGCGTGCTCGCGGCCCGGAAGTGTGAACGCCACCACGCAGCCGTACCTGCGCATTTGCCGGGACGCGACAGCGTGCGCCGGGTCGTCGGCGAGACCGGGATGGCGTACGTCGCCGACCTCGGCCCGACCGCGCAGCCACGTCGCCAGTGCGAGGGCGTTGGCCGCCTGTCGGTCGACGCGCAGGTGGAGGGTGGCCAGCGAGCGGTGCGCGAGCCATGCCTCCATGGGACCGGGAATGCCGCCGGTCATCGTGCGCCAGCCGCGCACCCGGTCGGCGACGGCCCGGTCCGCGCAGGCGACGTAACCGAGCAGGATGTCGCTGTGCCCGGTCAGGGCCTTGGTGCCGCTGGCCACGGACAGATCCGCACCCAGCGCCAGCGGGTTCTGCCCGAGCGGTGTCGCGAGGGTGTTGTCGACGGCGACCAAGGCGCCTTCGGCATGCGCCAGTTCGCACAGCCGGGCGATGTCGCACACGTCGAGGCCCGGGTTGGACGGCGTCTCCAGCCACACCAAGTCGGCCCCTCGCAGGGCCGTGGCCTGCGCGTCGGCGGCGGTCGGGGCCAGGCGTACGGTCACTCCGCGCGCGGCCAGGTGGTCGCCGACCGCGCGTGTGGCCGGGTACCCGTCGGACGGCAGGACGACCGTGGCCCCCGGCTCCGCGAGTGCGAGCAGCGCTCCCGAGACGGCCGCCATGCCCGAGGCGAAGGTCACCGTGGACGCGGCGTCGGCGCCTTCGAGTTCACCGACGGCCTCTTCGAGCGCGACCCACGTCGGATTCGCATACCGCCCGTACTGGAACGGACCCTCCGGATCGCCGCTCATATGGAACGTGCTGGCGAATACCGGGTTGTTCCCGAATGGACCTCCCGGGTGAACCGTGGGAAGTCCGGCATGTACGGCGCGCGTCCCGTCCGAGGTCATGTCGCTCCTTGACTGTGGTCCTTCGCCGGTTTCGTCACCCGTCCGCGCGAAGTTTCACGTGAAACATCCAACCGACTCGTCAGTCGCGGTCCAGAACCAGGTTGAGGAACCAGCTGACGAGCGAGATCACCAGGGCACCGAGCAGCGCCTGCCAGAACCCTTCGACGTGGAAGCTCAGATCGAGCTTGCCGGACACCCACGAGGTCAGCCACAACATCAGGGCGTTGATCACAAAGGTGATCAGCCCGAGCGTGAGGATGAACAACGGTAGCGAGAACAACTTCACGATCGGCTTGATCACGATGTTGATGACACCGAAGATCAGCGCGACGAACAGCACCGTGAGGGCTTTGTTGCCCCACGAGTCGCCCGTGATGTTCACACCGTCCACGACCACCGCGGTGATCCAGATGGCCGCCGCGTTGACGATCAGCTTGATGACGAGGCTCTTCATGTCCGCATCGTGTCAGGTCAGGCCATCTGTTGTGAGGAGAGGGGCGGCGAGCCGACCGGCTGTGTCGTATCTTCTGCACGCAGCGGTCCCGCGGGGACCACGGTCCGTGAGGAGACACCCGGAGTGAAGGCGTTCCGACTCGACGATCTCGACCTGGAGCGGGCCCAGGAGCGGGGTGCGTACCTGCGGTTCCTCAACGAGCGGCACTTCTCGATGGGCCTGTACGCGCTGGAGCCCGGCGAGGTCGACACCCAGAAGCCGCACGGCCAGGATGAGGTGTACGTCGTCATCAGCGGCCGCGCCGCCCTCACCGTCGGGACCGAGGTGACGGACGTCGCGCGCGGCAGCGTTGTCTTCGTCCCGGCCGGTGTCGAGCACCGCTTCCAGCGGATCACCGAGCCCTTGCGCGTGCTCGTCTTCTTCTCACCACCGGAGTCGTGAGCCGACCCCGTCCCGCGGCCCGTCCCGCGCGCCCAGCCCCGCGCGCCCCGTCCCGCAACCGGTCCCGCGCCGGGCACCGCAATCGGCCCCGGTTAGGGTGAACCGAACACCAGCACGCCTGACCGGCGAGCCGCACAACCCAACCGAAGTACCCAACCGAAGCACCCAACCGAACCACCCAACCGAACCACCCAACGCACTACAGCGAGCCGAACGAGAGAGGGGCAGAACCGTGGCGTTCCGCGACGAATTGTGGTCGGCGATCGACGACGTCTACGCGGAGATCCTGGCCCACCCCTTCCTCCAGGGCCTGACCGACGGCTCGCTGCCGCCCGAGGCGTTCCGGCACTACGTCGTCCAGGATTCGCACTACCTGCGCGACTACGCGCGCGCACTCGCGGTGTGCGCCGCGAAGGCGCCCGACGAGGACGCCGTACGCCAGTTCGCCTCGGACGCCGCCGGAGCGATCGCCGCCGAGCAGGCCATGCACGCGGAGTTCATGACCGCGTACGGCAGTTCCGCCGCGCAGGCGGCCGCCGAGCCGGTGCTGCCCACGACGCGCGCGTACACGAGCTACCTGCTGGCCACCGCCTACGGCGGTTCCTTCGCCGAGGGCCTGGGCGCGGTCCTCCCGTGCTACTGGATCTACGCGCGCGTGGGCGAGGCGCTGCTCGAGAAGTCGTCGCCGGACCCGCTGTTCGCGCGCTGGATCGCGACGTACGGCGACGAGGAGTTCCAGTCGACGGTACGCGCGGTGCTCGACCTCACCGACCGGGTCGGCGCCGACCTCTCGGCCACCGAGCGGGCCAAGGTGATCGCGCACTTCGTGACGACGTCGCGCTACGAGTGGATGTTCTGGGACGCGGCCTGGCGCCGCGAAGCCTGGCCGGTCTGAGGCGACCCGCCCGGAACGCGTGCTCCCCAACCGGCCGCGCGAACCGTCCGCGTCCGCCGGGGAAGGACGCTCCGCGCGGGAACCGCACACACTACGTGTGACGTCACCGGTCACGGGCAGATAGCGAGTGCCCGGCCGACGGACCACCGTCCTCGGCGTACCGTCCGCGACTTCGTGTGGGGGATGCCATGGGTGCCGTACCCGCGTGGCTGCGCATCGGCGTACCGGTTCTCGTACTGCTCATGATCGGCGCGCTGCTGATCTGGATCATCGGCGCGTTCCTGGGATTCATCGTCAAACTGCTCGTCGGCTCTGTGATCGTCATCGGCTTCGTCGCCCTCATAGGCGCCGGCAACACTCGCGACCGCCAGGTTTCACGCTGACGCCTCCCGAGCACGCCGCCCCGTACGGCTGGTGACTCACGCCGCAGGGCAGGGCTCCTTCCGCAGGATGCGGCTCATGCTGCCGAACCCAGCGGTTAATAGGCTGAAATAGGTCGAATGTCTGATTTACTGCCGCCACGGGCGCGCTGCGGCGGGCAGTGGATCGGACGGACGGACCCCACACATGAGCGAGCCGCAGCAGACGATGCCGCTCCAACGGCTCCTCACCGACCCCGCGGTCCTGCGGCTGCTGCTCATCGCGGCGCTCGTCGGCATCCCGGTCTCGCTGGTCGCGTTCGGGTTCGTCAGCCTTGTGCACGAACTCCAGCACTGGATCTGGGAATCCGCGCCGGACGCGCTCGGCTACTCGCGCGCTCCCTGGTGGTGGGGCCTGCCCACGCTCGCTCTCGCCGGACTGCTGGCCGCGCCCGTCATTACGCGACTGCCCGGGGCGGGCGGCCATGTGCCGGTGCACGGCCTCGGCGGCGCGCCGACTCCGCCGCGTGAGGCCCCCGGCGTCGCGCTCGCTGCTCTGGCGTGTCTGCCGCTGGGCGTGATGCTCGGTCCGGAGGCCCCGCTCATGGCACTGGGAAGTGCGGTCGCGCTGCTCGCACTTCCCGCCGCCCGGCGGGCCAGGCATCCGCAGGCCGCCACGGTGCTGGGTACGGCGGGATCCACCGCGGGAATCGCCACCATCTTCGGCAGTCCGCTGATCCCGGCGGTCATGATCCTGGAAAGCGTTGCCCTGGCCGGCTCGGCCCGCGTTGTCCTGCTTCTGCCCTGCCTGCTGGCGAGCGGGGTGGGCGCCCTGGTGTTCACCGGGTTCGGGCACTGGACGGGGCTGGAGATCGGCGCGCTGTCGCTGCCCACGAAGCCATCCGTGGGGCTGCCGGACGCGGGCGACTTCCTGTGGGGCATCCCGATGGCCGTCCTCGTCGGCCTTCTGGTTGCCGCGGGCCTCGCGATCGGCCGCCGCAGCGAGCGCTGGACCAGGTTGTCCGGCCCGCGCATCTTCGCGTGTGCCATCGCGGTCGGCGTCTGCATCACCCTGTACGCGCTGACCACCGACCGCTCGCCCGAAGAGGCCGCGTTGTCCGGCCAGGCGACCGTCGGCCTGCTGGCGGCTGATCCCGGCGGGTGGGCGGTCCTGGCCCTCGTCGCGCTGGTCGCCGCCAAGACCCTGGGGTGGGGCATCGCGTTGGGCAGCCTGCGCGGCGGACCGATCTTCCCGGCCATCATGATCGGTGCCGCCGTCGGCATCGCGTGCGGTGCGCTGCCGGGGTTCGGCATGGGCCCCGCGCTCGCGGCCGGCATCTGCGCATCCGGAGTCGCGGCGACCCGCCTGCCGGTCACCGGCATTGTGCTGGCCGCCGCGCTCCTCGGCGGCGAGGCGGTCGACCTCATGCCGATCCTGGTGATCTCGTCGGTCACCGCGCTGCTGACGGTGGTCGCCCTGGAACGCCTGACCGCCGGCACCGCCGACTCCCCGCAGGCCTCGCCTCAGGCCCCGCCGCAGGACGACCCCCCGCAGGCCTCGCCGCAGGACGACCCTCCGCAGGCCTCGCCGCGGAACCCACCACAGAACCGACAGCAGGACCCACCGCAGAGCTCCCCGAAAGACCTCTCGTAGATCTCCCCGCAAGCCCGCGCCCGCTCACGCCCCTTCGGTGTCCAGCCTCACCGGCGCGACCGGCGCGACCGGCGCGACCGGCGTGCCGTTCTTCTGTCCGGCGACGCCGTTCTCCTGGGCCGGGTTCATCGACGCAAGCAGCTGCCGCGCGAGCCCGAGCCCGGTGCCGCCCATGGTCAGCGCCTTGGCGAACATGTCCGACATCCCATCCGCGCCGTTCAGCAGCACCATGTGGTCGACGTTGCCGAACGCCTCGGCGCCCGCCCGTACGATCTCCGGCCAGTTCTCCGCCAACTGCTGGGCGATGACCGCGTCCTGGTTGTCACGCAGCGCTTCCGCGCGGGCCTTGATCGCGGCGGCCTCCGCGAGACCGAGGGCCTTCGCGGCCTCCGCGGCGGCCATGCCGCGCGCCTGGTCGGCGTCCGCCTCGGCGGTGCCGACGGCTCGGGTCGCCTCGGCCTGCGCGAGGCCGCGTACCTTGGCCGCGTCGGCCTCGGCCTCGGCGGCGGCGCGTACCCGGGTCGCCTCGGCGGCCGCCTGGAGCTCCGTCTCGCGTGCCTCCGCCTGCGCGGCTGAGATGCGCGCGTCGCGCTTGGCCTCGGCGACGGTACGGGTCTCGTACGCCTGCGCGTCGGCGGGCTTGCGTACGTCCACCTGCAACTGCTGCTCGCGCCGCTGCGCCTCCAACTCGGCGGCCCGGGTCTCCTGCACGATCACCTGCTGGCGCGCCGCGGCGTCCGCGAGCGGGCCGGCCTGCTTGGACTCGGCCGCGGCCTTGTCCATCTCGGCCTGGTAGCCCGTACGTTGCAGCCAACTGTCGCGCGTCGCCTCGGCCTTGCGGGCTTCCGCCTCCTGCTCGGCCTCCGTCGCCATGCGGTCCGCGAGCGCCTGCGCGATGCGGGCGTCCCGCTGCACGGCGGCGGCGTGCGGGCGGGCCAGATTCTCGATGTAGCCGGTGGGGTCCAGGATCTCCTGGATCTGGAGCGAGTCGATGATGAGCCCGAGCTTCTCCATCTCGGCACCCGACGACGCGCGCGTCTGCTCGGTGAGCTTCTCGCGCTCCCGGATCAGGTCCTCGACGGTCAGCCCGCCGACGATCGAACGCAGGTGTCCGGCAAAGACGTTGTGCACCCGGTCGACCATCTTCGTCTGCTGGTCGAGGAACCGGCGCGCGGCGTTGGCGATCGAGATGTAGTCGTCGCCCACCTTGAAGATCACCACGCCGCGCAGGTGCACCGGGATGCCCTGCTGCGTGACGCATTCGACGGCGAGGTCGGCGGCGTTGAGGTCGAGCGAGAGCTTGCGTACCGCCTGCACCCCGGGCAGGACGAGGGTGCCGCGTCCGGTGACGATGCGGAACCCGAGTCCTTCCCCGATGCCCTCCGTGCGGTGCCGCGAGCCGGAGATCAGCAGCGCCTCGTTCGGCTCGGCGACGCGCCACATCAGCTTGAACACGATGACGACCGCGAGCAGCAGCACAACTGCCGTCACGATGATCCCGATGGCCACGGACGTCCCCCCTTTCGCGCACCGCTGAGCGGCCGGCGGCACGCTCGCCGTGCGGTGCGTCGCTTCGGAGTGTGCTCCCCGCCCGATCTACCTCCAAGGGGGAAGTCCGTTACGAACACTGCCGATTGAAAGATCGATGGAGATCCCTCCGCGACCCCGGGAGGTGGTGTGACGCGGGTCACAGTCGAAAGTGTCACGTTCGGAGGGGAGTGTTTGTCCCATGGCCATGACTGACACCAAGAACGTGCTGCTGGCAGGGGCGAGCGGGGTCCTCGGCGGACACATCGCCGACGCGCTGAACCGGTCCGGGTACCACGTCATCGGGCTGGGCCGGGGCGCCGGCGCCGACGTGACCGCCGACCTGATGGACCGCGAGCAACTGCTGAGAGCTGTCGACGGCCTGGAGGTGGACGCGGTGGTGCACGCGGCCACCGCGCTGCGCGAGGCGCCCATGCGCCACAAGGACATGTTCGCGACCGACGACCTGCGCATCCTGGGCACACGCAACCTGATGGAGGCCGCGCAGGAACTCGGCGCCCGCCGGGTGATCGCCGAGTCCATGGTCTTCGGGTACGGCTACCGCGACTTCGGCGACCACGTCGTCACCGAGGACGACCCCTTCGGCGCGGCCGGCGACCGGGGCGTGGCCCGGCACATCGAGGCCATGCGCGTGAAGGAGAGCATGATGCTCGGCACCCAGGGCATCGAGGGAATCGCCCTCCGTTTCGGGCTCTTCTACGGGCCGGGCGGCACCGAGGGCATCGTGCGGCTGCTGCGCGACAAGAAGCTACCGGCCGTCAACGACCACGGGCGCGTGCTGCCGTGGGTGAACCTCGTGGACGCCGGCGAGGCCGTCGCGCTGGCGGTCGAGGGTGGTCGGGCGGGGGAGGCGTACAACATCGTGGACGACGTGCCGACGGGCTTCGGCGCCCACGTGCGCGAGGTCGCCGAGGCGTTCGGGACGCCGCGGCCGATGCGGGTCCCGGCGCTGATGATGCGGCCGATGTCGTACGCGTACCGGATGGTCACCGCCGGCATGCGGGTGGCCAACGCCAAGGCGAAGGAAGAACTGGGCTGGGAGCCGCGGTACCCGGATTCCGCGGAGGGCCTGCGCGCCCTTGCCGCGTCGTGATCACCGGTGCGACGGTGAGGCCCATGACCGACGTCTTCGAGGAGCACCGGCGCCTGCTGTTCGGCACCGCGTACCGCATGCTCGGCAGCGTGGCCGACGCCGAGGACATCGTGCAGGACGCGTGGCTCAAGTGGAACCAGGCCGACCGGTCCGCGGTCGACCACCCCAAGGCCTACCTCGTGCGCACGGTCACCAACCTCAGCCTCAACCGCCTCAAGTCGGCGCAGGTGGCGCGCGAGGCGTACGTCGGGCCGTGGCTCCCCGAGCCGATCCTCACCTCGCCCGACGTCGCCGAGGAGGCCGAGTTGGCGGACACCGTCTCCATGGCGGTGCTGGTCGTGCTGGAGACCCTGACCCCGACCGAGCGCGCGGTCTTCATGCTGCGCGAGGTCTTCGGCTACTCGCACGCCGAGATCGCCGAGGTCATCGGCAAGTCCGAGGCGACGGTCCGGCAGCAGGCGCACCGCGCCCGTGAGCACGTGCAGGCCCGCCGTCCGCGCTTCACCGCGGACGCCGCCGAGCAGCGGGAGATCGCCGAGAAGTTCCGCGAGGCGTGCGCGGGCGGCGATCTCAACGGCGTGCTCGCGCTGCTCGCCCCCGACGTGACCACGTGGTCCGACGGCGGCGGCGTCGTCACCGCCGCGCGCCGCCCGCTGCACGGCCCGGACCACGTCGCCCGCTGGCTGCTCGGCGTGCTCGCCAAGCCGGAAGTGCAGGGCGTCGAGATGCACATCGCCGACATCAACGGCGAGGCCGGCCTGCTCCTGACGCTCGGCGGCACGAACGTCGGCGCGATCAACTTCGACGCGTCCCCGGACGGCCGCATCGCCGCGATCCGCATGGCCCTCAACCCGAACAAGCTCCGCGGGCTCCAGCCGTAGGGCAGGGCTCCAGCCGTAGGGCAGGGCTTCTGTCCGGCAGGCCCGGCAGGTCCGGCAGGGCGACCCGGTCAGCGCTCGAGTTCTCGTGAGTGGTCCGTCCCCGGCGCCGGGGGTCGTACGCGGGACTCCCGGCGCGGGCGATCGACGCCGTACGCGGATTCCTGCGCGTGGCCCGGTCTCTGCGTCTGTCCCTGCGCCTGCCCCTGCCCCCGCTCGCGCGGCGCGGAGGTATCGGGGTGCGGACCCTGTACGAGGTTGCCGTCGACCCGGGTGAGACCGATGACGCCCGGAAAGTCCCGTGGTTCTTTCCCCGGCAGCGCATCGCTGCGCGCCTCCGGGCGGGGCGAGTCAGCGGACTCGCCCCGCTCATGGCGCGCCGCCTCGGGAGCGGAGGCATCAGCGCGCCTGCTCTCGGGCGCGGGTCCCGGCCCCCGCCCGAGCCCGGGGCCGCGCCCGAGCCCGGGCCCAGGCTCGGATTCGGGGCGATCGACGACCGCGGACAGCCGTTCCAGAACCTCGTCCGCGGACTGCGGCCGTCGGGCGTACTCCCGGGACAGGAGCTGCGCCACGACGTCGCTCAGCTCACGAGGAGTGTCAGGAACGACCTGGCTCAGCCTGGGCGGGACCTCGCGCTGCTGCCGTGCCAGCCGCCGCCTGGCGCGTCCGGGGAACACCGGACGCCCGGTGGCCATTTCGTGCATCACGACGCCGAGTGAGTAGAGGTCGGTGGCAGGTCCGCCGTGGGCCATCCCGCCGAGTTCGGACGGGACGCGTTCGGGTGCCGCGTACCCCGGCGTGTACTCCCTGGGGGAGAGGTCCGGCTCGCGCGTGTCGATGGGCGCGGCGACGCCGAAGTCGATCAGCTTCGGCCGGTCGCCGGGTTCGATCAGCACGTTGCCGGTGTCGATGTCCCGGTGGATCCAGCCCGCGTCGTGCACGGTCTTGAGCGCGGACGCCAGTTGCGCCCCGATGAAGGCCGTCCGCTCCGGCGTGAACGGCCCCTGGCTCTCCAGGAGTTCGGCCACCGTCGACCCCTGCACGGCCTCCATCGACAGGTACGCCTCGCCCGGTGCCGTCTCGAAGTCGAACGCGCGCACGATGTTCGGATGCCGCAGCCCGGACAGCAGCCGCCCCTCCTGGGCGAACCGCGCCATCTCCTCGTAGGACCTGCCGCCCGGCAGCTTGACCGCGACCACATGCCCGCGGACCTGGTCGTACGCCGCCCAGACGCCACCTGTCGCGCCGCGCCCGATCTCCCGTACCGGAATGAACCGGGCGGGCAGGGAAGGGCCTTTCCCTTTGCGTGCCATCAACCTTCCGTCGGCGCGGGCGACAAAGCGGCGAAAGTCGATCATATGCTTGCCGCGAACCGAACTGCCCTGCCAGGAAAGTCGTGTTCGTGCCTTGCCGACGAAGGGGTGTGGGCTCTATGTCCCCGCTCCACACGCTCAGGCGCCGCCGCAGTCCCGCCCGACTTCGAGGCGAATGCCACCAGCGTCGTCTATACCGAACACGCAGGCGGTATGAACGCCTACCACCTGCCCCACGATGTCCGGCGTCACAAGAGAGAGGCGGCGCGCCTGAAGGCGCTCGCATTGTCGCCGGAGGAGTCGCTCTCCACGATTCAAGCTAGGCTTCGAGAACTGTGATCGACAACGAATTTGCATGGCGGACGTCGTCCTACTCCGGCAACGCGGAGGTGTCCGAGTGCGTCGAGGTCGCGGCATGTGCCTCGGTGACCGGTGTCCGTGACACGAAGGACCGCGGTCGAGGCAACCTCACCGTTCCCAACCGCTCCTGGCCGGCCTTCCTCTCGGCGATCAAGTGTCCGCACTGCACGAGCTGAACGACGAACGGTTCGCGTCCCGCGGGCTCCGGTTGTGGATCATGCGGGACGACCTCGTCCATCCCGAGCTGCCCGGCAACAAGTTCCGCAAGCTCAAGTACAACCTCGTCGAGGCCCGCGAGTGCGGGCACCGCACCCTGCTCACCTTCGGCGGGGCGTACTCGAACCACATCCGCGCCACCGCCGCGGCCGGGGCGCTGCACGGGTTCGCGACGATCGGTGTCATCCGCGGCGACGAGTTGGCCGGCAAGCCGTTGAACCCGTCGCTGGCCTACGCCGCCGAGCGGGGGATGCGGCTCGTGTTCGTGGACCGGGCGGCGTACCGGCGGCGGGCGGAGTCGGCGTACCTCGACGAACTGCGCCAGGAGTACGGCGACTTCTTTGCGATCCCGGAAGGCGGCAGCAACCCGGCGGCGGTGCGCGGATGCGCCGAACTGCCGTCCGAGATCGACGTCCCGTACGACGTGGTCGCGGTCGCGTGCGGGACCGGCGGCACGCTGGCCGGGATCGCCGCCGGGCTGCCGTCCGACAAGGCCGCGGTCGGGTTCGCGGTCCTCAAAGGGGACTTCCTCGCGCGAGACGTCGCGGAGTTGCAGCGGCAGACGTACGGCGAGACGCGCGGTAGCTGGCGCGTCGACGGCTCCGCGCACTGCGGCGGATACGCCCGTACGACCCCCGAACTCACCGCCTTCCTCGCCGACTTCGCGCGGCGCCACGGCATCGCGCCGGACGAGATCTACGTCGGCAAGATGCTGTACGGCCTTTTCGCAGCCGCGCACCGCGGCGAGTTCGCCCCCGGCACCCGCATCGTCGCCGTCAAAACCGGCTGACCCGGTTGGGCGGCTGCTAGCCTCCGCGGTGAGGCTGATCATGACGGGGGTCATCGTGAAACTGCTGAGTCGCGGTATATCGGGCGCACTTGCCGCGGTGGCGATCATGCTCACCGGGTGCAGCGACGGCGGTGGCGCACTGCCGGGCGTCGGACCGGTCGCCCCGGCCGACCCGGGAGACCGGAGCGGGTCTGCCCCGTCGGTGCCCGGTGCCGGGCAGCTGTTCGGCCGCGGCACGGTGACACTCATCTGGTGCCGGACCGAGGTTGACGGGGCCGTGGCGTCGATCGCGTCGTACTCGCTCAGCACGGGCCGGGTCGTCGAGCAGCGGCAGCTTGCCTTCAGCCCGGCCGGCGGCCGACCCGAACACCTCTGCAAGTCCAGCTCGATACGCCGCTCGCAGCAGCAGGTTCGCCAGCTCTTCAACGCGGACTACACGCTGGTCGCCGGCACCGCACCCGGCTTCGGGGGAGGAAGCCAGGCCGACGCCTTCGACCTGCGTACCGGCAAAGCCGCCGGACCGCCGCCGGACCAGGACGCGTTCAGCGACGCGCCGAACGACATCGAGCCGCTGTTCAAGCCCGGCACCAACACCCTCTGGTACCAGCCCAAGGGAGGCGGGCGGATCGTCTCCCGGGAGGCGGGCACCGACCCGGGTACCGCGGTCGAGGCCGCCACGACCGAGCAGCGGTACCCCGGGTTCGTCTTCGCCGGCGACAAGCTGTGGACACCCCTGGGCGGCAACGGAGTGCAGGTGAGCGCCACTTCGGTCAACCCCTCGGCGACCGCGGCGGCCAACTGGGACGACGTCTCCGACCTCCGGGTGTCCCTGCCGGGCGAGGACCCCGAAGTCGCCGGCAAGGCCGGCCAACCCGGCTATCACAACGAAACCGTGCTGCCCGGGAGCGGCGACGTCCCCGACGGCTGCATGCCGCGCTTCTGGCGCAGCGACACCGTCCACGTCTGCGCCACCGACACCCGGCTGGTGCAGATCACGTTCTCGGACGACTTCGACGCCGTGACGGCCGTGGAGGACCTGCTGCCGGCCAACTCCCGTACCAACCAGGGCGCGATGCTCTCGCCGGACGGCAAGAGCGTGGTGTTCCTGTCCGGGAACGGCACTACGTCCTCCGTGCCGGCCCTCTACCGGCTGGACCTGGACACCCCCAACGCGGCGCCGGTGAAGATCTGCGACGTCAACGGGCCTTCCAACGAGGGCCGGGGAGCGACCGTGGTCGCGTACGAGTAGGGCGCGGGTCGGGCGCCGGCTACTGGGGCACGATGGCCAGCGGGCGTACCGGGGCTCCTGTTGCGCCGACGATGGGGAGTGGGGCGAGGATCAGGAGGCACTCGCCCAGGCCGGTGTCGAGGAGTTCGTGCAGGCGCATCGTCTCGACGATGTTGATGCCGGACTCGACCAGCAGGATGCGGTGCACGGGCAGGGTGCTGTGGCCCAGTCCCGGGCCGATGCGTTCGAAGGCCAGGGTCTCGCCGCCGACCACGCGTACGCGGCGGGACGCGAGCCAGCGGGCCGCGTCCGCGCCCGGGCCGGGTACGCCCTCGCGCATGCCGGTGAAGACGTCGTACTGGTCCCACAGCCGCGACCAGCCGGTGCCGATGAGGACGGCCTGCCCGGGGCGTACATCTGAGCCCGCCAGGCCTTCGGCGCGCGACAGGTCGTCGGCGGTGATCTCGTAGCCCGGCGGCAGGATCTGGACGCCGTACAGGCGCGGGATGTCGAGGACGACCGCGCGGCCGACGTAGGGCGGGAAGGTGTCGATGCCCAGCGCCGACAGCCCTTGGTGGTTCTGGACGTCGGCGGCGGCCAGTCCGCCGTGGACGAGGCCGTCCTGCGAGACGTGGCCCAGCGCGTCCACGTGCGTGCCGACGTGGCCGCCGGTGACGATGACCTCGTTCGCCGCCGAGCCTCCGTCCGTGCGGACGTAGTCGCCGTGCCTGCGCTCCAGCGCCATGCGGAAGGGCGGGTGGTTCGCCGACTGCGGCATGCCCTTCCGCATCGGCTGTGCGAGGTCCAGGACGCGTGACGCGGCCAAGCGGTACCCGTCGATGTACGCCATGCGCTCTCCCTCGACATGCCGTCCCCGACCTATTTCCCCCGAGAGCGAGACCGACCGTACCGGCAACAGGGCCCGCACGGGGGCTCAGCACGTGTGCAATGCGCGCTTGAGGACCTTGCCGGCCGCGTTGCGCGGTAGAGCGTCGATCAGGCGGATCTCGCGCGGCAGCTTGTGCCTTGCGATGCGCGGCCGCAGGAACGCGTCGAGTTCCGCCGCGTCCAGCGTGGTGCCCGGGCGCAGGACGATGTACGACGACCCGCTCACCCCACGTCTCGTCGGGCGCGCCGGTCACCGCCGCCTCCAGGACCGAGGCGTGGCAGGCGACCGCCTCCTCGATCTCCCGGGGGTAGATGTTGACGCCGCCCGAGATGATCACGTCCTTCTTGCGGTCGACGATGGACAGGAAGCCCTCCTCGTCGGCCACCGCCACGTCGCCGCAGGTCAGGAACCCGTCCTCGGTCGTGCACGCGGCGGTGGCCGCGGCGTCGCCCAGGTAGCCCTTCATCAGGAACGGCGAGCGGCTGAACAGCTCGCCCGGCTCACCCGGTCCGACCGGGCGGCCCGCGTCGTCGACGAGCCGAACCTCGGTCATGTACCAGGGGTGGCCGACGGACCCCCACTTGTCGGCCGCGTGCCGCGGGCGGAGGTTGGTGACGATGCCGGCCTCGGTGGAGCCGTACAGCTCGTGCACGCCGCAGCGCGGGAAGGCCGCCATCACCCACCGCTTGAGCGCGACGGGCAGCGCAGCCGCGTTGAAGTAGAGCGTGTCCAGCGTGCCGAGGTCGTGTCGGGCGAGCGCGTCCTCGCCGAGCGCACGGATGGTCTGCGCGTGGGTGGGCACCAGGAACACCGATTGCGCGCCGACCTGTTCGACGGTTGCGAGCAGCTGCTCGGGGTCCCAGCGCGGCAGCATGGCCACCGTGCCGCCGGTCAGGACGGGGGCGTAGCCGAACAAGAACCCCGCGCCGTGGTACATCGGTGCCACCGCGACGCTGGTACGCCCCGAGCCGAGCCCCCATTCGAGCGCGGCCAGGTACGCCTGGAGCACCCGGCTCCGGTGGGTGATCAGAACTCCCTTGGAGTTCCCGGTCGTTCCCGAGGTGTACTGGATCCCGAACACGTCCAGGTCGCCGACCGGCACGTGCGGGTCGACCGCGCGGGCGGTGCGCAGCGCGCTCTCGTAGTCCGGTCCCGTCGACGTGCCGCGCATCGACAGGACGAACTCGACCGGCACCCCGGCCACGACGTCGGCCAGCGCGTCGTCCAGGATCAGCGCCCGCGCCCCGGAGTGGCGGACGATCCAGTCGCTCTCCGGCGCGGTCTGCCGGGGGTTGAGCGGCACCATCGGCAGACCCGCCCGCGCGAGGCCGGTCGCCACCTCGGGGAACTCCAGGCAGTTCGGCAGCAGTACGGCGACGGGGTCGCCGGGTGCGAGGCCGCAGTCGAGCAGCGCGCATGCGAGGCGGTTCGCGCGGTCGTCCAGGGCGCGGTACGTCAGGGTCCGGTCTCCGTCGAGCACCGCGGGGCGGTCCGGTCCGGAACGGGCGAACTCGCGTACGCCGTTCGCCATGTTGAGCGCGGCCCCACCGCCGTACAGCGTCATTGCGGTCGCCTCCCGAGGCGTTCGCCATGCCCTGTTCGTGCTCCCGAGATGAATGGAAACACCGTTCCGCAAAGCCGCGCAATGGCGCACAGCGGCGCACAACGGCCGACTACGCTTCGCGGGTACGCCGATCGCACGGAGGTGCCCTGTGCCGCACGACCGCGAAGAACCCGAAGCGACCCGGCCCGACCTCGCCGAACCGGCCGAGAACCTGCGCGCGTTCGTGCGCGCCAGAGCGAGCCTCGGGCCCGAGGACACCGTCGTGTGGTGGACGGGCAATGTGCACGCCCAGGCTCCCGGCGAGAACTTCCGGCACCTGTTCCGCTTCGAGGGCTTCAACGTCGGGCGGACCGTGGCGGTCGAGGGCGGCCACCGCTTCCTGGCCCGCGAGGCGGCGTTCTACCAGGACCCGCGCACCGGCGAGATCCTGGAGGGCTGGGCCAACCCGGTCACCGGCGACGACTGCGAAGTGCTGCACATCTGGAACGACCCGGTGAACATGGACTTCCTCCTCGACGGACCGCGCGGGCCGTGGCGGGCCCTGGTGACCGAGCTCGGCGACGACGTCATGTGGGGCCAGGACATCCTGCTGGCGTACCCGTCGCCGCTGCCCGTCGCGCAGTACCCGGAGAACTCCGCGGACGACGTCTACCGCGCGGCCGAGCTGTTCCAGTTCTTCGCGCGCAGGACCGACCTGGACCGCCCCGACCTGCCCTCGGTCCCGTGCCACTTCTCCTGGACGCGGTTGTCGCCGTGGCTGCCGTGGATGCGCATGGGCGACCGGCCCGGCGGGCTCGTCTTCCACTGCCACGGCACCAAACTGGGCGGCTACGACCACCTGCCCGAGCACCTGCGCAAGTACGTCGCGGCGCAGAACCCGGCCTTCGCCCGGTCCCCTGAGGAGTGGTCCGCGCCCAACGAGACGAGCTGGACCTATTTCCGCAGGCGAAACGCGTCCGGCGGGTAACAGTCATCCGGGCCAAGTGGACAAGTGCCGCCCTCGTAAGAGACAAACGTGTGTGCAGCAGTTGCGGATCGGAACCCTGACCATCCCGAGGCAGCGCGAGACCGACGCGTCCCGCCCGCCTCGGGACATCATCGTCCAGCCGGTGCCGTACCTCTTGGCGACCATGTTCTTCGGCGCTTACACGCTGATATCGCTGCTCCGCTTCCGCAAGGTCGAGAACCCGTCGTGGGACCTTGCGATCTTCGAGCAGGCGGTCAAGGGGTACGCGCATTTCGGCGCCCCGATCGTGGACGTGCGGCAGCCGGGCATGAACCAGCTCGGCGACCACTTCAGCCCGATCCTCGCGACGCTCGCACCGCTGTACCGGGTCTTCCCGTCGCCGGTGACGCTGCTGCTCGCCCAGGCCCTGCTGTTCGCGGTCTCGGTCGTCCCCGTGACGCGTATCGCCATCCGGGTCCTCGGCGAGGCGCGCGGTGTCGCGGTCGGTGTGGCGTACGGCCTGTCCTGGGGGATCCAGCGGGCCGTCGAGTTCGACTTCCACGAGATCGCCTTCGCGGTCCCGCTCATCGCCTTCACGCTGGAGAAGCTGCTGCTGCGGCGCTGGCTCGCCGCGATCCTGTGGTGCCTGCCGCTGCTGCTGGTCAAGGAGGACCTCGCGCTGACGGTCGGGGCGGTCGGCATCTACCTGCTGACCCAGCGGCAGTGGCGCCTGGGCGCGGTGATGATGGTCGCGGGTGCCGCGGCGATGGCGCTGACCGTGTACATCCTCATTCCGGCGTTGAATCCGGACGGCGTCTACGACCAGGGCAAGAGCGCGGGCGGCGGTTCGCTCTTCGGGATCTTCGGGGGCTTCCCCAAGGACCTGGTGTGGCCGTTCGTCAAGGTCAAGACACTGCTGTGGGTGTTCGGCGCGGCCGGCTTCCTCGCGCTGCGCTCGCCGGTCGCGGTCATCGCGGCCCCGACGCTCGCGTGGCGGCTGCTCTCCGACACCCCGAACCACTGGGGCCAGGACTGGCACTACAACGCGGTGCTGATGCCGATCGTCTTCGTCGCGCTGGTGGACGGCATCAAACGGGCGGGGGACTCGCCGCGGCCGTGGCTGCGGACGTACGCGCGCAACCTGCCCGCCGCCGTCGTGGGCGCGTCGCTCGCACTGTGCGCCTTCCTGCCGGCGTCGCGGCTCATCGAGCCCGAGGAGTACAAGACACCGCCTCGGCTGCCCGCCGCCAACGCGGCCGTCGCCAAGGTCGCCGAGGGGTCCACGGTCGAGACCGACCTCGGGCTCATCTCGCAGCTTCCGTCGCGCGCCCAGGTGTTCTGGATCGGCGCGACCGGCGGCGTGGTGCCGGACTACATCGCGGTCGGCGAACCGGAGGTGTGGGACCAGGAGTCCCGCGACCGGTTGGTGCAGGAGGCCGCCGACCGGCACGGCGGCGCGGTCTACGAGATCGTCTTCGCGAACAAGTTCGTGATCCTCAAGCACATGCCCTGAGCGGGCGCGTGATCTGGTCTCACGTGGGCGGCGTCGGCGTTGTCCGGCGCCGCCCGGCGTTGTTCGGCGTTATCGGGCGCGGTTGACACCGCCGAGCGCGATCAAGCGGGCCGAGCAGCGCCGGGCGTCGTCCGGCTCGGCGAGTGCCCACCACGCGCGGACGTGCGCGGTGACGAGCGCGTCGATCTCGGCCGCGGACACCTCGGACCAGCACGGCACCTGGCGCGCCCACGCCTCCGCGTCCGCCGCGGTGTGGCCGTGTTCCATGAGCCGCAGCACGGCGTGGGCGACATCCAGCCACGCGGGCCCGCGCGCGGCGGTGGCCCAGTCGACGACGTACGCCCGCTTGCCGCAGGACAGCAGGTTGTGCGGATTCAGGTCGGTGTGCAGCAGGCTCTCGCCGTCGAGCAGCCGCAGCGCGGTCGCGTCGAGGTAGTCGGCCAAGCGGTCGGAGACCCGTTCGAGCGGTACGTCTGCGTCCGGCGGCGGGAGCGTGGTCAGGCGCCGCAACGCGTCGGCCACGCACGGCAGATCGGCCGAGCCGGGGGACAGGTCGGCGTGCCGCGCCTCGACGTACTCGAACACCAGGACGTCCCAGCCGCACGTGCTTATGTGCCGCAGCAGACGTGGCGACAACTCGGTGACGTACGGCGCCACGGTGGCCTCGACGTACTGCTGCGCGACCGCCGGATGCCCGTGGCGCACCCCCTTGACGAAGAAGCTCCCCGACGAGGTGCCGAGCGCGGAGGCGAAGTCGCAGCTGTACCCGGCCCATACGGTGGCCGAGTCGCCCACGGCCCCGACGGTCTCCTCGACGCACGCGCGAACCTCGGGGTGCAGATCCGGCCACGGGATGCGCGGCGCGGTCTGGAATCCC
Organism: Streptodolium elevatio; assembly: GCF_040649515.1. Classification (GTDB taxonomy): domain Bacteria; phylum Actinomycetota; class Actinomycetes; order Streptomycetales; family Streptomycetaceae; genus Yinghuangia; species Yinghuangia elevatio. Next base: position 56,872 of record NZ_JBEZFP010000040.1, read on the forward strand.
GGCGGGGGCGGAGGGACCCGGAGCGTCATCGCCGGCCGCCTGGGCGGCCACTGCTCCGTCTGCGCCAGCGCGAGCCGCCGGCACCTCCCCTGCCCGACGTTGTGTCGCGGTCGTCGCCGCCGGGTGGCGGGGGCGCGGGCCGCAGCGGTTGCATGGTGGCCCCGCACAGGCGGCAACGCTTCTTGCCGCTCCAGTCGACCCAGTCGTGCGGCGGACATGAATCGGGCACGGTTCCCACCCCCGCGCTGCGTGATCGTGCTCCGGACCGGTCGTGCCCCGGAGCATCGAGCATGGCCGGTGCGAGGGGCGCACAACAAGGGCGCGCGGCCTGAATCATGCGTTCGTGCGGTAATTCCGTGGTCGGGGTGGCGGCGTCCCCGGCACACTGCCCGGGACATGAAGAGCTATGAGGAGACCACGGCGGACCGCGGGACCACCGCGGACGACGCGCCGACGAACCGCCAGATCCGCGCCCTGCACACCGCCGAGACGGTGACGGTGTATCAGGCGTACAAGCCGCAGATCGCGTCCTTCGCGGCGCGCGAGGGCCGGTTTCCGGACACCTGGAGCCGGGAGCGGATGACCTGGGTCAAGCCCAGCTTTCTGTGGATGATGTACCGCTGCGGCTGGGCCGCGAAGAAGCTCCAGGAGCACGTGCTCGCACTGGAGATCACCCGCGAGGGCTTCGAGGCCGCGCTCGCCGGGGCGTGCCTGAGCCACTTCGACCGGAAGGTCTACCCGGACCGCGACACATGGGGCCGACGGCTGCACGCCACCACCGTGCGCGTGCAGTGGGACCCCGAGCGCGACCTCCACCTGCGGCCGCTGGCCCACCGGTCGCTCCAACTCGGCCTGGCCGGCTGGGCGACGCGGGCCTACGCCGACGAGTGGCTGGTCTCGGTCCGCGACGTCACCCCGCTGGCGCACGAGATGCACGACCTGGTCAGGTCCGGCGATCTCGCGGCGGCGTCGGCGCTGCTGCCCGACGAGCGGCCGTACGCGCTGACCCCCGACCTCACCGCCACGATCGGCGCGTCACCGGTCGCGTGACGACTCGTCGCCGGGGCGCTGCGGCGCCGCGGACGGAGTCGCCGGCCCGGACGCGCTCCACTCGCTCTCGGTGTGCGGCGCCTGCGGTCCCTGCGGTGTGTGCGGCGCCGGCGGCCTGGGCGGGGCGGCCGGGACGACCGGCTGCCGGAGCATCGCCATGAGCGGGAACAGGCTCAGGCACAGCGCGATGAGGGTGAAGACGAGGCACAGATAGGCCCCGACGCCGAGCTCGAACGAGCCGCCGGGGATCGAGCCGAGGATGCTGTCCCCGATCTCGCTGAGCGTGGTCATCATCACGATGATCACCATCAGCGCCGTGAAGGCGGGCACCGCGGCGAGGACCAGGAGCCTCGGCCGGTGGACCAGCAGCGAGTAGCCGGCGATAACCACGACGGCGGCCAGCAGGATCACCAGCATGATCGGCGCGGCGGGCAGCAGGTCGCGGTTGAAGCCGTTGACCCCTTGTTCCTGCCGGAACAGCTTGCTGATCGACCAGTCCGGGAACATCATCCCGACCGCGACCATGCCGCTGAGCATCACCGCGAGCGCGGGCCAGTCCTCGGCCAGGTTGAAGGCACGGCCGGGCTTCGCGTACGCCGCGGCGGGCGGCCCGGCAGGTCCGGGCGGCGGTGGTGGGGCCGCTCCGGGGCCTCCGGGGCCGGCGGCGGTCGAGCCCGTGCCGCCGGGCGGGGGCGGCGGCGGGACGGGTGCCTGCCCCGGGGCCGGCCCGGACGACGAGGGCGCCACCGGCGGCTGACCGGGGGTCTGGCCGGGCGTCTGGCCGGGCGGCGGAGTGGGCGGTGGGGCGTGCGGGGGCTCCGGAGTCGCGGACGCCCCGGGGTCCGGCGGCTCGTACGGCCGATCGGTATCCATACAAACCACGCTAAGCCGCCATACGCTCACCCGCAGTCCGAGACGGCGGCCGTCTCGGCGTCCCAAGATGCTTGATATTGACAAGCTCTTTCGTATGGGAGAAATTCGACTCTGCCAAGTACCTGCGTAATAGGAGCCGATGACGTGCATCTCGCCCCAACACCCGCGCAGGAAGCCCTGCGCGCCGAGCTGCGGGAGTACTTCGCCCGCGTGATCACCCCGGACGTCCGGGCAGCCCTCGAAGCAGAGGGGGAGGCGGGCGGCGAGACGACGCAGCGGGTCCGGCGGCAGCTGGGCTCGGACGGCTGGCTGGGCATCGGCTGGCCGGTCGAGTACGGCGGCCAGGGCAAGGGCCCGGAGATGCAGTTCATCTTCTTCGACGAGGCGTACCGCGCCGGGGCGCCCGTCTCGATGGTGACGCTCAACACCGTCGGCCCCACGCTGATCAAGTACGGCAGCGAGGAGCAGAAGAAGTACTTCCTGCCGAAGATCGTGTCCGGCGAGATCATCTTCGCCATCGGCTACAGCGAGCCGTCCGCCGGCACCGACCTCGCGTCGTTGCAGACCAAGGCGGTCCGCGAGGGCGACGAGTGGGTGATCAACGGCCAGAAGATCTTCACCAGCACCGCGCAGGGCGCGGACTGGATCTGGCTCGCCTGCCGCACCGACACCGAGGCGCCCAAGCACAAGGGCATCACGATGATCCTGGTGCCGACCAACGACCCCGGCTTCTCCTGGACCCCGATCGTGACGGTCGGCGGCATGGCGACGACGGCGACGTACTACGACAACATCCGCGTGCCGTACGCGAACCTCGTGTACGAGGAGAACCGCGGCTGGAACCTCATCACCAACCAGCTCAACCACGAGCGGGTGGCCCTGGCCGCGCTCGGCATGCAGGCCGAGGACTTCTTCGACGAGGTCCTGGAGTGGGCGCGGGAGACCGAGGTCGAGGACGGCGTACGGGTCATCGACCAGCCGTGGGTGCAGCTGAAGCTGGCGGAGACGTACGCGCGCCTGTCCGCGGTGCGCATGTTCAGCTGGCGCCTCGTGCACGACGTCGGCAACAACACCCTCAACGCCGGTGACGCCTCCGGGGTCAAGTTCTTCGGTACCGAGGGCGCCATCGAGGTGTACCGGAACCTCATGGAGATCGTCGGTCCGGACGCCCTGCTGCGCCCCAAGGCGCCGGGCGCGTTCAGCGGCGGCCACCTGGAGGCGATGAACCGCCGGGCGCAGATCAACACGTTCGGCGGCGGCGTCAGTGAGGTCCAGCGCGAGATCGTCGCCATGGTGCGGCTCGGGATGACGAAGGTGAAGCGGTGACGGTCAACACAGCGGCCAACACGGCCGAGGCGGCAGACGGCGAGGCCAAGGCGGCGCTCCTCGCGCGCCTCAAGGAGTTCGAAGGCGTCCACTCGGAGTCGGGCGTTGTCGCGCTCGACCCGGTGAACGGGCCGATGATCCGGCACTGGGCCGAGACCATGGGCGACACCAACCCCGTGTACACGGACGCGGACTTCGCCAAGGACACCCACTTCGGCGGCATCGTCGCCCCCGCGACCATGCTCCAGGTGTGGACGATGCGCGGCCTCCAGCCCGCGGTCGCCAACCCGGACAGCCCCGTGCAGAAGCTGTACGACCTCGTGGTCGAGGCCGGCTTCGGCTCCGTCGTGGCCACCAACTGCGAGCAGGAGTACGTCCGCCCGCTGCGGCTGGGCGAGGTCGTCGAGTTCGACCAGCTCATCGAGACGGTGTCGGAGGAGAAGACCACCGGCCTCGGCACCGGCCACTTCATCACCACGCTGATGAACCTCTTCGTGCGCGACGGCGACGAACGGGAGCTGGTCGGCACCCACCGCTTCCGCATCCTGCGCTACACGCCGCACAAGAAGAAGGCCAAGGAGGCGAAGCGCCCGCCGCGCCCGCGCCGCGTCGTCAACCGCGACAACCAGGCCTTCTGGGACGGCATCGACGAGGGCAAGCTCCTCATCCAGCGCTGCGCCAACTGCCAGACGCTGCGCCTGCCGTTCGGTCCGGGCTGCAACAAGTGCGCGTCCCTGGAATGGGACACGATCGAGGCGGCCGGCGGCGGCACGATCTACTCGCACGTCACGATGCACTACCCGAAGTTCGCGGCGTTCGACATGCCCTACGCGGTCGCGCTCGTCGAACTCGACGAGGGCGTGCGCACTCTGTCCAACATCGAGGGCATCCCGCACGACGAGGTGCGCATCGGCATGCGCGTGCAGCTGGAGTTCGTGCAGCACGACGCCGACCTCAAGGTGCCGGCCTTCCGCCCGGTCGAGCAGGAGGCCTGACCATGGACTTCAACCTCTCCGAGGACCAGCAGGCCCTGGCCGGGCTCGCCGGCGACATCTTCGCCGCCCGGTCCACGCACGACCGCATGAAGCAGCTCAAGGCCGCGGGCCTGGAGTTCGACGCCGACCTGTGGCGCGACGTGGCCGAGGCCGGGCTCATGGGCGCGGTCATCGACGAGAAGCACGACGGCGGCGGCCTGGGCATCGTCGGCCTGGCGCTGCTGCTGGAGCAGCAGGGCCGCTTCACGGCGCAGGTGCCGCTGCTGGACACGCTGGCGTACGGCGTCCTGCCGCTGCTCCGATTCGGCTCCGCCGAGCGCATCGAGGCCGAGCTGCCCGGGCTGCTCGACGGCTCCCGCATCGTCGCGGGCGCCATCGCCGAGGCCGGTGCCGGGCTGCCCGGCAAGCCGAAGGTGACGGCGCGTCAGGAGGGCGATGCGTACGTCCTCGACGGCGTCAAGCGCTCGGTGCCGTGGGCGCAGGTCGCGCACAGCGTGCTGGTGACGGCGAACGCGGGCGGGCGTACCGCGGTGTTCGTCGTCGACACGGCCGCGGACGGGGTCGCCGTCGAGGCGGCGCCGACGACCGCGCCGTGGGCGTCCGGACACGTCACGCTCACCGGTGCGCGCGGCGTGCCGGTCGGCGACGTCGCCGAGGGCGAGGACGTCGCGGCGTGGATCGTCGACCGGGCGCGGGTCGCGCTCGCGGCGCTCCAGGTCGGCGTGTGCGCCCAGGCGCTCACCCGGACCGTCGAGTACGTCACGACGCGCGAGCAGTTCGGCAAGCCGCTGTCCACCAAGCAGGGCGTCATGATGCGCGCCGCGGAGTCCTACATGGACACCGAGGCCATCCGCGTCACCACCCTGGAGGCGGCCTGGCTCATGGACCAGGGCGAGGCCGCGACCGAACAGGCGCTCGTCGCCCGCTGGTGGGCCTCGGAGGGCGGCAAGCGCGCCGTCCACGCGTGCCAGCACCTGCACGGCGGCATGGGCTCCGACATCGACCACCCGATCCACCGCCACTTCCTGTGGGGCCGTCAGATCGACGTGACCCTCGGCAGCGGCATCCAGCAGCTCGCGGCCCTCGGCGCGCTCTTCGCGCGGGGCAGTGCGAAGGGAGCAGGGGCATGACCGACACGAAGAGCCTCACGTACGCCGACGTCAACGTCGGCGACGAGCTCCCCGAGCTGGTGGTCCCGCTCACCCGCACGCTGATCACGGCGACCGCGATCGCCACGCGCGACTACCAGGACGTGCACCACGACCCGGGCCTCGCGCAGGACAAGGGCTCGCCGGACATCTTCATGAACATCCTGACCAGCAACGGCCTCGTGGGCCGGCTGGTCACCGACTGGGGCGGTCCGGAGACCGAGCTGCGCAAGGTCGCCATCCGCCTCGGCGCTCCGAACTACCCGGGCGACACGATGACGCTGACCGGCAAGGTCACCGCGAAGGCCGACGGCCTCGTCGAGGTGGCGGTCGTCGGGGCGAACAAGCTCGGCAACCACGTGACGGGGACCGTCACCGTCGCGCTTCCGGGAGGCGAGAAGTGAGTCTCAAGCATGCGGACTCCCTCAAGGGCAAGACCGCGATCGCGGGCATCGGCGCGACCGAGTTCTCCAAGGACTCCGGCCGCAGCGAACTGCGCCTGGCCGCCGAGGCGGTAGGCGCCGCGCTCGACGACGCCGGCATCGCGCCGTCCGAGGTCGACGGCCTGGTGACCTTCACCATGGACACCAACCCGGAGATCTCGGTCGCGCAGGCGTGCGGGATCGGGGACCTGACGTTCTTCAGCCGCGTGCACTTCGGCGGCGGCGCGGCGTGCGGCACGGTCACGCACGCGGCGATGGCGGTGGCCACCGGGCTCGCCGACGTCGTGGTCTGCTACCGGGCGTTCAACGAGCGCTCGGGACGCCGGTTCGGCTCGGGTGTGCTGGAGCGCGAGCCGAGCGCGGAGGGTGTCGCGATCGGGTGGAACATGCCGTACGGCCTGCTCACCCCCGCGTCGTGGGTGGCCATGTTCGCGCAGCGCTACCTGCACGTGTACGGCGCGAGCACCGAGGCGTTCGGCCACGTCGCGATCGCCGACCGGCAGCACGCCGCGAACAACCCGGCGGCGTACTTCCACGGCAAGCCGATCACCATGGAGGACCACCAGAACGCGCGGCGCATCGTCGAGCCGCTCGGCCTGCTGGACTGCTGCCAGGAGACCGACGGCGGCCAGGCGCTGGTGATCGTGAGCGCCGAGCGCGCGAAGGACCTGAAGCAGAAGCCGGCGATCATCAACGCGGCGGCGCAGGGCGCGGGCCGCAACCAGGAGATGATGACCAGCTTCTACCGCGACGAGATGACCGGTCTCGCGGAGATGCAGGTGGTCGCGAAGCAGCTGTGGCAGACGTCGGGGCTCACGCCGGACGACATCCAGACGGCGGTGCTGTACGACCACTTCACGCCGTTCGTGCTCATGCAGCTGGAGGAGTTCGGCTTCTGCGGGCGCGGCGAGGCGCCGGGCTTCGTGGCCGACAACAACCTGCTGAAGGGCGGCAAGCTGCCGACCAACACGCACGGCGGCCAGCTCGGCGAGGCGTACCTGCACGGCATGAACGGCATCGCCGAGGGGGTCCGGCAGATCCGCGGGACCTCGGTGAACCAGGTCGACGACGTGCACAACGTGCTCGTGACGGCGGGGACGGGCGTGCCGACCTCGGGTCTGATCCTGGGCCAGGCCTGATCTTCGGGCCGGAGTTCCGGCCTGATCCCGGGGCCGGAGTTCCGGCCTGATCTTCGCTCGGTGTCGCGCGGGCCCCGGGGCCGCAACGGGCTCCGGGGCTACGCCGAACGCGTGGTCCTGCCGCGCGTCACGGGGCATTTGTTCTGATTGTCGCCCTTCTCGTACGCAGCGTTGAACGACCGAGACCTGTGTACGAGAAGGGAGGCGGCCGTGCGCCGCATTCACCGGGCGGGGACGTCCGTCCTGCTCACGGCGGTCCTGATGGCGCTCGCGGTCCCCGTCGCCGACGCCCGGGGCGCGGCGCCGCGCGGCATGCGCACCGTCACCGGCGCCGCGTTCGACACCTGCGAGGCGCCCAAGGTCTCGACGATGAAGGCGTGGCGGGCGTCGCCGTACAAGGCGGTCGGCATCTATGTCGGCGGCGTGAACCGCGGCTGTGCCAACAAGGGGCTGACGCGCGACTGGGTGCGCCAGGTGCGGGCGCAGGGCTGGGAGTTCCTGCCGCTGTACGTCGGCTCGCAGGCCTCGTGCACGACCTCCGGGAAGGTGCAGCGCATCGACCCCGCGCGCAGTTGGGACATGGGCGGCGCGGAGGCGGACGACGCCGTCGACCGGGCGGCCGCGGTCGGCTTCAGGAAGGGCAGCGCCGTCTACCTCGACATGGAGCACTACGACAACCGCAACGCCGACTGCCGGCGTGACGTGCTCAACTTCGTGTCGGCGTGGAGCGACCGGGTGCGGGCCCGCGGCTTTGTCCCGGGGTACTACAGCAGCCTGAGTTCGGGCATCGCCGATCTCGTGGAGTTCGCCGGGACCCGGTCGATGCCGGACGCGGTCTGGTACGCGCGCTGGGACGACAAGGCGGTGACCAGTGGGGACGGCGCCATTCCCGACCACCTGTGGCCCGGGCGCCGGGTCAAGCAGCACGCGGGGAACGTCAAGGAGACGTACGGCGGCCAGACCCTCAATATCGACCGGAACGCGCTGGCAGGGCCGGTCGGGGTGCTCTGAGTTCGCGCACCGTCGTGCCCCGCGAGGCACCCCGGGACATCTCGCGGCTCATCTCACCGACCAGCAGGGCAAGTTCGGTGGCCAGGTCGACGGCGTGCCCTTCGCGCGGGTGCTCGCGCATCCACCAGCACATGATCTGCACGATCGGGCCCGCGGCGTCGGGGTTGCCGAGGATGGCGGCGCGGGCCGCGACGGGGTGCGGCGGCTGGTCGGCCCCGACGCGGAACCACCTGCCGTCGCGGAAGCCGAGCGCGGGGTGGCCGAGGGCGTCCGGGAGGATCACGTCGAACGGCCTGGGGGTGAAGGGCGCGTACATGGCCTGATTGTCATCAGGGATTAGGCCGAATGGTG
>NZ_JBEZFP010000041.1:0-64057 GCF_040649515.1 Streptodolium elevatio
GCCGCCCGCGCGCGGGGCGCGCGGCCGGCGGCGTGCCGAACACGTTCGCAATGCGTTCCGAGCACGGCCCCGAACCTCAGCGCGCGGCAGGTCCCGTGTCGGCGGCGATGCCGTTCAGGACGTACCCGAGCCCGGCGGTGAACGCCGCCTCCCAGTCGTCCTTGAGCATGTACTCGTGGGCGCTGAGGGTGGGGTAGCGGTCGCGTAGTTCGTGCAGGCGTCGCTGGGCCGCCTCGCGGTCCTCGTCGGACAAATCGTGGCTGGCGCGGGCCACGGTGGCACCCATGACGTAGTTGTAGAGCGTCCACGTCGCCGCCGTCAGACGTGCCCCGGACAGCCCGGTGGCGACCAGCGTCGCCTGGAGGAACTCCATCCGGGCCAGCAGGTTCGGGCCCAGGGTGGGGCGTTGCAGCAGGGCGGCGGACCAGGGGTGCCGCAGCATCGCGGCGCGCCAGTCGTGCAGCAGGTCCGCGATGTCCTCGCGCCACCGCGTCGGATCCGGTGTCCCGGTCGGCGTCTGCAGGTGCGCGAAGACCGCGTCGAGCGCGAGGTCGACGACATCGTCCTTGGTGTCGACGTGCCAGTACAGCGTGGTCACGCCCGAGCCGAGCCGCTCCGCCAGCCGACGCATCGTCAGGCCGTCGATGCCCTGCTCGTCGAGCAGGGCCACGGCCTCTTCGACGATGCGCGCCTGGGACAGCGGGGGGCCTTCGCGGGAGGCGCGCGGGGGCCGCAGCCACACGCTGCGCTTGCCCGCCCCGCCCTTGCCGGCGCCGCTCCCACCTGCCGCTGCCCGGCTCTTGGCGCCAGGTTGTCCGCCGTTGATGGCCTTCGCCTCCTCGCCCCGACCGTGGCCGTGAGCCTAGTATGCTCCCCGCACTAGAACGTTGTACCGGTACCGGTACAACGTACGAGCGAGCGATGGGCGGGCCATGCACGAGCGGGATTTGCGCGACCTCGACGCCGACGCGGAAGCGGGCGCGGCAGCGACGACGAAAGCGGCGGGAGGCGCGGGCGGCGGCGTCCCGGACACGCCGGGGGGAGTCCCGGACACGCCGGGGGGAGTCCCGGACACGCCGGACCCGCGTCCGGACGCAAGGCGCTGGTGGGCGCTGCCGGTCATCACCCTCGCCCAGCTGATGCTGGTGCTGGACGGCACGATCGTGAACATCGCGCTGCCGTCCATGCAGGCCGACCTGGGCATGTCGGACGCCGACCGGCAGTGGGCGGTCACCGCGTACGTCCTCGCCTTCGGCGGCACCCTGCTGCTGGGCGGGCGGATCAGCGGCATGGCCGGACACCGCCGTACGTTCGCCGTCAGCCTGGTCGGCTTCGCCGCCGCCTCCGCACTCGGCGGCGCCGCGACCGGGGCCGGCACGCTGTTCGCGGCCCGCGCGTTGCAGGGGCTGTTCGCCGCGGCCATGGCCCCGGCGGCGCTGTCGCTGCTCACCCTCACGTTCACCGATCCCCGGGACCGGGGACGGGCGTTCGGGGTGTTCGGCGCGATGAGCGCGGCGGGGTCCGGGGTGGGCCTGCTCGCGGGCGGACTGCTGACCGAATACCTGGACTGGCGCTGGTGCCTGTGGGTCAACATCCCGATCGCCGCGGTCGCGCTGCTCGGCATCCCGTACCTGCACCGCGACACGCCGCGGTCGGACTCCGGCCGCCTGGACGTGCCCGGCGCGCTGCTCAGCGCCCTCGGCGTCGCGGCCCTCGTCTACGGCCTCACCGAGGCCGAACCGCGGGGCTGGGACGACCCGTTCGTCCTCGCACTGCTGGCAGGCGGGGCGCTGCTGCTCGCGGTCTTCGCCGCCGTCGAGGCGCGCACGCGCGACCCGCTGCTGCCGCTGCGCGTGGTACGGCACCGGGCCCGCGGCGGCGCCTTCCTGATCAGCGGGCTGATGATGGCCTCGCTGTTCGGGTGCTTCCTGTTCCTCAGCTACTACACGCAGACCGTCCTCGGCTATTCGCCGGTGGAGGCGGGGCTCACCATCATGGTCCTGGTGGCGGGCAGCCTGGTCGGCTCGCTGCTGCTGGCCGCGCGCCTGCTGACACGCGTCGCGCCCCGCACACTGATGGTCCCGGGCCTGCTGGCGATGGCGGCGGGGCTGCTGCTGCTTTCTCGGCTGAGTGCCGACAGCAGCCACGTCATGGCGGGGTACCTGGTCCCCGCGCAACTGCTCGTCGGCACCGGGCTCGGCGTGGTCCTCACCTCGGCCACCAGCCTGGCGACCGCGGACGTCGGCTTCGCGGACATGGGCACGGCGTCCGCCACCTTCAACGCCGCGCAGCAGATCGGCGGGGCGGTGGGCACGGCCCTCTTCAACACGGTCGCCACCACGTCGGCGGCGGCGTACCTGCGTGCACACCAAGGGGCGGACACCGCGGACGGCACGGTCCACGGCTTCGGCGCCGCCCTCCTGGTCTCCGCGGGCATCATGCTCGCCGCCGCGTCGGCCGCGGCCCTCATGACCGGCACACGCTCCGCCGACAAGGACAGCGGCCGGTGACGACCCGCCGGTCAGTCCACGAGGCGCTTGCCGAGGAAGACGCCCGGCTCCTCCAGGTAGAACTCCACGCGCAGGCCGTTCGGGTCCTCGATGTAGAGGCTGTCCTCGACACCCCGGTCCGGCCCGAGGTACGTGAGTCCGGCCGCGTCCAGCACACCCTTCACGCGCGTGAACGCCTCCGCGTCCACCGACAGCGCCAGGTGCTGGATCCCGCCGATCGTCTCGCCGAACGCCGGGTGGTCGTGGCCGGGGAAGTCGAAGAAGCCCAGCAGGTTGCCGCCGCCCACGTCGAAGAAGAAGTGGCTCGACCCCGCGTAGTCGCGGTTCTCCACCAGTTCGACCAGCGGGAAGCCCAGGAACTCCTGGTAGAAGCGGACCGTCTCCTCGACGTCGCGGCAGATGAACGCGGCGTGGTGGATGCCGCGTGTGGGCGCGGCCGGGCGGGCGGCGCCGGCGCGCAGATAGCGGTCCCGCAGGTCGTCGCGCCGCGCTCGTACGCGGTCCAACTCGGGTCCCTCCGGCTGTGGCATCGTGTCCTCCTCGAAGCCGACCTCCCGCTGACCCACACTAGGGCCGACCGGGCAGTGGTCCGGGGATTTGCCAGGAGGCCGGTATGGAATTCACCGACGTGGTGCGCACGACGGGCGCGGTACGCCGCTTCACCGACGAACCGGTGCCCGACGAGACGCTGGCGCGCGTGTTCGACAACGCCCGCTTCGCACCGAGCGGCGGCAACCGTCAGGGCTGGCACGTCGTCCTGGCACGGTCGGCCGAGGTGCGCAGCCGGCTGCGCGAGCTCTCCCGCGCGGGGTGGGAGGAGTACGCCGCCTACGCCGCCGCCGGACACGTGCCGTTCGCCCCGGGCGAGGACGGGCGCTGGCAGGGCCCCGCCGCCGACATCGACTTCGCTGCCCCGGCGCCGCGCAACAAGTTCGTCGACGAGTTGGAGCGGGCGCCGGTGGTCGCCGTCCTCGCCGTCGACCTGCGCCAACTGGCGGTCACCGACGGGGACCTGCCGCGGCAGAGCGTGGTCGGCGGGGCGTCCGTCTACCCGTTCGCGCAGAACGTGCTGCTGGCCGCCCGTAACGAGGGGCTGGGCGGCGTGCTGACCACGTTCCTGTGCCGGCGCGAGGCGGAGGTCAAGGAACTGCTCGGCCTGCCCCGGCCCTACGCCGTGGCCGCGATGCTCGCCCTCGGCGTGCCGGAGCGGCACCCGCGCAAGCTGACCCGGCGGCCGGTACCGGAGTTCGTGACGTTCGACCGCTTCGACGGCCCGGGCCTGCCGGCGCCCGAGAAGTGAGCGGCAGTCAGCCGCCTTGCTCGGGCCGGCCGTCCGCGTCCGCCTCGGCAGGGCGGTCGGCTTCGCGTACGTCGTCGGCTTCGCCCGACCGCCGTGCGGCCGAGTCGAGGCGCAGCATGGCCGCCTCGTCCGGACCGCCCGGCTCGGCGCTGTAGACGACCATGCGCACGCCGCCCGTGCGCCCCAACTGCATCACCTCGAAGTCCAGCGTCATGACGCCGACCTTGGGATGGTCGAAGGTCTTGCTGCCGCCGCCGCGCTCGAACACCTCGTAGCGTTCCCACAGGCGGGCGAAGTCCGGTGACTTGAGCAGCAGTTCACCGACGAGCGCGGCCAGTTCGGGGGAGTCCGGGTCGGCACCGGCCACCGCGCGCAGATGTGCGACCGAGGAGGCCACGGTCTCCTCCCACGGCCGGTAGAGCCTGCGGCCCACCGGGTGCAGGAACAGATAGCGCGTCAGGTTCCGCTGCTCCGGCGGCAGATCCCAGAGCCCCGGGGTCAGGCGGCGACCGGGCACGTTGGCGGCGAGCATGAAGTTGAAGCGGTTGACGACGTACGCGGGCAGCGGGCGCAACGCCTCCAGCGCCCGCAGCACCGGCTCGCGGACGGTCCGCTCGCCGTGGCCCGGGTCGGCGCCGACGTCCCCGGGGGCGGTACGGCCGGCGGCGAGGTCGGCGAGCTCGTGCAGTCGGGCGTACGCGTCACCGCACAGGCGCAGCGCCCGGGCGATCGCGTCGATCACGGCCGGAGACGGATTGGTCTCCCGGCCGCGTTCGAGGCGCGTGTAGTAGTCGACGCTCACCCCTGAGAGGGTGGCCAGCTCCTCGCGCCGCAGCCCGGGCGTACGCCGGATCCCGGCGCCGGCGGGCAGTCCCACGTCCTCGGGCCGCACGAGGGCGCGGCGTGCCCGCAGGTATTTGCCCAGTTCGGTGCTCTGTGCCATTGGCTCATTGTCCCAGGCGGGGTGTGCGCGTGGGGGGCCGTGTCACACCCAGGAACACGGCGCCCCGGTGCGACGCGGTCTGCCGCATCGGGCGGCGGGACGGAAGTGTGGAGGTCGCGGGCGGCCCGGCCGCCGGGGTCCCAGGGGGTGCACGGCACCGGACCGCGGACCCGGTTGCGGGAGCCGCCCGCCCTTTCCGTACTGCTTTCGTGCAGTTCCGCAGTCCGCACGCCACGGAGACCTGCCCATGCCGACCACCGAGTCCACCTGGCCCACCCGGTCCGCCCTGCCGACCGAGCCTGCCGATGCCCGGTCCGCCGAGTCCGCCGAGTCCGCCGAGTCTGCCCGGTCCGCCGAGTCCGTCGGGTCCTTGCCCGGGGCCGGCCGCCGGACCTCGCCGTACGCCCTCGTCGCGGCCCTGCTCGGCTTCACCGTGATCTCCATCGACGTCTCCGCCGTCAACATCGCCCTGCCCTCGATCGGCTCCTCGCTGCACAGCGGGATGACCGGGCTGCAGTGGGTGGTCGACGCGTACACCCTGATGCTCGCGGCGCTCATGCTGTCGGCGGGCGCGCTGTCGGACCGCGCCGGGGCGCGGCGCGCGTACGCGTGGGGCGTGACCCTCTTCACACTGGCCTCGCTGGCATGCGCGCTGGCTCCCGGGATCGGCACGCTGATCGGGGCGCGTGTCGCGCAGGGCGCCGCGGCGGCGATCGTGATCCCCTCGTCGCTCGCGCTGATCCGGCAGACCTACGACGAGCCCCGGCAGCGCGCCCGGGCGATCGCGCTGTGGACGGTCGGCGGCTCGGTCGCGATGGCCGCGGGGCCGGTCCTGGGCGGACTGCTCACCGAAGGACCCGGCTGGCGGGCGGTGTTCCTGCTCAACCTGCCGATCGGCGCGGTGATCCTGCTGCTGCTGACCCGCACCGAGCGCTCGGTGCGTCGGCCGGCGCCGCTGGACCTCGGCGGCCAGGTGACCGCGGTGCTCGCGCTCGCGGGGCTGGCGTACGCGGTCATCGAGGGCGGCCACGTGGGCTGGACCGACCCGCGCGTGGCGGCCGCGCTCGCCGTGTCGGTGTCGGCCGCGGTGCTGTTCGTGGTGGCCGAGCGGCGGCACCGTGCGCCGATGGTGCCGCTGGGCATGCTGCGCGAGCGTCCGGTCGTGCTGCCGCTGGTGTTCGGGTTCGCCGTCAACTCGGCGTTCTACGGCGGGATCTTCCTGCTCGGCCTGTACTACCAGGAGCTGCGCGGCATGTCGGGCCTCGAGGCCGGTCTGATGTTCGTCCCGATGGCCGCGATCATCACGACCACGAACCTGGTGTCGCCGCGTCTCGCGGAACGTGTCGGGCGGCGGCCGGTGATCGCCGCGGGTCAGTTGATCATGGCGGTGGCGATGCTCGCGCTGCTGCCGCTGGACGCCCGTACGCCGATCTGGCTGGTGATCGTCCTGCTGGTCCCGCTGGGCATCGGCGGCGCGCTCTCCGTCCCGGCCTTCACCGCCCAGCTGATGGACGGTGTGCCGGGGGAGCGGGTCGGCACCGCGTCCGGGCTCCTCAACGCGCTGCGTCAGACGGGCGGCGCGCTCGCGGTCGCGGTGTTCGGCGCCTTGGTGGTCGCTTCGGACGGCACCGGGTTCTCGCTCCCGGGCATGCGCGCCGCCGCCGTCGGGGAAGCGGTCCTGCTCGCGGCGACGGCTGTACTGGCCTGGTGGCTGCTGCCGAAGTCCGTGCGGCACTGAGGTGTTTTGCGGAACGTGTACCGAGCATTCGCATCAGGCCGCCCGGGAGTAGCCATCATGGTCGGGTGGGAGGGAGACGAATGTACCGAAAACCACCGCGCGTTGGCGGCGCGGCCGCCCGGGCGGCCGCGCCGGCCCTCGTGGCGGCAGCTCTGTTGGCAGGCGGATGCACCGCCGACGGCGGCAACATGGGCGTGGACCCGATCGCCGCGTCTCCCGGCCCGTCGGTTCCCCCGCAGATCGTCGGCCGCGAGTTGCCCGTCGCGGTGCACGACCGACCGGACCTGATGGACTACCCCGAGATGGACGAGTCCGTCCCGGACGCCCCCTACGGCGCGTCGGTGCTCGACCAGGTGACCACCGAACTCCGCCGCGAGACCTTGCTGATGGCGAAGGTGTACGGCGAGGTCACGGCGCGTTGCCAGGGCAACCGTGTGGTGGTGGCACCGGACGCGGTGACATCCTGCACGACCACGTACCAGGGCGTGGAGATCCCGTGGACGGTCGCGATGGACGACGATGTCGTGCCCGACTCGCTGGTGATCAACTTCTACACCGTGCAACCGCTGGCCGAACTCCTCACGCCGCAGCGCGTCCAGGACGCCTTCTACATGTTCCACAGCCACATGTCCGACCAGTTCAGATGCGACACGATGCCGGCCGCGTTCCGGGTCGAGCGCGGCACGGCGGCGGCACACACGGACACCGGGTACCGCTGCCAGTACCTCGGACTTGCCGAGGGCGGCGTGCGTACCT
Source organism: Streptodolium elevatio (assembly GCF_040649515.1). GTDB lineage: Bacteria > Actinomycetota > Actinomycetes > Streptomycetales > Streptomycetaceae > Yinghuangia > Yinghuangia elevatio. Next base: position 7,248 of record NZ_JBEZFP010000041.1, read on the forward strand.
GGGTCGACGTCCCCATCAAGGTCACCCGCGACGGCGGCATCGCCTACTGAGGTGCCCGGCGCGCGCCCGGCAACACGGGGCTTAGCCTGCGCCGCCCGCTGTGGTCGGGCAGGTCCGCGGCTGCCACGCTGGTGGCGCTGTGCGACGGCGAAACCGAGGAAACCGGTGTGAATCCGGTGCGGTCCCGCCACAGTGACGACTCCGCGGCCGCCGACGACATTGCCGCCTGGACCGGAGACGGCGGGCCCGGCGTCGCCGAACTGCCGCCCGTACTGGACCTGTACGCGTTCACCCCGCCCCGCGCCGCGGCGTCACGCCGGGCCGGGGCCGCGGGAGGGCGGGGCGTCGGCGGCGGGAAATGACCGCAGCGTTTCCGGGGCCAGGGTGAGGCGCAGTACGTCGATTCCGTCGGCGGGGGTGCCGGGGTCCACGCACTGCTCGGACTTGACGTCCCGGACCACGCACTGGCCGTCGTGTTGCGTGGAGCGGTAGGCGATCCCGTCCACCGGGACCCCGTAGTCCCAGGCGTGCAGCAGGAATTCGGTGACCACCTGAGTCGGGACGTAGTCGATCTCGGTGAAGTCCGGCCGTGCCTCGCGGGCGAGGTCCTCGACGAAGTCCCGCAGGAACGCCACGCATTGGCTCAGGTGCCCGAGCCCGGCATCCAACGGTGAAGGCACCGGCGCCAGTTTCGTGAGGTCGACGACTGTGGCCGGACGACTCACCCGGAACGCACCGACGGTCAGCGACGCTCCGGGCGCCGGGGCGGCCACCGCCTCGGCTCGCGCCGTGTCCGCACTGGTGGCGCCGTAGAACATCGGGATGCCGGCGGGACTCATGCGGTTGGAGCGTGTGGACAGCCGTTCGGGCAGGGTCCCCAATGCCTTTGCCGTGGCGACGCGTTCGTCCGGGTGGTGCCACCGCGCCCGCCACAGCTCGTGGTCGGGCGGGATCGTACGGATCAGATCGAGTTGCGCGATGATCCCGCCGATCTCCCGCAGGATGTCCGCGGGCGGGATCTCGCCGGGGCCGAGGCCGCTGCGGTCCGCGGCCTCCGGAAGCTTCCAGAACACATGCCGGATGCGGTGCCGGATGATGTGGCAGAAGCTCTGCCAGCTCGCCATGAGCGCCGAGTCGCGCGACAGCGTGGTGTCGGTGTCGAGGTAGAGACGGTCGGCGGGCTGCGCGCCGGGAGCTTCGCGGTACGCCTCGCCGTGGACCCCGGGCTGCCAGGGCTCACCGGACATGCGCGGCCACCTCATCCCGGAACCTGTGCTGCCGCCGACCTGCGACGGGCGGCGCGATTCGGACATCACCGTCGGAACCGCGACGACCGAGATCACCCTAAACCGCCCGTCCGCCTCCCCGGCCTTTCGGGCGGACGGCGTGTCGCGGGACTTGACTCTTCACGCGTTTAGCCATTGGCTAACCCGGTCGCCGACCCGCGACCGCACCGCCCCTGCCCGGGGGCACGCTCGACCGCACCGTCCCTCGGAGGCCGCCCGATGACCACCGTCGCCACCCGGCTGATCGCGCGACTGCGCGAACTGGGCGTCGAGGACCTGTTCGGCGTTCCCGCCGACTACAACCTCGCGTTCCTGGACGAGGTGCACGCGTCCGAGCTGGCCTTCGTCGGCACGTGCAACGAACTCGGCGCCGCGTACGCCGCCGACGGGTACGCCCGCCTGCGCGGTGCGGGCGCGGTCCTGACCACGTTCGGTGTGGGCGAGCTGAGCGCGGTCAACGGCATCGGCGGCGCGTACGCCGAATCCGTCCCGGTCGTCGAGATCGTCGGCGCGCCGTCCACCCGCGCCGTCGACGCCGGCCTGCCCATGCACCACACCATGGCGGACGGCGACTTCGGCCGCTTCGAGCGCCTGCACGCCGAGGTGACCTGCGACCGCGTGACACTGACCGCCGAACACGCCGCCGAGGAGATGGACCGCGTGCTGCGCGCCTGCTGGGAGCACAAGCGCCCGGTCCGCATCGCGCTGCCGACCGATCTCGTGCACGCCCCCGCGCCCGCCCCCGACGAGCCGCTGCTGCCCGAACCGCCCCCGGTGCCAAGGGAACTGGTCGCCGCGTTCCGCGCCGAGGCGGCGAAGCTGCTGGCCGGTGCCGTGCGCGCCGCCGTACTGGCGGACCACCTCGTGGAGCGGCACGGCGCCCATGAGGCGCTGGCCGATCTCGTCGCCGCCGGGCCGCTGCCGGTCGCCGCGATGAACATGGGCAAGGGGGTCGTCGACGAGAGCGCCCCGACGTTCGCCGGGATGTACGTCGGAGCGGCGAGCGCGCCCGGCACCCGCGCCGTCGTCGAGCAGGCCGACTGCCTCGTCGCGGTGGGCGTACTGATCAGCGACGGCAACTCCGGCGGCTTCACACACGCCTTCCCGGCCGGCCGCACGATCGAGGTCGGCGCGTACGAGACGCGCATCGGCGACGCGGTCTTCCGCGACCTGCCGATGGCCGAGGCGCTCGCGGTACTCACCACAATCGTGCGGGAGTCCATGGACCGGCCGGCTTTCGCGCCGCCGCAACGGCCGGTACGCGCACGCGCGGACGCCGACCCGCACGCCCCGCTGACCCAGGCCGCCCTGGGCGACCGCTTCGCCGGGTTCGTGCGGACCGGGGACGTCGTCGTCGCCGAGCAGGGCACCGCGTTCTTCGGCGTGGTCGACACGTGGATGCCGGCCGGGGTGACCGTGGTCGGCCAAGTGCTGTGGTCCTCGATCGGCTACACCCTCCCCGCCGCGCTCGGCACGTGTGTGGCCGCCCCGGACCGGCGGACCCTGCTGCTGATCGGCGACGGGTCGCTGCAACTCACCGCGCAGGAACTGGGCACGATGGCCCGGGTGGGTGCGGCGCCGGTGGTCCTGGTGCTCAACAACGGCGGCTACTCGATCGAGCGGGCGATCCACCCGACGGACGCGCCGTACAACGACATCGCGCCCTGGCGCTACACCGACCTGCCGGCCGCCTTCGGCGCGGGCGACCGCGCGGTGGTCCGGCGCGCCACCACGGCGGCCGAACTCGACGCCGCCCTCGCGGAAGCCGACCGCAACCGCGACCGCCTCGTGCTGATCGAGGCCGTCCTCGACCCCGAGGACTACCCCGGCCGCCTGGCCGCGATCGCCGCCAAGTACCGCGCCAAGACCCCGGCGGTGGCCCGATGACCGACAACGCGGCCGCCAAGGACCGGTTCGGCGGTCTCACCGCACTCGCCCGCCCGCTGCTCGCCGACCTCGGCAGGCTGGCGACCGGCCGCGGCGGCCCCGCCGCGGGGCCGCTGAACATCGAGGACGTCCGCGCGCTCGCCCGCAGACGCTCGTGCGCCCTCCCGTTCAGCTATGTCGACAGCGCCGCCGAGGACTTCACGACGCACCGGGCCAACCTCCGCTCGTTCGAGGAGCTGACGTTGCGCCCGAACCTGCTCACCGACGTGCGCGAACGCGACCGCTCCGTCGAGCTGTTCGGCCGTACGCTCGCCTCCCCGGTCCTGCTCGCCCCCACGGGAATGCCCGGGATCCAGCACCGGGACGCGGAGTTCGCGGGTGCCGGCGCGGCGCACGCGGCGGGGACCGTCTTCACGGTGAGCATGGCGTCCAGCCACTCGGTCACGGCGATCGCCGAGAAGTGCCCCGGGCCGCTGTGGTTCCAGCTGTACCCGTGGGGCAACGCCGACGACTTCACGCCGTACGTCGAACTCGCCGCGCGTGCGGGCTGCGAGGCGCTGGTCGTCACCCTCGACACCCCGGTCGGCGGCAACCGCGAGGCGGACCGGCGTACGGGGTTCACCATGCCGCCGCACGTGAGCCGCGAGAACATCGGCGAAGTCGTGCGCCACCCGGTCCGGTTCGGCCGGTGGATCCGGACCCTGGCCACCGGACCGGGGATCCGGATGGGCAACATCGCCGAGACCGGGGCGACCGGCGGGATGAACGCGGTGCACCAGGCGACCAGGTTCGAGGCGAAGTTCGTGCCCGGGTTCTCCGCCGACGAACTGGCCCTGGTCCGACGCATGTGGGACGGCCCCCTGCTGGTCAAGGGGATCACCACGGCCGAACAGGCGCGCCGCGCCCGCGCCGCGGGAGTCGACGGCGTGATCGTCTCCAACCACGGCGGCCGGCAGCTCGACGGCCTGCCCGCGGCGATACGCGCCCTCCCCGAGGTCGCCGACGCCCTGGACGGCACCGACGTCGAGGTCCTGCTCGACGGGGGAGTACGCCGCGGCACCGACATCCTGAAGGCGCTGGCGCTCGGGGCGAAGGCGGTCATGCTCGGGCGGCCGTGGGTGTGGGGGCTCGCCGCCGGAGGACGCGAAGGGGTCGACACCGTGCTGCGCATCCTCAACACCGAAGTCGAGCGTGACATGGCTCTCATGGGTATTCGCACCCTCTCTGAACTCGGTCGGCATAACGTCAACGTCCCGGCGGCGTGGGCGTACGCGACGCCGGGCGGGAACTGAACGTCCACGCGAACGTCCGAGGCAGCGCCCGCGGGAACGTCCGACGGCACGTCTGCGGGTAGGTCCGCGGGGGCACCCGAGGGAACGTCCGAGGGAATGTCCGAGGAGTACGGAGGAGTAAGCATGCGCGCAGCGCTGTTCCGCGAGTCCGGCCGACCACTGGCCGTCGTCGACGTCGACACCGCCGCACCCGGCCCCGGCGAGGTCCTGGTGGCGACCGCCGCCGCGGGCCTGTGCCACTCCGACATCCATCTGCTCGACGGGAAGATCCCGATCGCCGCGCCCGCGATCATCGGACACGAGGCCTCCGGCGTCGTCGTGGACGTCGGCCCCGGGGTCACCCGCGTCGTACCCGGCGACCATGTCATCGCGTGCCTGTCGGCGTTCTGCGGCAGGTGCGCGCTGTGCCTGCGCGGCGAGACGTGGCTCTGCCAGGACAAGCAGGCGATCCAGCGCACCGCGGCCCTGCCACCGCGGCTCGCCCTGCCCGACGGCACGGCCGTCGGCGCGAACGCGGGCGTCGGCGGCCTGGCCGAGCGCATGCTCCTGCACGAGAACGCCGTCGTGTCCATCGCCAAGGACATGCCGCTCGACCTCGCGGCCATCATCGGCTGCGCGGTCACCACGGGCGTGGGCGCGGCGTTCAACACCGCCGACATCCGCGCGGGTGCGACCGTCGTGGTTATCGGCTGCGGCGGCATCGGCCTCAACATCGTGCAGGGCGCACGCCTGCGCGGGGCGGGCCGCGTCGTCGCGGTCGACCTGCTCGACGCCAAGCGCGAACTCGCCCGCTCCGTGGGCGCCACCGACGCCGCGGAAGGCGACCCGGTCGCGGCCGTCTCGGCGCTGACCGGCGGCCTCGGCGCCGACCACGTCTTCGACGCGGTCGGGAACGCCACGACGACGACCCAGGCCCTCGCGATGACCCGGCCGGGCGGGACCATGTACGTCGTCGGCATCGGCGGCATGGGCGCCACCGTCGACATCCCCGGCTACGCGCTGTGGGGCCAGGGCAAGTCCGTCCGCGGCGTACACATGGGTTCGAACAACTTCACCGTCGACATGCCGCGCTACGTCGACCTCTACCTCCAAGGCCGCCTGTTCCTCGACGAGTTGGTGTCCCGCCGCATCACCCTCGACGAGGTGAACGACGGCTACGACGCCCTCCGAGGCGGCGAGACCGCCCGCTCCGTCGTCGTCTTCTAGCCGCGTTCCCGCGTGTGTCCGCGTGTTCGCGTACGTCGGTCCCGATCGCGGGCCCGGCGTACGCGGGCGCGTCAATTCCGGAGGCGCACCGGTACGTTCACGGCCGGGGCCAGGGGAGCCCTGCCAGGTCCTCGATCGAGGTGTTGAACCGCTGGAGCATGGCGGCGAATGCGGTGACCTCGGCAGGGGTCCAGTCGGCGAGCACCTTGTCCAGGCCGCTGACCATCTCGTCGCGTTCCGCGGTCAGGCGGCTCTGCCCTTCCCGGGTGATGCGGAATTTGCGGGCGATGCCGCCCTCCGAGTCCGCGATGCGCTCCAGCAGGCCGACGGCGAGCAGGGACGCGGTCTTGCGGTTGAGCGTGGAGGCGTCCAGGCCGAACGCCTCGCTCAACTGCCGGATGGACATGGGGCCTTCGACGCTGATGCGGCTGAGCAGGACGTAGCTGGTCCGGTCGAGGTGGCCTTCGTCGCCGCGTGACCGCGCCGACATGTGCGTGTGCCGGGTGAGCAGCATGGTTTCGAACTCGATCAGGTGCGTGGGCTTGTCCATGTGCTTTCCGTCTCCCACCGCTCTGCCCGTGCTCTCCTCGGTTGTGCCCGCGCTCCGCTGCCGTCTGTCGGCCCGCCCGCGAGCCTACACAGGCCGTGGCCGCCGGATGCCTTGTGTGCTCTGCACATGATATGTGTACTGCACATCATGTGCATGGAACACATCTCATGCATCGTGCACATCCGGATTGCCGGAGATCGGAGACTCATCGGTGGACAACCCCACGCCCCCCGGACGGGAGCGCGGCATCGTCGGTGTCCTCGCGTTCGCCGGCATCGTCGCCTCCCTGATGTCGAGCCTGGTGGTGCCGCTCATCGGCGAGTTGCCGCGCCTGCTCCACACCACCGCGGCGGACGCCAGCTGGGCCGTCACCGCGACCCTCCTGTCGGCCGCCGTCGCGACGCCGATCTCCGGGCGGCTGGGGGACATGTACGGCAAGCGCCGCATGCTGCTCATCTGCTCGATCCCCCTGATCATCGGCTCCGTCGTCTGCGCGCTGGCCGACTCGCTCGCCCCGATGGTCGTCGGGCGCGCGCTCCAGGGCCTGGGCACCGGCATGGTCCCGCTCGGCATCAGCGCACTGCGCGACCTGCTGCCGCCGGAGCGTATGGGCTCCGCCATCGCGCTCATCAGCTCCTCGATGGGCATCGGCGGCGCACTCGGCCTGCCGCTCGCCGCAGGCGTCGCCGAGAACACCAGCTGGCGCATCCTCTTCTGGGCCGCCGCCGCGCTGAGCGCGCTGGTCGCGGCCCTGATCTGGTTCCGCATCCCGGCCACCGAGCCACGCCGTGACGTGGGCCGCTTCGACTTCGTGGGCGCCGTCGGGTTGGGGATCGGCCTGGTCTGCCTGCTGCTGGGCGTCTCCAAGGGCTCCGACTGGGGCTGGGGCAGCGGCACGACCATGGGCCTGCTGGTGGGCGCCGTCGTCGCACTGCTCGCGTGGGGGTGGTGGGAACTGCGTACGCGCGACCCGCTCGTCGACCTGCGGGTGACCGCCCGCCGCCAGGTCCTGCTGACCAACGCGGCCTCGGTCGTCCTCGGATTCTCCATGTACGCCCAGGCGCTGATCCTCCCTCAGCTCCTCCAACTCCCCGAGTCCACCGGCTACGGCCTCGGGCAGTCGATGCTCGCGATGGGACTCTGGATGGCCCCGGCCGGCCTCATGATGATGCTGCTCTCGCCCGTCGGCGCACGCCTGTCGGCCGCGCGCGGGCCGAAGACCACGCTGGTCGTCGGCGCGCTGGTCATGGCTCTCGGCTACGGCTCGTCACTGTTCCTGATGGACTCGCCGTGGACGGTCATGATCGTCACCTGTGTGGTCAACACCGGGATCGGCCTGGGGTACGGCGCCATGCCCGCCCTGATCATGGCGGCCGTGCCCGCGACGGAGACCGCCTCGGCGAACGGGTTCAACACGCTTATGCGCGCGGTCGGCACCGCGGTCGCGGCGGCTGTCGTGGGCGTGATCCTGTCGCACATGACCACCGACCTCGGCGGCCACCTGCTGCCGTCCGAGAACGGCTTCCGCGTCGGCATGCTCCTCGGCTGCGGCATGGCCCTGCTGGCCGCCGTGATCGCCGCCACGCTGCCCGGCCGCGAGGTCCGGAGCCCCGAGGCGCCGCGAACTCCGGCCCCGAGCCCGGCCGTCCGCGGCACGGCGTGACTACGATGCGCTCATGACCACCTCGGAGCAGCCGTCCGCCGGACCTCTGGCCGGGATCACGGTGGTGACCCTCGAACAAGCGGTGTCCGCGCCGATGTGCACGCGTACGCTCGGCGACTTCGGCGCCCGCGTCGTGAAGGTGGAGAACCCGAAAGGCGGCGACTTCGCCCGGCACTACGACGACGTCGTGCACGGTCAGGCGGCGCACTTCGTGTGGCTCAACCGGGGCAAGGAGTCGGTCGCGCTCGACCTGAAGGACCCCACCGGGATGGCGGTGCTGCACCGCCTCCTGGACCGCGCCGACGTGGTGGTCTCCAACCTCGCGCCGGGGGCCACCGCCAAGTTGGGCATCACGCCGGACGATCTGGCCGCGCGGCACCCCGACTTGATCGCGGTCGAGGTCGACGGCTACGGCCCGGGCGGCCCGCTGTCCCACAAGCGGGCGTACGACCTGCTGGTGCAGGCCGAGTCGGGGGCCTGTTCGATCACCGGTCACCCCGGCGCCCCGGCCAAGCCCGGACCGCCGATGGCCGACGTGTGCACGGGTCTGTACGCGGCGATCTCGGTGCTGGCGCTGCTCGCCGGGCGCGGTCTCGGGAACGGGAACACCGCCGGACCCGCGGTGTCGGTGAGCATGTTCGACACGATGGCCGAGATGATGGGGTACGCGCTGACGTACACGCGGCACTCCGGCGTCGACCAGGTGCCGATCGGGATGGGCTCGCCCGCGGTGGCGCCGTACGGTGCGTACCGCACGGCCGACGGGCACACGGTCGTCCTCGGCACCACCAACGACCGCGAATGGCAGCGGCTGGCCAGGGAGTTGATCGAGCGCGCCGACCTCGCCGACGACGCCCGCTACGCGGGCAACGCCGACCGGGTGCGCAACCGCGACGTGCTGGACGCGGCGATCGCCGCATGGTGCGCCCGGCACCCGCTGGAGTACGTGCAGCGCCGCGCCGACGACGCCGGCATCGGCAACTCCCGCTACAACACGCCCAGCGACGTCATCGCGCACCCGCACCTCGCCGCCCGCGACCGCTGGCGCACCGTCGAAACTCCCGGCGGCCCGACCCCGGCCCTGCTGCCGCCGCCGGTCGTCGCGGGCTACGAACAGCCCATGGGCGCGATCCCGGCCCTCGGCGAGCACACCGGCGCGGTGCTCGCCGAACTGGGCTACTCCGCCGACGAGATCGCCGCGATGCGGGCGAGCGGATCAGCTCTCTGAGGGCGCCGCGCCCCGCGCCGCCGCCAGCACGACCGGATCGGAGCAGCCCCGCGCGTAGTGGGCGATCCGGCGCCTGATCTCACGCCGCAGGACGACGGTGCCGATCCGGTCGGCAAGCGGCGCGAGCCAGCGGGGGCGGCAGCCGAAGTTGTACCGCCAGACCGCGAGCGTACGGTCGGGATGCCCTTCGACTGGCGTGAACCGCCAACCACCGCCCATCTTGGCGAAGAACCACGAGCCTTCGACCATGCGCATACCGACGTTGGTGGGCGGCTGGTAGGACACGTACTCGCTGACCATGCGAAACCCGGCCCGATGGACCGTCAGGGTCCGTACGCCCTTGGCCGGTTCGGTGGCACCGTCGAGGAACCGCTGCCAACGGATGAACGGATCCCAGCGTTTGCGCACGTCGCCCGTTGTCTGTGACACGGCGAAGGCGGTCGCGATGTCGACGGGCACCTCGACCGAGGCCTCGACCAGAGGCATTCCCGCTACCTCAACCGGCGGTCGAGTGAGGACCACCGTTCCGGGGCGAAGCGGAGAGTCCCGTCGGCCGTGGCTCTGGAGTCCCGCACCAACAGCCCGACAGCCGGACAGGCGACCTCCACGCACTGCCCGTTGCCGCTGCCGCCGTACGACGAATTCCGCCACTGGGGCACCACCGCGTGCCTATGCATTGCGCAGCTCCTGCGATCGGCTTCGGATCAAGTTCATTGAGTCGACCGGTGACAGCGCGACCTTGTCGAGCCGTTCGCACGACCTCCGCACGAACCGCACCGAGCGCGGTGCTTCGGTGAGGACCGTTGCGCCGAACACTTCGGCCGCGGGCCGACGACGCGAGTGCCTCGCCCGGAAACCCGAACAGCGTCGCCCCCACGGCCGCCCCTACCCCCTGGGATCCGCTGGTGAACGGAACGATCCGAATTTGCAGCCCTGTTGTCTCCGTCAGATCGACCAGTTGCGCAACTGCGCACGCATCACCCCGACCCCAACGCCTCCGCCCGGCTCTTCGCCGGTGTAGGCGAACCGACCTGACCTGACCAGCCCTCGCGCCGCGCTCAGGTGTGTACCACCCGGGCGGTGCCGTGGAGGAGGTGGTGGGCGTCGCGTGCCTGCTCCAGGCTGTGCGCGAAGCGGGCGGCGGCCTCGGCCGGCGGGAGGCCGGTGATGTCGGAGGGCCAGGTCCCGGGCGGCACCACCGAGACGATCGCGATGCCGTGGTGCGCCGCGGCGTCGGTCCACGCGCTCGCGACCGGCGCGGGCGGGTCCATCTCCCAGATCTGCCGCTCGCCGAGCAGCAGCAGGCTGGTGAACTGCCCGCTGCGTACCTGCACTTCGGCGCTCGTGGCGGGCGGTTCGCCGAACGCGGGGACGAAGCCGCTCTCTTGCGCCTGATTCAGCAGCGTCGGGTAGGAGCCGGTGTCCACCTCGACCACCGCCTCCGGGAGCGGGACCTCGGCACCGGACTCGCGCAGCGCGAATGCGATCTTCATGGGCGTCGCGCCCCGGCGGTCCGGCGCGGGATCCCCGGCGGGCTTCCCTGTCGAGTCCGCCGCGGTGTCTTCGGAACTGGCCATGCCCTGATCAACGCCGCACCCGCGCCACCGTTCCGGCCCGTCCCCCGGACGCCGTAACCGCCCCGGAACGCGGGTCAGTGCTGGCGGATGACGGCTTCCTGGACGGCGTGCGCGACCAGGACGCCGTCGTGGTTGTAGAACTCGCCGATGGCGAAGCCGCGCGCGTCCTGGGCGGTCGGGGAGGCCTGCGCGAACAGCAGCCACTCGTCGGCCCGGAAGGGGCGGTGGAACCACATCGCGTGATCGAGCGAGGCCATCTGGAGGTTCTGCGGGTCGGTGATGTGCGGGGCAGCGGCGGTGCCGGCCAAGGTGAGGTCGGACATGTACGCCATCGCGCACACGTGCAGCAACGGGTCGTCGGGCAGCTTCTCGGCGGCCTTCATCCACACCCGCTGGTGCGGAATGCCGTCGGTGAGGTGCGTGATGGCTCCCGGGTCCTTGGGGACAAACCGCATGTCCATGACCAGCCGGGTCTGGGAGACCTCGTAGTGGTCGCGGGCGGAGCGCGGCAGGCCCTCGTACGGGTCGGGCAGGTCCTCGGGGCGCGGCACGTCCGGCATCGCGCGGCGGTGCTCGGGCGTGTCCTCGGGGACCTTGAACGACGCCGAGAGGGTGAAGATCGTCTCGCCGTTCTGCACCGCCATCACGCGCCGGGTGGTGAAGGAGCGGCCGTCGCGCACCCGGTCGACGAGGTAGATGATCGGCGAGGTCGTGCGTCCCGGACGCAGGAAATAGGCGTGCAGGGAGTGCACGTGCCGGTCGGCGGTGACCGTACGCCCGGCCGCGACGAGGGCCTGCGCGGCCACCTGCCCGCCGAAGGCGCGCAGTGGCGCCCCCGCGTGGCAGGTGCCGCGGAAGATGTTCTGCTCGATCTCGTCGAGGCTCAGCAGGTCGACGAAGCTCTCGGCGCGGCCGCCGGCGAAGGCGACCGGGCGGTCCTCGGGAAGATCGCTCACCTGGTCATGGTGCCAGATGGCGGGGTCCGGAGCGATGGCCCACGACCACGAGATTCCTCACGTCGCGGCAGGCACCGGCCCCCGTCCCTCGCGGCGGCGCCCGTCATGCGGGGACTGCGGACAGGAAGCTCCGCACAATCGGTCCCGCGGAGCCCGAGCCCGACTCGCCGCCGATGACGACCACGGCCACCGCGATGTCGCCCCGGTAGGCCACCATCCAGCCGTTCGTGCCGTTGCCGACCTCGGCGGTGCCGGTCTTGGCGCCCACGCCGGGCATGCCGCGGAAGGTCGACGCCGCGGTCCCGCTGGTCGCGCAGGCCCGCATCATGTCCTTGATGCCGGACACCACGTTCTTCGGCAGCGGCTTGGTGTTCTTGTACGTCTCCCCGCCCCGGACCAGGACCGGCTGGTGGAACTGTCCGGTGACGGCCGTGGCGACCACGGAGGCCATGGTCATCGGGTTCATCTTGAGCGAGCCCTGCCCGATCATCTGGGCTGCCTTGTCGGCGTCGTCGGCGGCCGCCGGCACCGTGCCGTCGGTGGTCCCGCCTTCGCCGACCTGCCAGGCGTTGCTGTTGAGGCCGAAATAGTCGGTGGAGAAGGTGGCGAGCTCGGAGTCGCCGATCTTCGAGCGCAACTCCACGAACGCGGTGTTGCAGGACCGCGCGAAGTCCTGCCGGAAGGTGGCGTCCGGGATCTCGAAGTTGTCGACGTTGTGGAAGGCCTGCCCGGCGACGGCCGTCTTCGGGCACGGCACCTTCGTGTCCGGGGTGACGACACCCTTCTTGAGCAGCAGCGCCGACGAGACGATCTTGAACGTGGAGCCCGGTGCGATCACCCCCGACATCCCGGTGTCGTTGACAGTCGCGACGATCTCGCCGGTGTGGATGTTCAGCGCCACCAGCGACGCCTGCGGCTTGCCCGCGGTCGCCTGCTCCGCGGCGGCCTGCAACTCCGGTACGCGGGTGCCCGACCCCGGCCCGGTCTCGGCGGCGGTCGGCGACGGCGACGCGGAGGTCGACGGCGGGGCGGAGGAGGGCGGCGGCGGGACCGTCGGTGCGGCGTTCGGTGCGGCGGGGCCGGTCGGGTACGGCCGGTCCGAGACCGACGAGACCGGCGCGCTGCTGTCCGAGCCCTCGCCGTCGTCGGCGACGAACTGCCGGTATCCGATGACACCGCCGACGGCGATGACGCCGATCAGGATCAGGCCCATGACGGCTCCGAGCATGCCTTTGGCGGTCGACGCGGTGCGATGCGACATAGCTGTGAAATCCGTTCCCCCGTGGCGCACACGCGGCTGAAGGCGTGCGACAGACCAGTTGCTTGTGTGTGGCGGACGGCGATGCTAGTCCAGCGCGGCGACAGGACCGCCCCCGTGACGCCGGACGTGACCGGATAGCAATCCGCGGAGAAGCGCGGAGAAGCGCGGAGAAGCAAACAGAACCCGGAAGTAGCAACGGGAACCCGAAGTGGCCCCAGGTCACCGGCTTCTCACGCGGCGTCAGGAACCGAAGACCGACGGGCCCAGAGCGGAACGGACGGGCCGTCCCGCCGACGGCCGGTGCCGGGGGCGGCAGTACGGTGACCGCGTGATCCTTGTTGTCTGTACCGGGAACATCTGCCGCTCGCCGATGGTCGAGGCCATGCTGCGCCACCACCTCGCCGAGGCGGGGCTGCGCGACTGGCCGGTGGCGTCCGCCGGCACGCTCGGCTGGGGCTCGGCGTCGATGACCGAGGAGAGCGCGCAGGTGCTGGAGGAGTACGGCGTGGCGGCGCACGACCACACGAGCCGCAAGCTGACCCCCGAGATGCTGGACGCCGCCGACGTCGTACTCGGCATGACCCGCGAGCACATCTGGGGGATCTCGGCGCGCTCGTCCGACGCCGAGTCGCGCGCGTTCGTGCTGGGGGAGCTGGCCCGACTCGGTGAGAAGGTGGGCCCACGCGGCGACGCTCCGTTGCGCGAGTGGGTCGCCGAGGTCGACGCGCTGCGTGACGTTCGGCGCATGGCGCGCTCGGACGACGAGTTGGCGGATCCGCTCGGTGAACCGATCGAGACGTACCGCAAGCTCGCCGTACGCGCCGATGCGCAGGTGCGCCGGTTGGTCGGCCTGCTCGCCGGACGGTAGCCCGCGGGGCGGGCCCCAAGGCAAGGCCGCACGGCAGACGCTCGCACGGCAGACGCGCGCAAGGCGGTCCCGCCGGGACGGGCCGGGACAGTCCGGGGCAGCCCTCCGTACGTCAACAGTCGGTCAACGGGCAGCCAACTTGCTGCCAAGAGCAACCCGGACGCGACGGCGCCGCAGCGGCGCCGCGCCCCGAACTGGTCTGCTGTGCGCGGGCAGCGCCGATCCGCGGTCGAGCCGCTCGACCCCGCCGCCCGGGGGCGGACGGGAGATCGCGCTGATCGCTACCCTGATGCACCATTGCCGGGCCGACGCGGACGGCCGGGGGCGGCATCCAAGTGGCAACGGGGAGGGACACGCGTGTTCGGGATCATCAGGCCGTGTCGGCACCGGCTGACCGACGGGCTGCGCGAGGCGTGGATGGCGCATCTGTGCGGGTTGTGCCTGGCGCTGCGCGACGACCACGGGCAGGCGGCCCGCATCGCCACCAACTATGACGGGCTGATCATCTCGGTTCTCGTCGAGGCCCAGGCGGAGCCGGACAAGGCGGCGTCCGGGCGGCGCAAGGCGGGACCGTGCCCGCTGCGCGGCATGCGCACCGCGGAGATCGCGAAGGGCGAGGGCGCGCGCCTGGCCGCCGCGGTCTCGCTGGTGCTGGCGTCCGCGAAGATGCGCGACCACGTCGAGGACGGGGACGGCGTGTTCGCCCGCCGGGGCGTCGCGGGAGGCGCCCGCCGCATCGCGACCCGCTGGGCGCGGCAGGGCGAAGGGACAGGTCACGACGTCGGGTTCGACACGGCCGTGCTGACCGAGGCGGTCGGCAGGCAGGGCGAGATCGAGGCGTTGGCCGGTCCCGGTACGTCCGTCCTCGTCGTCACCGAGCCCACCGAGACCGCCACCGCCGCCGCCTTCGCGCACACGGCCGTACTGGCCGGACGGCCCGAGAACGCCGAGTCGCTCGCCGAGGCCGGCCGCCTCTTCGGCCGCCTCGCGCACCTGCTCGACGCGGTCGAGGACGTATGGGAGGACCGCGAGTCGGGCTCCTGGAACCCGCTGCTGGCCACCGGGACCGGTCCGGACGAGGCGTACCGGCTCTGCCGCGACGCCGCCCACGGCATCCGCCTCGCCTTGCGTGACGTCACCTTCGTCGAGCAGCGTCTCGTGCACACGCTGCTTGTGCACGAGGTCGACACGGCCGTGGACCGCACCTTCGAGCACGCCGGGTTCCCGATGAAGCGGACGCGCGGGCACTCATGTTCGGCACGCAAAAGTGCGACCGGGGCAGAACCCCGTGCGGCCTCCGGGCCCGGCGCCACCGGCCTTCTGGACGGAACCAAGGTCGTGGCTTCCTGGCCGCAGAGCCCGCCCGGCCACCAGCCTCCGCCCTCCGGTCCCGGAAACCCGTTCGGGCCGCAGCAGCCGGGTGACCCGTGGCGTACGCCGATCGGTCCGGCCGGTCCCGGCGGTCCCGGCGGCCCTGGTGGTCCCGGCCGCGGACCCGGGCGGCGCCACAACGCCCTCGTCGCGTGCCTCATCTGGGTCGGCCTGTGCTGCACCTGCCAGGCCTGCTGCCGTGACGAGTTCACCGACCCCTGCACGGGCCAACAGCGTCAGGGCTGCTGCAACAACTGCGACTGCGACCCCGGTTGCTGCGAGTGCTGCAACTGCGGCGATTGCTGCGACGGCTGCGACTGCGGTTGCGACTGCGGCTGCTGACGACGCCGCACCGACAGCCGCGGGGAACACAGCGCAGAATCACAGCGCAGAACCGTCGCGCGGAACCACTGGGAACCATCCGCGCTGGGGACCCCGTGTGTCGGCCCGCCTGACGCGTACGTCGAGCGGGCCGACCAGGCCGAAGACCGTCGGTCACATGTCGCGCGGCTCCAGTCGCACGATCACCGACTTCGACGTCGGCGTATTGCTCACCTCGGCCGTACTGTCCAGCGGCACCAGCACGTTCGTCTCCGGGAAGTACGCCGCCGCGCACCCGCGCGCGGTCGGGTACGCCACCACGCGGAACCCGGGCGCCCGCCGCTCCACGCCGTCCGTCCACTCGCTCACCAGGTCGACCGTCGCCTCGTCCGCGACGCCCAGTTCGGCCAGGTCCGCCGGGTGCACGAACACCACGCGGCGCCCCGCCTTGATCCCCCGGTAGCGGTCGTCCAAGCCGTAGATCGTGGTGTTGTACTGGTCGTGCGACCGCACGGTCTGGAGCACCAGCCGCCCGGTCGGCACCTGCAACACCTCCAGGGCGTTCACCGTGAAGTTCGCCTTGCCCGTCGCCGTCGGGAATCGCCGCTCGTCACGCGGCCCGTGTGGCAGCACGAAGCCGCCCGGCACCCGGACGCGCCGGTTGAAGTCCGCGAATCCGGGCACCACCCGCTCGATGCGCTCCCGGATCAGGTTGTAGTCGTCGCGGAACGCCCGCCACGGCACCGCGACCCGGTCACCGAGGACGCGCTCGGCCAGCCCGCACACGATCGCGACCTCGGAGCGCAGTTCGCGCGACGCGGGCGCGAGCCGCCCCGTCGACGCGTGCACCGCGCTCATCGAGTCCTCGACGGTCACGAACTGCTCGCCGCCCGCCTGCACATCGGCCTCGGTACGCCCCAGGCACGGCAGGATCAGCGCCCGCCGCCCCGGCACCGCGTGCGAGCGGTTCAGCTTCGTCGACACCTGGACCGTCAGGGCGGTGCCGCGTAGCGCGGCCTCCGTCGCGGCCGTGTCGGGCGTCGCCGCCACGAAGTTGCCGCCGACCGCCATGAAGACCTTCACGCGGCCGTCGCGCATCGCCCGGATCGTGTCCACGACGTCGTGCCCGTGCTCGCGCGGCGGCGCGAAGCCGAACTCGGCCTCCAGCGCGTCCAGGAAGGCGGCCGACGGCTTCTCGTAGATGCCCATCGTGCGGTCGCCCTGCACGTTGCTGTGCCCGCGTACCGGGCACACGCCGGCGCCCGGGCGTCCGATATTGCCGCGCAGCAGGAGGAAGTTGACGACCTCACGGATGGTCGGCACCGAATTGCGGTGCTGGGTCAGGCCCATGGCCCAGCACACGATCACCCGCCGGGACTTGAGGACCTGCTGGTGGATTCGTTCGATCTGCGCCCGGGGCAGTCCGGTCGCCGCCAGGACGTCGTCCCAGTCCGTGGCGTGCACGTCGGCGGCGAACTCGTCGAATCCCGCGCAGTGTTCGTCGATGAACGGGCGGTCGAGGACGGTGCCCGGCGCGGCGTCCTCCGCCTCCAGGAGCAATCGATTCAGCGCACGGAACAGCGCGAGGTCGCCGTTCACCCGGATCTGCGCGAACTCGTCGGCCAGCGCCGTGCCGTGGCCCGCGATTCCGTTGGGCCGCTGCGGGTTCTTGAACCGCATCAACCCCGCCTCGGGCAGCGGGTTGACGGCCACGATGTGGGCACCCGCGCGCTTGGCCTTCTCCAGCGCGGACAACATGCGCGGGTGGTTGGTCCCCGGGTTCTGGCCCACGACCAGGATCAGGTCGGCCCGGTGCATGTCCTCCAGGGACACGCTGCCCTTGCCGACGCCGATCGTCTCGCTCAGCGCCGAACCGCTCGACTCGTGGCACATGTTCGAGCAGTCGGGGAGGTTGTTGGTGCCGAACGCCCGCACGAACAACTGGTAGGCGAACGCCGCCTCGTTGCTCGTCCGCCCCGACGTGTAGAACGCCGCCTCGTCCGGCGAACCGAGCGCGGCCAGTTCCTCCGCGATGATGCCGAACGCCTCGTCCCACCCGACGGACGCGTAGTGCGACGCCCCGTCCGCCAGGTACATCGGGTGCGTCAGCCGCCCCTGCTGCCCCAGCCAGAAGTCGGTGCGCTCCGCCAGCGACGCCACCGAGTGCGCCGCGAAGAAGTCCGGCGTCACCCGGCGCAGCGTCGCCTCCTCGGCGACGGCCTTCGCGCCGTTCTCGCAGTACTCGCCGATCGGGCTGCGGTGCTCGCCCTCGGGCCACGCGCACCCCGGGCAGTCGAAGCCGTCCTTCTGGTTCACCTTGAGGAGGGTGAGCGCACTGCGGCGTACGCCCATCTCCCGGCCGGCGTGCTTGAGCGTGGCAAGGACCGCGGGCACGCCCGCGGCGTACCGCTTCGGCGACCCCACCGTCATACCGCTGTCGTCGAAGTCTCCGACCGGTGGTTTGCCGACCATGTCCTCGCCTGCCTTTCGTGCCGATGCCGAGTACACGGTACGCCCGCCGCTATCCGGCGCCGAGCACGCGCTCCCCCTGGGAGACGGTGTCCAGGCTCTCGGTCAGCAGGCGGCCCGGCGCGACTCCCAGGTCCAGCGTCAACCGGCTGGTCGTCGCGCGCACCATCGCCGCGGAACCGCTGATGAACACGTCGTGGTCGTGCCAGTTGCCGTAGCGGGCGATGATGTCCGGCAGCGTGCCGCGGGCGCCGTCGAACGAGTGCTCGTCGGAGACGGCCGGCACCACGTGCAGCCACGAGTACATCTCGGACATGAGGGCGAGCGAGCGTACGTCGTACAGCTCCGAACTGTGCCGCGCGCCGATGAACACATAGGCCTGGTGCGCGAGCTGGCGCTGTGCCATGTGCTCGACCAGCGCCTTGATCGGGGCGAGGCCGGTGCCGCCCGCGATGCACAGCGCCCGGCGCAGCGACTCGCCGCGCATGACCAGCGCGCCGCGCGCCGGGCCGAGTCGTATGTGGTCGCCGACGCAGGCGCGGTGCACGAGGGCCTGGCTGACCCAGCCGGCCGGAAGCGCGCGTACGTGCAGTTCCAGCAGGCCGTCGGCGCGCGGTGCGTTGGCTATCGAGTAGTGCCGCCACACGCGGGGCCACCAGGGCGTCTCGACGGTGACGTGCTGGCCGGGGCGGTAGGGGAGCGGGCGGTCGGGGGCCACCGTGATGATCGCGATGTCCGGTCCGCGGTGCTCGTGGGCCACGATGCGCGCGTCCCACCACGGCGGCGAAGCGGCCGCGTCCTGCTCGGCGGCGTCGATCATGATCCCGGCCGCCCACCCGTAGAGCGCCGTCCACGCGTCACGTGTGGCGGCGTTCCAGCGGCCGCCGGAGTACCGGGCGAGCGCGCCGATCAGGGCGCTGCCGACGGCCGCGTAGTGCTCGGGCAGGACGCCGTACTTGCGGTGGTCGCGGCCTAGCTGGCGCAGGAACTCGCGATGCGCCTCCGGGGCGTGCGCACCGGCGCCGAGGCGCAGCAGCGCGGCGAGGAGGCGGTCCCGTTGCGCGTCCATCATCGGCGGGAACATCGCGCGCAGGTCGGGGCGGTCGATGAACAGCAGCGCGTAGAAGTGCGACACCAGGTCGTGGGCCATCGGCGCCACGGCGGCCAGGCTCTCCTGGATCAGCCGCGGGTCGAGCGGCTCGTGCGGACCGGCCGGGGGAGCGGTGGGTTGCGGCGGCACGGGCCCGGACACCTGGGCGGGCACCCGATCGACGGGCGGGACGTCGGCGGCCCATTGCGGCGCCTGATTGCTGTTCATATGTCGCACCCGGACAACCTGAGCATGGCGGAACGCACCCTCATGGACTCGGAGCGTGACCGGCCGGGGGCGGACTGATGGGCGTCACCGGTGCCGGTCGCGAGGACGGAGCCTCATGAACGTAGGGCGCACACGGGTGCACGGAGCCCGGGTTCGGGCGAAGTGGATCGCGCGGGGACAAGCGCGGCGTAACGTGGACCAGTTGCCTGCGAGGTTCGTGGGGCGAGGGCGACCCCGTGCGGTTGCACGGGCGCGCGCACGGATCCACGTGTCAGTGCACCCGGCGGCACGCAACGACGCACCACGACACGCAACGACGCACCACGGCACAACTCGATGCACGCACTCGGACACACGAGCGGGGCGCATGCCCGGGTGCGTACGCAGGCGCCCCGCGGTGTGCCCGAGCGCGTCAGCCGCCGTCGTTCGCCTCCAGGACGAAGACGGGGATCTGCCGGTCGGTCTTCTTCTGGTAGTCGGCGTAGTCGGGGTACGCGGCGACCGCGCGCTCCCACCACACCGCCTTCTCGTCCCCGGTGACCTCACGCGCCGTCATGTCGCGGCGCTCCCGGCCGTCCTGCAACTCGACCTGGGGGTCGGCGACGACGTTGTGGTACCAGAGCGGGTGCTTGGGCGCGCCGCCGAGCGACGCCACCACCGCGTACACGCCGTCGTGTTCGACCCGCATGACCGGCGTCTTGCGGAGCTTGCCGCTCTTGGCGCCGCGCGTGGTCAGAACGACAACGGGCATACCCCTTATGGTCGTGCCCTTGGTGCCGCCGGAGCTCTCGTACTGCTCCACCTGGTCGCGCACCCACTTGGTCGGGCTCGGCTCGTACTCGCCGGTGAGCGGCAT
The DNA here is from genome assembly GCF_040649515.1 of Streptodolium elevatio. Lineage (GTDB taxonomy): Bacteria > Actinomycetota > Actinomycetes > Streptomycetales > Streptomycetaceae > Yinghuangia > Yinghuangia elevatio. The sequence goes on from NZ_JBEZFP010000041.1 coordinate 27,357, forward strand.
GGTGATTGTCCCTTCCTGTCGGTAGCCCAAGGTCTACCACCGGGGACGGGGTGTATCCCATGAGCCGCTCCGCACAGACGCCCGAACGGAGGCGCCGAACTTTCGCCGGGTCACCCCGCCGTGTCACCCCGCCGTGTCACCCCGCCCGTGTCACCCTGTTGTACGCCCGAACTCCGCTGCCACCAACTGGTTCGCGCTCACCGCCGCCGCCATCGCGTCCGTCCCCGCGAGCACCGCGCGCCCGAACTCCAACACGGGCCGCTCCGACCAGCCCGGGGCCGCCGGGTATGCCCGGCCGGACGTACGCACCGCCGACGCGCCCGCGCGCAGCATCGGGTTGGGCCCGAAGACCGCCTGCTCGGGCACCGTGCGCGGCGAGAGCGCGCCGGCTGTCCGGGACACCTGGTCGCGCCACGAGTCCGTCGCGAGCAGCGCCAGCAACTCCACGGCCGCGGGTACGTCGCGGCACTTGGCCGACACCGCAAGAGCGGTCCCCTGCACACCCACCGCCCCCGGCGCGTCGGCGGTACGCCCCGGCATCGCGAACGCGTTGAGCTGTTGCCCGAGTGCCGCGTCGGCCGCGAGCGCGGTCGGGTGCAGGGAGGCGGAGCCGACGACGGAGGCGGCCCGGCCGCGGGCGAACAGCTCGCCCACCTTGAGGCCGTCCTCGGTCAAGTCCTGGGCTTCCGGGGCGTATTGCTGCAAACGGCGGAAGAACCGGACGCCGTCGATCGACCCGGGGAGGTCGAACGCGCCCCGCCACGTGTCCCCTTCGCGCAGCGCGAGCGCGCCGCCGGAACCCCACATCAGCGACGCGAGCACGTGCCACGAGCGGCCGGGCAGCCAGAGCGGTCGGAACTCGCGGTCGTCGGCGAACTGCGTACGCAACTGCTCAAGGCCGTCGACCCATTGCTCGCGGGTGCTCGGGACCGCGACGCCCGCCTCGGCGAACATGCCCTGGTGGTAGAGCACCACGGGAGCCGAAGCGGTCAGCGGCATCCCCAGCAACCGGTCGCCGGCCTTGACCGCGGACTGGACCGCCGGGAGCCATGCGCCGGTGTCGAAGCGGTCCTGGTAGGGGGCGAGGTCGATGATGCGGCCCGCCGCCTGGTGGGCGGCCAACGACAAGATGTCGACCTCGAACACGTCGGGCGCGGTGTCCTGGCCGGTGCCGAGTTCGGACACGAGAGCTCGCGCGTAGCCGGACGACTCCTTCGACTCCGCCGCGAGCCGCAGGCGGCTGTCGGTCCCGCGCAACGCCTCGGCAATTTCCTGGAGCTGACCGGCCGTCACCGAGCCCTGCCGGAACCACACGCGAAGCGGTGCCGCCGGGGCGGGCGCGGCGGGGCCGGGGGCCGCGGCGGGCGGGGCCGCGACCGGCGCGGTGCGTACCGGCTTCGTGCTGCCGCCGTCGCCCCACAGCACCGCGCCGGTTGCCGCCCCCGCGAGCACCGCCGCGCCTCCGGCGACCCAGGCGAGGAAGCGGCGCCGCTCGGCCTTGGCCTCCGAACGCTGCCGTGCGGCCGCGGAGTTCGCGGCTTCGGGGGCGGTCGCCGAGGCGCCGGTCTTCGACGGGGTGTCGGGGCGTGGGGCGTCCGCGGCGCGCGGGCGTGAGTTGTTCGGACCGGTCGGGCGGTCGTGGTTGCGCTCGCGGCTCCAGTCGTCGGTACGGCCGCGGCCGCGCGTACGCTCCCGGTCGTCGCCCGGGCGACCGGGGCGACCGGGCTGTCCGGCGTGTCCGGCGTGACCGGTGGACGACGCGCGGCGTGTGCCGCGTGAGCCTTCGCGTGTCGCATCGTGCGGTTCGCCGCGTTGTCCGTCGCGCTGCCCGCCGTACTGTCCGCCGTGCTGTCCGTTGCGACCGCGTCGCACGGCCCCCGCGGGCTTGCCGGGGAGGTCGGTGACGCCGGGCGGTGCGGTGACCGAGGCGCGGGGCGGCAACGGCTCGTCGTCGTCCACGAGTTCGGCCTCGACGATTTCGGCGTCGAGGATCTCGTCGGCGGGCAGGGCGGTTTCGACGGTCTCGACAGTGATGACGGGCCCGTCGGGCTCGGGCCGTGCGGCCCGCCCGCGGGCTTGCCGGGACCCGGCGGACGTCGTGTTCTCGGCGGGCCCGGGGGACTTGGCGGCCTTGGTGGCGTTCTTCGGCATCGGCGAGGCGGCCACGTGTGCCGACGATGTCTCGGCTGCTTCAACGGCTTCGGCTGCTTCAAGGACTTCTGCAGCTTCGGCAGCTTCGGCAGCTTCGGCTGTTTCGACAGCGTCGAGGGATTCGGCGGCCGGTTGTGACCCGGCGGTGCCCGGCTTCCCCGGCAACGGGGTGGCGGTCGGCTTGGTGAACTGCCCGGCGCCGGGTCCGCCGACCGGCCGGCGCGGCGCCGCCGATGCGGTGGACGCCGCCTCTTGCGGAGCTCCGGATCCGCGGTCGCCCGACGGCTGGTCCGAGGAGCCGCGCTCTGCGGTACGGCCCTCCGAGCCGTCGCCTGGCCTCGCCTTGGCAGCCGCTTCCGGTGCCGCGGCCGGATCCGCGGCCGGTTCCGGAGCCGAGGAGGCGGCACTCGTGGCCGCGGGCTCCGCCACCTTCGAGATGGCGGAGCCCCGGTCGGCGGTGAACGCACCCGCGCCCGGCCCGCCGACCACCGCCTGCCCGGCGGCTTCCGGGCCCGCCGGCTGCTGTGCTCCCACCCGCCGACCGCGGGAGGGCCCGATGCGCGTGGAGGCGCCCGGGCCGCGCGGGATCGGCATCGGAAACCGCCGCTCCGGTGCGGGAGTTGCCGGTGGCGTCGGCGGTTCGGGCGTCTCGCGTACGTCGGCCGCCGCAGTGCCGGGAACCGCGCCGTCGGCGGTAGCGGCACCCGCCGCCGCGCGGGCCTCCGCGGCTGCCCTCTCGACATGCAGTGCGGCGCCCGGGCCGCCGATCATCTTCGGCTGCCGCGCCGGCGGCAGGTCGCGGTTCGGCGCGCCTGATGCGGGCGCTTCCTCGGACACCGGGCGCGCGGCGCCGCTCGGGCCCACTCCGGACGCGATGTCCGGGCTGTCGGCAGTCAGGCCATCGGTGTTCCGATCCGCAACCGCGCCTTGTGCGACCGTCGCCGGGGCACTCGCGGGCCGTGCCGACGCGTCCCGGAACGGCCGGGCTCCCGGCGGCACGCTCGGCTGCGGCGGAACTCGCGACGGAGTGCCCGGAGGATTACCCGGCGCGTTGCCGGGCGGATTGCCCGCCGGCGGGACTGTCGCGGCAACCGGCGTCGCGGTCACAGGCGTTGGCGGTGCCGCCGACGCCTGCGCCACGGCCGGCGTCACCGACTGCGTCACAGACTCCGTGATCGGCCGCATCACCGGCTGCGTCGGCGCCGCACCGGCCGAACGGGCGGACGGGGAGGGCGGACCAGGCGGCGTACGCGGCACCATCGTCGGGCCCGTCCCCGGTGTGGCCGCCCCCGAGTGCGCCCACACCGTGGCTGCGCGCTGCGCAACCTCCGCCGCGATGCCGTGCGGCAGCCAGCCGGGGCCGTCGAGTTCGCTCGCGGTGGCCGCGTGCACCTGGGCCGGAGTGGGCCGGTCCTCCGGCGCCTTCGCCAGACACGCGGCGGCCAACTCGCGCAGCCACGACGGCAGGACGCGCAGTTCGGGGATCCCGTACAACACCCGCTCGGTGACGCCCGGCGCCGTGTCGGCGCCGAACGGGCCGGTGCCGGTGGCCGCGTGGACGATGACGCAGCCGAGTGAGAACACGTCGGCGGCCGGGCCGACCCGGCGCCCGTCGAGTTGCTCGGGCGCGCGGAAACCGGGGGAGGGCAGCACCGTGCCGACGACGACCCCGGCCTCGGTCACCGACGGGCCGTCGGGGCTGCGGGCCACCCCGAGGTCGACCACGCGGGGTCCGTCCGGTGCCAGCGACACCTGGGTGGGCCCGAGGCGTCCGTGCACAAGGCCGACGCCGTGCAGCGCCTCGAGTGCGGCGGCGAGTCCGGCCGCGAGCGTGCGGACGGTACGCGGGGGCATCGGCCCGTACTTCGCGACCGCCTCGCCCAGTCCCGGTCCCGGCGTGTAGGAGGTGGCGAGCCACAGCACCGGTCCGTCGGTGCACGCGTCCAGCACGGGCACGGCGTAGGGGCATGCGATGCGTTCGGCCGCAGCGACGTCGTGGGCGAAGCGCGTGCGGAACGCCGGGTCGCGGGCCGGCACGGGGCGTACCGCCTTGAGTACGATCGGGCGGCCTTCAGGGGTCGCGCCGAGGAAGACCTGGGCGGTGGCGCCCTCCCCGAGCACGGCCACCAGGCGGTGGCCGCCGATCTGCCGCGGATCGTCCTTGTGCAGCGGCCGCATCGCACTCCCTCACTCGGCCCGGGCGGCGGCGCCGCACGCCGTTGCCCCACACAGGCCACCTTGTGGGAACGGTGGTCAGCACCAGGCCGAGATTTCCGCCCCACCGGACGGGGACGCAGTCTGCCAGATGTCGGGCGGCCGTTTTGGCGCATCACCAACGGGCGCCCGGTCAACGCCTGCTGACGGTCCGTCGTACGCGCCGGTAGCTCCGCTGACCGGAGCGGGCGTGTCGGGCGGCGGCCGGGAGTGGTCACGGCACGCGCACGGCGCGACACCGCAAGGGACGGATGTGCCCCGCGTCACGCGCGTGACGGCGTGGCACATCCGTCCGAAATCAGCGGGCTCTCGGCAGGCCGAGGCGGTGCTCCGCGATGTTGTTGCGCTGGATCTCGCTCGTGCCGCCGTAGATGGTGGTCACCGGCGCGTCACGCGCCGCGAGGTCCACGAACCCCCAGTCCTCGCCCGCCCCGTGTGTGGGGGAGAGCAGGCCGGCCGCGCCCGCCATCTCCTGGCAGGCCTCCGCGGCGCGGTTGTATGCCTCGCTCGCGAACAGCTTCGCGACCGAACCCTCGGTGGTCGGCAGTCTGCCCTGGCTGGCGAGCAGCGCCGGGCGTACCGCGAGTAGTGCGGTGATCTCGTTGTCGACCGCGATGCGTGCCAGGCGGCGCCGCACTCCCGGATCGTCGATCAGGCGGGTGCCGTCGGTCCGTTCGGCGGTGCGGGCCCAGTCGGCGAAGCGGCGCAGCAGCGTCACGCCCTGGTTCATGTTGCCGAACACGCCGCGCTCGTACGCGAGTGCGACCTTCATGACGTCCCAGCCGCCGTCGACCTCGCCGAGCCGCCACCGGTCGGGCACGTGCACGTCGGTGAAGTAGGTGATGTTCGTGCGGTCGCCGCCCATCGTGTCGACGGCCTGGAACTCGATGCCCGGCAGGTCCATCGGCAGCAGGAACATCGTGAGGCCGCGGTGCTTGGGCAGGTCCGGGTCGGTGCGCGTGAGCAGGATGACGTACCCGGCCTCGTGCACCAGCGTGGTGAACATCTTCTGCCCGTTGACCAGCCATACCGGCTCGTCGCCGGGGTGGCCGGGGATGCGCTCGGCGCGCGTCGCGGCGGCGGCCACGTCCGAGCCGGACCCGGGCTCGGAGTAGCCGAGGGCGGCGATGGCCTCGCCGCTGTGGAAGTGCGGCAGGACCTCGCTGATGTGGAAGTCGCTGCCGATCTGCTCGATGATCCCGGCCACGAGCATCGCGTTGGCGAGCCCGTAGAAGGGGGCACCGGCGAGGCCCATCTCGTCGAACAGCACGTACAGTTCGAGCGGATCGCGCCCGGTGGCCCGGCCCGCGCCCGCCATGCCCTCGGCGATGATGCCGGTGGCCGCGAGCGCGCGGTGGAACTCCCAGTCGTGGAACGTGCCGGTGCGGTGGGCGCGTTCGACCATCTCGGGGGTGAGGTGGTCGGCGATGAAGCGGCGGATCGAGGTGCGGAACTCCTCGACGGACGGCTTGGGTGCGAAGTCCATCAGTGCGCTTCCTCCGTGCTCACCGCGTCGATGGCGCCGGTGGCGTCGATCGCGTGTGCCGCGCCGCCGCCGGCCGCGCCTGCGGCGCCGACCGGGCCGAACAGCCGGTCCGCCAGCGCCAAGTACTCCTCGTCGGGATCGCCCAGCACCAGCGGCCAGCCGCGCGCCCGCCGGTAGTGGAGCTGGATGTCGTACTCCAGCGTCACGCCGTAACCCCCGTGGTAGTGCAGCGCGCGGTACGTCGTGTTGCGCGCCACGTCGGTCGCGGCCAGGAACGCCATGGACGTCAGGCGGCCCGCCTCGTCGGCGTCGCCCTCGTCGTCGGTCCACGCGGCCCTCGCGGTCAGCAGGCCGACGCCGTCCAACGGCGCGACCAGGTCCGCGAGTCCCTGCTGCACGGCCTGGAAGGCGGCGATGGGCCGGTCGAACTGACGGCGTTCCAGGGTGTAGGCGATGCCGATCTCCAGCGCTCGCGTCGCGAGGCCGGTCAGTGCCGCGGCGACGCCGAGCTGCCAGTCCGTACGCATGCGCGCGTGCAGGGCGTGCGCCTCGCCGCCGCTCGCGAGGACGATGCGCTCCGCGACCGCGTCGCCGCGCAGCGGCCGGTCGGCCAACGGCGCGCACGCGTGGTTCGGGGGAGCCGTCATCGGGGCGTCCGAGCGCACCGCGACCAGGTCGTCTCCGTCGAGGCCGACGACCGCGTCCGCGACGGCGCCGCCCGGCACCAGCCGCGCCACGCCGTCCACCGCGGCATGCAGCGCGGGCACCGCGACGATGTCGCCCTCGACCGCCTCCGCGAACCACTCCGCCCCGCTGCCGGCGGCGGTACGCGCCAGTGTGCGCATCGCCGCGACGTGCTCCGCGAGCGGCACGGGGGCGAGTGCCTTGCCGGCCTCGACCATGAGCAGGACCAGGTCGACCGCGGTCGCCCCACCGCCGCCCAGCTTCTCCGGCACGCCCATGCCGGGCGCGCCCGTCTCGCGCAGCCGGGCCCAGAGGGCGGGGGCGTGCCCGAGGGGCTCGGCATCGCGTACGACCGTTATGGGACAGCGGTCCGCGAAGAACCTCGCGAAGGCGTCCCGGACCGTCTTCTGGTCCTCCGTCAGTTCCAAGTCCACCTTGGCACCGTAGCGGCCGACCCCCTCGATTGACATGGTCAAACAGGCCGTGACGTGCACCGCATCCATGCGGCAAGATCTCGATCTCGTGACATTACTCGTCGGTAGGTGACCGCACCGGCTGCGGCTGACAAGATCGACGGCGCGAGTGACAATCCGGAGAAACAGCACTCATGCGGAGGCCGGATCCGGTCGGCGACCCCGACCCGGTCCGCTCGGCCCCGGTGGGTGAAGGGAGATCGGCTGTGCGTACGTTCCGCCGCGTGGCGTTGGCACTGGTGCTTCTGCTGGGGATCGGTTTGATCGTCTTCCCCCTGGCGGACGGCCTGCCCAAGAAGACCCAGGGCGTCGACAACGTCCAGGACACCTTCCGCGACGCGATGTCCAAGGAAGGGCTCAAGACCAGTCGTGAGGACCTGGTCACGATGCAGCTCATGCTGGCGCAGTTGCAGGGCGAGACCCTGCCCGCGCTCGGCGCGCGCATCGGCATGAACCCCCAGCAGACCCAGCAATTCCTCGGCGCGCGCTTCGACAAGGTCGGGGCGGGCCTGGGACAGGTCGACGAGATCATGCCCCGCTTCGACCACCTTGTTCTGGTGATGGAGCAGCAGGGGCAGAACTTCCGGGAGGCCGACGAGATTCCCACGTCGCACCTGCCTAACACGGCGGTGACCTACCTGTTCCTCATCCCCGGCATCATCCTCACGGTGGTCGGTGCCGCGGGCCTCTTCTTCTCGTTCCGCCGCCCCGGCCGCTCGGTGGTCCCGACGATCGCGCTCGGCGTGGCCGTCGCCATGGGCGCGGTCATCGTGGTGGGCACGCTCGTCACCGACCAGATCGGGAAGACGCAGTCCGCCGAGAAGATGTTCGACGCGTTCCGCCCGACCTTCACGGACGAGGGCTACAACCGGGCGCGCACCGACCTGGACGTGCTCGAGGGCATGGCCACGCAGATGCAGACCGAGGTCATCCCCTTCCTGGCCACGACCGCCGGGCAGACCCCCGAGCAGTACACCGCGGGCCTCGCGTCGCAGTACCAGGACCTGGGCAAGGGCCTCGCGCAGCTGCCGCGCATCCTGGGGCGCTTCGACGGCATGGTCGAGGACATCGGCCACAACATCGAGAGCTTCAAGGACGCCGACAGCATCCCGACCGAGGACACGCCGGTAAGCCAGGTGCCGTGGTACCTCATGATCCCGGGCATCGGCCTCATCGTCGTCGCGGGTGCGGCACTGCTGCCGATCGGGCGCCGGGACGGCGGCACGCCGTCGGCCCCGCCGTCGTCGGGGACCCCCGCCGGCGCCTCGCCCGTCGGCTCGGCGCCGCGCGCCTGACGGAACCGACGTACGCGGCCTTCTGCGGGCCCGTACAGCCCCTCGCACCACCGCTCCGACACCGGGCGGCCCCGCGCAACTCGCGGGGCCGCCCGGCTGCGTTTTGCGGGTTTCGCCGGACGCCCCCGAAACCGCCGGGCGCTCCCGCGGCGGCGCCTGCGCCATCCCGGGCCGGCTTCCGCGGCGACTACGTCCGGTAGGCGCGGAGCGTTGGCCGGTCCTCGCCGGATGGACATCGCCCGGGAGGGGCCCCGGTGGCTGGTGTGACGCAGGACACGATCAACAAAACGGAAATGTCGCTCGAAATCATGCCGCTTTGCCGCGTGCACCCTTACGATGCACGTGCATCCGAGGCATGCAGCTGCATAAATCGAGACTGCACGTGCATCTGGTCTTGCACACGCCGTGAGCATCGCCATAATGAACAGGGTGCACGCGCGATCGGTAAGCGCGCGGATACGCGTCGGCGGGCCGGTTCGATTCGCGGGAGGCAAGACGGTGGTCGCAACGCCCCACCGCTGCATCGGAGCGGGCCCGGTGCGCTTACGAGAGGCGCGGGGGTCGCGCCTGGGTCGGCTGCCCGCCCGGAGGTGCGCATGACCGCCGTCAGCGCCGCGGGATTCTCCGTGGCCACCCTTTTCCGCATGGACATGCCGGGTGGGGACTCCCCGGCGTCCGAGGGCGGAGCCGTCACCGACATCGCCGTGCGGGCCCTGGGCCCGCGCCGTGATTCGGTCAAGGCGGCGCGAGATTTCGCCGCGGACACGCTGGCACGCTGGGGAGCCGCCCAGTTGTCCGACGATCTCTCGCTCGTGGTGTCCGAACTGGTCACCAACGCCTTGTGCCACGGTGTCGCAGGCGGGCCCGGCGGCGGGGACGACCCCGGCGCCGGCACCGTCGGACACCCCGTGCAACTGGCTTTGCTGCGCAAGGGGATGCGTGTGATGTGCGCGGTCCAGGACCCCGGGGAGGGCCTTCCGGCCCCGCGGGATCCGGGCGACGGCGCCGAGACCGGGCGCGGTCTGCATATCGTCGAATGCTTCAGCAGTTCGTGGGGCTGGTTTCCGTTGACCGGTGTCGCCGGACGGACCGGGAAAGTGGTCTGGGCGATGTTCCGGATACCCGGGCAATAGCCGGGGAAATTTGACGCGAGTTAGGGAAGTACGGCAACCCGCCGTGCTTCCTGTGCGTATACGGGTGATCGCGAACGGCGTTCACTGTGCTATTTGTCATTCTTCCCTCCGGAAACTCGGCGAGTGCCTTCCGGCAATGCGCTCCGGAATGTCCGGAATTTTCCGCCCGGCTTGGGCGATTTGCTGTCCCATGATCGTTGTGAACGATTTCCGCCGCATCGTGCGCCCATTTCTTAAGCCATTCTTAGGCGCCCTCTGTAATGCTTCTTATAGGGCGTCCGGAGCTTGTGTGGCGATGTGTGGGCGTGCGCTATCATCACTTCCGTACGCTGCATTTGCATGGTCAGATGCACGTGCAGATACAAGTGGCAGGGACACGGCGAACGGTGTCGGGAACGGCGGGAGCCTCCCGTACGGTCGGCTCCGGGCGCGACGAACGGCACAGGTCGTACCACCGGGGGTGGGCAATCGTCGCCGGTTCGCCCGGCAAGAGGTCCAGGAGACATGTCATGCACGGAACGCACAACGGGATGCCGGCCGGGTCTCTGCACGGGGTTACGTGGCAGAAGAGCCGGCGCAGCAACTCGCAGGGCAACTGCGTCGAGATGGCCGCGTTGCCTGACGGGGACATAGCCGTGCGCAACTCGCGGTTCCCGGAAGGGCCCGCTCTGATCTACACCCGCGCCGAGATCGTGGCCCTCATCCTGGGCGCGAAGGACGGCGACTTCGACAACCTCATCGCGTGACCGCGCCCGGCCCACCGCGTGGGCACGTGCCTGTCCGGCACGGGACCCGCGGGTCGTGGCCCCGCGCGACGGGGTGAGGGGACAACGCAGACGGGCCGCACCGGGTGACCGGCGCGGCCCGTACTGTCAGGTCTCCTTGAGGATCCTGGCGAGCAGGTCCACACTTCGGTCCGGCGGCAGGCCGTCGACGCTGAGCCGCTCCATCACCTCGGTGTACTGGTCGACGTCGTCGCGCTTGTCGAGGTACAGCGCACTCGTCAACTGCTCGAGGTAGACGACGTCCGGCAGGTCCGGCTCGGGGAAGCGCAGCAGCGTGAAGGGCCCGCCCTCCGCCGCGTGCGCGCCGAACCGGAACGGCATCACCTGAATCGTCACGTGTGGATGCGCGGCCGCGTCGATCAAATGCTGGATCTGACCGCGCATCACGTCGCGACCGCCTATCGGGCGGCGCAGCGCGGCCTCGTCGAGCACCGCCCACAGTCGGGGCGGCCGATCGCGCTCGAGGATCAGTTGACGCTGCGTACGCAGGCCCACGCGGCGCTCGATCTCGGGCGCCGCGGCGTTCGGCTGGCCGGCGACAATCACCGCTCGCGCGTAGTCCGCCGTCTGCAACAGGCCCGGGACGAATTGCACTTCGTAGGTGCGGATCACCGACGCCGCTTCTTCCAGGCCGACGTACACCTGGAACCAGCTCGGCAGGATGTCGCCGTAACTGTGCCACCAGCCCGTGGCGTTCGCCTCCCGGGTAAGGTTCAGCAGAGCCTCACGCTCCGTCTCGTCCGTCACGCCGTACATCGTCAGCAGGTCCGCGACGTCGCGGTCTTTGAAGCTGACACGGCCCAGCTCCATTCGACTGATCTTCGATTCGGAGGCCCGGATCTCGTACCCCGCGTCCTCCCGCGAAATGCCTTGGGCCTCGCGGAGACGACGAAGTTGGGAGCCGAGGAGAATACGGCGAACCGTCGAGCCGCTCCCCGGCTGCGCTGTGGGCATACGTCCTACCTCCGGCAGAATGGACCAGCGCATAGTATGACAGCGCCATCTCGCGTGTCCCCGAAACGCGGGATCAACGGTTGCTTCACGCCATCTTGCTACGTACCACGATCACCGTGAAGGATCATCGACCTGACGGTGTGTCGGACCCTGGACACACGGTGTCGGATAGTGAGACCCGCGAAGGCGCCCGAAGGTTGTGCCGCATACGGCAACAGCCCCGCCAAGCCACCCCACCGCCCCACCACGATCCCCCAACCCCGGGCCCGTGTACGGCGTGTCGGACCTTCGCCGTACGTTGCGGGCATGTCGTCCAGCGTTCATTCTTTCACGTATCTGCGCTCGTCCGCACTTCTGGCCGGTGACGGCGCACCGCGGCTCTCTCTCGAGACCTGCGGGGGCCTGACTTCGCACGGACTCTCGCCGTTTCCGCGGTTCTTCGCCGGATTTCTCACCGCGCCCGAAGCCGCGGCCGGCGGCCTTCTCGCGGTCGCCGACGTCGCCGCGACACGCTACTACCAACCGCAGAACCGGGCTTGGCTGGATCCGGTCGTCACCGGCAACGGAGACCGGCTGCGCTTCGAGTCGTTCAGCGGCTGCGGCGGCGTGTACGCGCGCCTCGACGTCCTGCCCGACGGCATCGACGGGGAGATGCTCGGCACCGGCACGACGAACGTCGACGTGAACGCGCCGCTGCGCGAGGCACTTGCGATGGTGGGCGGCTCCGATCCGCTACACATGGCCGTCGGTCCGGACGACGTCACCGTCACCACGTTCGACGGACCCATCGTGGAGAAGAAGGTCCCGCTGCCCGACCGCTGGCTGCGCGGCTTCGCCGAAGTACAGGTGCTGGCCTCGCGCTTCGACCTGCGCGCCGAGCTCGGCGCCGTCGAGGCGGTGCGCTTCCTGCGCTCGCTGCCCAAGAACAACCGCCAAGTGCTGTGGGTGAGGCCGGCGGGCCGCACGCTGCGCGCGGCACCCGGGCCGGCCGTCGGCGCCGTGTGCCTGGCCGGCCCCGACCGGCTGCGCGCCCTCGCCCGAATCCTCAGGCACGCCAAGGCACTGCGCGTGTACGGGCCCGCCGTGGCACCGGGCAGCCCTGCCGTCGCCTCCGCCTGGGAGGTCGAACTCCCGGGCATGCGGCTGACCCTGACGGTCTCGCCGGACGCCGCGCGCGGCTTCTCCGGCGAGGGCGCGGTACTCGACGCGCTGGCCACCGACCAGGCGGCCGAGGACGCCGACCTCGTGTCGGCGCTGCTCGCCTGGGAGCCGCGCGTCGAGGTCGGCGACCTGGCGCGCGACGCGGGCATCGACGCCGACCGGGTGCGGGCCGCCCTCGTACGCCTGGGGACTTCGGGGCGGATCGGCTACGACGTCGCGGAGGCGGCATACTTCCATCGCGAACTCCCCTATGACACGGGCCGTGCCGAGCGGATGAACCCGCGGCTGCGCGACGCGCACGCGCTCGTCGACGGCGGGGCCGTGGCCGTCGACGGCGAGAGGGCACAGGTGCGCAGCCGGGAGACGACGTACCAGGTGCGGATGGCGGGCGACGGCACGTGTACGTGCGAGTGGTGGGCCAAGCACCGTGGAGGGCGCGGTCCGTGCAAGCACGTGCTGGCGACGCAGATCGTCGCCCGGCGGGCCGCATCGGGCGCGGACGGCTCGGGGACAACCGCCGGCACGGCCGCCACGGCGAGCGCGGCGGCGAACACGGCGCAGAGCACGGCGGCGAACACGGGGGCCACGACGACGGGAACGGAGACAAGCCGGTGACGGTGCCTACCTGGCCGTACATATTGCTCACCGCCAGGCGCAAGGGCGGACGCCAGGAACTCCCGGCGCTCTTCGCGGGACTGACCGAGGCCGAGCGGCGCGGCGTGGTCCCGGAACTGAAGGATGCCCTCAAGACCCGGGGCGGGAGGTGGGGCGACGAATCGGTCGTCGCACCGCTGCGGATCGCCGGTGCCGCGTGCATCGGCGGAGCGGCCTCGGTCAGCCAGTGGCTGGCGCGGCGCGACCTTCAAGGGGACTGGAAGGCCTCGGCGAACGAGCAGGTCGTCGCCGTTCTGATGGAGCGTCAGCCGGGCTGGATCCCGGACATCGCCGAGCGCCTGGCCGCGCGACTCGGGGACGACTTGTGGGTGAGCGACTGGGACCTGGTCGACCGGCTCGTGCGGGCCTGCGGTGCCGAGCCGCCGACCGCGGAGCGGTACACGACCGGCTGGTTCGCCGACCACACCCGGCAGCCGCACCGCCGTCAACAGCCCCTGCCGGAGTCGTTGCGCGCCGATCCGCTGGCTCCCGTCATGCTGCTGCGGCTGTTCGACGTCGAGCAGATCGGTCGCCGCATGGAGGGCGAGGACCGCTGGCGGGACCAGGAACCCGCGCGGACCTGGACACACGCCTTCCGGGCTCTCACCGACTCGGGCTTCGTCGACCGCGACGCCGTCCTCGACGCCTGCCTGTCCCGCTTCCTGCGCGGCGTCCAGCCGCCGGACGCCCGCGGCTTCGCCCTCCTCTACGAAGCGCTGGAGCCCACCGAGGACGAGAAGGCCGCGCGCGTCACCACCTACCTGCGGCTCCTGCCCGACGGACCGCCGGCTGCCGCCGCGATCGCCCAGGCCGCGCTGCGCGCCCTCGACGAGGCCGGGCGCCTCACCGGCGACCAGGTGGTCGAAGCCACCCGTGCGGTGATGTTCCGGCCCGAGAAGAAGTTCGTGCGGGCCCAGTTCACCTGGGTCGACAAGGCCGTACGCCGGCACCCCGACCACGCCGGCGACCTCCTGACCGCCGCGGCGACCGTCTTCACCCAGGACGCCTCCGACCTCCACGACCGCGCGCTCAAGTCCGTCGCCAAGTTCCTGCCGAAGCTGACCGAGCAGCAGGCCCTCGCGGTACGCGCCGAACTGCGGGCGTCCCTCGACTTCCTCGTCGAGCCGAGCCTCGGCGCGGCCGCCGCGCTGCTGGGTGAAGAGGCCGCACCCACGGCACCCGCACCCGAGATGCCGCCGTTCACACCGCGCGAACTCCCGCCGCCGATCGGCTCCGTCGACGAACTCGCGGAAGAGCTCAACGCCTACCTCGCCACCACCCGCAACATGTGGTCGAGCAGGGCCGAGGCCACCGACCCGATCGCCGTCGAGCGCCTCGTCGAAGCCCTGCTCCGCGAATCGGCGCGCGACCGGCAGGCGCTGGCCGACGGCCTGCGCCCGGTGGTGGAACGGGCCTTGGACGCCGGGCGGATGACGTGGTTCGGCACCGACGTGACCAACGCGTACACCGCCGTCGCCGCCATGGCCACCGCGACCATCGGAAAGTCCGGGCAACAGGGCTGGTTCCGCAGCCTGTTCGGCAAGGGCGAGGGCGTCGGCGCCAAGCGCGGCGCGGGGGTTCCGGGGCCGCAGCACGTGTTGGTGACCCGCCTGCACGAGGTCGCGCAGCGCCTTCGCGTCCCGGTTGCCGGGCCGTACCTCGCCAAGCCGGTGACGGCGTCGGGCTACGTCGACCCGGCGGAACTCGTGCGCGGCCTGGAGGAGTGGGAGGCCGCCGGGCGTACGCCGTGGGCCTGCGACCTCGAACAGGCCCTGCTGCGCCTGCCGCGCGAGATCGACGCCGACTCCGTGGCGCGGGCCGGGAAACTGGCCTCACCCGCAGGCGAGTGGGCCGCCCAGGTGATGGCCGCCGGCGGCATGCCGGCACCTGCGGTGATGCAGTGGGAGGGGACCCGCAAGCAGGACACGCACTGGTGGCAGACGCGGGATGGCGCCGAGATCGTTCACCATCACCTCTTGGCCGCCGTCGGACCCACGCCCGGGGCCTTTGCCGACGGCAACCTCGCGCCGCACCTGTGCGACGTGCCCGAGGGAGACGGCCGGTGGAAGGACGTCAACGGCTACGAGAGCCACCTCGACATGCCGTGCTGGGCCCTTGTCGCCCCCGCCCACCGCGACTTGATCGCCGCGCACGCCGCGGTCCCGCTCATCGTCACCGCCGACGACCACCGCGGCCACACCGAGATCCTGCCCCTGCTCGCCGAGGCGGACGGAACTCCTGGGCCGGGTATGGCACTTGCTGTGGCCTATGGGCTGGGCGCCCGGCATCCGGAGGACCGCACCCGGACGGCGGACGCGTACCTCACCCTCGCCGCCCGCCCCGATGCACCGTGGGACGCTTCGGCAACGGGCGGCGTACTCGCGCGACTTGTCGCGATGGACCGGGTCAAGACGACCCGCGTTGTCGACTCTCTCAAGCAGGTCGCGAGCGCCGGTGCGTACGCCGCCACCTGGGACCTCATGACCGGCTTCCTGCCGCCGCTGCTCGCCGCCGAACGCCGTCCGGCGGGCCTCGGCGAGATCCTCGCGATCGCCGCCGAGTCCGCGGCGCGCAGCGGTGCCCGCGGCCTCCTGCCGGGCCTGGAGCCCTTCGCCACCGCGAAGGGCACCTCGCGGATCACGGTCGAGGGGAGGCGCCTGCACACCGTCCTGAGCACCGCGTGACGACCGCTTGAGGACTGTGTGAGCAGGTGTGAGCGTCTGTACGAGGGCTGTACGGCGGCTGGGCGGCGCCCGGTCGCCGCTCAGCCCAGGACGCGGGCGAAGGTCAGGCCGTCGGCGACCGGCAGGATGACGGCCTCGACGCGCGGGTCGGCGCGTACGTGCTCGTTGAACCGGTGCACGGCCTCGGCGGCTCCGCCAGGGGCGGGGCTGACGACGTCGCCGCTGTAGAGCACGTTGTCGGCGAGGACGAGGGCTCCCGGGGTCATGCGGGGGATGAGCGCCTCCCAGTACTCGACGTACCCGTCCTTGTTGGCGTCGACGAAGGCCATGTCGATGTGCGGGGACGTCGCAAGCGAGTTCAGGGTGTCGAGCGCCGGGGCGATGCGCAGCTCCACGCGGTCGGTGACCCCCGCCTTGAGCCACGCCTCGCGCGCGACCGCGGTCCACTCCTCCGACACGTCGCAGCACAGCAGCCGCCCGCCCTCGGGGAGGCCGCGCGCGATGGCGAGCGCGGAGTAGCCGGTGAACGTGCCGACCTCGACCGCGAAGCGCGGGGCCACCAGCTTCGTCAGGAGCGTCAGGAAGGTCCCCTGCTCGGGCGGGATCTGCATGCCCGCCCGGTTGCCGAGCGACGTCCGGGTGCGCTCGATCAGCTCCTCCTGGACCGCGTCCGGAGGAGTCGAGTGGTCGAGTGGTCGAGGATGTACGTGTACAGCGCCTCGGTGATCTGGACGTTCTTCGAGAGCGACATAGTCTTCCTTCCGGGACGCCGGGTCCGGCCGACCTGATGATCGATCCTGTCAGAATCGGCGGGCCCGGGAGACGAGAGAAGGGTGCGACGCGTGACCGAAGCGAACGAGCCGTGGCGGCAGCGGCCGGAGGAGCCGGACACCGACGAGGCCGCCATGCAGGAACTGGCGACCCGCGTGTTCGCCGCCGCACGGGGCGGGGACGCCGAGATGCTGGCGAGCTACGTCGACGCCGGGCTGCCGGTCGACCTGGCCAACGACGCAGGTGACACGCTGCTCATGCTGTCCGCGTACCACGGGCATCTTGCCGCCGTTCAGGTGCTGCTCAAGCGGGGCGCGGACGCCAACCGGGCGAACGACCGGGGCCAGACGCCGCTGGCGGGCGCGGTGTTCAAGAACGAGCCGGAGATCGCCGGGGCGCTCCTGGCGTCGGGGGCCGACCCGAACGCGGGCACGCCGTCGGCCGCCGACACGGCCCGGATGTTCGGCAAAGAGGACATGCTTTTCCCTCCCGCCGGGTAGTAACGCTGACGCCGAGGAGGCGGAGGCGGTGCGATGGGCGGCGGGGAGTCGGGCACATGGGACGCCCTCGCGCGCTTCGAGTTCGGGGCCGGCCTCCTCCACGTGCGGTCCGATCTCCCCAGCGCCACGGACGGTTCGTTCACTCCGTGGAGTGACCGCTACCACGGTCTGGTGCTGCGGGTCCCGGGTGTGCGGCGGGTACGCCGGTTCGAGCTCGTCGGTGCGTTCGCATCCGGCGAGCCCGGTGTCTCCGGCGCGTCGGGCGCGTCCCGCGCGTCCGCCTTGTCGGACGTACCGGCGGCCGACGACGCTGCGGATCTGCCCGAGCCGGCCCGGTTCCTGACGCTGTACGACCTCAAGCACCCCGACGTCCTGGACACCCCGGAGTTCCAGGGCCTGACCGCGATAGGCAGCACCGCGCCCCTGGAACTGACGGCCGAACTCGACGGGATCCGGCTGGTGTGCCGCGAACGCCGCCGCTGGCCGGCGGTGTCCGTCGCCCGCTTGTTCCCGGCGGGGGAGAAGCTGCTGCACCTGGCGGTGCGGGGCGACGACCGGGCGGTGGCGCGGTGGCTGGACTCCGATGCGGTGCCCGCGCTGCTGCCCTCGGTCGGCGCGGTCGGGGTGCGGTGGTTCGACGCCGGTGCCGGGCGCCACGTGGTCCTGTGCGAACTCCAGGGCCCCATCTGGCCGTTGCCCCCGACGGTCACGCACGACCTCGGCCCGGCGGTGTGGAGTGCCTACCGCCAGGACTACGTGCGCGACGCGCCGGGGGAGTGACGGCCGGGCGCGGTCTCGCGGGCCCGGCGTACAGCTGCGTCAGTCGGCCACCCGCGTCACGTCGAACCCGGCCGCCTCCAGGTCCGGGAGCACCTTGGCCGCGTCGCCCTCGACCACGACCGTGAGTGCGTCCGGGCGCAGGTACGTCGCCGCGGCACGGGTCGCCTCCGCGGGCTCGGCCGCCACGATCTCGGCGTACTGCCGCGTGACATGGTCGTCCGGGAGCCCGTGCACGACCGCTTCGCGCACCCGGCCTCCGATGCCGCGCGGCGTCTGGAGGCGGATCGGCACGCTCCCCAGTACGTGGGTCTTGGTGGTGCCGAACTCCTCCTCGGTCACCCCGTGTTCGTGCATGCGCCGGACCTCGGTGAGCGCGTCGGCGACGGCGTCCGCGGTGACCTCGGTGTGCACCGAGGCGGCCACCGTGAAGGTGCCCACCCGGCGGCCGTGCGCGAAGGATGCGCCGGCGCCGTACGTGTAGCCCTTGACCTCGCGCAGCTGGTGGTTGAGCCGCGACGTGAACGAGCCGCCCAGCACTTCTGCGAACAGGTCGATGGCGACGAGGTCGGGGGTGGACCGGGGCGGTGCCGTGTGGCCCATGCGCAGCACGGACTGCACCGCGCCGGGGCGGTCCACGAGCAGCACCCGTACGCCCGCCGGGTCTTGCGGGGCGGGCGAGGCGTCCGCCCGGCCGTCGGGCCCGGAGGCGCCGTCGAACACCGCGCGGCCGAGCGCCGCCAGGTCCACCGCGTCGAGGTCGGCGGCCACCACGAGGGTCCCGGCGGAGGTCATGCGCCGGGCGTGGAAGTCGCGGATGTGCTCCGCCGTCACCCCCGCGTTGCTGGTCGGCGTGCCGTCGAGCAGGCTGCCGTAGCGGCTGTCCGGACCGAACAGCGCCCGCCGGTACGTCTCCAGCGCCCGCGTCCCGGGCTGCGCCCACTGGTGCTTGAGGGAGCTTGCGATGTCGGCGAGGAACCGCTCGACGTCCTGGTCGGTGAACGCGGGGCGGCGTACGGCCTCGGCGAGCAGGTCGACGCCGTCCGCGAGCCGGGCGACCGGGACGTCGACGCCGATGCTCTGCGTCTCCCACTCGTGACCCCAGGTCCAGCGGGCGCCCATGCCCTCGACGGCGAGGGCGAACTCGTCGGCCGAGTAGTTCTCGGTGCCTTCGTCGAGCAGGCCGCCGGTCGCCCGCGAGAGCCCTTCCAGGCCCGGGGGTTCGTGCAGCGCGCCGGCCTCCAGGACGAGGCCCGCCCATGCCATCGCCCGGCCGGGCAGGTGCGCGGCGACGATCTCGCCGCCCGCCACGCGGACGCGCCGCACCTCGGGAAAGGTGTACGGGCGCGGCCCGGCGCCGAACGGGCGCTCGGCGACCAGCAGCGCGGCGGACGAAGTCCCGTCCGGAGCGGCGTCGGTGGCCCGGTCGCCCGCGGGGGTGGTGGTGCTCACGCTGCGTCCTCCTCGTCGGCGGCCGCGGTGCCGCGCGCGGTGTCGCCGGTCCCGTCGACGGCGTCGTCGGCACCCGTGTCGGCATCGGCATCGGTATCGGCGTCGGTGGCCTCGGGTTCGTCCGCGGTCTTCGCCTGCGGCAGGTAGCTGAGCACGATGCGGTTGTCGGGGCGGAAGGTGTCGGCGGCGACCCGCAGCACGTCCTCGGCGGTCACCGCGTCGAGCAGGGCGACGCGGTCCCGGATGCTCGCGGCGTCGCCGAAGCGCGTCGCGTACTGTCCCAGCGCGTCGGCGCGGCCGTTGACGGTGGCGAGTTCGCGCAGCCAGTCGCCGGTGAGCATGGCGCGGGCGCGCTCCAGTTCGGCCGCCGTGACGCCGCCGCGCGCGGCTTCGTCGCAGATCTCCGCGTACGCCGCGACGACCGCCTCCGGCTCGATCCCCTCGCGCGGCGCGCACGCGCCCATGATCATGGAGGCGTGGTGCATGAGCCCCCAGGAGGCCATGAACCCGCTTTCCGACTGGGCGAGTCGACGGTCCGTCACGAGCCCGCGGTACAGCCGTGACCCGCGTCCCCGGCCGAGCACGGTGGCCAGGATCTCGGCCGCGGCGGAGTCCGGCGAGCCCCAGGCGGGGCCGCGGTGGCACAGGAACACCCGGGGCAGCGGCACGTCTTCGACGAGCGTCACCGCGCGGCCCGCCCCGAACCGGCGCGGCAGCTCGGCGGCTTCGGGGGCCGGGAAGGTCCCGCGCGGCCGCAGGCGTCCGAAGTAGCGCTCCGCGAGGGCGACCACGTTGTCGGGGTCGACGTCGCCCACCACGGTGAGCACGGCGTTGTCCGGCGCGTAGTAGGTGGCGTGGAACTCGGTGAAGTCGGCGAGGGTCGCGCTGTCCAGCTCGGCCATCGAGCCGATCGTCGAGTGCGCGTACGGATGGCCCTCGGGGTAGGCGAGTTCGACCATCACCTCGCTCCACCGGCCGTACGGCACGTTGTCGTAGCGCTGGCGCCGCTCGTTCTTGACCACGTCGCGCTGGTTGTCCAGCGTCTCCTGGGTGAGCGCGAGCGAACCCATGCGGTCCGCCTCGAGCCACAGCGCGAGTTCGAGCTGCCCGGAGGGCACGGTCTGGTAGTAGTTCGTGCGGTCGGGGCTGGTGGACGCGTTGATCGCGTCGCCGCCGCAGGACTGCACGAACGCGAAGTGCTCGCCCTTCGCGACATGGGCGGAGCCCTCGAACATCAGGTGCTCGAAGAGGTGCGCGAAGCCGTGCCTGCCGGGTGGTTCATGGCGTGCGCCGACGTCGTACCAGAGGTTGACGGCGGCCAGTGGGACGGACGGGTCCGGGCTGACCACCACACGCAGGCCGTTGCCGAGCGTGGTCTGGTGGATCGGCCACGGGAACGGGTTCCCCGGGGGTGTCGCGGGGGGATTGGCGGGCAAGACACGTCCCTTCCGGGACGCCCGGGGAACGCGCAACGCGCCCCGTACCGGCGACCCACCTTGAGTCCAGTGAGACATGACGAATGGTCAAGTATCACAGGTCAGGCGGGCGTCCGGTGCGGGGCGCGTGGATGCTCACACCAGGCGCAGGCGCAGGCTCAGGCGAAGAGCGCCTTGAACTTGCCGAGGGACTCGACCAGGGCCTCCTGGGTGGCCTTGGTGACCTTGCCGGCCATCATCGAGACCGCGCCGCCCTTGACCTCGGAGTCGATCTTGAAGAGCGTGCCGTCGCCGGCGGCCTCGACGATGAACGACTCGACCATGCTGACGCCCATCGGGCCCTTGCCGTCGAGGTCGATGCGGACGCCCGGCTCGACGTTCTTGATCGTCCACTTGATGTCCGCCGGGAAGCCCATGAGCTTCATCTTCTCGTCGTACTCGACGCCGGCCTCGAGCTTCTCCGGGCCTCCGCCGGGGAACTCGACGTGGGGGACCATCCACTGGGGGAAGTTGCCGAAGTTGGCGAGCTTCTCCCAGACCGCCTCGGGCGCGGCGGCGATCTCGATCTGCTCGTTGATGACAGGCATGCGCATGGTCCTTCTGCTCGGCACGGCGGCGGGCGGACCGCCACGTGCGGTTATCGCAGTTCGCGGGTGAAGCTGGGAGCCTGGCCGCGTCGTGTGCGTGTACCAGCGCGCACGATTGCCGCCGCAGGTTCCGGGTGCCGTGAAGCTATCGCCGATATTTGGCACAGTCAATGGTGTCTGCGTCCACCACCCAACGGAACGTGACGGCGTCGTCGGGGGTTCCCGCGGCCGGTCGCGCAGGGCGTCACTCCGCCGGCGTGCGGTCCTTGCGGCGCAGGTGGGGCGGCAGAACGGACCCCTCCGGATCGCCGGGTCCCGACGACACCCTGACCTGCCCCGGGCCCACGCGCTCACCGCAGTCCTCGCACACCATCACGGCGGTCATGGTGTGCCCGCAGGACTTGTGCACGAGGGCCAGCGGGGGCCCGTCGGGAGCGGCCCACTCGTCGCCCCACTGCCGCATCGCGGTCAGTACCGGCCACAGGGCGCGGCCCTTGTCGGTGAGGCGGTAGTCGTACCGCACCGGATTGTCCTGGTACGCCTGGCGCGCCAACACCCCGTGTCCGACGAGGTGTTCGAGGCGCTGTGCGAGCACGTTGCGCGAGATGCCCAGGCGCGCGTGGAAGTCGTCGAAGCGCGTGACGCCGAGGAAGGCATCGCGCACCACGAGCATGCTCCACCACTCCCCGGCCACCTCCAGAAACTGGGCGACCGAGCACGGCATGTCTTCGAAGCTCTTGCGGCGCATGGACCCAGCGTAGTGGGTTGCGTGAAAGGACTCACTGTCTCTACGGTGAGTTGCGTCATGGAACTCACCGGGCGGTACGCACCGGCGGCACGAAGCGCCGGGCACCGGGCGGCAGGCAAGCAAGCAAGAGCCGGCACGCAGCACGCAGCACGCGCCACTCGGCAAGCGGCAGGCGCGTGACCGGCAAGTAGCAGGCAAGGGGAGCCGATGTCCGAATCCGTGCCCCGCGACCCCTCCCGGGGCCGCGGGCTGGTCGCCGCCGTGGTCTGCGCCGGTGTCGTCCTGGTCAACGTCGACCTGTTCATCGTCAACGTGGCCGTCCCGTCGATCGCCGAGACCTGGCCGGGTGCCGACCTCGCCGACCTCTCGTGGGTGCTCAACGGCTACGCGGTCGTGTTCGCGGCGTTGCTCGTGCCCGCGGGCCGCCTCGCCGACCGCAGCGGACACCGCACCGTCTTCCTGCGCGGCACCGCGGTCTTCACCCTCGCGTCGGTGCTCTGCGCCGCCGCTCCCGGTGTCGGGTGGCTCGTCGGCGCCCGGCTGCTGCAGGCCGCCGGCGCCGCGCTGCTCATGCCGTCCTCGCTCGGTCTGCTGCTCACCTCGTACCCGCCCGAGCGGCGTGCCGCGGTGGTGCGCGTGTGGACCGCGGTCGGCGGAGTCGCGGCCGCCGTCGGCCCGGTGCTCGGCGGCCTGCTCGCCGAGCCCGGGTGGCGCTGGGTGTTCCTGGTCAACGTGCCCATCGGCATCGCCGCGGTCGTCGTCGGGGCGCGCGTCCTGCCCGCTGGGCCGCCGGTCGGCGAGCGGGGCCCGCTGCCCGACCTGCTCGGCTCGGCCCTGGTGACGGTCGGCATCGGGGCGCTGGCCCTGGGGCTGGTGAAGGCCGACGAGTGGGGTTGGGCGTCACCGCGGGCGCTCGCGGCGTGGGCCGTTTTCGCGGTGCTGGCAGCGTGGTTCGTGGTGCGCACGGCCCGGCACCCCCGCCCGGTCGTGGAACCCGCACTGGTGCGCGTACGGGCGTTCGGCGTCGCGGGCGTCGCGTCGGTGCTGTTCGGCCTGGCGTTCGCGGGCATGCTGCTCGGCATCACCCTGTGGGCGCAAGGCGTTTGGGGGTGGTCGGCGCTGCGCACCGGGCTTGCGATCACGCCCGGACCGCTGCTCGTGCCGCCGACCGCGATCCTGGCCGGCAAGTGGGCGGCCCGCACCGGACCGGGACTGCTCGCCTCGGTCGGCGGCGCGCTCTTCGCGGGCGGAACGCTGTGGTGGGCGGCAACCCTGGAGGCGGACAGCGCGTACGCGGCCTCGATGCTGCCCGGCATGATGCTCACCGGCCTCGGCGTCGGCCTCATGCTGCCCACGCTCGTCGCGGCGGCGGTCACCGCGCTGCCCCAGGAGCACGCGGCGACCGGCTCGGGTGTGGTGACGATGCTGCGCCAACTCGGTTCGGTGCTCGGGGTGTCGCTCGCGGTGGTGGTGCTCGGCAGCCCGATGGCCGGGGGCGGGGCGGCGGACGATTTCGACCGGCTCTGGTATCTGCTGGCGGGCGCGTCGCTGGGCGCATCCGCCGTGTCGGTTCTGCTCGCCGGGCGGCGGAGGGGCGCGGCACCGGGCGGTCCGGCGGCGTACCGTGCCGGTGAGACGACGGCGGTCGCGGAGACAGCCGACCGGGCGTGAGGCCGGCCGGTGTAGGCGACCGACGGGCATGAGAAGCCGGGCGCGAGAAGCTGGGTGCGACAAGCCGGGTGCGAGAAGCTGGGCGCGAGAAGCCGGGCGCGCGGTGCTGGGCGTCGAGACAGGAAGGGCGACATGACACGCGACACGACAGCCGGAGCGGACGGCGGGTCCTACGAGAACCACCCGGCGCGACGCCTGTGGGCGGGCATCGAACCCATCCACGCACTGGTCTACTTCGCGCCCGAGGTGGGCGACGCGGCCACGAAGGCGGGCCTCAAGGGCTGGTTCATGGGCTACTTCGCGGGCCGTGCGGCCCCGTTGGGCGCCATCGGCCCCGAGGCGGTCGGTGCGATGTTCTTCGGCTTCGCCCCGGACAAGGTGGCCCGCGCGCTGCCCGACGCGTGGTCCTTCGCCTCGCCGCGGGAGGTCCTGGACTCCCGCCTCGACGCCGTCGACCGCGCGCTGGCCCGCGCCCTGCCTGCCGGCGCGGACCTGACCCGCCTCGCGACGCTGCTCGAACACGCCGCGGGATCCTGCGACTTCGGGGCGCGGCCGCTGGCGGCGGCGTGGTCGGGCGTACGCCTGCCCGAGGACGCCCACCCTCGCCTGCGTGTCTGGCTCGCCGCCACCGTGCTGCGCGAACACCGGGGAGACGGCCACGTGTTCACGGCCGTCGACCACGGACTGGACGGCCTCCAGGCGTCCGTCACCCACGCCGCCGCCGGACTGGCGCCGGGGGAACGGCTGCTGGTGTCCCGGGGCTGGACCGAGAAGCAGTGGGAGCGGGCACTCGTCGAGCTCATCGGGCGCGGCGTTCTGGACACCGAGGGCAACCTCACGGAAGCAGGGGTGGCGTTGCGCGCCTCGGTCGAGCAGTCCACGAACCGCCTCGCCTCGGCGCCGATCCGGGCGCTCGGCGAGTACGCCGCCGAGGAGGCGATCGCGCTGGCCACGCCACTGGCCCGGCATCTGATCGACACCGAGGCGGTGCCGGTGCCCAATCCGATCGGCGTGACGCGTCCCTGAGCGGCGCGTCCGCCGCCGGGGCGGGCGGCCGTCCCCAGCCCGGAAGGCCTGTGGACAACCCGCCGTGCGTGTCCGGGTGACGGACTAGCCTCAAGCGTCATGACAGCAGGTACGCAGGCCGCCTCGCCCGGCGTGCCGGGCGGCCCCCGAGCGGGGGCCACGCCCGGGGGCGGCGCGCCCGGGGGCCCCGGGCAGGGGTCGCCCGCGCGCCTGGAAGCGGTGCTCGAGCGCATCACCTACCAGAACGACGAGAACGGCTGGACGGTCGGGCGCGTCGACACCGGGCGCGGCGCCGGGGTCGGCGAACTGCTCACCGTCGTCGGCCCGCTGCTGGGCGCGCAGCCCGGCGAGTCGCTGCGCATGTGGGGGCGATGGGGGAGCCACCCGCAGTACGGCAAGCAGTTCCTCGTGGACGCGTACGAGACCGTGCTTCCCGCGACCGTCCAGGGCATTCGCCGCTATCTCGGCTCCGGGCTCATCAAGGGCATCGGCCCGAAGATGGCCGACCGCATCGTCGAGCACTTCGGCGTGGACGCGCTCGACGTCATCGAGGAGGACGTCCAGCGCCTCATCGAGGTGCCCGGCCTCGGCCCCAAGCGCCGCGACCTCATCGCCGCCGCGTGGGTCGAGCAGAAGGCCATCAAGGAGGTCATGGTCTTCCTCCAGGGCATCGGCATCTCGACGTCGCCCGCGGTGCGCATCTGGAAGGAGTACGCCGAGCGGTCGATCGAGATAGTGCGCACCGAGCCCTACCGCCTCGCGTCCGACGTGTGGGGGATCGGCTTCAAGACCGCAGACGCCATTGCCCGGGCCGTCGGCATACCGCACGACTCACCGCAACGCGTGAAGGCCGGACTGCAGTTCACGCTCTCGGAAGGGGCCGACAACGGCCACTGCTACCTCCCGCAGGACGAACTGGTCGACGACGCCGTCAAGATCCTCGACGTCGCGGCCGACCTCGTACGCGGCTGCCTCGACGAACTCGTGGCCGAGGAGGGCGTCGTGCGCGAGGAGATGCCGGGGCCGGTCACGCCGTCCGGATCCCAGGGCGACCCGGTCGAGGCCGTCTACCTCGTGCCGTTCCATCGCGCGGAGCTCTCGCTCGCATCGCGTCTGCGCGGTCTCCTCGGCGCCCGCGACGACCGGCTCGCGGCGTTCGCCACCGTCGACTGGGACAAGGCGCTGGCCTGGCTGCGCGGCCTGACCGGCACCGAGCTGGCCCCCGAGCAGGAAGCCGCGGTACGCCTCGCGCTGACCGAGAAGGTCGCCGTGCTCACCGGCGGGCCCGGCTGCGGCAAGAGCTTCACCGTGCGTTCCGTCGTCGAACTGGCCCGCGCCCGCAAGGCCAAGGTCGTGCTCGCCGCCCCGACCGGGCGCGCCGCCAAGCGGCTGGCGGAGCTGACGGGGTGTGAGGCGGCCACCGTGCACAGGCTGTTGGAGCTGCGGCCGGGGGGAGACGCGGCGTACGACCAGGACCGCCCGCTGGACGCGGATCTCGTCGTCGTCGACGAGGCGTCGATGCTCGACCTCCTTCTCGCGAACCGCCTGGTCAAGGCCGTGCCGCCGGGCGCACACCTGCTGTTCGTCGGCGACGTCGACCAGCTCCCGAGCGTCGGCGCCGGCGAGGTGCTGCGCGACATGCTGGCCGCCGCGCCGCTGCCGCGCGTACGCCTGACCCGGATCTTCCGGCAGGCGCAGCAGTCCGGCGTGGTGACCAACGCCCACCGCATCAACGCCGGACGCCCGCCGGTCACCGACGGCCTGGCCGACTTCTTCCTGTTCCCGGTGGAGGAGGCCGAGGAAGCCGCGACGCTGACCGTCGACGTCGTCGCACGTCGCATCCCGGGGAAGTTCGGCCTCGACCCGCGCCGCGACGTCCAGGTGCTCGCCCCGATGCACCGTGGCCCGGCGGGAGCGGGCGCGCTGAACCTGCTCCTGCAGGAGGCCCTGACACCGTCGCGTCCCGGCCTCCTCGAAAAGCGCTTCGGCGGACGCACCTTCCGCGTCGGTGACAAGGTCACCCAGATCCGCAACAACTACGAGAAGGGCGAGTCCGGCGTCTTCAACGGCACCGGCGGAGTCGTCACCGGCATCAACCCGGACGACCAGAAGCTGACGGTGCGCACCGAGGAGGACGAGGAAGTCCCCTACGACTTCGCCGAACTCGACGAACTGGCGCACGCGTACGCGGTGACCATCCACCGCTCCCAGGGCAGCGAGTACCCGGCCGTTGTGATCCCGGTGACCACCAGCGCCTGGATGATGCTGCAGCGCAACCTGCTCTACACCGCGGTCACCCGCGCCAAGAAGCTGGTGGTCCTGGTGGGTTCACGCCGAGCCCTGGGCCAAGCCGTCCGCACGGTCTCCGCCGGCAAACGCTGGACCGGCCTCGACCACCGCCTCGGTGGCGCCGGTTCACGGACAAGCGGCTGAACACGGCCCACGCAGGGAAGGCCGCTGCCACGATGGCCGCATGGCCACCACACGCATGGATGACGACGACGAGTTGTGGAGCAACCACGACGGAGGCAGCGGTCACGACGAACCGCCGCAATGGGAGCCGGGGGACCGGGGGCGGGCACTGACCTACTGGGACACGCTTGACGACACGGGGCGGCGCGTGCACCGCTACCTCTTCGCCGATCCCGGCCGGCGGATCAGCGGCAGCGAGATAGTGGCCGAACTCGACCTCGATCCAGACGGGGCCAAGAACGCCGCGAAGGTTATGTCGGGCAGCCTCAGCCGGGCGGGTGCGGCGAGCGCCGCGGCCGGCCGCTGTTACCCGTACCGCTGGTGGAAGACGCCGGACGGCGCCGTTTATGCGGTGAAGTACGAGATGGCCGAGATCTTCTCGGTCGCGTTGTCGCTGTAGCGCGCGTACGTCCGCGTGTTCGCCCCGACCCCGTCGGGCTCGGACGCGCTTGCGGATCTCGAACACGTCGGCCGGGCAGGCGGTGGCTACAGGGTCTTCGACAGCGAGTTCGCCATGTGGTGCAGGCGTTCGAGGGTGGCGGGGAGCCGCGTGGGGTCGTGCCGGGCCTTGAAGGGGGCGATGAAGTAGGCCGCCGGGGCGGCGCACCAGGCCAGGACGGCGGGGCCGGCGACGCGTACGGCGGCTGCGCGGATGCGCGCGGCGACATCGGGGTGGTAGCCCTCGACGTACGCCTCCCGCAGCAGCGCCGCGTAGTCGAGGACTCTTGTGCCGCTGCCGAGTTCGTCGATGTCGATCACCGCGGACACGGTGCCGTCGGCGCGCAGGAGGATGTTGACGCTGTTGAAGTCCCCGTGTACGAGGTCTCCGCCGGGCAGCGGCGTGGGCCCGGCCGCGGCGAGGAGCCGGTCGTAGCGGCCGAGCAGGGCGGTGCCCGGTTCCCCGAGCGCCGCCACGGCACGCCGGAGGCTGCCGGGCCGCTCGTCCGTCGACGATGCCGATGCCTCGGCGGACCTGTCGCGGGAGGGGAGCGGGTCGAGCCCGGCGTGCAGTTCCAGTGTGTCCAGGAGCGGGCGGATCGTGTCCGGTGTCAACGGGGTCGAGGCGTTGCCGTACGCGAACTCCTGCACGTGGTAGGTGAGCCCGCCGCCCGGATCGCCGGTGGCGAGCCACCGCGGCGTGGGATAGCCGGCGCCGCGCACGCGTTCGACCGCCCGCGCGACGTCGCCGATCGGCATGCGGGGGTCGGCGCGGCGCAGCTTCAGGACGGCGCGTCGCCCGCCGGGTTCGGCGAGGTTCCACGCGCCGCCCTGGAGGCCGTCCGCGAACCGTTCGCCGAGACCGAACCGCAGCCCCGACCCGCGGTTCGCGTCGCTGACGGCGTGCGCGGCGGCTTGCGGGTCCTTGATGTCGTACACAGTCCTCCTTGTTCGCGATCACGCGTCCGACCGGCGGGTATTGCGCGGAATGGGATTCACGGCCGGGCCTGGGCGGCCTCGCCGCCGAATCGGCGTCCGCGCCCGGCGGCCGAGGCGTTCGGAGCGGCGGAGGCGTGCGAGGCGCCGGTCATCGGGCCCGGTGGCCCTCGCCGGTCAGGTTACTTCGCGGCGGGACGTGCGGTAGAGGCCCGCGACGAAGAGGGCCACACCGAACACGGCGGTGTTGCACAGTACCCGCGCCCACTCCGTACCCGAGATGCCGCCGCGTTCGCTGAGCGGTGACATCGCCTGGCCGGGGTTGACCCACTCCATCGTGTCCGCCGTCGCGGCGACCGTGCCGCCGAGGATGCCCAGGACGAGCGGCAACCCGTAGAACGTCAGCACCGACAGCATGGGGCTCGACAGCAGCATGCCGAAGGCGATGCCCGACGCGACCGCGATGACGCAGTCCAGCAGGCGTGTCGCGACGAGATCCGCGGGGATGCCCCACCCGCCCTCGGCGTTGTCGGTGGCGATGGCCAGCGCCTGTCCGCCGTACGTCACGACCGCGCTCAGCGCGATGCCCGCGACGGCAATGATCACGCCGGCCGCGAACTTGGCGAACACGACGCGATGCCGCTTCGGGACGAGCGCGAACGTCGACAGGCCGCTGCGTTGCGACCACTCGGCGGTCACCGACAGGATGCCGATCACCGGCAGCAGCACCGACAGGCCCAGCTGCGAGGCGAGGAACAGCTCCGGCACCTCGCGGTCGCCGTCCGCGCCCGCGAAGACGATGAGGCACACCATCGCGATCATCGCGAGGACGATCACCGCCAGCACCCAGCGTCCGGACCGGGTGTCCGTCATCTTGCGCAACTCGACCTTGGTCAACATCCACTGCGTGGGCGCGGCCGGGGCCGTCTCCGGCACGAAGACCGTCTCCACGGGATCCCGCCTGGTCGTGGTGTGCAGGCTCATCGCGCCTTCGCCTCCTCGGCGGTCTGCGAGCCGGTGAGGCTCAGGAACAGCTCCTCCAGGCCCAGGTCCTCTGCGCCGCGCAGCTCGACGAGCGCGACGCCGTGCCGGGCCGCCGCGAGGCCGACCTGCTCGGGGTCCGCCCCGACGACGATCGAGCCGTCGGCGTGCGTGTCGCGCACTTCGAGGCCCGTGCGGTCCAGTGCCTCGCGGAGCGCGGCCGGGTCGCCGGCCCGTACGACCGCGCCGGAACGCCCGCGCAGCAGCTCGTCCTTGGGGCCCTGCGCGACGATCCGGCCGCCCGCGATCATGACGTAGCGGTCGGCGATCGCCTCGACCTCGAAGAGCAGGTGCGACGACAGCAGCACCGTGCCGCCGCGGCGTGCGAAGTCGCGGAGCAGGACGCGCATCTGGTGGATGCCCTCGGGATCGAGCCCGCTCGACGGTTCGTCGAGGATCAGCACGCCCGGATCGCCCAGCACCGCCTGCGCGATGCCGAGCCGCTGGCGCATGCCGAACGAGTAGCCGCCCACGCGGCGGCGGGCGGCCGCCGCCAGGCCCACTTCCTCCAGCACCTGGTCCACGCGCGTACGCGGAACGCCGAGCAGCATCGCGGCCAGCGTCAGCGTCTCGCGCCCGGTACGCCCGGGGTGCCGGGCCGACGCGTCGAGCAGCACGCCGACGTGGCGCCCGGGGTTGGGGATGGTCCCGTACGGCACCCCCAGCACGCTGGAGGTCCCGGCGCTGGGCTGGGTGAGGCCGCAGATCATCCGCATGGTCGTCGACTTGCCGGCTCCGTTGGGGCCCAGGAAGCCGGTCACCGTGCCGGGTTCGCACGTGAACGAGACGTCGTCGACGGCACGGTGGTCGCCGTACCGCTTGCTGAGGTGTTCGACTCGGATCATGCTTTCGAGCCTGCCGACGCCACCCGGCGCGCGGCATCGGCCGTACGTCGACGGCCGCGCGACCAAAGGCTACGCGCGCGGTCCGTCCGTCATGGTGCCCGGGTCGCCGCCGTCCTGGCGTTCGTCGGCGTCGTGCACCAGGAGGGCGATCTGCACGCGGTTGTTGAGGTCGAGCTTGGTGAGCAGCCGGGAGACGTACGCCTTGACGGTGGCCACGCTCAGCGAGAGCTCGCGGCCGATCTCGGCGTTCGTCGCGCCGCGTCCGACCAGCAGGGCGACCTCGCGTTCGCCGGGGCTCAGCCGGGCGAGCAGGTCGCGGGCGCGGTCGCGCCGCGGGTTGCCGCCCGAGTCGGCGACGTAGCGCATCATGCGGCGCAGCACGGACGGCGACATCATCGGCTCGCCGGACGCCACCAGGCGGATCGCGCGGGCGATCTCGGCGGGCGGGGTGTGCTTGAGCAGGAATCCGCCCGCCCCGGCGCGCAGCGCCCGCAGCACGTGGTCGTCGGTGTCGAACGTCGTCATGACGATGACCTGCGGCGAATCCGGTCGCCCGCGCAGCCGTGCGGTGGCGGCGAGGCCGTCCATGGTCGGCATGCGGATGTCCATGAGCACGACGTGCGGCCGGTGTTCGCGCACCGCGGCATCGACCTCGCTGCCGTCGGCGGCCTCGCCGACTACGAGGATGTCCTCGGGCCCGGAGAGCATCATCGACAGCCCCGCGCGCACGAGTGCGTCGTCGTCGACCAGGAGGACGCGGACCGGTGCCGGGTCCTGCGGTACGGGGTCCTGCGTGGCCGGGGGATCCTGCTCGGGTGGGGTCACGGGGTCCACGGTAGCCAGGCGCGCAGTCGGAAGTCTCCGCCGCCGGGTCCGTGTTCGAGGCGTCCTCCGGCCAGCGTCACGCGCTCGGCCAGACCGATCAGGCCGGCGCCCGCCCCCGGTATCGGACCGCCGGGTGCGGGCAGGGTCGGCAGCGGGTTGACGACCTCGACGCGCAGGCCGGACGTGCCCGTGGTGTCGACGCGTACCCGAACCGGCTCGCCGGGGGCGTGCTTGCGCGCGTTGGTCAGGCCCTCCTGGACGATGCGGTACGCGTGCCGCCCCAGACTCGCCGGAACCGCGGACGGATCCACGCCGACGGCGACACCACCGCCGCCGCCGGCTCCGTCGGCCGTCGCGTAGGTCGTCGCGTTGGCCGTCGCATTTGCCGTGGCCTCGTCGGGGGGCACGGCGTCGGGTGCCCGGCCCACGGCGGCGAAAGCGAACTCGACGGCCGCGCCTGCCCGCCGCGACTGCTCGACCAGCGAGGGCAGGTCCGCAAGCGTCGGCTGCGGCCGGTCCGCTTCACCGGCGTCGTCGGTCTCGGCCGCGCCTTCGTCGGTCCGCAGCATGCGGATCACGTCGCGCAGGTCCTCCAGCGCGTCGTGCGCGCACTGGCGGATCACGCCTGCCGCGCGCGCCTCCTCCGGCGACGCGCCCGCGCGGAACTCGAGCGCGCCGGCGTGCACCGCGAGCAGCGAGATGCGGTGCGCGAGCACGTCGTGCATCTCGCGGGCGATGCGCTCGCGTTCCAGATGGCGGGCCTCGTCGACGCGCAGGCGCTGCTCGTTCTCGGCCTGCCGGGCGCGCAGACCCAGCGAGCGGACCAGCATGCCGCTGGTCAGCGCCACCGCGTCGAGGAACAGGAAGGTGCCGCTGGCCTGCCAGTACTCGCTCCAGGAGATCGTCGCCATCCGGAACAGCACGAGCACCAGCACCACGTGCAGCCCGACGACCAGAACCGCGGTGCGCGCGCGGCGGTACGACGCGACGCTGAAGAACGACGCGATCGCGCTTCCCATGATCGGGACGACGATGAACCCGGCCACCGCGAAGAACACCGCGATGACCGTGGGGTGCCTGCGGCGGAGCAGCGTGACCGCCAGGGCCGCGAGCGTGCCCGCGGTCACCTGGAGCGGCAGGTGGTTCCGGGCCTGCGGGTCGTCGGTGATCGTCGCGAGCAGCAGCAGCACGCCGAGGAGGAAGGCGGCGACGCCGAGCGCGGCGTCGTTGCGCCACTGCCGGCGGGTGCGCCGCAGCCCGTGGGCCCATCGCGCGACGTGTGAACCGGGGGCTCCGGACATCTCCCGAACTCCCTCGTGTCGTGCCTGGTGCGGGGCAGGGCCGATCCTGCCCGTCGAGCCTAGCCACGGGTGCGGGCGCCGCGGCAGCGGCGGAAGTCGGGTATCCGATCGACTTTGGTCGGTGGTGCGTCGGCCGTGGGACGCGACGGGTCGGTCAGGTCGTCGCGGTCAGGCTGTAGCGGTCAGGCTGTAGCGGTCAGGGCGCTTCGGTCAGGGCGTCGCGCGGGCGGCCCTCGCCGTGGCGATCTGGGCGCGTACGCCGCGGGCCCAGGCGGCGGGGTCCCACGTACCGCGGCCGCCGGCGAGCGGGTAGCAGGCCAGGCCCAGCAGCACGGCGGAGAAGTGGCCGATGTCGGTGAACGTCGTGCCGTCGAGCAGCGGGATCACCACGGACAGCAGCACAGCCGCGAGGTACAGCCAACGCCACGGCCGCGCGATGTACCAGACGAGCATCGCCATCACGGCCTTGAGGCCGTAGCTGACGCCGACGTCCACGACGTCGCGCATGCTTTCGGACAGCGTGCCCATCCTGATGCCCAGCAGCACGAGCCCCTGGCTGAGGTACGTCGCGCCGATATGCCCGATACCGGCCACGCACAGCCAGCGCCACGTTCCGAGCCACCGCTCGGCCGTCGCGTGGAAGACGGTGAATATCACCAGGTAGTAGAAGAGCCCGCCGCCGCTGGTCCACAGCGCGCTGCCGATCAGGACGTGCACGGGGTCGGAGTCGAGGTGCTCGATGTTCGTGCTGCGCTGCCGCAGGAACACCTCGCGCGCGTTCTCCGGGAGCGACTCGTAGACGAACGTGGTGACGACCAGGATCAGCCACCAGATGTACGTCCCGGGGGCCGACTTCACGTACCTCCGGCAACAGGACCAGCCCACCCGGACGGCCCTGAGCCCAGGCTGAACGAAGCGCATCGCTCCCGGGTACCCGAGAGCCCGGGACGACGAAACGCCCCCGCCGGTCCGCAGGGGACCACCGGGGGCGTTGCGTGGCTCGGTACCGGTCGGTGCCGGTTGAGCTAGCGGATCATGCGTACGCCGATGAACCGCGCGCCGCGCCGCGTCATCGCCGCCACCGGGATGCTCAGCGCCAGCGAGATCTGCAGGCTCGCACCCATCGTCAGCATCGCGTCGCCGCCCGGCGAGTCGGTCGCCCACAGCGTCAGGCAGCTGACACTCGCCGCGATGAACAGCATCGTCAGGATCGCCAGCTTGCCCTGCGGCTTGGGGTACTCGATGCGGCTGACCATGAGCCAGGCCGTCAGCAGGATGCCGGCCGCGCCCACCACGAACGGCAGGTCGAGCAGCACGATGGAGACCACCGTCAGGGCGCCGAACGGAATCGGCATGCCCTGGAAGACGCCCGGGCGACCGGGTGTCGAGGCGAACCGGGCGAGCCGCAGCACGCCCGCGATCAGCACGGACAGCGCCACCAGCACGGCCGGGGTCTTGCCCGGGCCGAGCGGGATGGCCGCCCAGGTGACCACGAAGAACGCCGGGGCCACGCCGAAGGTGATGACGTCGGCCAGGTTGTCCAGTTCCGCGCCCAGCGCCGAGCGCCGCAGCTTGCGCGCCACCAGGCCGTCGCACAGGTCGAACAGCGCGCCGATGAGCATCAGGACCACCGCCGCGGCGGCACTGCGGCGGTCGGCCGGTACGCCGTACCCGTCCATGTGCTGCGCCACGGTGGCCACGGCGAGGAAGTAGACCGCCAGAAAGCCGCACGCGGCGTTGCCCAGCGTCAGGACGTCCGCCGCCGAGATGCGCGACGACAGGGGCGTCTCCTCCGCAACCGGGTCGGTGCGCGGAATCGGGTGCTCGTCGGCGTACTCGATCGGCTCGAAGCCGTCGAACTTGTCGAAATCAGTCCCGGTCAAGGCGCGTCTCCCCGGCTCGGGTGCGCTGGCCGACCTGCACTGCGGGCTCGATGCCCGGCGGGAGGTACACGTCGACGCGGGAGCCGAAGCGGATGAGGCCGATGCGTTCGCCGACCTCGACCTCATGGCCCGGCTCCAGGTAGGGCACGATGCGCCGGGCCACGGTGCCCGCGATCTGCACCAGTTCGACATCGCCGCGCGGCGTGTCGAACACCCACACCACGCGCTCGTTGTGCTCGCTCTCCTTGTTGAACGCCGGGACGAAACCGCCCGGCTTGTGCTCGACGGACTTGACGACACCCGTCAGGGGAGCGCGGTTCACATGTACGTTCAACGGGCTCATGAACGTCGCGACCCTGGTCCGCCCGTCGGGCCAGGGGTCGATGCTCTGCACGACGCCGTCGGCGGAGGCGATGATGCCCTCCTCGACCGGAGTGCGCTCCGGGTCGCGGAAGAACCACAGCATGCCGCCGGTCAGCGCCAGCGTCGGCACGGCCGCAATGGCCCAGCGCCGGGAGCGGAGCGCCGCACAACCGGTCACCGCTGCGGTCAGCGCGGTCGGCACCAGCCAGGGAGAAGCTCCCTTGGCGAGGCGCACGGACCTGCCGGTCTGCGGTGCGGCTGAGAGGGTCGGCGCGGGGGAATCGTCACTCATCGAGAACCTTTGTCGGGGGCGTGCCCGTCGGTAGCGGGCGGCACTCGGCGGATGCTACCTAGACTGAGGGTCATTGCGCTCTATGCCTGGTCGACTCTTTGACCATGGCAGCGCGTACAAATCACCGAAATCGGATGGTTACTGGGTCTTTCATGGTCACGAGAAACATCAGCTCGTACCGTCAAGGTTGCCCTTCGCATACGCCCTGTGCCAAATCCCCTCCCCCCTGAACAGGCCTCTGAAGAGCCGAATCGGGGTCGAACGGGCTCCGCTTGTAGGTTTTGTGACACGTACGTGACAAACGCCGGGCCGGGCGGTGCCCGGCCCGGCGTTGGTGCCGTGCCCCAAGGATCCCCCCGGCCGGGTAAAGGGGCCGTGAGGTGTGCGTATTCGATTCGCGTCGGTTTGTTCGGAGCGCAACGCTCCGGTCAGCGCTGTCGGTCAGCCTTGTCGGTCAGCCTTGCCGGTCCGTCTCGGCGGTCGGTTGCCGCCGCTCAGTTGCTGCGGCCGATCATCGTGCCCGGGCGGGCCCCGGTCGGCTCGGCGGCCAGGACGGTCGGGACGCCGCCGACGACGGTGGCGCGCACCCCGGAGTTGCCGCGGCTGAAGCGCCACGAGCCATCCGGGTTGTCGTACAGCTTCACCTCGGGCCGCACCTCGATCTCGTCGAGCGCGAACACCGCGAGGTCGCCCGCCTTGCCCGGGGCGATGACGCCGCGGTCGCCGAGGCCGAAGAAGCCGGCCAGCTTGCCGGTCAGGTTGTGCACCGCCTCCTCGACGCTCAGCAGGCCCGTGTCGCGGACGAAGCGCGTCAGCAGGTAGACGTTCTCGCCGGAGCCGCAGAAGAGCTGGAGGTGTGCCCCGGAGTCGTTGATGTTGGTCAGCGTGTGCGGCTCTTTGAAGAGGTCCGCGATGACCGGCTCGTCGAAGTCGTCCGGGATGCCCTTCATGCAGGACTTGATGCCGTTGGCCAGGATCCAGTCGGCGAGGGCGTCGGAGAGGTGCTTGCCCTCCTGCTCGGCGTACGCCCGCCAGGAGATGTCCAGCGGGCCGGCGCCGGTCTCGGAGATCGCGAAGATCAGCGACTCGGGACGGTCCAGGCGCGAGGTGGACGAGCTGACCCTGTTGTCGTAGTCCTCGCGGGCACGGGCCCGCCACTCGGGGTCGGCCAGTATGTCGAGCTTGGTCTCGGCCGGCCCGTTGATCCACTCGTTCCACGCCGCGACGCGCTGGAAGGTCAGCGCGCGCTCGAAGTTGAAGAACGGCTCAAGGGGTTTGTGCGGGACGTTCGGCCAGAAGTCGACCCCGCTCTCCCGGATGCGGCGGTGCAGCGCGATGGTCTGCTCGCGCAGGTAGTCCTCACGCACTGTCGACGGGATGGCCGTCCACTGTCCGCGCACGCCGCGCGGGCCGCAGATGTTCGCGAAGCGCTCGACGTCGGCGTCGATGTTCTCGGGCTCGTTGAAGCGGGTGATCATCTGGAGCGTGGCGCCCGGGTGCTTCGCGAGCACGTCGACCAGCGCCTCGAACTCGGCGTCCTCGGCGAGCCGCGTCGGCACGAGCTTGAGGTAGCGGTCCTTGTCGAAGACGTTCGTCGACATGCCGATTAGCAGATCCTTGAGTACCTCGACGGCGGCGACGTCCTGTTTCCCAATGGACTAAT
>NZ_JBEZFP010000042.1:0-63706 GCF_040649515.1 Streptodolium elevatio
CGGGTGATTCCGACCGGGCCGACGCGGTGTCCCGGCGGCCACGCGTCACGCGCGCGCCGCCGGTTCACCGGGCGTTGCCTGTTCAGGCGGGCGTACCACCGTTGTTGCGGCGACGGTTCCAGAACAGGACCCCCGCGCCACCGACGAGCAGGACGCCGGCGGACGCGCCGATCATGACGGCGGCGTTGTTGTCACCGCCGGTGTCCGCGAGGGCGGGCGGGGCGGTCTCGGTCGTCGGCGGAACCTCGGGCTGACCCACCGGAGCCTCGGTGTCCGTCGTCGTCGGCACCGGAGCGGTCGACGTCGGCGGCTTGCTGGTCGAGGTGCTCGGCGAAGCGCTCGCGGAGGTCGGAGGCTTGCTCGTCGCGGGCGGCGTGGTGGTGGCCGGCGCGGTGGTCGGCGGCGTCGTGGTGGCGGGCGGCGCCGTGGTGGCCGGCGGGGTGGTGGCGGGCGGAGTGGTCGGCGGCGTCTCGCACTTGTCGCCGCCGTTCCACGCCGTGATCAGGTCCTTGGGGAACTTGGCGTGGGGGTAGCGCGGCAGGGGCTCCTGGACGCCGTCGTACTTCTTGCCGTTGCCGTACAGGTCGATCTGGCCGAAGCACTCCGGGGCGTACTTGGAGACGTCGAGCTCCGCCTGCTTCTTCCCCTTCCGCAGCGTCGTCGTGTCCCAGC
The DNA here is from genome assembly GCF_040649515.1 of Streptodolium elevatio. Lineage (GTDB taxonomy): Bacteria > Actinomycetota > Actinomycetes > Streptomycetales > Streptomycetaceae > Yinghuangia > Yinghuangia elevatio. The sequence continues at coordinate 673 of NZ_JBEZFP010000042.1, forward strand.
CGAGGAAGGCCTGGGTGCCGGACGTGGCCCAGGTGGGGCCCTCGGCGGAGTAGGACGCGAGCGAAACCGCGTACTCGCAGGAGTTCTTGACCTCGGTCTTGAGGCGGACCTGGATCTTGGTGACCGGGGTGGCCCGGTTTATGCGGCCGTCGCTGGTCCAGGTGTCTCCGCCGTCGAGCGAGTATTCGACGGCGGCCTTCTCGCAGTGTTCGCCGGTCGCGTAGGCGGGGGCGGTCGCGACGACCGGCAGGCCGAGGGCGACGGCTCCGATGCCGGCCGCGCTCGATATGTACTTTTTAGTGCTGCGTCGCACAGGAAACTCCGGGGATCGGCGGGCGCTCGACGAAGAGCGAACGCCGCACCGGTGCGGGTCCGGGGGGTGGCAACGTGGCCGGAAACGGCCGTCCGCTCAGCGCACCGGATTATTCCGTGTCACGCGCGCACCGCAAGCCCCAGAGGGCGCATTGCGGAAACTGGACGAATACCTGCGTGGTTGAAGGCGATTCGTCCCCTCGCCGCCGCGTCGCGCGCCACGCCGCGGGGACGACGAAGCGCGGACCGCCGAGCGCCCTCGTGTCGTTGTTGTCGCGACGCGGCCGATCTATGGTGTTCGCTATGCCCGGCACACCCTTCATGTCCGTCCTTTCGGAGGACGAGATCGCCGCGGTGGCGCATGCGGCCGTTGCCGACCTGGCGCACCGCCTGACCCGGTCCGCTTTCCGGGATCCCCGGGACCCGGACGCGCCGCACGACGAGGCGGTCCGCCGCGACGCGCTCGCCGAACTCCGCGTCCTGATGCACATCCAGCGTGCCGTCGAGGAGCATATGCAGGACGCCGCCGCGCTGGCCGCCGACGCGGGCGCGGGGTACCCGCAGTTGGGCAACGCGTGCCGCATCACGAGACAGGGCGCCCGGCGGCGTTGGCCGGGGATCCTCTCCGCGGCACCGGGGCACCACTTGGCACCTCATCTCCCGCAGGCGTCGCCGCGAGCGTCGGGCGCCTCGGGCGTCTCGGGCGCGTCGGGTGCACAGGGCCGCGTCGGCTGAGTCGGCCGGACCGGCTGAACCGGCGCGTGTGCGGCCGTTCTAGAGTCGGACGCGGGGCGGCGCGGAGACGAGGGGCTTAACGGTGATACCCGAAGCGGCACACGTGGGTGTGGAGGACGTCCCCTGGGTCGAGAACGTCGCGTACCCGGGGACCATGATGCGGCTCCTGCGCGCGGACTTGGCCGAGGGCACATACGTCATGGCCGGACGCCTGCCCGCCGGCTTGGAGGTGGGCACCCACCGGCACATCGGCGCCGTGCACATGTTCACGCTGTCCGGGGCGTGGGGCTACCGCGAGCACGGCTTCGTCAACCGCGCGGGCTCCTATCTGTACGAGCCGCCGGGCTCGACGCACACGCTTTTCGTGCCGGCCGACAACGCCGAGGTCACCGAGACGCTGACGATCGTGCACGGCATCACCGAGTACCTGGACGCGGACGGCAACGTCGTCGCGGTCTCCGACGCCGCCGCGAACCTGCGCGCGTACTACGAGAGTTGCGAGGCCGCCGGACTGCCGCGGCCGACCGGCATCCTGCGGTAGGCCGCGGCCTCGCCGCCCTCCGTCAGGCGGTCACGACCGGCCGCAGTTCGTCCTCGATCTGGCGGTTGCGGCCGGCGCGTACGCCGAAGAGGATCTGAGGGACCATCAGGGCCGCCATGAGCGCGATCGGCAGGTCCCACGAGTCGGTGTGCTGGTAGAGCACGCCGACCAGCAGCGGGCCCGGGATCGAGATGAGATAGCCGACGCTCTGCGCGAACGCCGACAGCCCGACCATGCCGGCCGCCGACCGCGCCCGGAGGCCGATCATCGTGATCGCCAGCGGGAACGCGCAGTTCGATATGCCGAGCAGGACGGCCCAGGCCCAGGCGCCACCGGCGGGGGCGAAGTAGAGCCCGGCGTACCCCGCGAGCCCGAACGCGCCCAGGGCGGCGACCAGAACTCCCTGGTGGGGCAGGCGGCTTGCCAGACGCGGGATGACGAACGCGAGCGGTACGCCCATGACCATGGTGACCGCGAGCAGTACGCCCGCCTGACCGGCCGAGACCCCGGCGTCCCGGAAGATCTGCGGCATCCAGCCCATCGTGATGTAGGCGGCGGTGGCCTGGAAGCCGAAGTAGCAGGCGAGCGCCCACGCGGTACGGCTGCGTGCGACCCCGGGAGCCCGCTCCGCCGGTGCGTCGCCGTCGGTGGACGTGCCGTCGACGGATTTGCCGCCGACGGATTTGCCGTCGCCGGAGGCGCCGGAGGTGGTTGCGCCGGCGGGAGTCGTGCCGGATGCGGCAGCGGTTGCGGGCGCGGGCGCTTCGCGGCGGTCACGTCGGGCCGCGCGTACCACGGGCACCCACGGCACCACCGCGACGGCGGCGAGCGCCGCCCACACGCCCAGGCCGGCCCGCCAACTGCCGCCGAGGGCATCGGTCATGGGCACCGTCGCGGCGGCGGCCACCGAGGTGCCGATGGCCAGCGCCATCGAGTACAGGCCCGTCATGCTGCCGACCCGGTCCGGGAACCAGCGCTTGACGATCACCGGCAGCAGGACGTTGGTGAGCGCGATGCCCGCCAGCGACAACGCGCTCGCGGCGAGGAATGCGACCGTGCCGCCCGCGAAGGGGCGGATCACCATGCCGGCGGTGACCGCGACCATGCCGGCGCACACCACGGCGGCGGGGCCGAAGCGGCGGGCGAGGCGCGGCGCGGTGATGCCGAACACCGCGAAGCACAGCGGCGGCACGGAAGTCAGCACACCGGCGACCGTCCCGCTCATGCCGAGGCCGTCGCGGGTCTCCTCGAGGAGCGCGCCGAGGCTGGTGATCGCGGGCCGCAGGTTGAGGGCCGCGAGCACGATGCCGACGGTGAGGACCCCGGCGAACCAGGTGGGGAGCGGCGAGTCTTGCGGCCTGGCGGAAGTCCCGGGCGGTTGCGGGGCCCGTACGCCGCCCTGGCGCGGCAGCACGGAGGCGGCCGCGGCGGGGCCCGGGCCGGAGTCCTGAAGGTCTGCCGGAGCGTGGTCGGTGCGTATGCTCTCGGGCCGGCGCGCCCGCGCGTCCGGCTCCTGGGCGCGGCGCGGCGACGGGCTCTCGTGGTGGGACATGACTGCCATCATAGAATCATGGGATGATTGGCTGTCCAGTTGACCCCGGCTTGCTTCGGTGTCGCACCGAAGGAGTGGCATGCCCCTGACCTCACCGCGACGCGCGGCCCTCTCCGACCAGGTGGCGGCACAGTTGCGGGCGCAGATCACCTCGGGCGAGTGGCCGGTCGGGTCGCGCATCCCGACCGAGCCGGAGCTCGTGGAGCAACTCGGCGTCGCGCGCAACACGGTCCGCGAGGCCGTCCGGGCCCTCGCGCACACCGGGCTCCTGGACATCCGGCAGGGGTCGGGCACCTACGTGCTCGCCACCAGCGAGCTGTCCGGCGTCATGCACAGGCGGTTCGCCGACGCCGATCCGCGCCACGTCGCCGAGGTACGCGCCACGCTGGAGTCGACGGCGGCCCGGCTCGCCGCGACCCGGCGTACCGACAAGGACCTCCGGCAACTGGACACCTGGCTGGCCCGCCGGGCCACCGCGTGGTCGTCGGGCGACGCCGAGGCGTTCGTCACCGCGGACGCGAGCCTGCACATGGCCGTCGTCGCCGCAGGCCACAACGACGTCCTCACCGAGCTGTACGCCGACCTCGGCGCCCTGCTCCGCGACTGGCTGCGCGACGACGTGGGCACGGACCTGGCCACCGACGAACCGATGGACCACACGCGGCTGGTCGAGGCGATCCACGCGGGAGACGCGGAGCGGGCGGCGGCGGAGGCGGCGTCGTACCCCTACCACTGCTGAGCGGGCACGGCTGCTGAACGGCGCCGGTGCCGCCCGGCCCGCCGGCGCCCGTGTCGCCGCCGGGCCCGCGGCTTGCGGTCACGCGTTCGGCGGTGCCTCGGTTCCCGCACCGCGCAGTCGCAGCGCAACGAGGTCGGCGCGCCCCGCCGCCTCGGACGTGTCCTCGTCACGACGTCCCGGGAGCGTCGCGGCGCCCGTCCCCTCCACCTCGAACCCGGCGTCCGCGATCATGTCGAGGTCGGCCCGGCCCGACTGGCCCTCGCTGGTCAGGTAGTCGCCCAGGAAGATCGAGTTGGCGATGTGCAGCGCGAGCGGCTGAAGGGTCCGCAGGTGGATCTCGCGGCCGCCGGCGAGGCGTACCTCGACGTCGGGACACACGAAGCGCACCATCGCCAGGATCCGCAGGCAGCGCTGCGGGGTCAGGTCCCAGCGCCCCTCCTGCGGCGTTCCCTCGAACGGGATCAGGAAGTTCACCGGCACCGAGTCCACGCCCAGCCCGCGCAGCGCGAAGGCCACGTCGGCCAGGTCGTCGTCCGACTCGCCCATACCGGCGATCAGCCCCGAACAGGCCGACAGCCCCGCGTCGTGGGCGCGCCGCACGGTATCGACGCGGTCGGCGAACCCGTGGGTGGAGCAGATGTCGGAATAGACCTCCTCCGAGGTGTTGAGGTTGTGGTTGTACGCATGCACGCCCGCCTCGCGCAGCCGCTCCGCCTGGCCGCCCGACAGCAGTCCCAGACACGCGCACACCTCCACGCCCGGGCTCTGCGCCTTGATGGCGGCGACGGTCGAGGCGACGCGCTCGACGTCCCGATCGGTGGGCCCGCGGCCGCTCGCGACCAGGCACACCCGCTTGGCGCCCCCGGCGGTCCCCGCGGCGGCCGCGGCGGCCGCCTCCTCGGGGCTCAGCCACGTGTACTTGAGGATGCCGGTCTCCGAGCCGAGGCGCTGCGAGCAGTACGTGCAATCCTCCGGGCACAGGCCCGACTTCAGGTTGACCAGGTAGTTCAGCTTGACCCGCCGCCCGAACCAGCGGCGCCGGACCCGCCCGGCGGCGGCCACCACGTCCAGGAGTTCGTCGTCCGCGGTCGCCAGCACGGCCAGTGCGTCGGCGCGGTCCGCGGAAGCGCCGCGCGTCCCCTTGTCCACGAGCCTGTCCAGAAGATCCATGCCACGATCCTCCGCCGCGGCTCACCGGGGACCAATGACCGAACCGCACAAGGCTTTTGCGTCGAACTTTGCACACCCCGGCAACACTGTAGGCCGACGACCAGGTGCACGCGCGCAACCCACGCGCCCGGACGGGCCCGGCGGCACGACTCGCGGAGAGCACCCGAACGGCGGTCGGTCGGGGGCCTGCGGTCGCGCCTTGCCGACGACGGCGGTGACAGGCGACGGCCAGGACGATCGTGATCGCTCCGCACATGGTGATGGGGCGTGCACGCGTACTCCGGTGCCGGAGCAGTCGACACGGTCGATGACGCCGTAGGCACGAGTTCGCGGCCGCGCCGCGACGGCTTCGCCCGCCGTCCGGGGGGCCGACGACGGGGGCGCTGTGGCGACGTGGCGTGGCCGGCGCCGGAACCGGGGGATCAGTCCTGGGTGCCGTCCTTGTCCGGGTCCGGGGTCGTGGAGACCGGGGTGGGCGGGACGTCGTCGAGGGCGGTGCGCGGGGCGACGACGGAACGATTCTCTGCGGTGCGGTCCGCGAACCTGGTGCCGACGACCTCGCTGTAACGGGCCGTCAGGGGGCCGATGACCACCAGGATCAGTACGTACGCGGTGGCCAGCGGGCCGAGCTTCGGCTCGATGCCCGCGGTGACCGCGAGACCGGCGATCACGATCGAGAACTCGCCGCGCGCGACGAGCGTGCCGCCCGCGCGCCAGCGCCCCTTGACCCCGACACCGGCTCGTTTCGCGGCCCAGTAGCCGGTCGCCACCTTGGTCGCCGCGGTGACCAGCGCCAGGGCGAGCGCGGGCAGCAGCACCGGCGGAATGCTCGCCGGATCGGTGTGCAGGCCGAAGAAGACGAAGAACACCGCGGCGAACAGGTCCCGCAGCGGGCTCAGCAGCGTGTGCGTACCCTCGGCCACCTCGCCGGACAGGGCGATGCCGACCAGGAACGCGCCGACCGCGGCCGACACCTGGAGCTGCTGCGCGACGCCCGCGACCAGCAGCGTCAGGCCGAGGACCACCAGGAGCAGCTTCTCCGGGTCGTCGCTGGAGACGAAGCGCGAGATGAGCCGCCCGTACCGGACGGCCACGAACAGCACGAGGGCCGCCACGCCGAGGGCGATCGCCAGGGTCAGGCTGCCCTGCGCGATGCCGACCCCGGCCACCAGCGCGGTGACGATCGGCAGGTAGACCGCCATCGCCAGGTCCTCCAGGACCAGGATGCTCAGGATGACCGGCGTCTCGCGGTTGCCGACCCAGCCGAGGTCACCGAGCACCTTGGCGATGACGCCGGACGACGAGATCCACGTGACGCCAGCGAGCACCACCGCCGCGACCGGGCCCCAGCCCAGCAGGAACGCGGCGAGCGCGCCCGGAATCGCGTTGAGCGCGAAGTCCACCAGACCTGCCGGGTATTGCGTCCGCAGGTTCGACACCAGGTCGCTGGCGGTGTACTCCAGACCGAGCATGAGCAGCAGCAGAATGACGCCGATCTCGGCGCCGATGGCGACGAACTCCTCGCTGGCGCCCAGCGGGAGCAGGCCGCCCTCGCCGAACGCCAGTCCGGCGAGCAGGTACAGCGGGATGGGAGAGAACTTGAGGCGGCCCGCGACCCGGCCCAGCAGGCCGAGCGCGAGGATGATGGCTCCGAACTCGATCAGGAAGACCGCGGAATGCACCGGGTCACTCCCGTCCGAGGATCGAGGCCGCCGTGTCCACGCCCTCGCGGGTGCCGATCACGATCAGGGTGTCGCCCCCGGCCAACCGGAAGTCCGGGGTGGGGGACGGCACCGCCCCCGAACGCCGCAATACCGCGACTATCGACGCGCCGGTCTCGGTCCGCATCCGCGTGTCCCCGAGCGTCCGGCCGTTCCAGTGGCTGTGCCCCGACAGTTCGATCCGCTCGGCCACCAGCCCGAGGTCGGTGGTGTGCAGCATGTTCGGGCTGTGGTGGGCCGGCATCAGCGCGTCGATCAGCGACGCCGCCTCGGCGGCGGTCAGGCGCAGCGACTGCGCGCACGCGTCCGGGTCGTCCGCGCGGTACACGCTCACCGTGCGAGCGCCGTCCCGATGGGCCACCACCGAGAGGTGCCGGTGTTCGCGCGTGGTGAGGTCGTACTGAACGCCGATGCCGGGCAAAGGCGTGGTGCTCATCCGCGGGGCAGGCACGGATGTTCTCCTTACTCTCCGAGTGGCCGTCCGGGTGGACGACGCGTCATGCTGCCATCCGCCGAGGTGCGGGGGACATGGGTGCCGGCACGGATGGACACCTGCTCCGATGATCCGGAAAAATGCCCCGGGAGGTATGGTCGCGACGCTGTTCCCGCAGGCCGGGTCCGTACCGGAGCCGGTCCGCGGCGCCGGGCCGCGCCTCCCGTACGCCGGGCCGGACGGCCCGCCCGCAAGGTCGGCCGCGGCCTTCCGAGAACCACCGGGAAAGGCGAGACCGTGTCGCTGTTCTGGCGGATCTTCCTGCTCAACGCCGTGGTCCTGGTCACCGCGGCCCTGCTGCTGCTCGGCCCGGTGACCGTCTCGACGCCGGTGCACCTGGTCGAGGCCCTGGTCATCGTCGCCGGACTGATCGCGATGCTGGTGGCCAACGCCCTCATCCTGCGTATGGCGCTCGCCCCGATGCGCCGCCTGACGCGCGCCATGACGGCCGCCGACCTCCTGCGCCCGGGTGCCCGCCCCACCGCGACCGGCCCCGCCGAGATGGCCGATCTCACCATTACCTTCAACAGCATGCTCGACCGCCTGGAGGCGGAGCGGGCGGGCAGCAGCGCACGCGTGCTGTCCGCGCTGGAGGACGAGCGCCGCCGGATCGCGCGCGAGCTGCACGACGAGGTCGGGCAGACGCTCACCGCGGTGCTGCTCCAGCTGAAGCACGCCGCGGACCACGCCCCCGAGGCGACGCGCGGCGACCTGGTCGTGGCCCAGGAGACCTGCCGGGACGGCCTCGACGAGGTCCGGCGGATCGCCCGGCGGCTGCGACCGGGCGTACTGGAGGAACTGGGGCTGCCCAGCGCGCTGCGGGCGCTGGCCGCCGACTTCACCACGAAAGGCCTTGTCATCCGGCACGAGATCGGCGCCGACATGCCCCCGCTGGGCGCCGACGCCGAACTCGTGCTGTACCGCGTGGCACAGGAAGGACTGACGAACGTGGCTCGGCACTCCGGGGCGGACGAGGCGGTGCTCGCGCTGGCGCGCACCGCTTCCGGCGGTGTGGACCTGGTCCTCCGCGACAACGGGCGGGGACCCGGCGGCGCGGCCGAGGGCGCGGGACTGCGCGGCATGCGGGAGCGCGCGCTGCTCATCGGCGCCCGCCTCGGGGTCGGGACGCGGCCCTCGGGCGGGACGGTCCTGCGCCTGTCGGTGCCGCCGCCCGCGGAGTTGCGCGCGGCGGGGGCGCGGGCCGCGTCGGGGCGTACAGCCGGGAGCCGGGCGTGACGGAACGGCCCACTCGCATCCTCCTCGCCGACGACCACGCGCTGGTACGCCGTGGCGTGCGGCTCATCCTCGACAACGAGCCGGATCTGACGGTGGTCGCGGAGGCCGCGGACGGTGCCGAGGCCGTCGCGGCGGTCCGCGGCGGCGGCGTCGACCTGGCCGTCCTGGACATCGCCATGCCCCGCAAGACGGGGCTCCAGGCGGCCCGCGAACTGGCCCGGCTGCGACCCGCGCCGCGCGTGCTGTTCCTGACCATGTACGACAACGAGCAGTACTTCTTCGAGGCACTCAAGGTCGGCGCCAGCGGGTACGTCCTCAAGTCCGTCGCCGACCGCGACCTCGTCCAGGCCTGCCGGGCCGCCGTGCGCGACGAGCCGTTCGTCTACCCGGGCGCGCTCAACACCCTGGTCCGGCACTACCTCGACCGCGGCGGAGACGGCGGCGCGCTGCCCGAGCGCGCGATCACCGACCGCGAGGAGGAGGTGCTCAAGCTCGTCGCCGAGGGCCACACCTCCAAGGAGATCGCCGAACTCCTGGTCATCAGCGCCAAGACCGTCGAGCGGCACCGCTCCAACATGCTGCAGAAGCTCGGCCTCAAGGACCGGCTCGAACTGACCCGCTACGCAATCCGTGTCGGGCTCATCGAGCCTTGAGCCGTACGCCGCCCCGGGGGGAGGGCGCCACCGCGACGTGGAACCACACGCGCGGGTGGAGTGCGGCCATCCGATCGAGGGCGCGTCCGCTGCCCGGCGCTGTCCCCCCTCCGGGACTCGTGCAGCATGAGGGCGTCTGACAGGTTGGTGGGGTGGGTGGGGTGCACGACCGAGCGCGGCTGCGCGTTCTGCTCGCGGTGGACGATCTGCGGATCGGCGGCGCGCAGGACCAAGTGGTGGGGTTGGCGGTGGCCTTGGCGGAACGCGGCCACCGTGTGGTTCTGGCCTGCACGGAAGGCGGGGGCCGGTCCGCGGAACGGCTCGCCCGGGCGGGCGTGCCGGTGGTGGTGCTGGGGCGGCGTCATGTCGCCAAACGGCTGAGCGTCTCCTTCGCGGTGCGCATCGCGCGCATGGCGAGGGCGGGCGGCTTCGACGTGGTGCACGCCCATGTGCACGCCGCATCGATGGCGGCCGCGCTCGGCGGACCGCTGGTCGGGGTCCCGGTGGTGGTGACCGAGCACAGCATGGCGTCGTGGCGCGGCCGGATCGCCTGCGCGTACAGCCGCCTGCTGTACCGCAGATGCGCACTGGTGCTGGCCGTGTCGCCGCAGATCCGGAACCGCCTGTGTACGAGCGACCGGGTGCTGCGCGGCCGCGTGCGCGTCGTGGGCACGGCGCTGTTCGGGTCGGCGCGGGCCGCCGCCCCTGGCCCCGAGCGCACACCCGAGTGCACATCCGGGCGGCCCGGAGGTCCGGTGGTCGGCGTGGTCGCGCGCCTGCGGCCGGAGAAGGGCGTGGAGTTCTTCGTACGCGCCGCCTCGCTCGTCGCCGACGCCCACCCCGACGTGACCTTCAGCGTCGTCGGCGACGGCGACCAGCGGCACCGCCTCGAAGGCCTCGCGGCCGGGCTGGGACTCGGCGGCCGGATGCGCTTCCACGGGGAACGCGCCGACGGGGCCAGGGCGGTGGCCGCCGCCGACGTCCTGTGCGTGCCCTCGCTCACCGAAGGCGCGCCGCTCGTGGTCCTGGAGGCGATGGCCGCCGGAGTGCCGGTGATCGCCAGCGCGGTCGGTGCCGTGCCCGACCAGCTCGACGGCGGCCGGGCCGGGATCCTGGTGCCGCCGGGCGACGTCAGTGCCCTCGCCGAGGCGCTGGACGGCCTGCTCGCCGACGGCTGCGAGCGGGCCCGGCTCGGCCGCTCGGGGCATCGGCGTCTGCGGGAGCTGGGTTCGGCGGACGAGGTCACCCGGGAGGTCGAGGCGGCGTACCGCGCGGTGGTCGGCGCAGCGGCAGGTGGCAGCCCCGGCCGGTGAGCCCCGGCACGGCCAACTGTCCCATCCGGTCCGGCGGGAAGGACAGGAGCCGGGACACCCTGGCGGATCGGTGCCGCGCCTTGCCCCCGACATGCCGGTGGGTAGCCTGACCCGATGACATCGGGGGAACGAGAGATCACCGGCCCGGTCGACCTGTGCCTGGCGGACGGCCGGCTGAATCCCGGGGCCGTGGGCTGGTCCCGGACGCCGCTGCACCGCGCGAACCTGCGCGGCTGGGGGCGCACCAAGCGCTGGGAGTACTGGTGCGTCACGACACCGACGCACCTGATCGCGCTCACGGTCGGCGACCTGGACTACTTCCGCGTGCATGCCGTCCACTTCCTGGCCTACGGCGGGTACGAGATCGAGCGCACCGACGTCGTCCCGCCGGTGGGTGGAGCCGCCCGCCTGCCCGAGACCATCGCCGGCGCACCCCTGTTGCACGCAGCGCCCGGCGCGACACCCGACGCCTTGCAACAGGACACCGATGTGGTCGTCGGCCCCGAGCGCCCGACGGGCGGCCGGGTGCGGATCGAGATCCGCCGCGAGGAGGCCGGAACACGGCTGCGGGCGCGGTGCGTCACCCCGGAGCGGCAACCGCTGGAAGCCGACCTGCTGGTCGCGCACCCGGAAGGCCACGAGACGATGAGCGTCGTGGTGCCCTGGAGCCCACGGCGGTTCCAGTACACCTCGAAGCACGTGGCACTGCCCGCGACCGGCCAGGTCCGGGTGGGCCGCGACGTGTACGCGTTCGGCGACGACGCGTGGGGCACGCTCGACCACGGCCGGGGCCGCTGGCCGCGCCGGGTCGGATGGAACTGGGGTGCGGCGGCGGGGCGTTGCGGCGGGCGTACGGTCGGCCTCCAACTCGGCGGCAAGTGGACCATCGGTACCGGCGCCACCGAGAACGCCCTGTGCGTGGACGGCCGCGTCACGAAGATCGACCAGGAACTGGACTGGCAGTACTCCACGGCCGACTTTTTGGCGCCTTGGACTGTCCGCACTCCGGGATCCGACCAGGTCGACCTGGTGTTCACGCCGTTCCACGACCGTAGGGCGCGTACCGAGATCGGGCTGTTCGCGAACCGCACCGACCAGTGCTTCGGCCGCTACTCGGGCAGCGTGCGCACCGACCACGGCGAGTACGTCGTCGTCGACAACCTGCTCGGCTGGGCCGAGGACGTCTACATGCGCTGGTGAGGGCCGCGCGCGGGACGACCGCCCGCGCGCGACCGCTGCTCACCCTCGGGCCCTGTCACCCCGCGGCCTGTGTCACCCGCTCGTGACGGCGAGCATCACCGAGACCAGCACGGCGGGTTCGGCGCCGACCGGGCGCCAGCGATGCCGGGTGCCGCGCTGGACCACGGTATCGCCCGCACCCAGGACGACGGCGGACGTTGCGTCGGATTCCTCGGCCCCCAGGGCCAGTTCGAGTGAACCGGACACCACCACGCCGACGTCGATCGTCTCGGTCGTGTGCCACCCCGCCTCGCCGGGATCGTGCCCGGCCGCGAGCTCCACCCTCCGGAACGCCGCTCCGCCGCCGAGGGGTTCGAGCGCCCACGGCACACCCTCGGGTACCCCGGCGAAGCCCTGCCCAGGGTTGCCGAGCGGGCCGCCGGTCTGCCACAGGTCGTACAACGCCACGCCGGCGGGCGGGAAGGCGGGGGCCGCGGCGCCGGACAGCGCGGCAAAAGAACGCCCGTCCGCGTCCGCGCCGGTGACCAGGAGTCGGGGCGCGCCGTCGCGCGGCTCGGCCGTGGGGGCGATGTGGGCGTCCGCGGGGGCGTCCGCGGTCGGCCGGTCGGACGCCGCGGCCTTGGGGTTCGGCGACAGAAGTACGGACAGGAAGGTGCACGGCCTGTCGCCGACCACCCGCCAGCGGTGCCGGGTGCCGCGCTGGACGACCGCGTCACCGCTGCCGAGGGCGTGCTCGCCGTCGTCCAGGCCCAGGACGATGTGCCCGTCGAGGACCACCATGAGGTCGAGCGTCTCGGTCCGGTGCATGCCCGGCTGCCCGGGATCGTCGCCGGGAACGCGCAGCCACGTCTCGTCGAGCGGGGTCCCCGGCGCGGCCGCCGGGAAGCGGATCAGGCGGCACGCGACCGCACCTTCCGAGGGGAACGACCCGCGCAGCGCGGCATCGGGCTCCCCGCCGTCGTCCGCGGTGCCCGGCGCCCCGGTCAGCCACAGCAGTTCGGAAAGGCCGTGGCCCGTCGGCGACGCCACGGTGACCGGCGGCGTGCCGTCGGCCGCGACGACCGGCAGGCCGTCCCGGTGACCGGTGACCACGCGGCGGACCGGGAAGGGGTGGGGCACGGGCACACTTGCCTCCGGCACGGGACGTCCTCTCTCACTGACGGATCGTCAGGTCTATCAGGCGATGCCTTTGGGAGCCAGGTGGGCACGTGTGCAGCGTCGGAACCCGGCCGCAGCGCCGCCGCGGCTGCCCCGGTCAGCCGCCGTCGAGGGTGATCAGCTCCCCGTTCAGGTACGACGACGCGTCGCTCGCGAGGTAGAGCGCGGTGCCCACGATCTCCTCCGGCGAGGCGATCCGGCCCAGGCTGACGCGCGCCGCCATGTCCGCCTGCATCGGCTCGGTCGGCAACGACTTGTGCAGGCTGTCGGTGTGGAACATGCCGCACACGATGCTGTTCACGCGGATGCCGCGCGGGCCGAACTCCTGTGCGGCGGCCTTGGTGAGCGCGTTCTGCCCGGCCTTCGCGGCGGCGTACACGACGGTGAACGGCGAGGGGTGCAGCGACGCCTTGGAACTGATGTTCACCACCGACCCGCCGCGCGGCATGTGCGCGGCGGCGAGCGCGGTCAGCCGCAGCGGCCCCTTCAGGTTGACGGCCATCGTCTTGTCGAACAGGTCCTCGGTGACCGCGTCGAGCGACGGCGGGACGGGGGCGATGCCGGCGTTGTTGACCAGGACGTCGATGCGTCCGAACTCCGCGACCACCGCCGCCACCAGCGCTTCGCACTGCGCCCAGTCGCCCACATGGCACGCGACGGCGAGGGCCTTGCGCCCCAGGGCGCGTACCTCGGCGGCGACCTCCTCGCACGCCTCCTGCTTGCGACTCGCCACCACGACATGCGCACCGGCCGCCGCGAAGCCGAGAGCCATCGCACGGCCGAGGCCCTTGCTGCCCCCGGTGACCACGACGACCTTGTCGTCCGCGCGGAGTGTGGGGATGTCCATCAATTCGCTCCAGTTGTCGGGCCGGTCGGGCCGGTCGGGCCGGTCGGGTCAGTCAGGCCAGTCGGGTCAGTCGACTCGGCCGAGGCATCCGTCGCTGTCGTGCCGGTCGAGAGCGAGTCCGTCCCGGTCCCGGTCGGCCCCGTCCGCCCGTCCGCCCCCGCGTCGCGGTCGATGCCTTCGACGAGGTAGCGGATGTGCAGGCCGAAGAGGATGTCGGCGTCCTCCGCCGACACGCCACCCGGATCGCCTCCCGCCCGGGCCGCGCGGCGCGGACGGCCTTCCGGCGGAGGCGACGCGCCCGACTCCAGGGCCACGAAGCCGACCGTCGCCCACATGATCAGCCGGCAGGCACGAACGGCGGTGTCGCCCGGCAGCCCGTCGCGGCGCATCACCTCGACCAGAGGCCGGGAGGCCTCGACGTACGCCTGCCGCCGCGGCGACACGATCAGCCGGCTGTCGCGCACCTGCCTGAGCCGGGCCCGGAGTTCGGCGGCCCAGCGCACCGCGTACGCGGCCCACCGCTCGTCGGCCGCCACCTGCGGCGCCACGTCGGCCAGCAGCCGGTCCGCGATCGCCTCCACCAGCGCCTCCTTGTTGCCGATCCGGCTGTAGAGCGGCACGGGCGACACCCCGAGGCGCGCCGAGACACTGCGCATGCTGACCGCGTCGAGGCCCTGCTCGCCGAGGATCTCGATCGCCGCCGCGACGATGCGGTCCGCGTCGAGGTCGAGGTCGGACGGTTTCGCCATGGTTCAGGTGCCTCCGAGAACGAGCTTGCCGACGACGCCCCGGTCGGCGACGCGCCGGAGGCCGTCGGGGAGGTCGTCGAAGGGTATGGTGCCGGTCACCGCGCTCCGCAGCTTTCCGGCGCCGAGCAGCGCGGACAACTCGCCGTGCACGGCCTCCAGTTCCGCGCGCGTGTAGCCGCCGGCGAACACCCCCACCAGGGAGGCGTTGGCGACGACGAGCTGGTGGGTCGGAATCTGCGCCCAGGAGCCGCCGGCGAACCCGACCGCGAGGTGGCGGCCGTCCCGGGCCAGCACGCTCGCCGCATCCGCGGCCAGGGCACCGCCGACGGGGTCGTAGACCGCGTCGACGCCGTGTCCGCCGGTGAGTTCGCGCAGCGCCGGGGCGATCGGCCCGGCCCGGTGGTCGAGTGCCGCCTCGGCCCCCAGACGACGGCAGTACGCCGCGCGTTCGGCGTCCCCGACCACGGCGACGACCCGGGCGCCGAGGGCGGCACCCAACTGCACGGCGGCGATGCCGCTGCCGCCCGCGGCGCCGAGCACCACGAGCCACTCCCCGGCGGCGACGCGGCCCCGGTGCACGAGGCCGGTCCAGCCGGTCAGGTGCGGGATCCAGAACCCGGCCGCGTCGGCGTCGCCGAGCCCGTCCGGCACCGGGAGTACCGAGCCCGCCGGGGCGAGGCACTCCTCGGCGAACGACCCGTACCCCTCCGTGAACGCGGTCACCGCCATCACCCGGCTGCCGAGCGGGACCGCCACACCGGTGCCGACCGCGGTGACCGTCCCGGCGACCTCCTGCCCCGGGGTGAACGGCAGGGCGGGCGTGAGGGGATAGCTGCCCCGGCACATCAGGACGTCCGGCAGACCGATGCCGGCCGCCGCGACCCGGATCCGGACCTGGCCGGGACCGGGCCGCGGCTCGTCGACAGTCACCAGCCGCAAGGCGTCGACCGGCTCTCCGTGGGACACGACCTGCCAGGCGCGCATCACTGCCCCCTCGACACGCTGTCGGCCCCGACTCCGGATGCGGCACCGGTCGTCGGGGCACCGGTGGCGGCATCGGAAGAGGCATCGGGAGAAGCACCACCGTCCGCCGGGCCGAAGTCCCGGTCCATCTCGTCGGCGAACAAGAACCGGGCGGCGTGCGCGAAGTCGCCCGAAGGCGGTGGCAATGACGAGCCGCCGCACACGCCGAGCAGTTGGCCGGTGATCCACGAAGCCTGGTCCGAGGCGAGGAACACCACGGCGCGGCCCACGTCGGCCGGGTCGCCGAGCGGGCTGTCCGCGCCGGCGGCCAGCGGTGTCCCCGCCCGCATGATGGCCAGGTTCTCGGGCGTGGTGGCCGCCGCGGCGGACTCGGTGGCCATCCAGCCCGGGCGTACGCCGTTGACGCGGATCCCGAAGCGGCCCAACTCGGCGGCCGCGCACCGGGTGAGTTCGTCCACCGCGGCCTTCGACACCGAATAGCCGTTCATGAACGCGGCGGGGCGCGCGGCGGAGATCGACGACACCGTGACGATCGCGCCGCCGCGGGTACGCATCAGGCGGGCGGCGTGCTTGACGGTGTGCGCCGTGCCGAGCACGTTCACACCCAGTGGCACCATCCAGTGCTCGGTGGTCAGGTGCAGCAGCGAACCCGGCATCGCGGTACCGGCGTTCGCGACCGCGATGTCGAGATGGCCGTCTTCCGCGGCGGCGGCCTCGGCCGCCGCCGCTATGCGCGACTCGTCGGTGACGTCCGCGTCCACGGCCCGCACTCCGGGGAGTCCGGCCGCCGCAAGTTCCGCGCATGCCGCGTCCAGGACGCCGGCGTCGGGACCGCAGATCGTCACGCGCGCCCCGGCCGCCGCGAGGGCGGCGGCGATTGCCTTGCCGATGCCCGTACCGCCGCCTGTGACCAGCGCCGTGCGCCCGGCCAGCGACAACACCGGGGGAGCAGGGCAGACCGCCGGGGGACCGGCGGCGGGGGAATCGGCCGGGGGAGTGCCGACCGCGGGGGACTGCCGCGGGTCCGTGCGTTCACTCATCGGATGCCTCCGTGGATGCCGTGGCGTCACGCGATGCCTGCCGCCGCCCGGAGTTCGGCCCACTTGAGCTCGGCGGCCGGGCGGCGGGACGGGATGTGCTCGGACGGCCAGCCCTCGACGGGCGTGTGGCGGGCGAGCAGCGTACGGGCGAGGACGGACTTGTGGAGCTCGTCGGGGCCGTCCCCGATGGGGCCGAAGCGCGTCGAGCGGTACCACGCCTCGACGGGCAGGTCCGAGGAGTAGCCGAGTGCGCCGCAGACCTGGATCGTGCGGTCGAGCACGGCCAGCACGACCTTGGACACGTGGGCCTTGACCATGCCGAGTTCGGCGCGCACCGGGCCGGGGCCGTGCCGGTCCATGCGCCATGCGGTCTGGAACGTGAGCAGCCGGGCCGCCTGGATCTCCATGTGGGAGAGCGCGATGTAGTCCTGGACCATCTGGTGGCGGCCGAGGATTTGGCCGTGCGAGGTACGCGAGACCGCGCGCTCGCACATGATGTCCAGCGCCCGCTGTGCCTGCCCGAGCCACCGCATCGCGTGGTGGATCCGTCCCCCGCCGAGCCGCTGTTGGGCCAGCACGAAGCCGTCGCCGGGTGCGCCGATCAGGTGGTCGCCGGGCACCCGGCAGTCGCGGAAGACGATTTCCGCGTGGTTGCCCGGTCGGCCGTACGCGACGTCCGGATGCGCCATGGTGCCGATGTCGCGCACGATCTCCATGCCCGGGGTGCCGGCCGGGACGACGAAGACCGACGCGTGCCGGTGCGGGCGCCCCTCCGGCGTCGTCTCGGCGAAGACCAGGACGATGTCGGCCACCGACGCGTTGGTGATGAACCACTTGCGGCCGTTGAGGACCCAGTCCTCGCCGTCGCGCACCGCGGTGGTGCCGATGACGGTCGGGTCGGCGCCGGCCAGGAACGGTTCGGTCAGGGCGAAGGCGCTCGATATCTCGCCGCGCAGGTTGGGCCAGAGCCAGCGCTCCTTCTGCGCGTCCGTCGCACCGTGGGCGAGCAGTTCCATGTTGCCGCTGTCGGGGGCCTGGACGCCGAAGACAGTCATCGACATCATGCAGCGCCCGATGATCTCCGACATGAGGGCGAGCTTGAGCTGCCCGAAGCCCGCCCCGCCCAGGCGGGGGTCGAGGAACGCCCCCCACAGGCCGCGCGCCTTGACGCGGTCGCGGAGGTGCTCGCGTACGACACGCCATTCGTCGGCGGGGAGTCCGTCGAACACCGGTTCCAGGGGGATCAGCTCGTCGTCGACGAACGCGCGCATCCAGACGAGGTGTTCCTCGAACTCCGGTTCGGTCTCGAAGTCCCACGCCATGCCTGCCCCCTTCGGTCAACGACTCGCGCCGGGGATGAATAACACCGTAATTACAGCGTCATTGCAAGCATGCCTTGGTTGGGATGTATAGATTCATCCTGTTTGTCCGATACGACGTCAAGAGATCGTCGGACGTGAGGAGAACGGTGGGCACCGACGCGCTGCGCCAGGAGGACATCACCGTCGTCGACACGAAGACCGTGGACACCGCGGTCCGGGCCACCATGCTCGGCAACGCGATGGAGTGGTACGACTTCGGCATCTACGCCTACATGGCCGTCACCATCGGCCACGTGTTCTTCCCGTCCGGCAACGACACCGCGCAAGTGCTGTCGTCCTTCGCGACGTTCGCCGCCGCGTTCGTCGTGCGTCCGCTCGGCGGCTTCTTCTTCGGCCCGCTCGGCGACCGCATCGGGCGCAAGAAGGTGCTCGCCACCACCATGCTGATGATGGCCGGCGGGACCCTGAGCATCGGCCTCATCCCGAGCTACTCCACGATCGGCTTCGCGGCGCCCACCCTCCTGGTGCTGTTCCGGATGGTCCAGGGCTTCTCGGCGGGCGGCGAATACGGCGGCGCCAGCACCTTCATCGCGGAGTACGCGCCCGACCGGCGCCGCGGCTTCTACGGCAGCTACCTCGAATTCGGCACGCTCATCGGCTACATCAGCGCGGCGAGCCTGGTCACGCTGCTCACCGCGCTGCTCGACGACAACCAGATGGAGGGTTGGGGCTGGCGCATCCCCTTCCTGCTCGCCGCCCCGATCGGCATCGTCGGGCTGTACCTGCGGCTGCGGCTGGAGGAGTCCCCGGCGTTCACCAAGGTCCTGGAGGCGCAGGCGGCGAGCGGCGCGAAGTCGGACGGCGCCGGGGAAGGCGGCAGCGGCGGCAACGCGGACGGGAAGGCGAACGGCAGATCCGGCGGTGGATCGGACGGTACGCCGGACAAGAACCCGGAGGCCGGCTCGTTCCGCGAGTTCCGCCGCATCTTCACCGAGCAGCGCACGCCGATGATCCTGTGCATCGCGCTGGTGGCGGCGTACAACATCAACGACTACATGCTGCTGTCCTACATGCCGACGTACCTCTCGGACACGCTCGACTACGACGAGACGCACGGCCTGCTGCAGATCGTCGTCGTCATGGTCGTGCTGCTCGCCCTCATCCACCCGCTCGGCGGGCTCACCGACCGCATCGGACGGCGCCCGGTCATCATCGGCGGGTGCGCGGGGTTCATCGTGCTGCCGCTGCCATGCTTCGCCCTGATCCAGGCGGGCGGCCTGGTGACCATCTTCCTCGGCCTGATGATCCTCGGCCTGGTGCTGGTCTGCTTCCTCGCCACCATGTCGGCCGCGCTGCCCGCGCTGTTCCCGACCGAGGTCCGCTCCGGTGCGCTGTCCGTCTCGTTCAACATCTCGGTGTCGGCATTCGGCGGTACGACACCGTTCGTCGCCGAGGCGCTGGTGAGCGGCACCGGCAACGACTACATGCCGGCGTTCTACATGATGCTCGCGGCGGCGGTCGGCATCGTGGCCGCCTGGAAGATGGACGAGACCGCGAGCAAACCGCTGATGGGCTCGCCGCCTTCGGTGGCGACCGAGGAGGAGGCCAGGGAACTGGTCGCGGCATCGAACCCGTAGTTCGGACCACGCCGGCCAAGCTCGCCGCCGAGCCCGCGGATCCGCCCGGTGAAGGGGGACTCGCGGGCCCGGCAGCTCGCCTGCCGGCGGGCTCGGTGGCCCGGGGCGCGTGTTGCGCCGGCCGGACGGCGCGCGTCAGTCGGCGAGTTCCCGCAGGTTGCCGATCTGGGCCTGGATGAGGTCGATCGGCGCCTCGGGCTCGCCCGCCCCGGCGGCGTTCACCGCGTTCACCGCGATCATGGTGTCGCCTTCGATGATGTAGACGAACAGGACCTCGACGTTGCCGGCATCGGTCGTGATGGTCATGCGGTACTCGAAGCTGTCGAGGCCGTACATCTCGTAGTCCTCCATCCCCGTCTCGACCTCGTACGTCTTCCCTTCGATGAGCGCGTTGAAGTGCTCGCACTTCTGGTACGACTCCTGCAGGTCCGCGAGCCACTGCAGGTGTTCGGCGTGCGGCTTGCTCATCAGGAGGAACGTGATGTCCGGCAGCGGCCCGGTCGCGAGCGAATCCGGCGTGTACTCGCGGCTCGCGAAGGGCGGCGGCTTGTCGCCGACCGGGTGGTCGAGGAGCACCTGGCACCGTGGGTCGTCGGCCTTGCCGATCGAATTGTCCTCCTCCAGCGGTCGGTTGGTCCGCTCGACCTTGTAGTCACCGCCGATCTCGCCGTCGTCCAGCAGGACCGCGGTCAGCTGCTCGGTGGTCGCGAGCCCGCCGCGGGGCGTGTCGCCCTTGGCCGGACCGTCGGACGCGCCGCCGGATGGTTTGTCGGACGCCTTGCCCGACGGTTTGTCGGATGATGTGTCGGGCGCCTTGTCCGAGGGCTGAGCCTCGGCCGAGAAGCCCGGCTTCTCGCCGAGCAGCGAGTCGGAGCCGTCCTTCTGGCAGGCCGTCGTCAGACCGGCGAGCGCGACGAGGATCATGGGCACGACGGCATGCTTCGCCGCCCGCCGGGACATGGTGGAACGCACCGTGAACCCCCCAGTTTCGGTGTGATGTGGTGCGGCGCCGCGCCCTCCCTGCCGGCCGTACCCCCCTGGTCCGGCCATTTGGCGCAGGTGTCGCGCGAGGCGCCCCGCAGAGCACGGTAGTTGGCGGCGGAGTCCGAGCGCGCCGCTGTTACGAAGCCGATGCACTCGGGGGACCGCGCTCCGCCGTCCGGTCCACTGCGGTCGCGGTCGGCGGTGCGCGGGCCGATCCTGGCGGAAGGGCCCGGTCCACCGGGGCAGGGGCCGCCCGGAGCGCCCCACCGGAGGTCAGGCGATGTTTGCGGCGATCGGCCGATTCGTGGTGCGGCGCGCCTGGTGGGTCGTGGCGCTCTGGGTGGTGGCGGGGGCCCTCGTCGTGGTGTTCGCGCCGAGTCTGAAGACGACCACGAACCAGGCCGACTTCCTGCCCGGCTCCTACGAGTCGGTCAAGGCCCAGCGCCTGCAGAGCTCCGCGTTCCCCGTCCACCACGGCGGCGCGGTCGTCGTCTTCCAGCGCGCGGACGGCGGCTTCCTGACCGACGCGGACAACGCGACGGTGCAGCGCATTTCGGGTGACCTGACCGCGGCGCACATCCCCGGTATCGCCTCGATGACGCCCGGCCCGACCTCGCCCGACCGCCTCGTGCAGGTCGCGAAGGTCGTGATCCCCACGGCCGGGGATCCGGGCGCGGAGAGCAGCAAGGACGCGATCAGGGGCCTGCGCGGCGCGCTGGCGGACGCCGCCCGCGGAACCGGTCTCACCGCGGGCGTCGCGGGCCCGTCCGCGACCTCCGTCGACGAGGACGAGGCCGACGAGGACGCCGCGCGTACGGTGGCCGTCGCGACCGTCGTCATCATCCTGGCGCTGCTCCTGCTGGTGTTCCGCAGTCCGGTCGCCGCGCTCCTGCCGGTGGTCGTGATCGCCGGCGTCTACCCCGTCGCGCGAGGCCTGATCGCGTCCGTCGACGACGCCTTCGACCTGACCGCGGGCACCATCACCACCGAACTGCTCACCGTCGTGCTGTTCGGCGTCGGCACGGACTACACGCTGTTCCTGCTCTTCCGCTACCGGGAGGCACTGCGGGACGGGGCCGACTCGGACACCGCGGTACGCCACGCCGTCACCCGGGTGGGCGAAGCCATCGCCTCGGCCGCCGGAGTCGTCGTCGTCGCCTTCGCGGCCTTGACGCTGTCGTCGTTGGGACTGCTGCGTTCACTCGGTCCGGCACTGGCCCTCGCGGTCCTCGTCATGCTCCTCGCCGGCCTCACCCTGATCCCGGCGATCGTCTCGCTGCTCGGGCCGAAGGTGTTCTGGCCGTCGCGCTCGGCGCAGCACCGGCCGGCCGAGGGCGGGGCCTTCACCCGTCTGGGGCAAGCCGTCGCCCGCCGCCCGGCCCGCTGGGCGGCGGGGTCGGCCCTGCTGATGGCGCTGCTCGCGCTCGGCTCCCTGGGCTACAAACCGGACTTCGACCTTGCCGGGATGGCGACCCCCTCGGATGCGCCCTCGCAGGTCGCGACGCGCGACCTCGAGGAGGGGTTCCCGGCGGGCGTCACAGCGCCGACCGAGGTCTACCTGACGGCCACCGGGGCCGCGGCTCCGACGCCGGAGCAGTTGGCCGCGTACGGCGACGCGCTCCGGGTCCCCGGGGTCGTCGCCGTCGAGAAGCCCCGGGTGAGCGGGAACGGCCGGACCGCCGAGTTCGCCGTCGTGCAGGCCGACGCGCCGTCATCCGCCGCCGCGATGGACGTCCTGAGCGACGAACTGCGCCCCGCCGCCCGGCAGGCCGCGCCGCCTGGCACCAAGGCCCTGGTCGGCGGCGCCACCGCGGTGAGCGTGGACACCAGTTCGGCCGTCGACCACGACTACGCCGTCGTCTTCCCGGTCGCGGCCGCCTGCATCCTGGTGATCCTCGGCCTCCTGCTGCACAGCCTCGTCGCGCCCTGGCTGCTCATGCTCTCCGTCGCGCTCGGGTTCGGTGCGACGCTCGGCGCGAGCACCATCGCGTTCCGGCAGTTCGCCGACCAGGCCGGGCTGGTCTTCGTGCTGCCCATCGTCATGTACCTGTTCGTCGTCGCACTGGGCACCGACTACAACATCCTGATGGTGTCGCGGCTTCGCGAGGAGAGCCGTGCGGGACGCGCACCGCGAGAGGCGACCGCGGGTGCGGTGGCCGCGAGCGGACCGGCGATCGCCTCGGCCGGGCTGATCCTCACCGGCACCTTCGCGACGCTGCTGCTCGGCGGCAACGTCACCCTCGTGCAGTTGGGGTTCACGCTCGCCTTCGGCATCGCGGTGACCGCGTTCGTCATGGCGATGCTGCTCACGCCCGCCCTGACCGCGCTGGTCGGCCGACGCATGTGGTGGCCGGGGCACGAGGCCGACACCGCTCCGGACGACCCGGCCGGTCAGGCCATGTCCCACAACAGCCGGTAGTACGCCAGGCGTTCGGCGTCCGGCACGACGCCGTACGCGTCGAGCAGCACGTCCTCGAAGCCCGGGCCGAAGTCCTCGGTGAGACTCCATGCGGCGACCGCGAGATCCGCCCACCGGTCGGCAATACCGAGCGAGCCGAGGTCGACGTGCGCGGCGAAGGTGCCGTCGTCGTGGACAAGGGTGTTGGGCACGCACGCGTCGCCGTGGCACACCACGAGCCGGTCCACCGGCGGCGGATCGGCGAGCCGGGCGCGTGCCTCGGCCGTCGCCAGGTGCCGGTGCTCGGGGAAGCGTTCCTCCTGGCCCTCGCCCTCGGCGATGCGCTCGTCGGCGCGTACCAGGCGCCGCGCCACGCTCCAGTCGAAGGGGCAGTCGTCGACCGGCAGGGCGTCGTGCAGCAGGCGCAGGCCCCGGCCGATGGCCGCCGCCGCGACCGCCGGGGCCGCGGCCCACCGGGGATCCACCGCGGAGACGCCGGCCACTTCGCGGGTCACCAGCCAGGCTCCGTCGGCGTCGCTGCCGTGCTCGACGACGGACGGTACGGCGGCCCAACGCCCCGCCCAGGCAAGGCGCACGGCTTCGCCGGGCAGATCGATCTCGGGGGTGCCCGCGGCCACCCACTTCGCATAGCGGACGCCGTCGGGCCCGCCGGTCAGGCGGAAGGTCAGGCCGCCCAGCTCGTTGCGCCACACGGGCACGACGTCCGTCGCGGCGGAACGGGCGGCGATCGCCGCGACGACGGCGGGGACGTCGGCGCCGACCGCGGCAGACACCTCGGCCGGGACGAGGGCGGAGCCCTCGGCGGGGTTCGCGCCGAGGGCTCCGCGAGTGGTTTCGATGGGGGACTCGGCAGCGTTCTCCGCAGGTGGGGCCATGTGCCCATGATCCGCAGACGGCGCCCGGTTCCCGCAACTGTGTTTCGGGAACCGGGCGCCGGCGGGCCGTTCGGGCACCGCGTCAGTCGGCGGCGGACTCCATCAGGGCGCGCATGAGCGGCGTCGAGTCGATCCAGGTCAGCGCGTCGGTGCGGCGCCGCGGGGCGGCGTACCGGCGGATCAGCGACGCGTGGCGCTGGAGCCACGCGGCGGCGTTGCCGCAGTACGCGGGCGGCATCTCGGCGATCGCGATGGTGCTGCCGTCGGCGGCGACCCACACCCGGTCCTGGTCGAGCAGCCAGCGCCAGGCGCCGGTGCCCGCCGGCCCGCGCGCGATGAGCGCCCGGGCGCCCGCGCTGGTGGGGCGGATCGGGCGGCCGAGGCCCGGGACGGGGTCGCCGTACCGGACGAGGTTGCGGGTGTCGAGGGTGTGCAGGGTGCGGGCGGAGATGCCGGGGGCGCCACCGCGCTCGCCGACGTGCGTGCGGATCGCGCCGGTCGAGATACGGCCCAGCGCGCGGCGGGCGGTCGTCATGCGGACGGGAGCGGGATTCCGAGTCAGGGTCATATCGAACTCCGCTTCTGGCTACGCCGATTTGCCCTGTTCCATTGGGCAACAGGGGCTCATGACAACCATTGTTCCATTGCCTACCGACATCGGACGTCTTGAACTCCCGGCCGCTACAGCCGACTTGGCGGCGCGTCAGCTCCGCGCAGGAACGCCCGTGGCGGCGTACTCGCACCCTGTCGCGGGACTCGTCGCGGGCCCGTCGCGGGCCCGGGTCAACGGCCCCGTCACCGGGCCACGTCGACGACAGTGCCGCCCCCTGAGTCGACGCGGACCGTCAGCGCCGCACCGGCCGCCCGGGCGCGCAAGGTCGTGCCCTGCGGGGTGTCCTCGCGGCCCACCTCGCCGCGGGCCGCGAGGTAGTTCTCGACGAGCGCGGCGGCGACCGTGCCGCGGCGGGGCTCCGGGACCAGGCGGACCGTCATGTCGGCCGCGCCGCGCACCGCTTCGGCGACCGCGTCCGGCGAGGTCGCGCGTGGGACGACCGGGTCGTCGACGCACACGTACGCGTTGCGCCCGTCCTGATCGGCGAAGTCCACCACGCAGCCGCCGCCGAGCAGGCCGGCGGCCCCGTGGCTGAGCAGCATGAGCACGGCGTCGGTGTCGGCGCATTCGCTCACGTCCACCTCGCGGTCCGCCTCGGGTGCCTGGGCCAGGCCCGGCAGCGCGGTGAGCCGAGCGTGCGTGTCCGCGTCCCAGGTCCAACGGGTTCGCGCGGCATCGACGGTGCCCAGCACCCGCACGCGCACCTCGTGCGGCCCGCAAATCAGCACCCGTCGGGTCAGATCGTGGCCCTGGTACGGGAACTGCCCGACGAACCCGGTGAACTCGCCGTCCTGCTCCAGCGCCTGGGCCACGCCCGCGCCCGCGACGTGCCACCAGGCGCCGGACGGCACCGAGCGCGGCGCGGCCGAGATCCGCACCTGTCCGACGCGGCCCGCGGAGTCGAAGTCCACCTCGACGGTGTCGCCGCTGTCGAGCGTCGCGTGGACGCCGTCGCCCACTCGCCGGGTCGCCAGGCCGTGGTGGGCGAAGTACCCGGACACCACGGCCTCGTGCGGCACCGGAAGGAACCCGGTGCCGGTCAGGAGCATGCGGGGGAGGGTGATCGCGTCCGGGCGGGCGCGCGGCACCTGCTTGTCGTCGACGACCATGTACAGGCGTCCGGTCGCGTTCGCGGTGACGCCGATGTAGCCGTCGGAGCCGAGCAGGCCCATCGCCGCGAACGCGATCGTCTCCGCGGCCATGCGCGGGTCGGCGAAGCCCGACAGGGGCACGAGGTCGGTGGTGAACTCGGGGATGCCGTCGCGCTCTCCGATCGCGCGCAGCGCCCGCGCCGCCGAGGTGACCTCGGGATCGCCCCAGGAGGGGTTCGCCCAGCCCCAGAGCCAGGAGTCGTCACCGGTCGAGAAACTTCCGAGCACCGAGACGGCGACCTCGCGGCCGCTCTGCCGGTACACCCGGTCGTTGAGGTTGACGCTCCACTCGCCCATCGGCATGAAGGCGTTGAACGCCTCCAACTGCTCGCCGACCCAGGCTCCATGCGGCCCTGCGGCCCGTACGAATGCGTCCGAGAAGAAGTCGTGTCCCGTGGTCATGCGCGGTCACGTTACCGATCGGCGCCGACGAACGCGCGAGTGCGCGCTGCCCGTGCATACGGGGGGCCGCCGGGGGGCCGGGAGGGCCGGCACCGCGCCGGTGGTCGCTGGGGCGGTCAGGCGGGGTGGAGGCGGCCCCGCGCGGTCCGGCCCGGCGGGTTGGGTCAGCCGTTCTCCGACAGGACGCTGGACAGCACGTGCGCCAGCGGGTCGTCGCCGGTCTGCTGCATCGCGTTCGGGCTGCAGACCTGGCTGACCTGGTCGGTCAGGATGTCCTGGACACCGACGCCGGCGCCGAGGACGCCGACCGCGCCCTGGAGCGGGATCTTGTTCACGCCGAAGCAGTTGATGACGCCACCCTGGATGACCGCCATGTTCGGGCTCATGTAGCCGTTGCTGCTCGAGTTGGCGATGGCCTGGGCCGACTCGTTGCCGGCCTGGAGGGCGACGTTGCCGTCGTCGTTGTTGCCGGCGACGGCCTGCGGCGCGGCGACGGCGGTGAGGCCGAAGACCGAGGTCGCGATCGCGGCAGAGGCCGACACGCGCTGGAGGAGGTTCGCCATCAGAAGTTCCTTAGGTGTTGGGGCTGGAGGGGTACGTGCCGCCGCGGCAGCCTGTCCAACACCTCGGGAGACGGAATGGTTGCGGACTTTCACCCTCGTGGTGGCAGCCGTCGAAGCGCCGTTCGACTGCGGGCCCGGCAGGCGACCGCGCCGACGGGCGCACCGCGGGCCCGCGAACGGGCCCGTGACGGCATGCCGGAGGGGCCGGGGGCGGTGTGCCCCCGGCCCCTCCGGAACGGATGTACGGACCAACTGCGTACGGGTTACGCGCCCTTCTCGTACGCCGCCACGACCTCCGCGGTCGGGCCGTCCTGCAGGATGACCCCGTCGTGCAGCCAGATGACCCGCTCACACGTGTCGCGGATCGACTTCATGCTGTGGCTCACCAGGAAAACCGTGCCGGCCTCCTCGCGGAGCTCGCGGATCCGGGCCTCGCTGCGCTGCTGGAACTCCCGGTCGCCGGTGGCCAGCGCCTCGTCGATCATCAGCACGTCGTGGCTGCGCGCCGCGGCGATGGCGAACCGCAGGCGCGCCCCCTGGCCGGACGAGTAGGTGCGCATGGGCCGGTTCAGGATGCCCTTGCTCATCTTCTCCAGGCCGGAGAACTCGGCGATCGACTCGTAGCTCGCCCGGGCCTCGGCCTGCGTCATGCCCATCGCGAGGCAGCCGAGGATGATGTTCCGCTCGCCGGTCAGCTCGCTCATCATCGCCGCGTTGACGCCGAGCAGCGACGGCTGGCCGTGCGTGTAGATCTTGCCGCTGGTGGGCGGCAGCAGCCCCGCGACGCAGCGCAGCAGCGTGCTCTTGCCGGAGCCGTTGCGTCCGATCAGCCCGATGGCCTCGCCCTTGTACGCCACGAAGCTGACGCCCTTGACGGCATGCACCTCGGTGACGCCCGCGGCGCCCTTGCGGGCGATGATGCGCGACAGCGCCGAGGTGGCGTTGCCCTTGCCCGCGCCCGCGCCGTGTACGCGGTACGTGAGCTTGACGTTGTCGACGACGACCGTCGGCACCCGGGCGGCTTCCGCGGCCACGTCGGCCGCACCGCCCGTCGCCGTGCTGGCTGCCGCCGTGCCGACTGCCGCCTGGTCGGTCGGCGCGGCGCCGGCCGCGGCCGTGTCCGTCGCGGTTCCGGTCTGTGCGGCGTTGCCCTGCGCCGGGATGGTCTCAGCCACGGCCGTACCTCTCTTCCGCGCGCCAGAAGTAGATGAAGCCGCCGATGCCGACGAGGAGCGCCCAGCCCACGCCGAGCAGCCACGTGTGCGCGGGGATCGTCACATGGCTCTCGATCAGCGAGTCGCGGATCAGTTCGATGTAGACCGCCGCGGGATTCGACTCCAGGGCGTGCCGCACCCAGGCCGGGGCGTCCTCGGTGAAGGTCGCGATGCTGTAGAACACGCCGGAGACGTACAGCCAGGTCCGCATCAGGAACGGGATCAGCTGGTTGATGTCGGTGACCGTGGCGCCGAAGCGCGCGACGATCATGCTCAGACCCACGTTGAACACGAACTGGCACAGGAGTGCGGGGACCACCAGCAGCCACTTCAGGGTCAGCGGCTCGCCCTTCGCCAGCACGATCGCGAACAGCACCACCATCGAGATCAGCAGCTGCTGCAACTGCACGATGGTGAACGAGATGGGCAGGCTCGCGCGCGGGAAGTGCAGCGCGCGGATGAGGTTGAGCTGACTGCTGATCGAGCGCGCGCCCGCCAGAACGGCGGTCTGCGTGAAGCTGAAGACGAAGATGCCGGTGACCAGGAACGCGACGTAGTTGTCGATGCCCCGGTCGGTCTTCAGCATCATGCCGAAGATCAGATAGTAGATCGCGGCGTTGAGCAGCGGGGTGAGGACCTGCCACACCTGGCCGAGCCGTGCCGTGCTGTACGAGGCACGGGTCTTGGCGTTGGCGAACGCCACGATGAAGTGGCGGCGGCCCCAGAGCTGGCGCAGGTAGTCGCGCAAGCCGGGCCGGGCACCGCTGACGCTCAGCTGGTGCCTGGCGGCGTATTCGGCGAGCGTCTCGCTCTTGCCGGGGGGTGCCGGAGCGGCTGCGGGCGAGCCCGTTCCGGCGGTTGCGCTGTGAACCACGGGGAGACTTTCCGTCGAGGTTGACAAAGGGGCGGACGTGCGGGAAACGGCGGTCCGGGCGGCGTCGCACGGACGCCGTCCGGACAGCGGCGTCCGACGAACGGAGCCGGACGCGGGGACAGGTCGAGAGGCGTCAGATCAGCGGGGGCCGTCTGAGCCTTGTCATATGCCAGACGGTGCGCCACGAGATCGGGTTCCGCGGTCCGCAGGATTCGTGCCAGCCTTCGCGAAACCCTAGCGTCCACGCCTGGAAGCCCTCCCGGTTCGGACGCCGCGCCGCGGTGATCACCACCCACGAGGCCAGGTACGCCGGGACGATCGGCCAGGGCAGGTTGCGGCGCGCCAGCCAGACGCGGTTCCGTGCGTTCATGCGGTGATAGTGCGCGTGCCGGGCCGGGCTGGTGGCCGGGTGCTCCAGGACGACGTCCGCCCGGTAGTCGACGGTCCAGCCGGCGTCGAGCGCGCGCCAGGCGAGGTCGGTCTCCTCATGGGCGTAGAAGAACTGGTCCGGCAGGCCGCCGACCTCGCGCAGGACCTCGGCGCGTATCGCGCACGCGCCGCCCAGGAAGGTGGTCACCGCACCGGACCGCAGCGGCGCGCCGCTGCCCAGCCGCGGCACGTGGCGCCGCTGCGTGGTCTTGGTCACCGGGTCGACGATCCGGAACGTCACGATCCCGAGGTCGGGGTTGTGCGCGAAGGCCGAGCGCAGCCGGTTGGCGATGCCCGGGTCGCGGATCAGGCCGTCGTCGTCGAGGAACATCACGACGTCGCAGTCCAGCGCCGCCGCGCCCACGTTGCGGCCCGCGGGGATGCCGATGTTGTCGTCGAGTTCGATGATCCGCACGAAATCGGGCAGGTCGGTGGGGGACTTGCCGCCGTTCACCACGAGCACGACCTCGATCGGCGGGCCGTACTGGGCGGCCACCGAGTCGAGCAGCGCGGTCAGCTCCATCGGGCGGTCGCCCATGGTGAGCACGACCGCGCCGATGCGCACGTCGGCGGGGACGGGGCCCTCGGTGGTCGTCCGAGGCGGGGGCACAGGCCGGGGGATCATGCTCATCGCAGTCGACTCGACAGCAGGACGCTCACCAGGTGGAGAACGGTCTGCAGCAGCGCGATCGCGGCCAGGACGGCCACCGCCGCACGGCTGAACGCGAGACCTTCGCCGCGCACCGCGTCGGCGACACCCGCGACCAGCAGGAACAAGGACGCCTCGACCGCGCCGACCAGACGGTGGAACTTGAGCGACGCGGCGACCTTGCGCAGCGACGCCGCGCCCGAGGACCGCGGCACCGCGGCGCCGTCGTTGACGATCGGCAGCCCCGCGCGGGCCCGGGCACCGTCCACGAGGTCGGTCTCGGACTTGATCAGAATCGCGCCCAGCGCCGCCACGACGCCGAGGTACGCCCAGCCGTCGAGGTGCCCACCGTCCAGGATGCCCGCGGCGTGCAGGCCGGCCCCGGTCAGCAGCGCCGCCTCGCTGAGGTAGTGCCCGACCCGGTCGAGGTAGACGCCGGTCACCGAGGTCTGCCGCCGCCAGCGGGCCACCTCGCCGTCGACGCAGTCCAGCAGGAGGTACACCTGCACGAGGACGACCGCCACGACCGGGCCGGCCAGACCGGGCAGCATCAGCGACGCGCCGGCCGCGATCCCCGCGAGGATCATCAGGTACGTGAGTTGGTTGGGGCTGATGCGGGTGCCCACCAGCACGCGCGTGATCCGTACGGATATGCGCCGCATGTACAGGCGGCCCGCCCAGTGCTCCCCACTGCGACGGTCAAGCAGTCCGGCCGGATGGACGACCGTCCGGAGCTCAGCCACCGAAGGCATGGACATATTTCTCCACCGCGTCTGTGAGTCGGGCCGGGGGGAACGCGAGGTGCTCGAGAATCGTGTAGCGGCCGGGCCGGGTGCTCGGCGCGTACTCCACGGCCGCCCTGAACTGCGCCGTGCTGATGCCGAGTTCGGGGGGTACCACGGGCAGCCCGTGCCGGCGCAGGCTGGTCGCCAGGGTTTCGGCCGTGACCAGGTCGTCGCGCAGGAACGACGCGAAGACCGCGCCGACGCCGACCTGTTCGCCGTGCAGGCCGCGCAGCTCCGGGTACAGCAGGTCCAGGGCGTGCGAGATCTCGTGGCAAGCCCCGCTGCACGGATGCGACGTGCCGGCCACCGTCATGGCGAGGCCGGACATCACGAGGCTGTCGACGAGCGCCACCAGGAACGCGTCGTCGGCGATGCCGCCGGGCCGGTGCAGGAGTGACTCCGCGGCGGTCCGGGCGAACGCCGCGGACAGACCGTCGACCGGCTGACCCGCGACCGCCTCGGCCAACTCCCAGTCGGCGAGGGCGGACAGGTTCGACAGGACCTCGCCGATGCCGGCCCGCACATAGCGGGCCGGGGCGCCCCGGATCACGTCGAGGTCGACCACGAGGGCGATCGGGGCGGGCACGCCGTACGAACCGCGCCCCGCGTCGTTGTCGAGGATGCTGACCGGCGACGCGATGCCGTCGTGCGCCAGATTGGTCGCGACCGCCACCATCGGCAGGCCCACGCGCGCCGCGGCGTACTTGGTGGAGTCGAGCGTACGTCCGCCGCCGATCCCCACCACGGCGTCGTACGTCCCCGCACGCAGCCGGTCGGCGAGGTCCACCGCTGCGTTGAGCGTGCCGCCCTCGACCGGGAACCAGTCGGCGCCGGGCAGTTGCGGGGCCACCCGGGCACGCAGGCGCTCGTCGGTCCCGGTGCTCACCACCAGGGCGAGGCTGCCGCTCGCGGAGATGCGGCCTTCGGCGAGGATGTCGGTGAGTCGGTCGAGGGCCCCGGCGCGGACCTCCACGCTGAGCGGCGCGGGGACCAGGCGCGTCAGTACCGGCACGCTATGTCCCTCGCCTTGAGCAGGTCCTCGGTCGTGTCGATCTCGGTCCATTCGGCGCCGCCGATCGACCGCACGCCGACCCGGCCGCCGCGCTCGGCGTAGAGCTGGAAGGCGTCCTCGTAGTACTGCTGCGGGTCGGCTTCCCACGTCGCGGCGAGGGCCGCGACCAGGCCCGATCCGGCGCCCGGGGCGACGAGCGTCACACCGATGTACTCGCCGACGGCCTCGGCCGGCTCCATGAGCTTGGTGATGCGCGCGAGGAGGCCGTCCGCACCCAGGCGGACCTTCATCTCCTCCTCGGCCAGCGGCTTCACGTCGTCCAACGCCAGCACCACGTCGAGGTCGCCGGTGCCGCCGTCGAGCATGGCCTCCTGCACGGACAGCGGGTGCAGCGTGTCGCCGTTCGCCAGCAGCACGCCCTCGTCGAGGAAGTCGCGGGCGCACCACAGCGAGTACGCGTTGTTCCACTCCTCGGCCTTGTCGTTGTCGACGAGGTGGAGCTTGACGCCGTACGCCCGCTCCAGGTCGGCACGCCGCTCGCGCACGGCCTCGGCGGCGTACCCGATCACCACGGCCGCGTCGGTCAGGCCGGCCTTCGCGAAGTTCTCGAGGGTGAAGTCCAGCACCGACCGCTCGTCCCGGACCGGCACGAGGGCCTTGGGCAGGGTGTCGGTCCAAGGCCGAAGTCTGCGTCCGGCTCCGGCGGCCAACACGAGCCCGATCATTGCTGTTCTCCGTTCGACGGCGCGCCGACGGGCGCGGGCCCGACGTGCGTGGTGACGGATGCCTCGGGCATCCGCGCTGGGTTGCCGGCACCGACGGGCGGAGCCGCAGGGGGGTGGATCACCGTGTCCGACTCGAGGTCGTCGCCCACGCGGGCCCCGCGCGCCCAGAAGCCGATGCTTTCGGCGAGCGCGACGAGGGCCACCGCGACGGCGAGGGCGGCGGTGCCGGCGGAGAGCACGTCCGGGCCCGCGGCCGCGAGGACCGCCAGGACCAGCACGCGCCCGTCGTGACCGCCGAGCGACCAGGTGAGCCACCGCGGCGGCGCGGCATGCCCGCCGCGTAGCCGGTACACGATGTCGTAGTGATGGTACGCGGCGGCCGCGACCAGCCCGAACGCCGCCGGGAGCGCGTCCGCCCCGTGCCGTGCGACCACTGCGATCACGGTGGCGTACTCGGCCGCGCGGAACAGCGGCGGCACCAGCCACATCAGCGGACCGGCGTCGGTGAGCCGGGCCGCGGCCCCGGCCGCCGCGACGTACGCGACGGCGCAGCCGACCAGCACGCCCGGCGCCGCGTCGACGGCCGCCGCGATCGGCAGCGCGAGCACGGCCAGGACCCAGACCGCGCCGCGCGGATAGTGCCGGCCGATCAGGTCCGCGAGCACGCCGCCGTCGCACAGCGAGCGCAGCCGTACGGCGGCACCCGCGCGGGCGCGGCCGCGGTGCGGCAGCGAGCGCAGCACGCGTCCGGCGAGCGAGTAGCACCCCGCGAAGCCGCCGGCCGCGAGCAGCACGACAAAGGTCGTGCGGGGCGAGGTGGTCGCGGCCAGCACGGCGATGAGCGCCCAGCGCTCGCCGATCGGCAGGATGATCATGCGGCGGGCCCACACGGTCCAGCCCACCGAGTCGAGGCGGTTCGACAGGCGGGCGCTGCCCGACCCGCCGCCGCCCTGCTCCTCGTGGCACTCGTGGAACGCGAAGTCGAGCTGGTGCCGCACGATCTGGACCGCCATCGCGATCGAGGCGAGCAGCCACACGTCGTCGCCCGAGCGTGCCGCGCCGAGTGCGAGGCCCGCGTAGACCGCGTACTCCTTGACCCGGTCGAAGGTCGCGTCGAGCCACGCGCCGATCTGCGAGTAGTTGACGGTGTAGCGGGCCACCTGGCCGTCGACGCAGTCGAGGACGAACGACAGGTAGAGCGCCACGGCGGCGCCGACGTATCCGGCGCGGGTGCCCGATGCCGCGGCCGCGGCGCCGGCGAGTGCGACACAAAGGGAGGCGACGGTGACCTGATTGGGCGTCAGGCCACGCCGGGCGCACCAGCGGGCCACGTACCGCGACCACGAGCTGACGAAGAAGGTCGTGAAGAAGCCGTCGCGCGCCTTCACCGCCGAGTTGAGGCGGATGCCCTCCTCGTCGACGGTGTGCAGCGCCGCCTCCGCCTCGGCGCGCTCGGCGGCGGTGGCGGGGACGACGGCCACCAGGTCGCCGAGGGGGATGCGGTGGACCTGGACGCCGGCGGCGGCCAGGTCGCCCGCGAGTTCGTCGGGCGTCGGGGCCGGTGCGCCGGGCGTGGTCGCGGCGAGGCGGGCGGCGAGCAGGTCGTGCAGGGCCCGGGCGGCGTCGCCGCGGACGCTCAGCACGCCGGGTATATGCGAGGCCTCGTAGCGGTCGTCCGCGAGGATGCGCCGGAGCGCGTGGCGGTGGGCCACCACGCGTGCGTCGACGAGGGCAACCCGTGTGTTGTCGCCACCGGAGGCGGCCCGGGACACGTCGGCGACGCCGCCGGATATCGTGAGGCCGAGCGCGGTGAGATCGGCGACGACACGCTCTCCGGCTTCCGCCGGAGTCGGTGTGGTGACGAATACCGCCGATCCTCCGGACGCCGCTGATCCTCCGGACAGAGGACACCACTCCCTAAACGCGAACGGGCTCACCTAGCGTGGCGCCTCAACTACGCGGCGCCGAAGACAAATCGGGCTCTTTCCCTGGCGGCTGCGTCGCATGTCGCCCGGCTTCCGCAATTAGCCATCCGTTGTTTACCATCTCTCGCAACCGAAGGACTAGTTGACGGCCTTCCACGGCCCTCGCAAACCTGCGGAAACCCCCTATAGGCGACCGAAATCACGCATGCCCGTTGCGCGTCCGGGGGCCGGATATTCCCCAACGCGCGTGGCACACGGCACACGCGCAAACCCACGGTTTGGCCGGAATCCGACGCGGATCCGACCCGGCCCGAGAACGGCGAGGACGACCAGGTGAGACCCCGGCACGCGCTGCGTGTGACACGAGACTCCGCCCGGATCGCCATGGACGTACTTCCGGTCAGGTCCCAGCAGTTCCTGGACCGTCGGGTACGCCCGCACGTCGCCCAGATGCGCACCACCGTCGTGGACAGTGTCGTGCGCCAGGTCGCGGTCGGTGGGCGTGCCCGCGTCCTGCACGCCTCGCTGCTCGACGGCCACACGCTGAACCTGCACGCGGTGCTCCCGTCGGACGAGGCCGCGGGCGGGGACGAGGGCTTCCTGAGCTTTGTACGCGGCCGCCGTCAGCAGCGCGTACCGGTGCGACTGAATCGCGTCAGCCGGGCCGAACTCCACGCCGACGCGACCGTGCCGCTCGGCCCGCTGCCCGGTGGCCTCGACCTGGAGCCCGGCCGCTGGGGCCTGCGCATCGTGCTGGGCTCCGCCGGGCGCCCGGCGCGGTTGTTCGACCTGGAGGGCCCGCTCGGCCCGAGCGCGGCGGGCGGGCCGACCCAGACCCCGCCCGCGAGCCCGCTCACCGGCTTCCGCTACCAGATACGCGTCACGCCGCTGGGACTGTGCCGCATCACCGTCCGGCGGCCTCAGCCGCACGCCGAGATGGTGCGGTTCGAACTCCGCCCCGAGGGTGCGGTGGTGGCGTTCCGCATGGTCGGTGTGACGCGCGCGCGGCCGGTGGCGGTCGAAATCGCCTGCGGCTCCGGGCTGGTGGAGGTCGTGCCGACCGCGGGAGACGGCGACATCCTGGCGTTCGCCGTGCCGTTCGACGCAATGCTCCGGTCCGCGGTCGGGTCCCCGGTCGGGTCCCCGGTCGGCAGCGCGGAGGCCCCGCACGCCGGTGCCGCCGGTGCGGAACGGCCCGCGACGGGGGAGGGGCTCGTACGGGCGGAGGGCGACGAGCAGGCCGAGCGGCATGTGCTCGGCACGGCTGCCCGACCGGCCGAAGGGCCCGAGCAGGACTGGCAGATGGTCGTGCGCATGCGCGACGGCAGCCGCCACCCGCTGGGCCGTGAACTGGACGTCCCGCGCATGCCGCGCCGTGTCTTCCGGATGCGCACGCGCCTGGTGGCCACCGAAGGGGGTGC
This sequence comes from Streptodolium elevatio, assembly GCF_040649515.1. Lineage (GTDB taxonomy): Bacteria > Actinomycetota > Actinomycetes > Streptomycetales > Streptomycetaceae > Yinghuangia > Yinghuangia elevatio. Next base: position 36,116 of record NZ_JBEZFP010000042.1, read on the forward strand.
CCTGGTCCGCGTCCGACCGCACTACAACGCCCGCCGCCAATTCCGTCTCGGCTGCACCGCCGTCCACCACGCCCGCCCCGGAGTCACCGCGTGAAGATCAAGTACCTGCTCACCCATGCCGACGAAATGGGCGGTACGCAGCGAGCCGTACTGGCCTCGGCGGCCTCGGCGGCGCATCGCCACGAGGTCGAGGTAGTGAGCGTCTTCCGCACCCGCGCCGAGCCGTTCTTCGCGGTGCCCGAGGGGGTGTCGACGCGCTACCTTGTCGATGCCACCGACCCGGCCTCGCCCCGCCCGGCCCGGCGCCCGCAGGCCGCCGAGGTCTGCCGGGTCCTGGCCGCGCAGCCGAGCCGGTACGTCGAACCCGCCTGGGACGACGCGTTCCACCGCCTCTCCGACCTCGAACTCGCCCGGGCCCTGCGCGGGACGGACGCGGACGTGGTGGTCACGTCGTCCCCGGTGCTCGCGGCGCTCGCCGTACAGCTCGTGCCGGCCGGCGTGGTGACGGTGCATCAGGAGCACGCCGCGGACGAACGGCGCGGCCTGGGCGCCGAACCACTGCTGCGCCACGGCCCCGCCCTGGACGCCCTGGTGGTCGGCACCGACGCCGCCCGCGCCTGGTACGCGGACGCGTTCGGCGCCTCTGGGCCGTACCTGGCCGTCGTCCCGCGCTCGCTCCCCACCGGTTTCCGGCCGCGCTCGGCACGCCTCAACCCGGTTGTCGCGGTCGCCGCGCGGCTGGTCCCGGACAAGCAGGTCGACCACGCGATCCGGGCCTTCGGCCGGCTGGTCGACGAGCACCCGGAGTGGACGTTGCGGGTCTACGGCGACGGCCCCGAGCTGCCCCGACTGCGCACCCTGGTCGACGAGTTGGAGCTCAACGACAACGTGCACCTGCTGGGCGCGGCCCCGCGCATGGACGAGGAGTGGGCGCGCGCGTCGGTGTGCCTGCTGACCTCGCGCGCGGAGGCGTACCCGCTGGTGCTGGCCGAGGCGCGGGCGGCCGCGCTGCCGTGTGTGGCGTTCGACTGCCCCGACGGCCCCTCCGCGCTGATCCGCGACGGCGTGGACGGCTTCCTCGTGACCCCCGGCGACCTCGACGGGCTGACCGCCGCGCTCGGCAAGCTGCTCGCCGACGGGGCGCTGCGGAACCGTCTCGGGGACGCCGCCCTGGAGGCCGTCGGCTCGCCCGTCGCGGACCCGGCAGGCGCGATGTGGGAGGAACTGCTCGGGCAACTGCGGTCCGGCGCCGCGCGGCCGGGCGCGGCGGACGCGAAGGCGGACCGGGTGGCCGAGTACGAGGCGCGCACCCAGGGCGGCGACGCGGTCCTGACAGTGCCCGCAGCGCCTGGCCGGCGCGTCGCCACCGATCTCGCGCACAAGGCCCACGAGGTCCGCATCGAGGCCCTGCACCCCGGCCTGCGGCGCGGCGGCGGGCAGGTCTGCCTGGTCGCGGACGACCTGACGCCGGCCGACGTCGCGGACCGCAACCTGGGCCTGGTCGTGGACGTGCTGGAAGGCGCCGGGATTCCGTACGTCTACGTGGACACACCGGACGACACCGCCGCCGACGACGTGGTCCACCGGCACACCGTCGTGGTCGCGGCGGACCGGCGCGCCGACTTCCTCGACGCGGTCGCCGACGCCTATGCCGACGACGCCGTCTACGTCGCGGTGGTCTCACCCGAGGGCATCCTGACCAGGACCGCCGTCGCGGGGGTCCTGGGGGCGTGGGGGCTGGTGGCCGCGCCGGACACGGTCCGGGTGTTCCAGCCCGTGGTGACCTCGGGCGGACTGCCGCGGCTCGCCGGTGCGCACGGCGCGAACGTCTCGTTCTGGCGCGAGTCGGAGCACGGCCGCGACCTGGAACTGCCGGTGCGTACGACGATCGGCCAGGTGTTGCCCGCCGGTGCCATGACACCGGTCCGTAGGCGGGTGGCCGGGCGAGAGGTCACCACCCTGGCGCCGTTCGAGCGGGCCCGGGTGGGCGGTTTCGACTTCCCGGTGGACGTGGTCTACACGTGGCCGGGGGCGGCGTCCGAGACCGAGGCGACCGACGCACCGGGCTCGCCGAGCTCGCCGGACTCGCCGGACTCGCCGAGCTCATCCGAGTCGCTCGACTCCGAGGCGCTGCGGTACTCGCTGCGGTCGCTCGACATGTACGCCCCCTGGGTGCGCACGATCCACCTCGTCACCGACCGCCCGGCCCCGGCGTGGCTCGACACCGGCCGCGTCGCGGTGGTCCGGCACGGCGACCTGTTCCCCGCGCCGGAGTGGCCGTCGCCGCCGCGGGGCAATCCGCTCGCGGTCGAGACGAGGCTGCACCAAGTGCCGGGCCTCGCCGAGCACTTCCTGCATCTCACGGACGACATGTTCCTGGGCCGCGAGTCCCGGCCGGGACGGTTCTTCCACGCCAACGGCATCACCCGGCACTTCGCGGCACGGGACGCGTTGCCGCCGACCCCGGTGTCCGCCGACGACCCGTTCGAGGTGCGTGCGGCGAAGAACGGGCGCGCGCTGCTGGAAGCGCGCTTCGGGCGCACCGCTACTCAGCTCTACCGCCGGGCCCCGCACGCGCTGCGGCGCGGTGTGCTCCGGGAGATCGAGCGTGAGTTCGCCGCGGAGGTGTCGGGGACCGGACGCGCCGCGGAGCGTTCGCACACGGACGTGGCGGCTGCGACGTGGCTGCACCCCGCGTATGCGTACGTCACGGGGCAGGGGGTGCCGGGGGAGATCGCGCACGAGCACGTCGACCTGGGCGATCGTGCGCAACACCGCTTGCTGACACGGCTTCTGGCCTCGCGCGCGTACGACGCCTTCTGCCTGGCCGGCGCGGCCTCGGCCGTCGGCGATGTGCCGTACGCGGAGCAGGCCCGCATACGCTGTGCCTTCCTCGCCGAGTACTTCCCCGTGGCATCGCGCTTCGAGAGGGGATCGGCGCGCAACCTGCGCACACGCTGACGGCCCGCGGACGGGACACGTGGACGGAAGCACGTCGACGGAGGCGCCGCAAACGAGACACTCGACGGCGGCACCTCGACGGAGACACAAGGGTGCGGCCACGGCCCGAAGGCCGTGACCGCACCCGGGAATGCCGCCGTGGGTCAGTCGACGTGGACGATGGAGTGGGTCTCGTGGTCGACCTCGATCGGCCACACGCTCACGTGGTCGGACGTGTGGTGGTAGACGACCACATCGGCCGAAGCGACCGGCGCGGCGATGGCGAGGCCGGCGACGGCAATCACGGCGGCGGCGCAAATACGGCGGATGTTCATAAGGGCTCCTTTTGGCGCGGGGACATTGCCTGCACCAAGAAATATCCCGACGGGAGTTCCCGCCGACCCAATTACTCCGGGCGGGGGCGTGTCGGTGCCCCTTTTTCCCGATCCGCTGTTCCCGGCGGGATGTCGCACAACTCAGCGCGGGGAATTCGCCGTCGCGCACGGTGTGCCGACGCGCTTTTCCGCGGACGGGTCCGGCTCGTCGTTCCCGGTACGCCGCGCGGGGAGTCCGGCTGCCTGCGGGAGCGGCCGATCGTCGGGGAGCCCGCGTTCGTCCTGCGGGGCTTCTGCTTCGGCTTCCGCTTCCGGGAGCCGTGCCCCGGTCCGCGTCGCTCCGACACCCGCGACGACGACGCACACCACGCCGATCGCCGACGCCGGGCCCGGCACCTGGCCGAGCACGACGAGCCCGATCAGCAGGGCGATGGCCGGCTCCAGGCTCATCAGCACCCCGAAGGCCGTTGTGGTGAGCCTGCGCAGGGCCAGGAACTCCAGGCTGAACGGCAGCACCGGGTGCAGCACGGCGAGCCCGAGCCCGACCAGCAGCAGCGGCCACGACAGGCTCCCGGCCTCGGTGGGCGCCGCGACGGCCGTCGCGACCAGCGCCGCGACCGGCATCGACACCGCGAGCCCCTTCAGACCGGTGACCTGGTCGCCGACCCGCTGGGTCAGGACGATGTACGCCGCCCACCCCGCCGCCGCGGCGAGCGCGAACGCCACCCCGAGGAGGTCCACGCCGCCGTGCCATGGCTCGGTCAGCAGCAGCACCCCGAGCGCGGCGGGCAGCGCCCAGAGCCGGTGCCGGCCCCTGGCGGCGTACATCGCGACGCCCAGCGGGCCCAGGAACTCCAGCGCGCTGGCCGTGCCGAGGGGGATGCGCGCGGCCGCGCTCATGAACAGCAGCATCATGCCGGCGGTCGCGACGCCCAGGAGCCCGCACGCCACGAGGTCACGGCGGGTGAAGTCGGAGCGGCGCGGGCGGACCAGTACGAGCAGGATCGCGGCGGCCCAGAACAGCCGCATCCAGGCGGCACCCAGCGGGCCGAGGCGGTCGAACATGTGCACGGAGACGGCGAGGCCGAGCTGCACGCAGAACATCGCCGCGAGGGCCATCGCGGCACCGGTCTCGGCGGTGCTGCGCGCGTGCCGGGCCGGCTGCGTCGACGGGGCGTCCAAGGTCATGCGACCCAGTAGACGCCCGGACAACCGTTGGCGTCCACTTGCCAATCCTGGATGTTCCGTTCGGGAATCCTGAACAATGGCCCTCATGGAGACACGGCGACTGGAGATGCTCGCGGAGTTGTCGCGGCTCGGTTCCATGCGCGCGGTCGCGGAGACCCTCGGCACGACGACATCCACGGTGTCGCAGCAGATCGCGGCGCTGGCCCAGGAGACCGGCACGCCGCTGATCGAGCCGGACGGGCGCCGCGTACGCCTGACTCCGGCAGGGCGGCGGCTGGCCGAGCACGCGACCGCGATCGTCGCGGCCGTCGAGGCGGCCCGGCTCGACGTGGGGCCGGATGCGGAGCCGAACGGCTCGGTGCGGGTGGCCGGGTTCGCGACGGCCGTCCGCACCTCGCTGCTGCCGGTGGTCGCGTCGCTCGCGGTGAGCCATCCGCGCGTACGAGTCCTGGTCCGCGAGCACGAGCCCGCCGAGGTACGCGCCCTGCTGAACGCGGACGAGGCGGACCTCGGCCTGGTCTACGACTACAACCTGGCCCCGGCAGAGGACGACCCCGTTCTGTGGTCGACGTCGCTGTGGTCCTCGCGCTGGGGCCTCGGCGTGCCGGACGACTACGGGCCGCCGGCGGCAGCGACCGGTTCGAGCGCGACCGGTTCGAGCGCCGATGTCTTCGCCCGCCACCGCACCCACGCGTGGATCGGCAACTCCCGCAACACCGCCGACGAGCGGGTGATCGCCGTGCTCGCCTCCATCGCCGGGTTCCGGGCGCGGATCACCCACCAGGCCGACAGCCTCGACCTGGTCCAGGACCTCATCGCGGCGGGCCTCGGCGTCGGGCTGCTGCCGGTCTCGCAGCCGACCCGGCCGGGCGTCCGGCTGCTCCCACTGGACTCGCCGCCGGTCGAACTGCGGGCGTACGCGGTCGCCCGGCATGGCCGCCGCGACTGGCCGCCGCTCGCCCTGGTGGCCGGACTCCTGCTCACGGCGCCGGGGCCCGACTCGCCAGCGTCGCGGTGAGAGCGCGGATGTCGTTGCTGATGATCGCGTCGACGCCGTACGACGCCAACGCGGCCATCCTGCGGGGGCGGTCGACCGTCCAGGCGCACACCTTGAGGCCCAAGGCGTGCGCGGCGCGTACGCCGCGCGCGGTCACCCAGACGTGACGCTGGTTCAGATACTGCGGGCGCACGTGGTCGACCAGGTCGGAGCCGGGCGGCCACGGCTTCTTCCACGTCATCGCAATGAGGGCGTCGGGCAGGACGGCCCGGATCTCGCCGAGGGCCATCGGATCGCCGGTGAACAGCACCTTGCCGATGTGCCCGTGCGCCCGCACCGCCTCGACGGCCGCGCGGCCCTCCGGACGGCCCCGCACGTCGACCATGAGCGAGACACCGCGTCCGACGACGAGACCGAGGGCGTCGCCGAGGGTCGGGATACGCCACTCGCCGCGGCCGACCAGCTGCTCCAACTCGTCCTCGCGTACCGAGGAAAGCGGCCGCCGCACGCCCCAGAGTCGTCGCAGCGTGTCGTCGTGCAGAAGCACCGCCACACCGTCCCGGGTGAGCCTGATGTCCACCTCGACACAGTCCGCACCGCCTTCGATCGCCGATTCGAGGGACGGGAGGGTGTTCTCCCGCAGTCGCAGCGGATCACCCCGATGCGCGACCTTCAGCACCACGGATCGGCTCCTTACGGCAGGGTCAGGGACGCACCCTCGGACGACACGCCTTCATCGGTCGGGCAAGGCGACCAAGTCTGCCGTCCCACCACGCCGTTTCAAACAAACCCGGTCCGACGTCGGCAAAAACAGACGGGGTACGGCCGTGCGGTCGCACAAACGCAGACTCCGGAGAACTCCGCTTCCGCGAATCCGCACCAGCGCCGGAAAAAGACGTACGACATACCGTAGCGAGACATGAGTTTGCCGTCCTGCGCCACCTTGCCGTCGGTGCCGCGGGAAACAAGGGCGCCGTCATGCGGCACGGTTCTGCCGTCGTCTCTGTCGTCTCTGCCGTCGTCTGCGTTCTGGTCTCGGTTTCGTCCGTCGTCGGCTCAGGGCGCGTCGACGGCGACGACTGTGGGCGTGGACCACAGCGACCAGTTGCCCGCGAGGTCGCGGATGCTGTAGCGGACCGGAATGCCGCCGTAGCCCGCTTCGGCGATGGTCTCGTCGTCGACGCGGAAGACCATCGCGCGGCCGACCTCGTCGGGGCCGAGAGTGCCGGTGAGTTCGCGGGAGCCCCACGCGAGGGTGATGGTGTCGCCGCCGGCCATGTTGACGTACGGCTCGATCCGCACCTCGACGCCCTCGCCCACCGCGCGCCACCCTCCGCCGATGCCCGAGGACACGTGCGGGCCGGGCAGCTCGGAGTTCAGTTCCGGTTCGTCGGACACGGGCGGCGGTTCGCCGGGCACCGAGAACTTGACGCGCACGTACGTCTCCGCGGACCTCACCCATTCCTGGGTGCTCGCCGCGCGCAGGTCGTAGAAGACGGTCAATTCGCCCTCGCCAGCCTCCACGACCGCCTTGCACGGCACCGGAACGAGCAGGTCGCCGTCGTCCTCGACGAGCGCCTCCGCGACCGGCCGGGCCGAAGCGCCCCAGAACAGCCGGACGAAGTCCCCGGGCTGACGCTCCGTCACGTACGGCACCAGGACGTCCACCGTCCCGCGCGGATCGGCCACCACGGCGGCTCCGATGCCGCCGTCGGCCACCGCATCGGGGACGATCGGCGCGGGCACCGCACTCGCCGGGGGTTCCGGTGGCGTCCGTGGTGCCGGCGGCATCCGCGTCGATGCCGGGTTCGCTGGGTCGGACACAGCCCCTCCCTCGCGTCCGCGCGGTCCGCTCACGGCCGCGCGCCTGACCGGTGCTGCGGCACGCGCTACCCGGCCATGCCCCTTGTAAGGCATCTTCGTGCGAAGTAACTTGCGCGCGAGGAATGCGGACCGACGCCGGAGTGGCGCCGGAGCGACCGGACAGGCCCGGCTCCGGCACCGAGCACAGGAGGCAGCACCGTGACCCAGGCGAACCCCGCCGGTCCCACCCCGGCGCTCGAGGAGATGCCGCTGATCATCTCCGTCGACGACCACGTGCTCGAACCCCGGACCCTGTGGTGGGACCAACTGCCCGCCGGAGTGCGTGAGCGCGGCCCGCGCGTGGTGCGGGAAAAGGTGAAGCTGGAGTTTTCCGGCGGCAACTACGGGTTCCAGCGCGACGTGCCCGACGGCCGGTGGTGCGACGTGTGGGTCTACGACGACCTCGTCTTCCCCACCGGACTGCTGCACGCCCCGGCCGGCTTCCCCGAGGACGAGGTCTCCAACGTCCCGGCCATCTACGAGGACTTCCGCCCCGGCGTGTACGACCAGGCCGCACGCCTCGCCGACATGGACGTCAACCACGTCGAGGCCGCCGTCAACTTCCCCAACACCTTCCCGCGGTTCTGCGGCCAGGGCTTCGCCGAGCGCGGCGACAAGGAACTCGCGTACCGCTGCATACGCATCTACAACGACTGGATGATCGACGACTGGTCCGGTGGCGCAGGCCGCGGCCGTCTGCTCCCGCTGACGCTGGTACCGCTGTGGGACCCGGAGCTGGCCGCCGTCGAGGTGCGGCGGTGCGCGGCGAAGGGCTCGTACGCCATCGCGTTCTCCGAGAACCCCAGCCGCCTCGGCTTCGCGTCCATGCACTCGGGCGCGTGGGACCCGCTGTGGGAGGCGTGCCAGGAGACCGGCACCGTCGTCACGATGCACATCGGCTCGTCGTCGCACATGCCGAGCACGTCCCCGGACGCGCCGCTCGCGGTCAGCATGGCGCTCAGCTCGCAGAACGCGCAGGGCTCGCTGATGGACTGGATCTTCTCCGGCACGCTCGCGCGCTTCCCGGCGCTGACCGTCGCCTACGCGGAGAGCCAGGTCGGCTGGATGCCCTACCTGCTCGAACGTGCCGACCTCGTATGGCGCGACGGTGTCGGCGGCGTCGACCTGCCCCAGCCGCCGAGCACCTACGTGCCCGGCCGCGTCTACGGATGCGTGTTCGACGACCAGCACGGCCTGATCTCGCGCGAGGCCGTCGGCATGGGCAACATCGTCTTCGAGACGGACTACCCCCACTCGGACGGCACATGGCCGCACTCCCGCGAGGTCGCGCACCGACTGTGCGCGAACGCGGGGATGGACGCCGACGACACCTACCGGTTCCTGCGCGGGAATGCGATCAAGGCCTTCGGCCTGGAGCGCTTCGGCATCGCGAAGTAGGGTCCGGGCCCCCGCGCCCAAACCGGCTCCGGGGGGTGCCCGCCGGGCGGGGTGCGGATGAAGGGGGTCAGACCCAGGTGGGCGTGTGCCCGCCGGCGTACCGCGCGCCGAAGCCGCCGTCCGGGAGGATGTCGTGGACCGCGGCGAGGTCGGCCTCGGTCAGCGTGACATCGGCCGCCGCTGCGTTCTCCTCGATCCGTGCCGCCGAGCGGGTGCCGGGGATGGGGACGATGTGCTCGCTCTGCGCGAGCAGCCAGGACAGGGCCAGTTGGGGGACGGTGATGCCCTTGGCCGCGGCGAACTCGCCCAGCCGCTCGACGGCCTTGACGTTCCTCTCGAAGTTGCCGGGCTGCCAGCGCGGGTCCGTGTTGCGCATGTCGGTGGCGTCGTACTCGCCGGCCGGCTTCGCGGTGCCGGTGATGAAGCCGCGCCCGAGAGGGGAGTACGCGACGAAACCGACGCCCAGCTCGTCCAGGGTCGCGAACAGCTGCTCGGCGTCCCGCTCGAACAGCGAGTACTCGGTCTGCAGGACGGACACCGGCTGGACGGCGTGGGCGCGCCGGATCGTCTGCGGCCCGGCCTCGCTGAGGCCGAAGTACCTGACCTTGCCCGCGTCGATCAGCTCCTTGACGGCCCCGGCGACGTCCTCGATCGGCACGTCGGGGTCGACGCGGTGCTGGTAGAGGACGTCGATGTGGTCGGTACCGAGGTAGCGCAGGCTGTTCTCGGCGACCCTGCGGATGTTCTCCGGGCGGCTGTCGAAGGCACCGAGCTGCCCGGTCGACAGGTCGAAGCCGAACTTGGTCGCCAGCACCACGTCGTCGCGGAAGTCCTTGACGGCCCGCCCGACCAGGATCTCGTTGGAGCCGGTGCCGAGGCCGTACAACTCGGCGGTGTCGAAGAAGTCGACGCCCAGGTCGTACGCGCGCCGGATGGCGGCCAGGCCCGCCTGCTCGTCGCCGGGGCCGTACGCCATCGTCAGGCCCATCGCCCCGTAGCCGATCGCCGAGACCTCCAGGCCCTGGGTGCCGAGTGTCCTGTGCTGCATGCCGCGCTCCCGTCGTCGAACCGAACCGTCCGGTACGACATTAGGGTGCGCACCTCGCCGTCTCCGGGCAGGAACGCGCCGCGGCCGCCGACTCCACCCGTGCGGACACTCACGGCTCCGCGCGCCCGGTCCGCCGGATGAAGTCGAGCACGAGGGAGGCGACTTCGGGGGCGTGTGTCTCCAGCAGCAAGTGGCCGCCGTCGAAGACGTGGGACTCCATACGCGGCAGGTCCCGCATCCACGACAGGGTCTCGGCGATGTCGAAGAACGCGTCGTGCCTTCCCCAGACCATCAGGGCCGGGGGCTGCCGGGCGGCGAGGTGCTCGCCGATGGCGTCGAAGCGCGCGACGTGGTGGGCGTAGTCCGCGATGAGCGCCCGCTGGGTCGCCAGCCGTCCCGGCAGGCACATCACCCGCCAATCCTCCTCCCACTCCCGGCCCTTGATGCGCGCGGCCACGTCCGGGGGCACGTTCGCGACGTACTGAGCCCGCGTGCCCTCCAACGTCAGATGCGCGGTGGCCGCCGCCTCGTTGTCGGGGGTGGGGTGCGACCAGAAGGCCTGCGTCTCGGCCCATTCCGGACCGAGGCCGCTTCGGTGGGCGTTGGCGTTCTGGACGACGAGGCCGAGGACCTGGTCCGGTTCCCGCATCGCGAGGTGGAACCCCACCGGCGCGCCGAAGTCGTGGAGGTAGATGTGGCGGGGGCCGACCCCGAGGCGGTCCAGCAACTCGGCAACGGCGTGGCCGAAGGCGGTGAACGACGGGTCCGGCAGGACGTCGGACTCCCCGAAGCCGGGCAGGTCGGGCGCGATGACGTAGGAGGCCTCGGCCAGTTCGGGCACGACGTCGCGGAACGTGCGTGCGGAGGTCGGGAATCCGTGCAGCAAGAGCAGCGCCGGATCCGACGGTTCACCGGCGGTGATGTACGACAACTCGGTGCCTCCGGACAGCCGCAGCCGCCGCCGGGTCGCCTGGCGCATATCGGGCCTCCCGCACTGTCGGTTCCGTCGTTGATACCACCGTTGATTTCACCGTCGATCCGCCTGACCGCGCGTTGTGGCGACCCTTACCGTGACGAGCAGGACGAAACGTGTTCGCAGGGCAACCGGTGCTGGGGAGGTGGGCCGTCGGCAAGAACCGGGGGTGCACGGGTAAGAGGCGGCACGCCACCCGCGCCGCGGCGGAGGACCACTTATGGGCGCTCAGACGCTCCGGGGGTATCCGCCTGCATGTGTACAAGTGCGTCCACTGCGGAGGGTGGCATGTCGGCCATAAACCGCGCGGCCGCAGGTAGCCCGTGGTGTCATCTTGTGCGACGCGGCGAACCGGGGGCGCCGCGGCGGCGGATCGGGGGCTCCGGGCACCGGGTCGGATGCGATCTGACCGGGGCTCGGGGCCCGCGCAATCCGGGCGGGACTCATGTGCGTCAAACCGCCGGAACCGGGCAGCCGCCGGTCACGGGCGTTGATCGCCCGTGACGCTGCACGCTGCCTCCAAGAGGTCGGGAGACCGCCGGAGGCCGGAGGAAGGCAGGCACGACCATGACGATCCCGTACCCCGTCGAGCCGGACACCCGCCCGCCCGCACCCTCGCCGCTGCCCGACCCGGACCCGGTGCTGCCCGACCCGGAGCCGCAGCCGCCCCCGCATCCCGGCCCGCTGCCGGACCCGGCCCCGGACCCGAGGCCGGACCCGTCGCCGGAGCCGGAGCCGCTGCCCTCCGGGGCCGTGGTGCTGCCGTTCAGGCGCCCGCGGGAGCCGGGCCGTCCCCGCCCGCACGGACGACGGCGTCGATGACCGAGGCCCACCGCTCCGGGTCGGCCTCGGCCTCGCGCGTCTGACCGCCGGCCGCGAGGAAGGCCGCCATCGGCCCGAGGTGCGCCCCTGCGCCCATCAAGGCGTCCAGGGCGCGCGTCTCGGCCAGCAGAGCGCCCTCGGGGTCGCGCCCGGCCACCTCCACGACCTGCTTCACCGCGGCCACGGACGCGGGCGGCATCGCCGCGATACGGCGGGCCACCGCGCGTACCCGCTCGGCGAGTTCGCCGGCCTCCACGACGTCCTGGAGCCAGCCCAGCGCGTACGCCTCCGCCGCCCGCACGTCGCGGCCGGTGAGCAGGATGTCCAGCGTCCGGGCGCGCCCGAGCACCTGCGGCAGCCGTGCCGTCGCCCCCGAGCCCGGCAGGATGCCCAGCGCGACTTCGGGCCAGCCGATCACCGACCGCCCGGTGCCGTACCGCAGGTCCAGGGCGGTGAGGAACTCCGCGCCGCCGCCGCGCGCCGCGCCGTCGAGCGCGCCGACGGTGACGTAACGCGCCCGGCGCAGCCGGTCCAGCGCCGCCGCGGCGACGTTGGGGCGCCCGGCCGGGGGCCGCTCGCCCGCAGGGACGCGGGTCAGCGCCGCGACGTCGCCGTGCATCAGGAAGAAGTCCGGGTCCGCGCTCTCCCAGACGACGGCGCGCACGCCGCGATCCGCGTCGAGGCGGTCCAGGAGGCGTACGAGCGCACCGAAGAACACCGCGTCGACGAGTTGGTGCGGCGGGTTGTCGACCGTCACCACCACGACCCCCGGCGTACTGTCGGCGGCCACTCGCAGTATGTCCCGGCCCATACGGTCCTCCTCGGAGTCGGGGCGATCAGGATCCGTCGCGGTCGCTCAGGAACCGCCGTGAGAATCCCACAGATCGGTGCAACAGGCACCGACGGAAGCCGCGATACGCGACAGGGCCTCGTCGACGGGCAGCGGGTCGAGGCGGCGCCCGTCGCGCAGCCGCAGGGCCACTTCGCCGTTCGCCGCCTCCTTCGGCCCGACGACGGCCTGGTACGGCACGAGCCGCGCCTCGCGCACCCGCGCGCCCAGGCTGCCGCGCACCGGATCGGCGACCTCGGCACGCAGCCCCAGCTCCGCGCAGCGCCGGACGACCGCCTCGGCGACAGGCAGTTCGGTGTCGGAGACGGGCAACACCGCGATCTGCCGCGGCGCCAGCCATGCCGGGAAGGCGCCGCCGTGCCACTCGACGAGGTACGCCACCGCGCGCTCGACACTGCCGATGATGCTGCGGTGCACCATGACCGGCCGGTGCCGGCCCCCGTCGCGCCCGACGTACTCGAGGCCGAACTGCTCCGGCTGGTGGAAGTCGACCTGCACGGTGGACAGGGTCGACTCGCGCCCGGCGCCGTCGGCCACCTGTACGTCGATCTTCGGGCCGTAGAACGCGGCCTCGCCCTCGGCCCGTTCGTACTCCAGTCCGGCACGCTCCAGGACCTCGGTGAGCAACGCGGTCGAACGGTCCCACAGTTCGGGCGCCGCGACGTACTTCCCACCCGGCCCGGGCAGCGAAAGGCGGTGGCGTGCCGGGACGATGCCCATCGCCTCGTACGCCCGGCCGATCATCGCCAGCGCTTCGGCCGCTTCGTCGGCCACCTGGTCGATGGTGCAGAAGATGTGCGCGTCGTTCAGCTGGATGGCCCGGACCCGGGTCAACCCGCCCAGCACGCCCGACAGTTCCGCCCGGTACATGCCGCCGAGCTCGGCCATGCGCAGCGGCAGATCGCGGTAACTGCGGCCACGGGAGCGGTAGATGAGCGCGTGATGCGGACACAGGCTCGGCCGCAGCACGACCTGCTCACCGCCGAGGTCCATGGGTGGGAACATGTCGTCGCTGTAGTGCGACCAGTGGCCCGAGATCTCGTACAGCTCGCGTTTGCCGAGCACCGGCGAGTACACGTGGCGGTAGCCGGCCCGGCGCTCCTCGCCGCGGATGTACTCCTCGAGAGCGTGGCGCACCACGGCGCCGTCGGGCAGCCAGTACGGCAGCCCCGCGCCGATCAGGGGGTCGGTGTCGAACAGGTCCAGTTCGCGGCCGAGTCGGCGGTGGTCGTGCACGGCGGTCTCCTCGCAGTCGCGGGACCCCCGGGACCACAAGCCGAAGCCCCGGGGCACTTGCCCCGGGGCTTCGGAATGGTCGTCATTCAGCGCGCCGGGACACTCTCCGGCGTCGTCGTGCTCAATGCGGCGCGCTTCATGCTCCGCACGCTAGCAGAGACCGACGCGCGGCCCCGCCTCATTTTCGGTGCGCCTCGCGGGGCACCTGGTGGGCGCCTTTCGGGGCGCCCTTCGTGGTGCCCCTTGTGGTGCTCTTCGTGGCGCCCCTTTGTGGTGCCCGAGCGCCCGGCTCACACCGGGGGACGCTCGTCGGCCATTTCCCGCAGCCGCTTCTTGAGGATCTTGTCGAGCGTGCCGAGCGGGAACGCGTCGACGCAGTACACCGCGCGCGGCACCTTGTAGTCGGACAGGCGCGTACGGCACAGCTCCAGGATGTTCTTCTCCAGCTCGTCCGGCTCCGGCGCCCCCGCCGCCCGGATCACGAACGCGACCACGACCTCGTCGAGGAAGTCGTGTTTCTTGCCGACCACCGCCACGGATCCGACACCCGGCACGGTGCCGACGACGTCCTCGACCTCGCGCGCCGAGACGTTCTCGCCGCCGACCTTGAGCAGGTCCTTGTCGCGCTCGCGGTAGAAGATGTTGCCGCCGGCGCCCAGCACGACCATGTCGCCGGTGCGGAACCAGTCGCCCACGAAGGCCTTCTCGGTGGCCTCGGCGTTGCCGTAGTACTCCAGGAACAACTGCACGCCGCGCTCGCCGCGCAGCCACAGCTCGCCGACCTCGCCCTCCGCGCAGGCGCGGCCGGTGTCGGGGTCGACGACGACGAACCCGTAGCCGGGCGCCGGGCGGCCCATCGACCTGGCCGGCAGATACTCCGACGGTTTGCCGGTGACCGCGTGGGTGACGGTCTCGGTCATGCCGAAGGCGGCGTACACCTTCACCCCGAGCATGCTGTCGAGGGCGGCGGCCACCTGGCCGAAGACGCCGACCCGCAGCTTCGACGCCGGGCGGTCCTTGGCGGCCAGCGTGCCCATCGCGAACGGCATCAGTGAGATGTGCGTGATCTCGTGGCGGACCACGACGTCCCAAAAGCGGCTGGTGGACCACTTCGGCATGAGCACCGCGGTCGCGCCGACGCCCAGGACCGAGAAGAACGACCAGCTCTGCGCGTTGACGTGGAAGAACGGCAGGTAGATCAGGTAGCGGTCGTCCGGACCGAGGTCGATGCTGCGGGGGCCCGACCGGCTGGCCCAGATGGCGTTGGCGTGCGTGTGCACGACACCCTTGGGGCGGCTGGTCGTTCCGGACGTGAACATGATCCCGAACGGCAGCATCGGCTCGATCGGGCGCTCCGGCAGCGCGTCGGCGTCGCCGTACAGCGCGTCGAAGGCCAGCGTGCGGTTGCTGCCGCCTGCCGCGTCGTCCTCCGCCCCGTCGCGCTCGGCGCCGATCACCGCGGTCCAGGCCAGTTCGGCGCCGGACTCCGCCAGCGCCTCGGTGAAGCGCGGCTGCGTGACCGCCGCCACGCTGCCCGTCTGCGCCGCGAAGTACGCGATCTCGCTCGGCGTCGCCCGCGTGTTGGTGGTCACCGCGACCGCGCCGACGGTCGCGCAGGCAAGCCACGCGAGGACCATCTCGGGGCAGTTCTCGGAGTGCACGAGGACCTTGTCGCCGCGCCCGATGCCGCGGCCGACCAGTCCGGCGGCGACCCGCCGGGTGTCACGCAGCAGTTCGGCGTACGTCCAGCTGCGCACGGAACCCTCGGCCGGCTCCCACACCAGCGCGGGGTGCTCGGGCCGGTGCTCGGCCCAGTGCCGCAGCAGCCAGGGAATGTCCTGGCCGTGCACCTGGTGCCCGTCGGGCGTCCCAATCGTCCCGGCGTCGGCGATAGTCCCCACGGTCACGTGATCACGCCCTCCTCGGCAATCTCCCCGGCGATCCCCGGCCGGCGGATCGGCCGGCAGGCCGTCGGACCGGCCATCGGAACGATAGGCGTGGTCATTGACAGCGTCAAGGAATAGGTGCGGTGCCTCTGGAACCTTGCGGCGATCTCCCTTTTGATGCGCATGACCGACCTCAGGAGGAAGTCATGGCATCCACCGCAGCCGGAACGCCCGAGACCCCCGACACCGCCGGCATCCAGGGAGGCGCGCCGGCTCCGGAAGAAGGCTGGGACCGTACCGTCGACGTCGTCGTCCTGGGCACCGGGGCCGCCGGCTTGTCCGCGGCCACCCTGGCGGCCGACGGCGGAGCGCAGGTGCTGGTCCTGGAGAAGGCCGCGATGATCGGCGGCACCACCGGGGTCTCCGGCGGCATGCCTTGGGTGCCGTGCAACCACCATCTCGCCGACGTCGACGAGACCGATTCGCGCGACGAGGCGCTGGCGTACATCCGCCGCCTCACGATGGGGCGTGAGTCGGACCCGGCGCTCGTGGAGACGTACGTCGACACCGCCGCCGAGATGGTCGCGTACCTCGAAGCGCACACGCCGGTCCGCTTCGCGGCGCCGCCGACCTTCTCCGACTACTACGCCGACCAGGTCGGCGGCAAGCGGCGCGGCCGGTCGCTGGAGGTGGAGCCGTTCGACGCGCGCACCGAACTGGGGGACTGGGCACCAAAGTTGCGCACCAGCCCGTTCATGCCTCGGCTGACCATGGCGGAAGGCGCCAAGTTCGGCACGCCGGACGCGCCCGACCTGTCCATCCTCGCCGAACGCGAGGCCAAGGACATCCGGGTGCTCGGCCCCGGACTGGTCGCGATGCTCTTCAAGGGCCTGCTCGACCGCGGCGTGCCGGTGCTCGACCGGTCGCCGGCGCGCGAACTGGTCACCGGGCCGGACGGATCGGTGCTCGGGGTCGTCGCCGAGACGGCCGCCGGGCCGCTGCGCGTCCGCGCCCGGGGCGGCGTCGTGCTGGCGTGCGGCGGCTTCGAGTGGAACCCGGACATGGTGCGGGCGTTCGTGGGGCGGGACGTGGTGCCGCTGAGCCCGCCGTACAACGAGGGCGACGGGCACCGCATGGCAATGGCGCTCGGCGCGCGGATGGCCAACATGAACCAGGTGTGGGGCCAGCCGGCGGTCACCGACCCCGGCGTGGTCTACGAGGGCCGTCAGCTCTACCAGTACGAGACGCTGCGCAACCTGGCCGGGACCCTGATGGTGAACCGGCACGGGCGGCGCTTCACCAACGAGGGCGTGACGTACAACGACATGACGAAGGCGTTCGCGGCCTTCGACCCGGTCGCCATCGACTACCCGAACCAGGGCCCCGCGTGGCTGGTCTTCGACCAGAAGCTGCGCGACCGCACCCCGATCCTGTCCGTCATGCCGGGCCAGGAGACGCCCGACTGGCTCGCGAACTCCCCGACGCTGCGCGGACTTGCGGAGCTCGTCGGGATCGACGCCGACGCGCTGGAGGAGACCGTCGCGCGCTTCAACGAGCACGCGGACGCGGGCGCCGACCCGGACTTCGCGCGCGGCACGGTGTGGTGGGAGAACTTCATGGGCAGCGGCGGCAACCCGCGCGTCAACCTCGGGCCGGTGCGAAAGGGGCCGTTCTACGCACTGCCGATCCACGACGGCGTGCTCGGCACCAACGGCGGCCCGCTCGTCGACGCCGACGCGCGCGTACGCCGCTGGGACGGCGGGGTCGTCGAAGGCCTGTACGCGGCCGGCAACGCGGCGGCGAACGTCTTCGGGCCCATGTACCCCGGCGGCGGCGCGACCATCGGACCGGCGCTGACCTTCGGCTACCTCGCGGGCCGCCACGCGGCCGCCCGGGCCGGGCGCGGTGCCCGACGCGATGCCTGACGCGGAACCGCCGCTGCGGCGTACCTAATTTGGGCTGGCCAGCAACATAACCGGTAAACACCTGCGCGACCGTCCGGAAAGGAGTCGCCCGAGACCTGCCGAGCCAGTCCTCGCCAACAACCCAGCGTTGCCTGATTGTTGCCAAGTTGACCGCAGGGTGGGGTGGCGAGGGCTGGTTTCTCACGCCCGGAGCCAATACGTTGTCGCAAGCAACATAAGGCGGACGGGCCGATCCTGCGGGCCCCCGTACGCAGTACGCCGCCACGCCTGCTTCGCACAGTCCGACGTTCCACCCTCACCCGTGCCGCGCCGAACCGGCACGTCCAGAAGGGACGTTGCATGATGCGCAAAAGACTCTTGGCCGCCGCGCTGCTCCTGACCGCCGCACCCGTCCTGACGGCGTGCGGCGACGACTCGGACTCCGGCAGCGACAAACCGAAGATCGGCGTCATCCTGCCCGACAGCAAGACGTCCGCCCGGTGGGAGACCGCCGACCGGCGCTATCTGAGCGAGGCGTTCGAGGCCGCGGGTGTCGACTACGACATCCAGAACGCCCAGGACGATAAAGCCCAGTTCCAGACCATCGCCGACCAGATGATCACCAACGGCGTCGACGTCCTTGTCATCGTCAACCTCGACAGCGGCACCGGCAAGGCCGTGCTCGACAAGGCCAAGTCCCAGGGCGTCGCGACAATCGACTACGACCGCCTCACCCTGGGCGGCAGCGCGCAGTACTACGTGAGCTTCGACAACGTGAAGGTCGGCACACTGCTCGGCGAAGGCCTGGTCAAGTGCCTCACCGACATGAACGCCGCCAAGCCGGTCGTCGCGCAACTGCACGGCGGGCCCACCGACAACAACGCCACCCTGCTCAAGCAGGGCTACGACGCGGCCCTCAAGCCGAAGTTCGACGCCGGCGAGTACGTCAAGGGCCCCGACCAGTCGGTGCCCGGCTGGAGCAACACCGAGGCCGTCACCATCTTCGAGCAGATGCTCGTGCAGCGCCCGGACATCGGCGGCGTCGTCGCGGCCAACGACGGCCTCGCCAATTCCGCCATCTCCATCCTGAAGAAGCAGAAGCTCAACGGCCGCGTGCCGGTCACCGGGCAGGACGCCACCACCCAGGGCCTGCAGAACGTCCTGCTGGGCGACCAGTGCATGACCGTCTACAAGCCGATCAAGCAGGAGGCGGACGCCGCCGCGCAGTTGGCCATCGCCCTTGCCAAGGGTGAGAAGCCCCCGGCCCCCGCCACCGTGCGCGACCCCGAGGGCAACCGCGACGTCCCGTCCGTGCTGCTGGAACCGCAGTCGATCTTCAAGGCGAACGTCAAGCACGTGGTGGACGACGGCTTCGTGACCAAGCAGGAGCTGTGCACCGCAGGGGACTTCGCCGCCAAGTGCACCGAAGCCGGCATCACCTGACCGCACCACGCCCCCACGTCCGACGAAGCCCCGTGAACGGCAAGACGGTTCCACGGCATCGGCCCGGTGCCGCAGGATGGTGCCCGCCCGCGGCACCGGGCCGACGGAAACCCGCGAGGAGGATCCGCTTGTGTCAGCAGTGTCATCAGGTCCACCCGGCTCCCCGCTCCCGATCCTCGAACTCCGCGGCGTCAACAAGAGCTTCGGTCCGGTGCACGTGCTGCGCGATGTCGGCCTGACCGTCATGCCGGGGGAGGTGACCGCCCTCGTCGGGGACAACGGCGCGGGCAAGTCGACCCTCGTCAAGTGCATCGGCGGCATCTACGGCACCGACTCGGGGACCTACCTCTTCGAGGGATCCGAGGTGAAGGTCGACAGCCCGAGAGACGCCGCGGCGCTCGGCGTCGAGATCGTCTACCAGGACCTCGCGCTGTGCGACAACCTCGACATCGTGCAGAACATGTTCCTGGGCCGCGAGATCACCCGGCGCATGGTGCTGGACGACGCCACGATGGAGCAGATGGCCGCGGAGACACTGGCGGGCCTGTCGGTGCGTACGGTCGCCTCGGTCCGCCAACGGGTCGCGAGCCTGTCCGGCGGGCAGCGCCAGACCGTCGCCATCGCCAAGGCCGTCCTGTGGAACAGCAAGGTCGTCGTCCTCGACGAACCCACCGCGGCCCTCGGCGTCGCACAGACCGCCCAGGTGCTCGAACTGGTGCGCAGGCTCGCCGACAACGGCCTCGCGGTGCTGCTCGTGTCGCACAACATGAACGACGTGTTCGCCGTCGCGGACCGCATCGCCGTGCTCTACCTCGGCCGCATGACCGCCCAGGTCCGCACCTGCGACGTCACGCACTCGCAGGTCGTCGAGCTCATCACCACCGGACGCGGCGCCTCGCTGCACGACCCCTCCGGCGAACCCGGCGGCATCCCGGACACCCCGCGCGCCGACCCGGGGCACCCCGACCCGAAACACTCCGACCCGCCCCCGTCGAGAAAGTAGGGCCCTCGCATGACGACCAGCACGCTGGGCACGGCCGCCGGTGCCGGGGCCGCACCGTCGTCGCCCGTCGCCGCGCACGTGCGGGACTACCTCGCGCGCCTGCGCGGCGGCGACATGGGCGTCCTGCCCGCGCTGTTCGGCCTGTTCGCACTGTGCACCGCCTTCTCGATCATGCGCCCGCGGTTCCTGACCGCGGGGAACTTCGCGAACCTGTTCACCCAGGGCGCCGCCGTGACGGTCATCGCCATGGGCCTCATCTTCGTGCTGGTGCTCGGCGAGATCGACCTCTCGGCCGGCTTCGCCAGCGGCGTGTGCGCGGCGGTCTGCGCCACCCTGATGGACCGTCACGGGACGCCCTGGTACCTCGCGGTCGGCGCGGCACTGCTGACCGGCCTGGTCATCGGCCTCACCATCGGCGTGCTGGTGGCGAAACTCGGGATCCCGTCCTTCGTCGTGACCCTCGGCGGATTCCTGGCCTTCCAGGGCGTCCTGCTGATGATCGTGCAGAACGGCAAGAACGTGCCGGTGCGCGACAGCACGATCCTCGCGATCGCCAACAAGAACGTCGCGCCGTGGCTGGGGTGGCTCATCGCCGGCGCCGCGGTCGCCGCGTACGCCGCCGTGCAACTCGCCTGGGCGCGCGGCCGCGTGCGGCGCGGCCTGGCCACCGTCCCGGCAGCCGTCGCGGCGTTCCGGATCGGGGTCCTCGCGGCGATCCTGGGCGGCGGCGTGTACGTGCTCAACCTGGAGCGCAGCCGCAACGCCGCGATCGTCTCGCTCAAGGGCGTGCCGATCGTGGTGCCGATCCTCGCGGTCCTGCTGGTGGTGGGCACGTTCGTGCTGCGGCGCACCGCGTACGGCCTCAGCCTCTACGCCGTCGGCGGCAACCGCGAGGCCGCCCGCCGGGCCGGCATCAACGTCGACCTGGTCCGCATATCGGCGTTCGTCATCTGCTCCACCCTGGCCGCGGTCGGCGGGATCGTCGCCGCATCCCGGGCCAACTCCGTCGATCCCAACACCGGCGGAAGCAACGTCCTGCTCTACGCGGTGGGCGCCGCGGTGATCGGCGGCACGAGCCTCTTCGGCGGCAAGGGCCGCCTCGTCGACGCGGTGATCGGCGGCGCGGTGGTCGCCGTGATCGACAACGGGATGGGGCTCATGGGATACAGCGCGGGCGTCAAGTACGTTGTCACCGGATCCGTGCTGCTCCTGGCGGCCGGCGTCGACGCGCTGTCACGGAAACGGGCGGAGGCCACGGGTCTGCGGTGACCCCGGGGGGAACGCCCGAGCGACGGGCAGGAAGAGACAGGACCGCAGCCGCATGCGCGCAGCACCGACCCAAGAAGACATCCGCAGACAGAACCTGGGCGCCCTGCTCCGGCGCGTCCACGTGTTCGGACCGGTATCCCGTGCGCAACTGACCGCGGGCATGGGCCTCAACCGCAGCACCATCGGCGCGCTCACGACCGACCTGACCGAGGCGGGGCTCGTCCTGGAGGAGCAGCCGCGCGACACGGGCGGGCGCGGCCGGCCCTCGCTCGTGGTGCGCGCACGGTCCCAGCGCGTGTACGTGCTCGCCTTCGGCGTCGGCGTCGACCGCCTCGTCGCGGCCCGCGTGGGCCTGGGCGGCGTGGTCCTGGACCGCCGCGAAATCGAGCGGCCGGACGGGCACTTCACCGTCGAGGACGCCGTCGACCGGCTCGCCGGATTCGGGGCTCGGCTCACCGAGGCGGCGGGGGCGGGGGCCCGCTGCGTGGGGGCCGCTGCGGCCGTACCGGCCATGGTGGACCGCGAGGCCGGGGTGCTGCACTACGGGCCGAACATCGGCTGGCGGTCCGTGCCGTTCGGGCCGATGCTCGCCGACGCGATCGGACGCCGCGTGATCCTCGGCAACGACGGCGAACTCGGCGCGCTGGGGGAGCACACGCGCGGCGTGGCGGCGGGGTACGACGACGTGGTCTACATCCACGGCGACGTCGGCATCGGCGGCGGCGTGATCGCCGCGGGCCGCCCGCTCGGCGGAGCGGACGGCTTCGCCGCCGAGATCGGGCACATGGTGGTCAACCCCGACGGGCGCGCCTGCCCGTGCGGCTCGCACGGCTGCTGGGAGACCGAGATCGGCGAGGCCGCCCTGCTGCGCGCGGCCGGCCGGGCGGGGCCTCTCGGGCGCGATGCCGTCCACGCGGTGGTCGACGCGGCGGCCCGCGGCGACAAGGACGCGGAGGAGGGGCTGCGGCGCGTCGGCAACTGGATCGGCATCGGCGTCGCCAACCTCGTCAACCTGCTCAACCCCAGGATGGTCGTCTTCGGTGGCACCTTGCGGATGGTGTATCCGGCCACCGCCGCGCAGGTCCGCAGCCGTGTCAACCGCACCGCTCTGCCGTCCCACCGCGAGCATCTGCGGCTGCGCACCTCGGCGCTGGCCGACGACGCGCCCCTGCACGGCGCCGCGGAGCTTGCCTTCGCGGCCCTGTTCGAGAACCCTTTGGAGTTCACGGCCTCATGAGGCGGGTTGCTTCGGGGCACCTTGCGGATGGTGTATCCGGCCATCGCCGCGCAGGTCCGCAGCCGTGTCAACCGCACTGCTTTGCCGTCCCACCGCGAGCATCTGCGGCTGCGCACCTCGGCACTGGCCGACGACGCGCCCCTGCACGGCGCCGCGGAGCGAGAACCCGGCGACCCACCGTGGACCCGCCCGCTGCGCCCTCCGCGGAGGGGTCATGGAGCGTCGTCGAGCAGCATTCCCGCCCCCACGGTGTTGTTGGTGGCTTCGTCCACGAGGATGAAGCTGCCGGTCGCGCGGTTGCGGCGGTAGGTGTCGTGGAACAGCGGGGCGGTCGTGCGCAGGGTCACGCGGCCGATGTCGTTGAGTGCCAGCGCACCGCACTCGGTGTCGCGGTGGCCGGTGTTGACGTCCAGTCGGTAGCGCACCTCGCCGACGCGGGCGCGGACCGTGCGGGTGGTGTGCTTGAGGGCGTACGTCGCGCCGGGCCGCAGGTCGGCGTCGGCGGCCAGCCAGCACACCATCGCGCGGAGGTCCTGGCCGGTGCGGGGCCGGTTGTCGGGGCGGCAGATCATGTCGCCGCGCGAGACGTCGAGGTCGTCGGTGAGGCGTACCGCCACGGACATCGGCGGAAACGCCGCGGCGACCGGGCCGTCCGGGCCGTCGATTCCGGCGATGCGGGTGGTGAAGCCCGACGGCAGCACCACGACTTCGTCGCCGGGGCGCAGGACGCCCGCCGCGACGGTGCCCGCGTAGCCGCGGTAGTCGCGGTGCTCTCCGTCGCGCGGGCGGAGCACGTACTGCACGGGAAAGCGTACGTCGACCAGGTTGCGGTCCGAGGCCACGTGCACCTCCTCCAGGTGGTGCATCAGGGAACTCCCTTCGTACCACGGCATGTTCGTGCCCCGGGTGACGATGTTGTCGCCGTTGAGCGCGGATACCGGAATGAAGGTGAGGTCGGGGACGTCCAGCCGTGCGGCGAACTCCGCGAACTCGGTGCGGATGGCCTCGAAGACGGCCCGGTCGTAGCCGACGAGGTCCATCTTGTTGACGCACACGACCAGGTGCGGGATACCGAGCAGCGAGGCCAGGAAGGCGTGGCGGCGCGACTGTTCGAGCAGCCCCTTGCGCGCGTCGACCAGCACCATCGCGACGTCGGCGGTGGAGGCGCCGGTGACCATGTTGCGGGTGTACTGGATGTGCCCCGGGGTGTCGGCGATGACGAACTTCCGCCGGGGCGTGGCGAAGTAGCGGTACGCGACGTCGATCGTGATGCCCTGCTCGCGCTCCGCCCGCAATCCGTCGGTGAGCAGTGACAGATCGGTGTGCGCGTTGCCGCGCCGCCGGGAGGTGTCCTCGACGGACGCGAGCTGGTCCTCGAAGATGGCCTTGGAGTCGTAGAGCAGGCGTCCGATGAGCGTGGACTTGCCGTCGTCCACGGAACCGGCGGTGGCCACGCGGAGCATCTCCACGGCGGGCTCGGAGTCTGTCCGGAGCGGCGTCGTCTGCGTCATCTCTAGAAGTACCCTTCGCGCTTGCGGTCTTCCATGCCGGCCTCGGAGACCCGGTCGTCGGCGCGGGTGGCGCCGCGCTCGGTGATCCGGGTGGCGGCGATTTCGACGGCGACCTCGCGGGCGTCCGCGGCGGTCGAGCGGACCGCGCCGGTGCCGGTGGCGTCGCCGATGGTGCGGAAGCGGACGGTCTCCTCGAACGGCCGCTCGCCGTCCTGGAGGGTCACGAAGCCCGTGACGGCCAGCAGCATCCCGTCGCGCTCGAAGACGGTGCGGCGGTGCGCGTAGTAGAGCGGCGGCAGTTCGATGCCCTCGTCGGCGATGTACTGCCAGATGTCCAGCTCGGTCCAGTTGGACAGCGGGAACACCCGGATGTGCTCGCCCGGCCGGTGGCGTCCGTTGTAGAGGTTCCACAGCTCGGGGCGCTGGTTCTTGGGATCCCACTGCCCGAACTCGTCGCGGAAGCTGAACACCCGCTCCTTCGCGCGCGCCTTCTCCTCGTCGCGCCGGGCGCCCCCGAACACCGCGTCGAAGCGGTGCTTGTCGATGGCGTCGAGCAGCGTGGTGGTCTGGAGCCGGTTGCGCGAGGCGCGCGGTCCGGTCTCCTCCACGACGCGGCCGGCGTCTATGGACTCCTGCACGGACGCCACGATCAGCTGGACGCCCGCCTCGGTGGTACGGCGGTCCCGGAGGTCGATGACCTCGGGAAAATTGTGCCCGGTGTCCACGTGCATCACCGGGAACGGCGGCGGGCAGGGCGCGAAGGCCTTGACCGCGAGGTGCAGCATCACGATCGAGTCCTTGCCGCCGGAGAACAGCAGCACGGGGTTCTCGAACTCCGCCGCGACCTCGCGGATGATGTGCAGCCCCTCGGCTTCCAGCGACTTCAGGTGGGCGAGCCGGTAACTCACGGTGGGCTCCGAATCCTCGCGAGCATGGTGTTCCGGCGCCCCGTGCAGGGCGCCTGACGGTTTGTCAGCTCCATCTAAATTAACTTCAATCGAAGTTACTTCGCAAGAAGCTAATTGGCCCGCCCGCGCGCCTGGGCCGCAGGTCGGCGCGGCAGGTGTGAGGGAACTCCCCGGAGTGATCGGTTGACCCGCCGTACATACTTCTGCCCGAGACGCGTCGCAGCTCGTGGCGCCTGGCGCGGGGAGGGGTGCGTGGCGACGACGACTTCGGCAGGCACACAGGTCGGCACGAGCCCAGGGGCGAGCCCCGATCCGGGCAACCGCGCGAGTACGCCCCCGGTGCGCACTGCGGGCGGCTCCACCCCGCAGGCCGACTCGCCGAGAACGCGCCTGCAACGACTGCGGCACGGGGGCTCCACCCCACCCGGACGCCTCCGCGTCGCGGGCGTGGTCCTCTGCGCCCTCGTCGTGGTCTTCGGCGCGCTCGCCGCATGGCAGGTGAACGAACGGGCCCAGGCCGCGGACCGACTGGTCTCGCACAGCGGGCCGCTGAGCCACGACGCGGCGGAGATCTACCGCTCACTGGCCGACGCGGACACCACCGCCGCGGCGGGATTCCTGCTCGGCGCGGAAGAGCCCCGTGCGTTGCGGGAGCGCTACGAAGGCGACCTGGCCAAGGCGTCCGAACTCCTCGTCCAGTCCGCCGCGCGCACCTCGGGATCCTCCGAGACCCAGCGCACCATCGCCGACCTGACGCGGGAACTGGCGCGCTACTCCGGCCTGGTGGAGGTCGCACGTACCAACAACCGGCAGGGATTGCCGCTCGGGGGTGCGTACCTGCGCTACGCGTCGACGCTGATGCAGGACACCGTCCTGCGCAACGCGCAGAGCCTGGTCGACTCCGAGGAGCGCCGCCTCGACGCGGACTACGACGCGGCCGAATCGTTCCCCTGGGCGGCGGCCGGTGCCGCGGTCGCGGGCCTCGGGGCGCTGGGGTGGTACCAGGTCGTGCTGTTCCGGCGTACGAACCGGGTGTTCAACCTGGGACTCGCCGGAGCGACCGCCGCGCTGTTCGCCTCGTCCTTGTGGCTCGTGGTCGGCGCGACGGGCGCGGCATCGTCGCTAGCCGACAGCCGTACGCGCGGCGCCGAGCCGTTGAGCGCGCTCAACGCGGCGCGGTTCGACGCACTCCAGGCGCACGCCGCCGAGAACCTGAACCTGGTCGCGCGCGGTTCGAGCGACACGTACAACGTGCGCTGGGATGCCGAGGTCGACTCGTTGACCCGTCCGAAGCCGGAGGGCGACACCCCGCGCGGCAGCCTGATCGTGGCCGTGGAACGTGCGCCCGACTCCGTTTCGGGTCAACTCGCCGCTGCGCAAGAGAAGTTCGCTGCGTGGCAGGACCGCCACAACGTGGCTGCCGAAAAGGAGCGCAAGGAGCGGGACTACGACGCCGCTCTCAAGGCGACCGTCACGGCCGACGGAACCGGCAGCGCCGACAGCGCCTTCAACGAGATGGACGACCTGCTCGCCGCGGCGGCGGCCGCCGAGCGGCGCGAGTTCGACAACGCGGCGCGCGACGTCGACGGCGAACTGCGCCTGCTCGCCCTGGGCGTGCTGCTGCTCACGGTGCCGGCCGCGATCGGCGTGGTACGCGGCATCAACCGCCGACTCGCCGAATACCGCTAGGGGGACGGGATGAACACGCGTACCACGAGGACACGGATCGCCGCCGGCGCGGCGGTCCTGGCCGTACTCGTCGCCGGAACCGGCAGTTCGCGCGGCGCGGACGGTCCGTCGGGAGCCTCGGGACCCGCCGCCCAGGCCTCGGCACCCGGCGCGGCGCAGGCCGAGAACTGCGACACCGCGACGAGCCTGCCTCCCGCGAAGAACGCGAACGGTGCCAAGATCCGAGAGATCCAGCAGCGCAAGAATCTGATCGTCGGCATCGACCTCAACAGCTACAACTGGGGCTACCGGGATCCGCTGGACGGCGCGATCAAGGGCTTCGACATCGATCTCGCCAAGGCCATCGCCAAGTCCATTCTGGGCGACGAGGGCAAGATCACTTTCAAGGCGGTGCCCACCGCGAAGCGCGTCGAGGCCGTCAAGAACGGCGAGGTCGACATGGTGGTGCGGACGATGACCATCACCTGCGAGCGCCTCAAGGAAGTCGACTTCTCCGCCCCGTACTTCAAGGTCAGCCAGTCGTTGGTCGTGCCGCGCGGGGGCGAGAAGCCGAAGACGGTCGCCGAGGGTGTGCACGGCAAGCGCGTGTGCGCCGCCGCGTCGTCGTCCTCGGAGACCGAACTCGCGAGCGGCAAGCACGCCACCGCCGAAGTGCGCATCGTCGAGAACCAGCTCGACTGCCTCGTCCTCATGCAACTGGGCGAAATAGACGCGACGTTGGCCGACACCGTTCTCGCGCACGCGCAACTCGCCCAGGACCCGATGGTGGACATCGTGGACGAGCAGATAGTCCCGGCCTTCATGGGCATCGCCATGAGCAAGCAGGCGCCCGACCTCGTCGCGTGGGTGAACGCGGTGCTCGTCGACTACCAGGGACGCGGCTGGCAGGCGGCCTACGACAAGTGGCTCGCCGCGAGCATGGGCGCGAAGCCGGAGGACGCCGCGAAGTACCGCCCCTGAGGGCCGACGGCCGGCTCCGTCACGCGCCCTGGCACGACCGGACGCGGTGCCGGGCACGAAGCCCGGCCCCCCCCCGGGCCCCCGACAAAAACGGAGAGGACAACCTGGGAATCCACGAACGACGACTACTG
>NZ_JBEZFP010000043.1:0-61418 GCF_040649515.1 Streptodolium elevatio
CGGCCCTCCTTCGCCTCCCAAGACTGCGTTACCGACCTTGCCGCCGGGCCCTGACGGCCCTCCCAAGCCAAACTCAGGCCGAGCTGCGGCCCGCGCGCCTCGCTTGGGGGCCGCCAGGCCCGGCGCGCGCGCACCACGGCCCGCTGGCTATCCGACGGGACTTCGAAGACACCCCCTGGCGATGCCTGCGGGCTGATCCGCGGATCCCTGCGTGTGCGGGGCTTGCCCGGACGTCGCGGATGTCGCCCCTGCGGGACATGCCATGCTGGCGCCGTGATTGTGGGTGTGGGGATCGACGTCGCCGATATCGGGCGGTTCGGGTTGTCGCTGGAGCGGACGCCGGGCCTTGCCGGCCGGCTGTTCACCGAGGCGGAGCGGTACGTGCGGCCCGGTCAGGAGCGCGGGGTCGCCTCGCTCGCCGCGCGGTTCGCGGCTAAGGAGGCGCTCGCGAAAGCCCTCGGCGCGCCGCGCGGATTGCAGTGGCAGGACGCGGAGATCCGCACCGAGGACTCGGGGCGTCCCGTGCTGACGGTGCGCGGCACGGTCGCCGCGCGGGCCGCCGAACTCGGCGTCACCGGCTGGCATGTGTCGCTGAGCCACGACGCGGGCATCGCTTCGGCGGTCGTCATCGCGGAGGGATAGGGCGGGAGGGACAGTCGGGTGCGCGAAGCCCACAGCGTCGAACAGGTCCGGGCGGCGGAGGCCGCGCTCATGGCCGTGCTGCCGGAGGGAACGCTCATGCAGCGTGCCGCCGCCGGCCTTGCCGTCACGTGTGCGGGCCTTCTCGGCCGTGTCTACGGCAGCCGCGTGGTGCTGCTGGTCGGCAGCGGCGACAACGGCGGCGACGCTTTGTACGCCGGTGCCCGACTGGCCCGCCGCGGCGCACGCGTCGACGCGCTTCTGCTG
Source organism: Streptodolium elevatio (assembly GCF_040649515.1). Classification (GTDB taxonomy): domain Bacteria; phylum Actinomycetota; class Actinomycetes; order Streptomycetales; family Streptomycetaceae; genus Yinghuangia; species Yinghuangia elevatio. Next base: position 907 of record NZ_JBEZFP010000043.1, read on the forward strand.
AGCCCGCAGAGGGCCCACGCGGGCGGTCTGGCGGCCTTGCGGAGCGCGGGCGGGTGGTCGCTCCCCGCCGACGCACCGGGCTTTCCAGCGGCCGCTCAGCGCCTCGTCGCGGCGGCCGACCTCGTCATGGACGGCATCGTCGGGATCGGCGGTCGGGGCGGGCTGCGTGCCCCCGCCGCGGAACTCGCCCAGGCCGTCGGTCAGGCCGGGGCGGTAGTGGTCGCGGTCGACCTCCCGAGCGGCGTCGACGCCGACACCGGCGCGGTGCCCGCGGTGGTCGAAGGGCTTCCGTCCGCACTGAGCGCGGACGTCACCGTCACCTTCGGAACCCACAAGCCGGGGCTGCTCGTCGACCCCGGCGCCGCGTACGCAGGTGTGGTGGAACTGGTCGACATCGGCCTCGAACCGCCCGCGCCCGTCCTGCGGGCCGCTCAACACGCCGACATCGCCAGGCTGTTGCCCCGGCCCGCCCGTGAGACGGACAAGTACGCGCGCGGCGTCCTCGGCCTGGCCGCCGGCTCCGAGCGTTATCCGGGCGCCGCGGTGCTCGCCACCGGCGCGGCCCTGCACGGCGGCGCGGGCGCGCTGCGTTACGTCGGCCCACGCGCGGTCGGCGACGCCGTGCTGGCCGCGCATCCCGAGGTGATGGTGGGTGCCGGGCGGGTCCAGGCGTACGCCGTCGGCCCGGGCATCGACACGGGAGAGGAGGCCCGCGAGCGTCTGGCGGCCGTCCTCGCCGACGAGGTGCCGGTGCTGGTCGACGCCGACGGGCTCACCCTTCTGGCGGAATCGGGACCGAAAGCATTGCGGAACACCCCGGGCGCGCTGCTCACCCCGCATGCGGGTGAGGCCGTGCGGCTCCTGGCCGGGCTCGGCGAGGAGTCGACGCGCGCGGGGGTGGAGGCCGACCGGATCGGGTACGCCCGGCGCCTCGCCGCGGGGTACGCGGCCACCGTCCTGCTCAAGGGCAGCACGACGGTGATTGCCGACCCGCGCGGCGAGGTGTGGGTGAACCCCACCGGCACGCCCTATCTGGCCACGGCCGGGAGCGGCGACGTACTCACCGGCCTGTCGGGCGCGTTGCTGGCCGCGGGGCTGTCGCCCACCGAGGCGGCGGTGTGCGGCGCTTACCTGCACGGTCTGGCGGGACACCTGGCCGCCGACGAAGGGGCGCCGTGCTCGGCGTCGGACGTCCTGAGGGCTCTGCCGGGCGCGTGGCACGAGGTGTGCGGCGCCTGACGATCGGGTGTGCGGGATCTGACGGGGTGTGGGGCGTCTGACGAGGTGTGCGGGTATCTGACGTGGTGTGCGGGCTCCGGATGACCGTCGGCGGCGGCGCCGGACGGACGTCTTCGGGTCCGCGGTGGTGGTGCGCGGGCGGAGGCGTACGGATGTGCGGGGCGTGCGTCGGCTTCCGTCTTGCGGGCGGCCGCGCGCCCGCCGTGCGCGCCGGGGCTTCAACCGGTCGGTAGGCGGCCGCGTCCCCGCCAGCGTGATCTATCCGGGCCTGCCACACTGGGATACCGATCGCCGCCGGCATCGGGTGCCGATCAGCAGTCCGACCGCCGAACGAGGGGATCCACCGCCCTATGCGTGCCGAAGCCCGGATCGACCTCGACGCGCTCCGGCACAACGTCGCCGCGGTGCGCGACCGGGTCGGGTCGGCGCAGGTCATGGCCGTGGTGAAGGCCGATGCGTACGGCCACGGGATGGTCCAGTGCGCGCGCGCCGCCCGGCAGGCCGGGGCCGCGTGGCTCGGCACCGCGCTGCCGACCGAGGCACTGGAGTTGCGCCGCACGGGTGACACCGGACGCGTGCTGAGCTGGCTGTGGGTGCCCGGCGACCCGTTCGCGGAGGCGATCGCGGCCGACGTCGACATCTCGGTGAGCGGCCTGTGGGCGCTGGCCGAGGTCGAGGAGGCGGCGCGGGCGACCGGGCGTACCGCGCGCGTGCACCTGAAGGCCGACACCGGCCTGGGCCGCAACGGATGCCAGCCGCACGACTGGGAGGCGCTGGTCGAGGCCGCCCTGAAGGCGCAGGCCGACGGACTCGTGCAGGTCGTGGGCCTGTGGTCGCACTTCGCCTGCGCGGACGAGCCCGGACACCCGTCGATCGCCCTCCAACTGGCGGCGTTCCGGGACGCCGTCGCGGTCGCCGAGCAGCGCGGGGTCACGCCCGAGGTGCGGCACATGGCCAACTCCCCGGCGACGCTGACGCTGCCCGAGTCGCACTTCGACCTGGTGCGCAGCGGGTTGGCGACGTACGGCGTCTCGCCCGTCCCCGACCTGCACAGCTCCGCGGAGCTCGGCCTGCGCCCGGTGATGACGCTGGTGGCGTCGGTGGCGTCGGTCAAGCGCGTACCGGAAGGGCACGGCGTCAGCTACGGGCACACGTGGCACGCCGACCGCGACACCGCCCTCGCGCTGGTCCCGCTCGGGTACGCCGACGGCGTCCCGCGCCACGCGAGCAGCGCGGGTCCGGTGCTGGTCGGCGGCGCCCGGCGTACTCTCGTGGGCCGCGTCGCGATGGACCAGTTCGTGGTGGACCTCGGCGACGACGAGTCCGTCGCGCCGGGCGACGAGGTGGTGCTGTTCGGCCCCGGCGACGGGGGCGAACCGACGGCCGAGGACTGGGCGCAGGCGGCCGGGACCATCGCCTATGAGATCGTCACGCGGATCGGGTCGCGCGTGCCGCGGGTGTACCTGGGGGCCCGATGAGCGATCCGACGGGAGCGCTGGCCACCGAGGTGGCGGCGACAGTGGTGGGCGGCACGAGTGTCGGCAAGCGCGCCGGAATCCTCGGGGCCGCGGTCGGCGTGCTCGCGGTCGGCGCGGCGGCCGGGGTCGCACTCGAGCGCATGACCGTCGGCCGGGTGCGGCGACGCGCCGAGGCCGAGATGGACGCGATCGCCGAGTACGGCACCCTGCGCGGCGCGCCGCACATCGTGACCGCGGCCGACGGCGTCGAGCTGTTCGCCGAGATCGACGAGGCGGCGGACGCGCCGCTGACCGTCGTGCTGTGTCACGGCTACACGCTCAACATGGACTGCTGGCACTTCCAGCGCGCCGAACTGCGGGGCGAGTACCGGCTCGTGCTGTTCGACCAGCGCAGCCACGGCCGGTCCGGCCGCGGGGCGCCCGAGACCTCGACCATCGACCAGCTCGGCGACGACTTGTACGCCGTCATCCAGGAACTCGCGCCGCGCGGCCCCCTCGTCCTGCTCGGCCATTCGATGGGCGGCATGACGATCATGGCGCTCGCCGACCGGCACCCCGAGCTGTTCGGCAAGCGCATCGTCGGCGTGGGCCTGCTCAACACGTCGGCGGGCAAGTGGGCGACCGTCACCCTCGGCATCCCGGCGGCGGGCGCGCGGCTGGTGCACCGGATCGCCCCGGGGGTCATGCGTACGCTCGGCCGGCGCGCCGCGATCGTCGAGGCCGGCCGCCGTGCCGCGCGCGACCTGGTCTACATGTTCACCGAGCGGTACGCGTTCGACTCCGAGGTGGACCCGATCCTGGTGCGCTTCACCGACCGGATGATCTCGGCGACCCCGATCGACGTGATCGCCGAGTTCTTCCCGGCGTTCGAGACGCACGACAAGCTGGCGGCGCTGCCGGTCATCGACCGCGTGCCCACCGTCGTGGTGGGCGGGCAGGGCGACCTGATGACGCCCGCGTCGCACAGCGAGGCGATCCACGAGGCGCTGTCCGGTTCCGAGTTGGTCATCGTCCCGGAGTCCGGCCACTTGACCCCCCTTGAGCATCCGGAGGTGGTCAATGCGGCGCTGCGCGGGCTCCTCGCGCGTGCCGCGCGCGAACCGGCCCGGGGCGGCGGCGTGTCCGGTGGCTCACGGCGAAACGGATCGTTGGGCTCCGGCGCCGGACGTGACGCGGCGGGGTAGCGCGTCGTTGGGCGTAGGTTCGGGGTGGCGTCAATTGCCGGCGCGGCGAGCGGCGCGGCCGGGGCCGGTGTCGGACGTACCGCGGCGGTCGCCGGACTCAACCGGCGGCGGACGCGGCAGCCGAACGGGCACAACAGCGGGAACGGACACAGCGGGAACGGACACAGCGGGAACGGCGCAGCGCGGCGGCCGACCGGGTTTGGGGATGTCTTACGTGCAGGGGCAGGAAGCAGTGAGCGGGACGGTGCCTGAGGTCCGCGTGGTGGTGGCCACCGGCGAGGAGATGCGCGAGTTCGGAAGGCGCCTCGCGGGTGTGCTGCGTGGCGGCGACCTGCTCGTCCTGTCCGGCGGGTTGGGCGCGGGCAAGACCACCATGACGCAGGGCCTGGGCGCGGGTCTCGGAGTACGCGGGGCCGTGACGTCGCCGACGTTCGTGATCGCGCGCGTGCACCCGTCGCTGGTCGGCGGGCCCGCCCTGGTCCACGTCGACGCCTACCGCCTGGGCGCGACCGACGACGTCGCCGGCGAGGTCGACGACTTGGACCTGGACGCCTCGCTGGATGAGTCGGTCACGGTCGTGGAGTGGGGCGAGGGCAAGGTCGAGGACCTGACCGAGGACCGGCTCACGGTGGTCATCGAGCGAAGCGAAGGCACGGCCCCGGCCGAGGACGGCCCACTCAACGCCGAAGGGGACTTGGGAGAGACCGTGGGCGACGACCCCCGGGTGGTCACCGTCCGCGCCTCCGGCCCCCGCTGGGCAGCCGTCGACCTGACGACGGCACTCGCCCTGTAGCCGGTCGCAAGTTCTGAAGGTGTCGGTCAGCTCGTGGTGGCCTTGCCCGTAACGGCGTGTCAGCTGTGAGACGCGCGCGTTTGGTCGGGGAGCGATTCGGTCGTGCGCTGAGCTTGTTCCGCTTTGACGGACACCGTCGCTGTGGTGGTCAGGCCGTGATTGCGGCGACGCTGTCCGCAAGACCCACCCAGTCGCCGGGACGATCTTTCACTCGGACCGCGGCCGCCAACACACCAGCCGCAAACTGGGTCTGTCTGACAAATGATCACCCGGCGGGCTCGCGGAGCCACAGGATCAGAGCTGCCACGACGATTCCGGCCCGTTAGCGATCGGTGAGCTTGCCGAACCTCGTCGCGATCGCACGGAACTGCTTGAGACGGGCGAAACATCGTTCGACCACATTGCGGTTGCGGTAAATGTCTTTGTCGAAAGCGGGTGGACGGCCGCCGTGGGTTCCGCGTCGCCGGCGGTTGGCCGTCTGGTCTCGGCGTTCGGGGATCGTGGCAACGATGCCCCGGCTCCGCAGCAGGTGGCGTATCGCCCGGCTGGATAGGCATTGTCGGCAAGCACCCTCGCCGGTGTCGTGCGAGGTCGGCCCGTGATGGCGCGCGGAATGCGGATGCTGTCGAGGACCCGTCCGAAGGCGGTAGCGTCGTTGACGTTGCCGGGCGTGAGCACGATGGACAGCGGCAGGCCCCGGCCGTCGACGGCGAGGTGGACCTTGGTGGTCAGCCCGCCCCGGGACCGGCCGAGGGCCTGACGAGCCTGCGAGCAGCCCGGATCTTCCGATTCGTCCCCGTCAGCGGCCCCTTTTTGCGGGCACCAGCCGCGTGCTGGTGGGCCCGGTTGATCGTGGAGTCGACGGAGACGGTCCACATCACCCGGCCCACCGCGTCGTCGCGGACCGGAACGTGTTCCAGCAGCTTCGCCCAGGTCCCGTCCGCTTCCCAGCGGGCAAACCGCTCGTAGACGGTCTGCCAGGGTCCGTACCGCTCGGGCAGATCGCGCCATGGCACCCCGGTCCGCAGCCGCACAGCACCCCATTGACCACCTGCCGGTGTTCACGCCACGGACGACCACGCCCATCCGCGCGCGGCAACACGGGCTCTATTCGCTCCCACGCCGCATCCGTCAGCTCACCTCGACCTGCCACAGGATCAATGATCAGACCGGCAATAGAGTCCTGCATGTGACGAATCATCAGGACGAGACCAGGGCGGCCTACGACGGAGTCGTCGAGCTGTACGCATCACTGTTCGCGGACCGGCTGGAGACACAACCGTTTGCCCGGGCCATGATCGGCACCTTCGCCGAACTGGTGCGCGCGACGGGCAACCTGCGGGCAGCCGACGTCGGCTGCGGGCCCGGACATCTGACGGCCATGCTGCACGAACTGGGCCTGAACGCCTTCGGGTTCGACCTCTCCTCCGGCATGGTCGACCATGCCCAGCGGACCCATCCGGCGCTGTCCTTCCAGGAGGCGCGGATGGAGTCTCTGCCGATCGAGGACGGCGTGCTCGGCGGTGTACTGGCCCACTACTCGATGATCCACACCCCTCCGGAGGAACTGCCGGAGCTGCTCGCCGAGCAGGTACGCGTCCTCGCTCCAGGCGGCCTGCTCCTGTTGTCCTTCTTCGGCACCGACGAACCGGAGCCGGTCCGGTTCGACCACAAGGTGGCGCCTGCCTACAGCTGGCCGGCGGACCGCCTCGCCGAACTACTGGCCGATGCCGGTCTCGTTCCCTTCGCCCGGCTGCTCCACGATCCGGGATCCGAACGGGGCTTCCTCGACGCCCACCTATTGGCCCGCCGTTCTTAGATCCTGCCCGGCAATACCCGCGGGACGGTTGGAGCACCTCCGAACTGCCGGCTCGGCGGACGCTCGCCGATCCGACGGGAATTGTCAGACAGGCTCTAGGCGCCCGTCTGCGTCAGGGGGCGGTGTCGGGGTTTGTGTCTTCGTCGCCGGCTGGGGGTGAGCCGGTGGAGCCGCCGGTGCTGCTGCCTGTGGAGCCGCCGCTTCCTCCGGTGCTGCCGCCTGTGCTGCCTCCGCTACCCCCGGTGCTGCCGCCTGTGGAGCCGCCGGTGCCTTCGCTGCTCGGCGGGCGCGATGTCGGCGGGCCGGAGCTGGACGAGCCGCCCGTGGCGGGCGGTGCGGACGACGTCGGCGGCCCGCTCGACGTCGCGGGTGGGGGAGTGGTCGTCCCCGGCGCGGTGCTGCCGGTGCTCGGCGGTCCGGACGACTCCGGCGGACCGCTGGTGGCCGGCGTCTGCCCGTCGTCCGAGTTGTCGTCGGCGGGGACCGGGAAGTTCACGACCGGCTGGCCCGCCATCGCGGAGCGCATGTACGTCGTCCACATCCGCGTCGGCAGATTGCCGCCGTCGACGCGCGCCAGGCCCGCCGTCCCGTACATGTCCTCGAAATCGTTGGTCGTCGGGTTCTGCCGGAACATGCCGATCGCCGTCGACAGTTGCGGCGTGTACCCCACGAACCAGGCCGACTTGTTGCTGTCCGTCGTGCCCGTCTTGCCCGCCGCCGGCCGGCCGAGCGCCTGCGCCCGCGTACCCGTCCCCGACTCGACGACGGACTGGAGCACCTGGTTGACGCTGTCGGCCTGTCCCTCGCTGTACACCTGCTCGTGGTCGTGGTCCGGCAGTCCCACGTCGTCCCCGTTGTGGGTCAACTGCTCGACCGAGTACGCGTCCACGTGCGAGCCGCGCCCCGCGAAACTCGCGTACGAGTTGGCCATGTCCAGCGCGCTCGGCGTAGCCGTCCCCAGCGCCAGCGACGGGTTGGGCTCCAGCCCCGGTGTGTCCGGACTCAGGCCGCTGCGGATCGAGTCCTCGACCACCTTCTCGGGCCCGACGTCCATGCCGAGTTGCGCGTACACCGTGTTCGCGGACACGTCCATGGCCCGCGAGAGCGTGATCATGCCGAAGTTGCGGTCGTCCTCGTTGCCCGGCTGCCACGGCTTGCCGCCCTCCATGACCGGCTTGCCGTTCGGGTAGGTGATGACCACGTCGTCGTCGCCGTCGTACCGCGTCTGCGGGGTGATGGGCACCCGCTTCTTGTTGTCCTGCACGCCGTCGCGCAGCCCGGCCGCCAGCACGTACGGCTTGAACGTCGACCCGACCTGCACGTCGCGCCGCGTCGCGCTGTTGACGTACTGCTTCACGTAGTCGGGGCCGCCGTAGATCGCCACGATGCGACCCGTGGCCACGTCGACCGACGCCCCGCCGACGCGCACGCCCACGTCCTTGGCCCGCGTCGCCGGGTCGAGGTTGTCCTTTAGGGTGTTCTGCACGGTGTCGTACATGGCCCGGGTCTTGGCCTTGTCGAAGGTCGTGCGGATCGTGTAGCCGCCCGCCGCGAGTTCCTGCTCGTCGACGACGTCGTTGTCCAACAGGTACTGCTTTGCGGTCTCGACGAGGTAGCCGTTCATGCCCTCCAGGCCCGGCTGCGTCTTGGGGTCGAGCGGCTCGGGGAACACCGTCGCGGCGCGCTGCTCGGGGGTGAGCCACTTGGACTTCACCATGCCGTCGAGCACGTAGTTCCAGCGCGCGACGGCGTTGGCCCGCCCGCGCTCGGTGGTGTTCTTGACGTCGTACACGCCGGGGGCGTTGATCAGCACGGCGAGGTACGCGCCCTGCTCGACCGTCAGCTGCGACGCGTTCACGCCGTAGTACGCCTGCGCCGCCGCCTGGATGCCGTACGCCCCGCGCCCGAAGTAGACCGTGTTCAGGTAACCCTCGAGGATGTCGTCCTTGGACTCCTCGCGGTCCATCTTGACCGCGATGATCGCCTCCTTGAACTTCCGGGAGACGGTCTGCTCCTGCGTCAGGTACAGGTTCTTGACGTACTGCTGGGTGATCGTCGAACCGCCCTGCAACGACGATCCGCCGCTGGTCACCGACTTGAGCAGGCCGCGCACCGTGCCGGTGAGGGAAATGCCGGAGTCGGTGTAGAAGCTGCGGTTCTCGGCGGCGAGGAACGCCTCCTGCACCTGCTTGGGCACGTCCGACAGCGGCACGTTCTGCCGGTTGGTCGCGCCGGTCCGGACGATCTCGCTGCCGTCGCTCCACTGCCAGATGTTGCTCTGCTTGGTGGCGTCGGCGTTCGCGTGCGAGGGGATCGGGGTGATCGCGTAGACGACGCCCACCCCGAGGAAGAGGAGACCCAGGACGAACAGGAACGCCGTCGCGAAGTGCTTGACGGAGGGGATCCAGCGGCGTACCCCGGACTTGTTCGAGCGCGGGTAGTCGATGAAGCGGCGGCGGCGCGGGGCGGTGACGGCGGGTGCGGAGGGCGGGCCGCCGGCGGGCGCGCCGGGACCCTGGTTGTGCATCGCCACTCCGTCACCACTTCCGCCGTACCGACCAACCTGCCGTCAACCTGATGGCGATGGTATGTCGACAAATCGGAAAAAGTGATGTTGTGGTGGTGCGAACACGCGTGCCGAGATGCCGTACGACCAGGTCACTGGGCCGTACGGGGCATCCCCGCGAGAGCTACTTCACACGCCGCCCGCGCCCACACACAGCCCCGGCCCACGCACGGACCAGGCCCACGCACCGACCAGGCCGCGCCCGGTCCGCCGAGCCGACGTGCCGCGCCCGGTCTGCCGAGCCGACGTGCCGACCAGCCGACGTGCCGACCAGCCGACGACGTCAGGCCACGACGACCACAAGCGTGCCGATGTCCACGAACTCGAACAGCGCCTTGCCGTCCCCCGGTGTCTCGCGCACACCCGCGTTCTTCGGCCGGGTCGTCGCCGTCGGGCTCTTGGTCGCGGTCGCCCGCCCGGTCGGCTTGCGCGTCGTCGTGGGCGACGGGCTCGTCGCCGGTACGTTCCCCGCCGCGACCTGCTCCAACGGCGTGTCGGTCGCGCTGAAGCCGAGCGTCATCCCGTTGAAGGTCCCTATGACCACCGTGTTCTCGATCCGCAGGCCGTCGCCGCCGCGCTGCGGCCCCACGGTCTTGCCCTTGACCCGGTACTCGTCGGCCGGCGTCAGCACGCTGCCCGCCACCACCGAGTACGTGCGCAGCACCTCTTCCTTGCTGTTCACCACGTCGATCAGCCAGACGCGGTTCTGACCGACCGAGTACACGACGCGCTTGCCGGTCCCCGAGTTCGCCGGGACCGCCGGCGGGGCCGTCGCCTGGGGCGGGGCCTGCGTCGCACCCGGCGACGCGATCGGCGTGCTCGAACTCGTCACGTCCGCCTTGCGGTCCTTCGGTGAGGTGTCCGCGGCCTTCCAGGCCAGCGCCCCCACGCCGACCAGCGCCACGAGCGTGATGCCCGCGACCGTCGTCCCCGGATTCGCCATGACTTCGCCTCTCGCCCGACCGCTCTACCCACCCGAAACCCGCCCGAACAGCTGGGGCACAGCGCGCCGTACGACCTGCCGCACCGTCCGCGGCACCGGCCGCCGCACCGCCCGTACGACCGGTCCGACCGGCCGCATGACCTGCGGCGCCACCCACGGCGTCACGCACCGCGCGGCCTCGCGCACACTCGGCGGCGCGTTACCCCACGGCACACATCGTGCCAGCACCGCGGCCCGGTCCGTGCGACGCGGTCCGCCGCGCCACGCCGTCGGGATAGCCTTGGGCGGTGCTGCTGCTCGCTTTCGACACCGCCACCCCTGCCGTGACCGTCGCTCTCCACGACGGGTCCCAGGTCGTATCCGGTTGCACGCAGATCGACGCGCGACGCCACGGCGAGCTCCTGGTCCCCGGCATCGTGGCGGCCCTCGCCGATGCCGGCCGCGGTCGCGCGGAGCTGACCGACATCGCCGTGGGCGTCGGGCCCGGTCCGTACACCGGCCTGCGCGTCGGCCTGATGACCGCCCGCGCCCTGGGCGACGCCCTCGGCATTCCCGTGCACGGCATCTGCACGCTGGACGCGCTGGCCTACGCCACCGGCCGCGAGGCGCCGTTCGTCGCCGCGACCGACGCCCGCCGCAAAGAGGTCTACTGGGCGCGGTACGCGGACGCCCGCACGCGCCTCGAAGGCCCGTCCGTGGACCGGGCCGCGGACATCGCCGCCTCGGTCGAGGGCCTCCCCGCGGTCGGGGCGGGCGCCGCGCTGTACGCCGACGCGTTCACCTCCGTCGGCGGCCCCGAGCACGTGGACGCGGCCGCGCTGGCCCGGCTCGCCGTGGAACGCCTCAAGGACGGCGGCGAACTGCTCGCCCCCGAACCGCTGTACCTGCGCCGCCCGGATGCCAAGGTCCCCGCAAACTACAAGCCGGTGACGCCGTCCTGAGACCTGGTGAACGGGGCCGCGGGCACGCTCGGGCCCGAACGGTGAACGGCCCCACAACGCACGGCCGCCGTGGGGCGTCTCCCGAATCGGGCCGGACGCGCGGAGGGCCGCGTCCCCGGGGGTCACCCGGAAACGCGGCGTCACGTCCGCCCGGTCAGGCCTGGGCGGTGATCTCCTCCGCCACTCGCATGCTGGTGTCGATGGCCTTGCGAACCTCTTCGAGCTTCTCGAAGTTCGCCTCGATCTCCCGCTTCTGATAAGCGGATTCGACCGCGAACCAGATACCCGCCACGTTGTTCGCGACCATGCACTCGGTGTCCGCGACCGCCGTGGCGACCTCCTCGGGACTCGCCGTCTCCGCCGCCTCCCAACGGGGGTCGTTGGAGGCGTCGAGGGGCGTGGCGTAGGCGTAGCCGCGTTCCTGCATGCAGCGGGACCACAGCGTGAACGCGTCCTTCATGCGCGGGTCTTCGAGGGACCGCTGCATGCCGCCCTTGTTGATGTCGACGACAAGGGCGGGGTCCTGGATGATGACGCCGCGCTCGGTGAGCTTGGCGTCCACCTCGGCGAAGCAGCCGCCGTTGCCGTCCGTGCCTTGCAGGGCCTGTGCTTCGGCCGCCGTCGGCTCGGGCGGGGAAGCCTGCTCCGCCGCCGAGAGCGGGGGCGAGTGGTAGCCGTAGCTCGCCGCCGCTCTGGCGTCGATGAGATACCGCATCTCGGACTGGGACTTGGTGAAGTCCGCGGACGAGGTGCCCCCGGAAGAGGCGCCGAGGTCGAAGGAGAAGTCGAACCCCTGGCGCGTCATGCATTGCTCGACCATGCGCTCGCGCGCCCCGAGGATCTTGGCCGACTGGTCCGGCTGGAGCATGTACGTCTCCAGCGGCAGCGCCTGTCCCTCCATGGTCGCCAGTTGCGGGATGCTGCCGACCGCCGGCGGGGCGGCCGCGGAGTCGGCCTTATCGTCCGACGAGCAGGCCACTGCCGCGACGGCCACTCCGAGGGCGACGGCGACCTGCCGAACGACGCGCGACTTCCGTGTCACCGCCTGGCCTCAGGGTCCCCGCCGGGGCCGCCGTGCTTGTTGTAGAGGTACTGCGCGGCGTTCTCGTTCTTCATCGAGGGCTTGAGGTTGGCCTTGGCGACGGGCGGAAGGTCCTGGCACGCGGCCCGGCACTGGGAGCCGGTCGAGTTGTACGTGATGCGTGCGGTCAGGCGGACGTTCATGTTGTGCACGGACGCGGCGTTGTTCTTGACCGCCTGCCCGGCGCCATTGCCGCCGGCGAACTTCAGACCGTTGTAGGAACGGGTCTCCGACAGGCCGTACTTCGCGCCCTTGAAGTCGGAGTTGTAGTACAGGCAGACGTCCACGCCCCTCTTGCAGGTGCCCGGGCCCGCAGACGCCGGGGTCGCGGTGAGGACGATAGAGCCGAGTACGGCCGCGCCCCCCAGTGCCAATGCGGTGAACTTTCGGTTGCGCGACATCACAAATTTCCCCCATACGGGATTGCCGGCGGAAGTTCGGAATGGCGCAGGGCGCGCCGACGGTGAGGCTGGCACGGTGATTTCCGGAGCGTCAACGCCAGTATCCACAACGCGCGTTCGTGCCGCGCGACGCCGTCGCACCTGGCAATCTGATCCGGCACTCGCTCGAAGACGACCCGAGTACCGGGTGATTCCGTCGGGGTTCCCCGCCACGGAACGGGGACCGGAGGCTAGAGGATGCGCCACAACGAGGGCCCGGCGTTCAGGCTGACCAACGCGGAGGACGCGTACGCGGCCGAGGGGTTCGTCGACAGGCGACGCCGAATGCTCGTCATCACCGTGGTGACCGCACTGGTTGTGGCGCTGGGCGGTCTCGGCGCGGCGCAGTTCGTCAAATCGCCTGGTGAGCACGCCGCGGAGGCCGACGCCCCGCCGCACTCCCTCATTACCGCGGAAGTCGAATCCCGGCGGCTGGTGGACACCGTCGTGCTGCGCGGCCGGGTGACCGCGGCGCAATCCGTGGACGTGACCGCGCAGGGGGCCGGGAAAAGCCTGGAGGATTCCGGCGGTTCGGCCGTCGTAACCGCTGTGCGGGTGAAAACCGGTGACGCGCTCGCGGCCGGGCAGGTGCTCGTGGAGATTTCCGGAAGGCCGGTATTTGTGTTGCCGGGCGCCGTTCCGGCGTACCGCGATTTGAAACCCGGTGCGGAGGGCAAGGACGTCGCCCAATTGCAGCAGGCGCTTTCCGCGGTCGGACTCAATACCGGTGCGGATCCCAGCGGTTCCTACGGCGTCGGAACCCGCGACGCGGTGGCCGCGCTATATCAGCGGATCGGATACTCCGCACCGCAGGCGCAAGGCTCCGACGACGGCAAGACGGAGACGCCCCCGGACCCCGCGAAGTCCGGTGCCATGGTGCCCGCTTCCGAGGTGGTGTTCCTCGGCGCGTTCCCCGGTCGCGTGGACTCGGTCAACGCCCAGGTCGGCAAGCCGGCGGCGGAGAAGGTGCTCGGCATCTCGTCCGGCGCCCTGGTGATCCGAGGCGCCCTGGCCCCGCACGAAAAGGGCCTGGTCCGCCCCGACATGCAGGTCAAGGTGTTGTCCGAGGTGACCGGGCTCGAAGCGGCCGCGAAGGTCACCTCGGTCGCGGACACCCCGTCCGACCCGAACGCGGCGAACGGCGACGGTGGTGAGACCAAGTCCGGCTCCGGTGCCCGCACGTACGAGATGGTGGCGACTCCTACGCAGCCCCTGAACGCGAAACTCGCCGGACAGGACGTGCGGCTGACCGTCGAGGCGGCCGCGTCGGCGGGACCGGTGCTCGTTGTGCCGCTGTCCGCGGTGTCGGCCGGTGCCGACGGCCGCACGGTGGTGACGGTGGTCGAGCCGAACGGCGCCAAGCGCCGTGTCGAGGTCCGGCCGGGAACGACCGGCGACGGGTACGTCCAGGTGACGCCGGTCGCGAACGCCCGGCTCGGGGCGGGAGAGCGCGTGATGATCGGCGTGGCGGGCGGTCCGGCCGGTGCGGCGGCCACGGCGGGGGCGGACAAGTGACGTACGGGACGGCCGCGGGCGGGCCGGCCGCCGGCGAAATCGCCGCCGGACGTACCGTCGGCGTCGCCGCCGGCATCGCTACCGACACCGTCGTCGGCGCCGCCGATGCCCGCGAGGTCCCGGTGATCGAGTTCGACGGCGTCTCGCTCACCTACCCCGGCCCGCCCGAGGTGCAGGCGCTGCGGCGGACCGATCTGCGCGTCTTCCGCGGCGAATACATGACCATCGTCGGTCCGTCCGGTTCCGGAAAGTCCACGTTCCTGAACGTCGCCGGCCTGCTGGACCGCCCGACGGGCGGCCGCTACCTCCTCGACGGCGTCGACACCGGAGAGCTGCCGGAGAGCCGCCGCGCCGCACTGCGGGGGGCGCGGATCGGGTTTGTGTTCCAGTCGTTCCACCTGCTGCCGCACCGCAGCGCGATCGAGAACGTCGAGCTGTCGATGGTCTACCAGGGGATCCCGCGTGCGGAACGCCTCGCGCGCGCCCACCGGGCCCTGGTCATGGTCGGTCTGCGGCACCGCGTGCGGGCACTGCCCTCGACCATGTCGGGCGGCGAGCGGCAGCGCGTGGCCATCGCGCGTGCGCTGGCCGGCCGGCCGGCGCTGATGCTGTGCGACGAGCCCACCGGAAACCTCGACTCCACGACGGCGGAGGACATCTTGGTCCTGCTCGACTACCTGAACAGCGCGGGCATGACCATCATGCTGATCACCCACGATCCGTCGGTCGCCGCCCGAGGTACGCGTACGGTCGCCATCCGCGACGGCCTGCTGACCGAGCAGGCGCGGCCGTGGGCACCCGCGTGAGGCCGTCGTCCTCGCGCAACCCCTGGCTCGACCTCGACCGCGGGCCCGCGCGGGAGGCCCTGGCACGGGCGTCGACCGTGCCTCCCCCCGCGGCAACCCCAACCACCGCGCCCGCAACCGCCGCACCTACGCATGCTGCACATCTGCATGCTGGACCTCCGCCCGCCGCGCCGACGACCCCGGCGCAGCCGGCTCCGGCGGAACCAGCTCCGGTACGACCGGCTCAAACGCAACCGGCTCCGGCGCGCGAGCCGGTGACACCGACATGGTCGCCTGCCCGCGCCGTGCCGCCGCCCCA
This sequence comes from Streptodolium elevatio, assembly GCF_040649515.1. Taxonomy (GTDB): domain Bacteria; phylum Actinomycetota; class Actinomycetes; order Streptomycetales; family Streptomycetaceae; genus Yinghuangia; species Yinghuangia elevatio. The sequence continues at coordinate 16,010 of NZ_JBEZFP010000043.1, forward strand.
GCCCGCCGTACCGCCCCGCCCGGTGGGCCCGCCGCGTACGCCCGTGGTACCGGCGGCAGTTGCCCCCACAGCGCCCGTCTCCCCGCCTGCCGTCGAGCCGGCCACCCCGCCTGCCGTCGCGCCGACCACTCCGCCCGCCGCCGCGCGTACCGCCGCATCCGACCGGAAGCGCCCGGCAGCCGAACAGGACCTGCCGCGCTCCCGGTTCGCGTGGCGGGACCTGGTGGCGCAGTCGCTGGCCGGGATGTTGCAGCGCCCGGCCCGCTCGATGCTCACCGCCCTGGGGACCGTCCTCGGCGTCGGCACCTTCGTGGCCGTGCTCGGCATCACCGCCACCGCAAGCGGCCAAATCGGTGACAGATTCAACAAGTTCACCGCGACAGAGGTCACCGTCGAGGACACCGGCGGTGAGGACAGCGAACACGTGCCGGTGGCGCTGCCACCCGACGCCGACGCGCGCGTCGGCGCGTTGAACGGGGTCACCGCCGCCGGGACGTATTGGGACGTCCGGCTGTCCGCGGGCGGCGGGGTCCGCGCCGCCCCGGTCGGCGACGACCGGCAGAGCCAGGCCACTCCGGTCCTCGCCGCGTCGGCGGGAGTGCTTCGGGCGGCCGGCGCGACCTTTGCACAGGGCCGCTCGTGGGATGCCTTCCACGACGGCCGTGCGGAGCTGGTGGCGGTCGTCGGACCCGGTGTCGCGGCCCGGTTCGGCATCAGCACGTTGGAGACGCTGCCGGCGGTCTTCATCGACGACATCCCGTTCACCGTCGTCGGCATCCTCGCGGACACCGAGCGCAAGCCCGACCTGCTGATGTCGGTCGTGGTGCCGCACACGGCCGCGGAGGCGATCTGGGGACCGCCCGACCCCGGCGCGCGGGCGGCGATGCTTGTCTCGACGGAGATGGGTGCCGCCCGGCAGGTCGCCCAGGAGGCGCCGTACGCCCTGCGGCCGGACCACCCCGACTACTTCAAGACCGTCGCGCCGCCGGACCCGCGGTCGCTTCGCGAGAACGTCACGTCCGACCTGGACACGCTCTTCCTCTTGCTCGCCGGGATCTGCCTGGTGATCGGTGCCGTCGGGATCGCCAACACCACGCTGGTCGCGGTGATGGAGCGCACCGCCGAGATCGGCCTGCGCCGCGCACTGGGTGCGCGTGGCCACCACGTCGCGGGGCAGTTCATCGCCGAGTCCTCGACCCTGGGGGTGGTGGGCGGTCTGATCGGCACCAGCCTCGGCACCGCGACGGTCGTGGCCACGGCCGCCGCCCGCGACTGGACGCCGATCGTCCACCCGCTCCTGGTGTTGGCGGCCCCGTTCGTCGGGCTGGTCACCGGTTTGGTCGCGGGGCTGTACCCGTCCTGGCGCGCGGCGCGGATCGAGCCGGTCGAGGCACTGCGGCGCTGACCGGCGGCGGGCGGCAGGCGGTGCCGGACCGTACGGCGGCCGTACTTCAGCCGTACGCAGGCACCGCGAGGCCACCAACGCACAAGGCCGCGGCCCCGGGCGTGACGCCCCCGAGGCCGCGGCCCTCCGTACGTTCGCGTGCTACTGCCGGTCGAGCCAGGGCTCCCGCAACTGGTCGAGCCAGTCCAGGAGATCGCTGCCGGTACTCGGCCTGACCCGCAGCACCTGCGGGTCGTGGTCGCTCGCCTGGTCCGCGAACTCCGCGTTGACGTGCACGATGTCGTACTCGAAGCGGGTCAGCCGCGGGCTGGTGAGGATGTGGTCGAGCATCTGGCTGTTGCCGTTGAAGACGTACCCGTACTGCTCGTTCGCGGGCAGGGTCTCGACCAGCGCCTTCAGCGAGCCGTCGGCGGTGAGCGTCTTGAGGGTCGGCGAGAAGGCGAAGTCGTTCAGGTCGCCGAGCACGACCACGTTGGCGCGCGGGTCGGCGGTGAGGATGTCGCCCACGAACCCGTGCAGTACGGCCGCCTGCTTGAGGCGCTGGACCTCGGACGTCCGGTTCGGCGGCTGCGTGCGGCTGTCGAGGACCTGGTCGCCGCCCTTGGACGCGAAGTGGTTCGCGATGACGAACACCGTGCGCCCGCGGAAGCGGAACTCGGCGGCGAGCGGCTTGCGGCTGTTGGCCCAGGCCTCGTCCGCGGGGGCCACGCGGCCCGGGGACAACGTCAGTTGCGCCTGGCCGAGCCACGTCTTGCGGACGCCGACCGGCGTGGTCGCGTCGCCGCCCGCGCGGTCGACGAACTGCACGCGTGCCGGGTCGAACAGGAAGGCGTTGCGGATGTTGCCGCCGGGCTGGCCGCCGTCCGTGCCGTCCTGCGGGTCGATCGTGCGCCACTGGTAGCGCGGGCCGCCGGCCGCGACGATCGCGTCCACGAGCTTGGCGAGCGTCTGGTCGGAGGCCACCGTGCCGTCGTTCGCGGGGCCGCTGTTGTCCTGGATCTCCTCCAGGGCCACGATGTCCGGCGTGGCCAGGCTGGTGACGATGCCGCGCGCGAGCCGGTCGAACTTGGCCTGGTCGTCGACCGGCGACAGGTTCTCGACGTTGTAGGTCGCGACCGCGAGTTCGGTGTTCTTCTGGTCCCGAGTCGTCTCGGGCGTGCGGCCGGACGAGGTGAGCGTGCCCAGGGTGGTGGCGGCGACGCCGTACCCGCCGAAGCTGTCGTACGTCATCGGCCCGGCCGTCGGGCCGATGAGCGTGTCGCCGACGTCGGCCTTGGGGAACGGGCGTTCGGCGAACGGGATCAGCGAGGTGACCTTGACCCGGCCGCCGTTCTGCGCGGCGTACGAGCCGTAGAGCGTCCCGCCGGTCGCCGTCGGGTTCTGCGCCGGTTCGACCGTCACCCACAGCTCGTTGAAGGAGGTGGTGGCGCCGACCACACGGGTGTCGGCCACCTGCACGCGCTGGCTCTCGACCGACTCGTACAGGTCGAGGGCGTACGCGCCGGGCTGCAGCGGCTGCGTCTCCAGGTTGCCGTCCGCGGTGTACGCGTCGGGCACCGTCGCGGCGTCGAGCACGACCGCCGCCGGGACGGCGTTGCCGGACGACGTGACCGTCCAGGTGGCACCGGTGAGTTCGGTCAGCGACTGGCCGTTGGCGTCGGCGTTGCCGGGGTAGAACTCCTCGACCTTGCCGCTCACGGTCACCGCGTCGCCGACCGCGACACCCTGCGGCGTGGCCGATCCGGTGAAGACGAACATGCCCTCGGAGGTACGCGGGTCGGCGTCGGGCTGGGTGTCCTGGAACCAGAAGCCGCGCGCGGAGCCGAAGGGGCGGATCGCGGTGACCACGCCGGGAACGGCCGACACCTGCCGGCCGTTCTTGGGCGACACACGCCCGGTTCCCTGGATCTCGTGGATACGCGCGGCCGCTCCCGGGTCGGTGCCGGGGTCGCGCGGGCCCTCGTCGCGCGAGTTGAGGGGTGTCGGGGCGCCGGACGCGAAGTCGGCGGCGTTGTCGTCGGTGTCGGCGAGCGGCGTACCGCGCGCCACGCCCGCGGTGTTGGACGCGCCGGTGACGGGGGAGCCCTCGCGGACCGCGGCGCTGCCGTAACCGACGAGGTCCCGGATCCGGGCGTCCGCGGCGCAGTCGGCCGCGGTCAGGCAGGTCAGCGCCTCGGTCGAATTGACCAGCGCGATCGTGCCGCCCGTCGCGGACATGGCGATGGCGCCGGTGGCGTCGGGGGCGGGCAGCGCCAGCGTGCCGCCGGTGCCCTTGGCCTCGGCCACGATGTAGCGGCCGTTCGGGGCGAGGCTCCCGGTCAGCGCGGTCACCTGCCAGCGGCTGGTGGGGCCGGGGGCGGCGGGCAGGTACTGGACCGACCATCCGGCGAGGGAGACGGTGTCGCCGCTCCGGTTGCCGAGTTCGACGAAGTCCTGCTGGAGCGTGGCGCCGGCGTTGCCTCCGCCGCCGTACACCTCGGCGATCACCGCACTCGGCGAGGGGGCTGCCGCGGCCGTCGCGGGCGCGAGCAGCGCGGGTGTCGCGGCCACCGCGGCGGCGACGGTTGCCGCGACGGCGCCGGACGTACGCCGTCCCCGCCGTGTGCGTGGCGGCAGCGGCGACAACTGACGTGGTGTCACCCGAGTCCTCCTGGTGTGAACGTGTGTATGGGCCGGGCCGAACGGGTCGTGCGCGCTGATGCCTGCGTCTCGTGGAGCTGGGTCTCGTGGAGCTGCGTCTGGTGGAGCTGGGTCTGGTGGAGCTGGGTCTCGCGGAACTCCGTCTTGTGGAACTCCGTCTTGTGGAACTACGTCGTGTGGAACTGCTTCTGGCGGGCCTGCATGTCGTGGGCCGGTGTCCGGTCGTGTGGCGAATCCTGCGGACTGCCGGTGAACGCCGCCCGTCGTGCGGGCGACCTGCGGTGCGTGGGCGGCGGAACAACGTGCGGCGGTCGGTCGGCGAACCTGGAGCCGTCCCGGGCGCCGGGTCGGCCGCATTCTGCGCGCGTAGAACCGTTGCGCAGACAGTAGGGCGTCGGCGGTGTCCGGCGGAAGTAGCGCCGGGCACGCGGTCGATGCGGTGCAATCCGGGCGCTTCCGGCGGATGGCCATAGACTCGCGTCATGACGACCGCCCCGACGGTTCGCGCACTGCGCTGGTGGGACATCGAGCAACTGCTCGCGCTGGAACACGACCTGTTCGCCGAGGATGCCTGGTCACCGGGCATGTTCTGGTCCGAGCTCGCCGACCCGGAGACGCGCCACTACGTCGTCGCGGAGGACGCCTCGGGCGCCATCGCCGGATACGCGGGGCTGGCCTGCGCCGGCGGCGAGGGCGACGTGCAGACCATCGGCGTACGCCGCGACCAGTGGGGCACCGGGCTCGGCGCCACCCTGCTCGCCGACCTGCTGGACGAGGCCCGGCGGCGCGGCTGCCACCACGTCCTTCTGGAGGTGCGCGTCGACAACACGCGGGCGCAACGGCTGTACGAGCGCTTCGGGTTCGTCCCGCTGGGCGTACGCCGCGGCTACTACCAGCCCGCCAACGTCGACGCCCTCGTGATGCGCTGCGACATCACCCGCGACGGTTCCGCGGCCCGGCACGCGAGCAACGCGCGACACGCCGCCGCCGCACCGCATGCCGTCGATGCAGCGCACGGCTCCGGCGCACCGCATGCGGTCGACGTACCGCACGATTCCGAGGCACCGAACGCCGCCGACCTGCCTGACAGCTCCGGCGTACGGCACGCCTCGAACGGCAGCGGGCCGGTACCCGAGGAGGCCGGCGACCGTGGCCGCTGACGAGCCGCTCGTCCTGGGCATCGAAACCTCGTGCGACGAGACCGGTATCGGTATCGTCCGCGGCACCACGCTCCTGGCCGACGCGGTGGCGTCGAGCGTCGACGAACACGCCCGCTACGGCGGTGTCGTCCCCGAAGTCGCCAGCCGCGCCCACCTGGAGGCGATGGTCCCGACCGTGCACCGCGCGCTCAAGGACGCGGGCGTCGCGATGTCCGACATCGACGCGATCGCGGTCACCTCGGGTCCGGGCCTCGCAGGCGCGCTGCTCGTCGGCGTCGCGGCGGCCAAGGGCTACGCGATGGCGCTCGACAAGCCGGTGTACGGCGTCAACCACCTCGCCGCCCATGTGTGTGTGGACCAGCTCGAACACGGCCGACTTCCGGAGCCGTGCATGGCTCTGCTGGTCTCCGGCGGGCACTCGTCGCTGTTGCTCGTACCCGATGTGACCAGCGACGTACGGCCGCTGGGGGCGACGATCGACGACGCGGCCGGCGAGGCGTTCGACAAGGTCGCCCGCGTGCTGGGGCTCGGGTTCCCGGGCGGGCCGCTGATCGACCGGCGGGCGCGCGAGGGCGACCCGGATGCGATCGCGTTCCCGCGCGGGCTGTCGGGGCCGCGCGATGCCGCGTACGACTTCTCCTTCTCCGGCCTGAAGACGGCGGTCGCGCGCTGGGTCGAGGCGCGCGGGCGCGACGGCAAGCCGGTGCCGGTCGCGGACGTCGCCGCGTCGTTCCAGGAGGCCGTGGTGGACGTCCTGACCCGCAAGGCGATTCGCGCGTGCCGGGAGAACGACGTCGACCACCTGCTGGTCGGCGGCGGTGTCGCGGCCAACTCGCGGCTGCGGGCCATGGCCGCCGAGCGCTGTGCGGCCGCCGGCATCACGTTGCGCGTGCCACGCCCGGGGCTGTGCACGGACAACGGCGCGATGGTCGCCGCCTTGGGCGCGGAGATGGTACGCCGCGACCGGGCTCCGTCGACGCTCGGCATCCCGGCGGATTCGTCGATGCCGGTCACGGTGACGCAGGCGTAGGGCACGGGCGAGTGTGTGCCCGGGTGAACGTACCGACGGGGAACCGACAGGGAGGGGGCGGTCCATGACCGCGCGCATCACGGCCACGATGTGGGAGGCGAAGGCGAACCCGGGCAGCGGCGACGCGCTGGTGGACTGGGTGTACGCGACGGCCCTGCCGTCCCTGGAGGGCACCTCGGGCCTCGAACGCGTCGAGGTCTTCCGCAGCGCGGACAGCAGGGTCGTGGTCATCAGCCTGTGGACGGGCGAGCCCTCGGGGCTGCCCGACCCGCCGCGCGATCTGGTCGCCCGGCCGCCGCACGAGTGGGACTTCGAGCAGGTGCAACGCTGACCCCGCGCCCCGTCGTGGGCGCGGGGTGTCCTCGTCATCTCCTGGTGCCGTGAAGGTGGGCGGCGGCCGCCGCGGTGGGCGGGTCGGTCCGGAATCCCGGACTCCGTACCCGCCCCCGGCGAGGAGGCCGAATCACAAGCCGGGGGCGGGACGGCCGCACTCATGGCATCGCGCCGCCGCACGAGCCATGCCTTCAGGACTTGAGTGTGCCCCGGTCACCCTGCTGTTTACACCCGTATCGACATTCCCGTACCTGTCATATGGGTGATGGTGTATGCGCGTGGCGTAGCTTAAGACGGCATCTTCCGGACGGATCGCCGCAAGCGGGTGAAGTTTCGAGGCAACCGATGCGCGGGCGCGGCGCGTACGGAGGTTGTGCGCCCGGTGCGCACGCCGTGCGCGCGCCGCGACATGGGCGGGCGGTCGCCGGGGGCGGACCGTCGGCAGGTGCGGACAGTCAACGATTGCAGGTGTGGACAAGCGCGGGCGTCGGCGGGCGCGGCGTCGGTAAGTTCGAGCGTCGGCCGGTGTGGTCGAGTGCGGGTGGCCGGAGTGGCCGCCAGAACGACGGAAAGGCGCGGGAACGGTGGCGGTGGGTACACGAGTTCGGGCGGACGGCCCGGTGGTCGGCCGCGTAGGAGGCCGTACGCGTGGCCTTACGAGCGGCGGCGCGGGCAGGCGTGCGGCGGCGGTCCTCGTCCTGGTGTCCGCCCTCGTGCTCTCCGCCTGCGGTGGCGAGTCGGGCGAGCACAAGCCGTTCGGGGCCGACGGGGTCGCTCCCGGCCCCGGGTCCGCGGGCGGGACCACCCAGGCCGCACCGGCCCCGCAGGGGACTCAGGCCGCCGTACCGCCCGGCGGCGGGCCCGCCGCGCCACCGCCCGGCGATGCCGCCGCCAAGGCCGCCAGGTGGGGCCTCCAGCCCTTCCTGGCCGCCCCCGCGCCGCCCGCGACCAAGCCGGTGAAGGCGAACCCCGCCGCGCCGCCGGTCATCAAGAGCGTGCCGACCGACCAGAAAATCGTGTTCATCACCATCGACGACGGCGCCGAGAAGGACCCGAAGTTCCTGGAGATGGCGCGGGACATGAACGTGCCGTTCACGATGTTCCTGAACGACAGCTATGTGCGCCAGGACCCGGAGTACTTCCGGAAGTTGCAGGACATGGGCCACTCGGTGCAGAACCACACGCTCGACCACCCGAACCTGCGCACGCTGGACGCGGAGGCGCAGAAGCGCGAGATCTGCGGCAACCAGGACCGGATCGAACAGGAGTACGGGGTACGGCCGTACCTGTTCCGCCCGCCGTTCGGGAACTACAACGCGACCACCGAGCAGGTCGCCGGCCAGTGCGGCGTCGGCGCGATCGTGCTGTGGCGCGAGTCGATGCAAATCAGCGACATGCAATACCTCGACGCCGACAAGCAGTTGAAGCCCGGCGACATCATCCTGGCGCACTTCCGCGGGCCCTCGGACCTCAAGGGCAAGACGATGACGCAGATGATGGCCAACCTGCTCCGCAAGATCCAGGCACAGGGCTTCACCGTCGCGCGTCTCGAGGACTACGTCTGACGGACCCCCGGCCCGGTCCTTACCGCCCGACCGGCCGCCCGACCAGCATCGTCGGCGCCCCCGCGACGCGCGTCAGGAACACCGTCGCGGCCCCCGGCCCGCTCGGCTTCACGCGCTTGCGCACCTCCTCGGGCTCGACCGCCGAACCGCGCTTCTTGACGGTCAGGCTGCCGATCCCGCGCTCGCGTACGAGGGCCTTCAGCTTCTTCAGGTTGAACGGAAGCACATCCGTCAGCTCGTACGCCGTCGCCAACGGCGTCTCCACCAGCGTGTCCGCCGTGATGTACGCGATCATCGGGTCGACCAGTGACCCGCCCACCTCCTCCGCGACCTCGGCGACCAGGTGCGCGCGGATGACGGCGCCGTCCGGCTCGTACAGGTAGCGCGCCACCGGACCGTCGGGCGCCTGGCGTGCGTCGTCGGCCGCCAGGGAGGCACCGCCCGGCAACAGCGTGGCGCGCAACCGCCCTTCGCCGTCCGCGAGCCGGCCCCACCACAGGACCGCCTCCTTCACGTCGCCGCCGTACGACACCCATTCGGCGGCCATCCCGTCGGGCACGACCTCGTGCGGAATCCCGGGCGCGACTTTCGCGGCACCGCACGGTACGCGCGAGGCCAACTCGTCGAGGAACGACAGCGGCGGCGAGTACGCCTCCGGATCGAACACCCGTCCCCGCGCGGTCCGCCGCGCCGGATCCAGAAACGCCGCGTCGAACCCGTCCAGCGCGACCCGCGTGACGTCGTCGCACCGCACCTCGACCATCTCCGCCAGGCCCAGCGCCTCCGCATTGGCCTGCGCAACCGCGCACGTGAGCGGGTCCATGTCGACCGCGACCACGCGTACCCCCGCCCGCGCCAGCGCCAGCGCGTCCCCACCGATCCCGCAGCACAGGTCCGCCGCCCGAGTGACCCCGGCCGCCGCGATCCGCGCGGCCCGGTGCGCCGCGACCTCGGCCCGGGTGGACTGCTCGACCCCGTCGGGCGTGAAGAACATGCGCGCCGCGTCGTCCCCGAACTTCGCCCGCCCGCGCTGCCGCAACCGGGCCTGCGTCAGCGCCGCGGCGACCAACTCCGGCTCATGCGCCCGCCGCAGCCGTGTCGCCCACGCCAACTCGTCGGCGGGCCGATACTCCGCCAACTCCGCGAGCAGCCCGCGCCCCTTGGCCGACAACAACCGCGCAAATCCCTCGACGTCCACCCCCACATTCTCCGTGCCGCCCCCGCCGGCCGGATACGTACGTCAGCCGACCCGAGCACTTCGACCCATGCCGGCCGCCCCTCGACCCGAAACCTGCCGTACCGACTAGCCGGTGACCACGGTGTGGGCGGGGTAGATCCTCGGCTGCGCGTCCGCCACGCCGAGTTCCTCCAGCGCCGGAATGATGAACTCACCGAACCGCTGGAACGCTTCCTCCGACTCCCACACGTCGACGACGAGCCATCCGTCGGCGGTGGGCGCGGCGGTGTGCGAAATGATCCCCGGCACGGGCCAGTCGGAAAGGCTCGTCACCGCCCCGCGTCCGCCCGTCACCTTCTCGGCGCTTCCCTCGTACTGCGCCTGAGTCATGCCGGGGAACTCGAAGACAACGACGATCGCCATGGTGCACTCCCTGGAACGCGGACACTGATCCCCCGATCCAGCCAAGTCGAACACCACACGCCGCAACCCGCCCCTCAGCCTGACCCGAACGAGCGACCGCCCCCGGCCGGGCACCTTCCGGATGTGCGAGGGTCGAGTCGGGCATTCCCTCAGCCCGCAGGGTCACGCAGGCCGACGCAGTCGAATGCCCAAAAAGCCTCTGAATACACAAAAGTTCCCGTCATCCACGGCTCGTGAGCGGACAACCGGGCCACCTGAAAAGCGGCGTCCGGAATACGCAGCGACGGCGAACGAAAGCCCACCGCACCGGCGCGCTCGAAGCCGCGCGTGCCGTAGTACTGCGGCGAACCCTCCAGAAACACCAACGGCACCCCCTGGTTGTCGGCCGCTTCGAGGGCGTGGGCGATGAGCTGCGTACCGACGCCCTGGCGCTGGAACTCCGGAGCCACGCCCAACGGTGACAGCGACAGGACGTCCACGATCCGGCGCGGAGCGTCCAACCGCGTAGCGCTCAGCAGGACGTGCCCGACGATCCGGTCGTCGACGACGGCGACAAAGGACATCGGCGCCAACGCAGCCTCCGCAACGCGAAGTGCCTCCACGAGCCCCGGAATCCGCTCGTCGCCACCGAAAGCCCGCCTGTGAACGTCGCGCACATCGCGGTGATCGTCACCGGTCTCCTCCCGGATCACCACCCCGGCCCCATCAAGAGCGATCCGGCAGCTTCCAGGCGCATCACGTGACGTCATGCCCGCGAGAGTAAATCGCGGGACAGCCCACCCGCGACGCAATTGCACCGCCCTTGTCACTTCCGCAATCGGGCCGGCCCGTCAGGACTCACCCGTGCAAAGCACCCGATACCCCTTGTCATGAGCAGATTTTCCGTCATGAAGGCCCACGGGATTACGCACTGAAGAACTTCTTCGCGGCCGACTCCGCGCTTCGTCCCGGCCTCCGGTGCCTGTCATATGGCGAGTATCTGGCGCACGGGCAGGCCCAGCCGGGAGCATACGAGCAGGGCCGTCGACGGGCCGACTCCCACGATCGCGCCCCAAGATCACGGCCCAGGGGCGGCCCAAGCGGTGTCCGGCGGAGGTGCCCTGCGCTTCCCCCCAAGGGGGGATCCGGGCGGCGCGCGTTGGCACTCTAGTTGACGGAGTGCTAAGCGGACCCTAGGGTCTGCATTGGCACTCTCCCTATGAGTGTGCCAACGCGACGGGCAGGTCCGGCACCCGCGACGACGGGCTTACCTGGTCGCCACCTGACAATTACCCCGTGAGATCTCCGAAGGGGGAGGTCGGATCGTGACGACCGCCAGCACCAAGGTTGCCATCAAGCCGCTTGAGGACCGCATCGTGGTCCAGACGCTCGAGGCCGAGCAGACCACGGCCTCGGGCCTGGTCATTCCGGACACGGCGAAGGAGAAGCCCCAGGAGGGCGTCGTCCTGGCCGTGGGCCCCGGCCGCTTCGAGGACGGGCAGCGCCTGCCGCTCGACGTGAAGGTCGGCGATGTCGTCCTGTACAGCAAGTACGGCGGCACCGAGGTGAAGTACAACGGCGAGGAGTACCTCGTCCTCTCGGCGCGCGACGTTCTCGCGATCATCGAGAAGTGACATCGCGGCTCTAGACGTCGTTCTGGGCCGCTGATTCATCGACCCGCCCCGGGCACCCCGACTGGGGCGCCCGGGGCGGCGTCGTTGGCGGCCCGTACATGCAGGCTTGAGGACGAAGGAACAAGAGGACTCACATCCCATGCCCAAGATTCTTCAGTTTGACGAGCACGCCCGCCGTTCGCTGGAGCGCGGCGTCAACGCGCTCGCGGACGCGGTCAAGGTGACGATCGGCCCCAAGGGCCGCAACGTCGTCATCGACAAGAAGTTCGGCGCGCCGACGATCACCAACGACGGTGTGACCATCGCCCGCGAGGTCGAGCTCGACGACCCGTACGAGAACCTCGGCGCCCAGCTCGCGAAGGAGGTGGCGACCAAGACCAACGACATCGCGGGTGACGGTACGACCACCGCGACCGTGCTCGCCCAGGCGCTGGTACGCGAGGGCCTGCGCAACGTCGCCGCCGGTGCCGCGCCGATGGACCTCAAGAAGGGCATCGACGCCGCGGTCAAGGCCGTGTCGGACGAACTGCTCGGCACCGCCCGCGCGATCGACGGCAAGGAGGACATCGCCAACGTCGCCGCGCTGTCCGCGCAGGACCGCCAGATCGGCGAGCTGATCGCCGAGGCCATGGACAAGGTCGGCAAGGACGGTGTCATCACCGTCGAAGAGTCGAACACCATGGGCCTGGAGCTGGAGTTCACCGAGGGCCTCCAGTTCGACAAGGGCTACCTGTCGCCGTACATGGTCACCGACCAGGAGCGCATGGAAGCGGTCCTGGAGGAGCCCTACATCCTCATCAACCAGGGCAAGATCTCGGCGATCGCCGAGCTGCTCCCGATCCTGGAGAAGGTCATCCAGGCGGGCGGCAACAAGCCGCTGCTGATCGTCGCCGAGGACATCGAGGGCGAGGCCCTGTCGACGCTGGTCGTCAACAAGATCCGCGGCACGTTCAACGCCGTCGCGGTCAAGGCCCCGGGCTTCGGCGACCGCCGCAAGGCGATGCTGGAGGACATGGCCATCCTGACCGGCGGCCAGGTCATCGCTCCCGAGGTCGGCCTCAAGCTGGACCAGGCGGGCCTGGAGGTCCTCGGTACGGCGCGCCGCGTCACCATCACCAAGGACGCCACCACGGTCGTCGACGGTGCGGGCGACTCGGCCGCGATCGCGGACCGCGTCCGCCAGATCAAGGCCGAGATCGAGAACACCGACTCCGACTGGGACCGCGAGAAGCTCCAGGAGCGCCTCGCGAAGCTGGCCGGCGGCGTGTGCGTGATCCGCGTGGGTGCGGCCACCGAGGTCGAGCTCAAGGAGAAGAAGCACCGTCTCGAGGACGCGGTCTCCGCGACCCGCGCGGCCATCGAGGAGGGCATCGTCGCGGGCGGCGGCGCCGCTCTCGTGCACGCGGCCTCGGTGCTCGACGACAACCTGGGCCTGACCGGCGACGTCGCCACCGGTGTCTCGGTCGTGCGCCGCGCGACCGTCGAGCCGCTGCGCTGGATCGCGGAGAACGCGGGCCTCGAGGGCTACGTCATCGTCAACAAGGTGCAGGAGCTCGAGGTGGGCCACGGCTTCAACGCCGCGACCGGCGAGTACGGCGACCTGCTCAAGGCCGGCGTCATCGACCCGGTCAAGGTCACCCGCTCCGCGCTGCAGAACGCCGCGTCCATCGCGTCGCTGCTCCTCACGACCGAGTCGCTGGTCGTCGAGAAGCCGGCCGAGCAGGAGGCTGCGCACGGCCACAGCCACGGCGGCCACGGCCACAGCCACTGACACCGTCGGACTCCGACGCAGGGCAGCAGGTAGCAGGTAGCAGGGCAGTACGCGCGCCTCGTACGCGAGCAGCACGTTCGCGCACGAGCCACGCGCGAGTCGAGGGCCCCGGGAACGCCACACGGCGTTCCCGGGGCCCTCGGCCTTTCGGCCTTCTGTGCCGAAGCAGGATCTGGAAGAGTGCGCACTGCACAAGATCTGACATACCGTCAGGCCAGGACAGAGCAGGACAGAGGGAGAACCATGGGGACGTACGCGATCACCGGTGCGGCATCCGGCCTCGGCGCCGCCACCAAGGCCCGCCTGGAGGCGGACGGCCACCGCGTCATCGGCGTCGACCTGCGCGACAGCGACGTCAACGTGGACCTGTCCACTTCCGAGGGCCGCGCCGAGGCGGTCGCGCGCGTCACCGAGCTGGCCGGCGACTCCCTCGACGGCTTCGCGCCCTTCGCGGGCCTCGCGGCGGCCACCGGGCGCCCGGGCTCGCTGATCGTCTCGGTGAACTACTTCGGTGCCGTCGAGGTGCTGGAGGGCCTGCGCCCGCTGCTCGCGAAGGCCGAGAAGCCGGCCGTGGTGATGATCAGCTCCAACTCGACCACGTGCCAGCCGAACTGGGACACCGCGCTGGCGGAACTGTGCCTGGCCGGCGACGAGGCGGGTGCCCGTGAGGCGGCGGACAAGGACATGATGGGGTCGTACCCCGCGTCCAAGGCCGCGCTCGCGTACTACGTGCGCGCCAAGGCGGTTTCGGAGGAGTGGATCGGCGCCGGCATCCGCCTCAACGCGATCGCGCCGGGGCTCATCGAGACGCCGATGACCGCGGCCGGCAAGGTCGACCCGCTGACCGCCGAGGGCATGAAGATGTTCCCGCTGCCGGTCGGACGCGGCGGCAAGCCGGAGGAGATCGCGGCGCTGACCGCGTTCCTGCTGGGCCCGGAGTCGACGTTCTTCGTCGGCTCGGTGGTGTTCTGCGACGGCGGTACGGACGCCCTGCTGCGCGGCAAGGACTGGCCCGCCGTCTGGGAGCTGGACATGTCCGCCTTCGGCATGTGAGCCGCACAGCCGCACACTTCTGACGGCACCCGCTGACGGCACGCCCCTGACGGCACGCCGCTGACGGCACACCCTGACGCGAAGGCGGTGGCCCCGTCCCGATCCCCTCGGGACGGGGCCACCGCCGTTCTCGCGTGGTCGGTCGCCGGCCCTCAGCCGGCGGTGGTCACGTCGGTCCGGTTGAGCATCCGGCGCCGACCGTCCATCTCGACGCGGTCGTCCTCGGTGAGCCCACCCCAGACGCCGTACGGTTCGCGCACCGCGAGCGCATGCTGCGCGCACTGGACGCGGACCGGGCAACGTTGGCACACCTCCTTGGCCGCGGCTTCCCGAGCGACCCTCGCCGCGCCGCGTTCGCCCTCCGGGTGGAAGAACAGCGCGCTGTCCACGCCTCGGCAGGCGGCGGACAGCTGCCAGTCCCACAGGTCGGCGTTCGGGCCGGGGAGCCGGGAGAAATCAGCCATGAGTCGTCCCTCGTGTTCAGGGGCAAATTGCGGGTTCGTGCTGTTCCGCTTGCGTTGCCGCTGGTGATGCCGGTTCTGGTGCCTCTCGCGGTGCCGCTTCTGCTGTCGGCACGGTCACTGGTGCGGATGACTCCGCAAGAGGTGGCCTGACCATGCGATCAAACGATGGTGCGAAAGTGCCACAGAATGATCAGTTCCATGCATATATCGGTCTTATGCGCGAAAACCAGTAAAAAATGTGTGGTCATGACCATCGGGTGCGCCCTGCCACGGGCGGGTGAGGCGGTGTCGCCCGGAATGGTCACCGCGTCGGCGTGCCCTCGGATGGGGTCGGCTCGTTGTGGTAGCGGCGGGCCCCACGGCCCCCGAAGTACCCGCGACCCCAGCCCGTAACCCTTTCGGGTGACGGTCGTTGGTGATGGGTGAGGCGGTCGGCGATTCGAACCCCGCAAGGTGTACGCGCGGGGACAGACTCTGGGACACCGGGTGATCACCGATCGCGTAGGCAACGGAACGTACAGGCGTGGAGGCTCAACGTGACGCGGATCTGCTGCGGAGGCCGGCGATGACGACCGTCCTGGTCTGCGACGATTCCCCGCTGGTGCGGGAGACCCTTCGGCGCGCGGTGGCCACGGTCCCCGGCGTCGAACGGGTGACCACGGCCACGAGCGGCGAGGAGGTGCTGCGCCGTTGGGGCGCCGAGCGCTCCGACCTCGTGCTCATGGACGTGCGCATGCCCGGACTCGGCGGCGTCGAGGCGGTGCGCCGGCTGCTGGCCGGCGACCCCGGTGCCAGGGTGATCATGCTGACGATGGCCGAGGACCTCGACGGCGTCGCACTCGCGGTAGCCGCGGGCGCCCGCGGCTACCTGCACAAGGACGCGTCGCGCGCCGAACTGCGCGCGACCGTCTCCCAGGCGCTCGCCGACCCGACGTGGCGCCTGGCGCCGCGCCGTCTGCGCTCCGCGGACATGGGTGTGGCGCCGACCCTGACGGCACGCGAGATCCAGGTGCTGGAGGGCATGAGCCACGGCCGGAGCAACGCGGAGATCGGGCGCGAGCTGTTCCTGTCCGAGGACACCGTGAAGACCCACGCCCGCAGGCTCTTCAAGAAGCTCGGTGCGTCGGACCGTGCGCACGCGGTCGCGCTCGGCTTCCGCTGGGGCCTCGTGCGGTGATCGGAGTGGTTCCGGGACCCTGCGGAGGACCGTCGCCGACACCTGGGGCGAACCGCAGGGTCCGCGGACCGGCATACTGAATCTCATGGGCGGGATCGCCGAGCGCATGCCGGACAGACCGGACAGGGCCGACAGCCGGGTGGATGACGGCATGCGTGCCGTGGTTGTTCGGGCTGTCCAGGGGGACCTTCAGGCCACCGATGAACTGCTGGCGTACGTGCGCCCTTTGGTGCTCAGATACTGCCGGGCGAGACTCGGCCGGGTGCCGGGGGCGGAGCACGCCGCCGACGACGCGGCGCAGGAAGTGTGCCTTGCGGTGCTGTCGGCGCTGCCGCGGTACCGGGACGAGGGGCGCCCGTTCGAGGCCTTCGTGTTCGGCATCGCCGCACACAAGGTCGTGGACGTGCAGCGGGCCGCGGTACGGGCCGCCGTGCCGACCTGCGACCTGCCCGAGGCGATCGACGACTACCCCGGACCCGAGGACCAGGTCGTCCGCCGCAGTGACGCCGCGCACGCCCGGGCCCTGCTCGGGCGGCTGCCCGACAACCTGCGCGAGCTCCTCGTCCTGCGGGTCGCCGTCGGCCTGTCCGCCGAGGAGACCGGCCGTGCCATGGGGATGTCCCCAGGGGCGGTACGCGTCGCACAGCACCGTGCGTTGTCCCGACTGCGCGCGCTGGCGGAGGAGGAGATGACGGCGTGAACGCGGGGATCCCGGGGATGCGCCAAGTGCGGGTCGGTACACCGACCCCTCGTGCCCTCGCGGACCTCGGACTCCTGCGCCGTGACGACGAACTGGTGGAGACGCTCCGGCTGCGCAACGGGCGGCCGCAGGGCGACCGGCTCGCGCGCCTCTTCCACGCCCTGCTCGCCGAGGTCGACGCCGTCCCCGGGGGGCGGCGGGCGGTGACGGACCGCTGCTGAGGCGGTGCCGAGGCGGTCGACCGGACGCTCCGGGACCGCGCACCGCCGGACCCGAGTAGCATTGGTCCCCATCCCACCGGCACACCACCGGGACGGCCGTACCCGCGTGCGCGGCGGTCGGCCCCGGCGGAGCCGTCGTTTTTCCCGCGGTCCAGGCGGCGGAGGCGCACAGCAGTGCCGGTCGGCTCGATCGGGTCGCTCCAGTCGGTCTTCCCAGTCGATCACTTCCAACCGGAACCGGAAGGTGTCATGAGTCTCACGGCCGACGGCGTACCCGAGAAGTTCGCGATGCTCGGGCTGACCTACGACGACGTCCTCCTGCTGCCGGGTGCGTCCGACGTCGTGCCGAGCGAGGTCGACACCACGTCGCGGGTGACGCGCAACATCAGCGTGCGCATCCCCCTCCTCTCGTCCGCGATGGACACCGTCACCGAGTCGCGCATGGCGATCGCGATGGCCCGCCAGGGCGGCGTCGGCGTGCTGCACCGCAACCTCTCCATCGAGGACCAGGCCAACCAGGTCGACCTGGTGAAGCGCTCCGAGGCCGGCATGGTGATCGATCCGATCACGATCGGTCCGGACGCGTCCCTGCGCGACGCCGACGACCTGTGCGCGCGGTACCGCATCAGCGGCGTCCCGGTCACCGACGAGAACGGCCGCCTGCTCGGCATCGTCACCAACCGCGACCTGCGCTTCGAGGTGGACCACGCGCGCCGGGTCCGCGAGGTCATGACGCCGATGCCGCTGGTCACCGGGCCGGTCGGGATCAGCGGCCAGGACGCGATGGAGCTGCTGCGCCGCCACAAGGTGGAGAAGCTGCCGCTGATCGACGACGGGGGCCGGCTGCGCGGGCTCATCACCGTCAAGGACTTCGTCAAGAGCGAGAAGTACCCGTACGCCACCAAGGACGCCGACGGGCGACTCGTCGTCGGCGCCGCGGTCGGCACCGGCGACGACAGCTTCCGCCGGGTGCAGGCGCTGGTCGAGGCCGGCGTCGACTTCATCGTGGTGGACAGCGCGCACGGCCACTCGCGCGGCGTCCTCGACATGATCGCCAAGGTCAAGGCCAACACCAAGGTCGACGTCGTGGGCGGCAACATCGCCACCCGCGACGGCGCCCAGGCGCTCGTCGACGCGGGCGTGGACGGCGTCAAGGTCGGCGTCGGCCCCGGCTCGATCTGCACCACGCGCGTGGTCGCCGGCGTCGGCGCGCCGCAGGTCACCGCGATCTACGAGGCCGCGCAGGCGTGCGGCCCGGCGGGCGTGCCGGTCATCGGCGACGGCGGCCTCCAGTACTCCGGCGACATCGCGAAGGCCATCGCGGCCGGCGCGGACACCGTGATGCTCGGCAGCCTGCTCGCGGGCTGCGAGGAGAGCCCCGGCGAGCTGATCTTCATCAACGGCAAGCAGTTCAAGAGCTACCGCGGCATGGGCTCGCTGGGTGCGATGCAGTCACGCGGCCAGGCCAAGTCGTTCTCCAAGGACCGCTACTTCCAGGACGACGTGCTGTCCGAGGACAAGCTCGTGCCCGAGGGCATCGAGGGCCAGGTGCCCTACCGCGGCCCGCTGGCGGCCGTCGCGCACCAGCTCATCGGCGGCCTGCGCGCGTCGATGGGGTACGCGGGCGCGCCCACCGTCCCCGACCTCAAGGTGCGCGGCCGGTTCGTCCGGATCACCTCCGCGGGCCTGCGCGAGTCGCACCCGCACGACATCAACATGACCGTCGAGGCGCCGAACTACTCGTCGCGCTGAGCCGGGTTTTCCGTTCGGGGCGGTCGGGAACCGGAGGTTCCGGGCCGCCCCGTACGCTTGTCCGCGGGCAGGTCGTATGACCACCGCATTTCCCCAGATACGACACACCGTTCAGGTACGACACACCGTTCGACGGTCAGACGGCAGGAGAGGCGCAACGTGACTGAGGTCGAGATCGGTCGAGGCAAGCGGGGCCGCCGCGCCTTCCACTTCGACGACGTCGCCATCGTCCCGAGCCGGCGTACGCGCGACCCCGAAGAGGTCTCGATCGCCTGGCAGATCGACGCGTACCGCTTCGAGCTGCCGTTCCTGACCGCGCCGATGGACAGCGTGGTCTCGCCGGAGACGGCGATCGCCGTCGGGCGCATGGGCGGCCTCGGGGTGCTCAACCTCGAAGGCCTGTGGACGCGTTACGAGGACCCGACCCCGCTGCTCGAGGAGATCGGCACCCTCGACGAGGCCACCGCGACCCGCCGGATGCAGGAGATCTACGCCGAGCCGATCAAGGCGGAGCTGATCGGGCAGCGCATCAAGCAGATCCGCGACGCGGGCGTGGTGACGGCCGCGGCGCTGTCGCCGCAGCGGACCGCGCAGCACCACAAGGCGGTCATCGACGCGGGCGTCGACATCTTCGTGATCCGCGGCACCACGGTTTCCGCGGAGCACGTGTCCGGCAGCACCGAGCCGCTCAACCTCAAGCAGTTCATCTACGACCTCGACGTGCCGGTGATCGTCGGCGGCTGCGCGACGTACCAGGGCGCGCTGCACCTCATGCGCACCGGCGCGGCGGGCGTGCTGGTCGGCTTCGGCGGCGGTGCGGCGCACACCACGCGCCGGGTGCTCGGCGTCGCGGTGCCGATGGCGACCGCGGTCGCGGACGTCGCCGAGGCGCGTCGCGACTACCTCGACGAGTCGGGCGGCCGGTACGTGCACGTCATCGCGGACGGCAGCGTCGGCGCCAGCGGCGACATCGCCAAGGCCGTCGCGTGCGGCGCGGACGCCGTCATGATCGGCTCGGCGCTCGCCCGCGCGACCGACGCCCCCGGCCGCGGCCACCACTGGGGTTCGGAGGCCCACCACCCCGAACTGCCGCGCGGCCGCCGCATGGACCTCGGCGCCGTCGGCACGCTGGAGGAGGTGCTGAACGGCCCGTCGCACGTCTCGGACGGCTCCATGAACCTCTTCGGCGCGCTGCGCCGGGCGATGGCGACCACCGGCTACACGGACCTGAAGAAGTTCCAGCAGGTCGAGGTGACGGTTTCGCCGCAGCACTGAAGCGCCGAGTACCGAAGCGCCGAGTACCGACGCGCTGAGCACTGACATTGCGGTGGCACTGACGTCGCCGCAGGCCCCCCGAGTACCCGCTCCCGCCACCCGCGCCCCCGCCTTTGCGGAGGGCCGGTCGGCGGGAGCGCGCGTTTGCGGCACCGGATGCCGGCATTTCTCCACCGCGTCCTGACGATGCGTCAACGGCTTTACGCCGGGCAATAGTTCGAGTGGGCGGGCAGTCTTCCGCTTACCGCCTACCCGCGTGGCGGGGGACGGTACGTTGTGCGCCAGCCGTGGTGCCTTGAGGGGGAGACCGTGAGCAGACCGTCCGTGGACCCGTCCGGTTCGCCGCGCGACCTCCCGTTGTGGCATCGGGTGGTCTGGACGCTGGTGCCCGTCGTGACCATCGGGTTCGGCGCGTGGCTGCCGTTCGCGTACTGGGCCTACCGGCAGCCCCGCGGCTCGGCCGACCACCGGTGGTGGCTCGGTTTCGCGGTCGCGTCGGCGGTGGAGCTGGTGCTCGTGTTCACGCGTCCGGACGACGGCCTGGTCAGCCAACTCGTGGGCGCGTACGTGCTGCTCCTCATCCTGGCGGCGACCGTCGCGACGTGGCTCAAGTCGGCGCCCGGGCGGGCGTAGGCGCGAGGAACGGCGGCCCCGAGGAACGGCGCTGCGAGAAGCAGCGGTGCATGTACGGCGGTCCGGGGCAGCCGCCGCGGGTCAGCCGGCCCGGGTGTCCCGGAACTGTTCGACGGCGACGTCGAGCAGGTCCTCGTACTGGGACCAGTCGTCCGTCTCGGGACCGACCACCCACAGGTTGTAGCTGTTGTCGCCGCTCCGCCATCGGATGTCCCGGACCGCGCGCGGGCCGTCCGGCGCCCGGTACCGGTAGTCCCACACGGCGGCGCTGTCTCCCGGGTCGCTCCGGCGGGAGAGCGTCAGTTGCTCATAGCCGGGGTAGGACGGCGAGGCCTTGGTCTCGGTCGCGGAGGCCGACTGCTCGGCGAAGGGGTCCGCGGTGTCGCCGCGGAGCGCGCGTACGACGATGAGGTAGCGGCCGTCGGGCGACTTGTACGCGATGTCTCCCGAGTCGTCCCGGCCGAGCCGCCAGTTCGCCGGGACCGCGACCTCGATGCCCTCGGTGTCGGTCTGCCGCTTGAAGCCCTCGGGGACGGCCGGCCGCGAATCGGGGACCGGTGCGGGCGACGTCCGGGACGACGGGGGTGCCGAAGGTGCCGAGCCGGAGCTCGTTCCGGGCGCCGTCGGGGTGGGCGGGCCCTGGGACTTCGCGCCCTCGTCGTCACCGTCGGCCAGCATCAGGCCGGCGGCTGTGCCGCCGCCGGCGAGGACCGCTCCGACGGCCACCGCGAGGATGACGCGCCGGACTCGGCCCGGTCGCGGCGGCGCGGGGTCCCGGGGCGCGGTGGTGCCGGCGCCCGGCAGGGTGCCGTTGCCGGGCGGTGTGCCGGGGTCGGGCGGCGGACCGCCGGTGACCGTGGGGAGTACGTCGGGCCGGGGCGCGGCGGGCGTCCCGGTGGCCGCAATCGGGTCGGCACTCGGTTCGACGGCGTCCGGGACTTCGCGTGTGCCGCCCGACGGAGCCGTACCCGCTGTACCCGCCGTACCCGCGGTACGCCCCGCGATCGCGGCGAGCCGCGGCGCCAACTCGGCGGCGGTGGGTCGGTGCCGCGGGTCCTTGGCGAGCAACGCGTCGATCACGTCGGTGAGTTCGCCCGCCCTGCGCGGCGGTGCGTGCGGGTCGTTGACGATCGCGGTGATGGTCGCCCAGTCGTTCGGGCGGCGGAACGGGCTGTAGCCCTCGACGGCGACGTACAGCAGGACGCCGAGCGACCACAGGTCGGACGCGGGCGTCGGGCGGCGGCCTTCCGTGCGCTCGGGCGCTATGTACTCGATCGTGCCGACGAAGGAGCCGGTTCCGGTGACCGTGGCGGTGCCCTCGACGGCGGCGATGCCGAAGTCGACGAGGACGGCGGCGCCGTCGGGGCGGATCAGGACGTTCGCGGGCTTGACGTCGCGGTGCAGGACGCCCGCGTCGTGTGCGGCGGTCAGCGCTTCGAGGATGTCGGCCGCGACGCCGGCGGCGTCGTGCGGCGTGAGCGTGCCCTCCGCGAGCAGCGAGGTGAGCGGCTGTCCGGGGACCAGCTCCATGACGATCCACGGGAACGGCTCGTCGTCGACGATCTGGTGCACGGTCGCCACGTGCGGGTTGCGGAGGCGGGCGAGGGCCTGCGCCTCGCGCAGGACGCGGGCGTGCAGAAGGGCGATCTGGTCGGCGGGGGCGTCCTCGCGGACGCGGACCTCCTTGATGGCCACCTCGCGGTGCAGCGTGGTGTCCACGGCGCGCCAGACCGTGCCCATGGCGCCCCTGCCGAGGCGTTCGACGAGTTCGAAACGGCCGTCGCCGACGCGCCGGCTGTTCGCCGCGTCCCCGTTCATGCACCACTCTCCGGAAATGTTCGTGACTGCGCAGAGGGCCACCTTGCCAGGCGGGACGCGGTCCGGGGCAGGAGGGCGGTCCGCCGCGTCTAGCCCTCCGCGGTCTCCGCCAGGTACGCGGACGCCAAGTACCGTGCCACTCCGTCCGCGTCGCTCGGACCGGTCACATCCGTGGCGAGGGCCAGTACGTCGGGGTGCGCGCCGGACGGCACGATCCGCCTGTCCTGGGGCGCGGTCGCGACTGCGAACATCGACAGGTCGTTGAGGTGGTCCCCGCACACCACCAGCGGCCCGGTGTGCCCCAGGCGCTCGCGCAAGCCGCGTACCGCCGTGCCCTTGTCGGCGGTGGGCGCGGTCACGCTGAACTCCGTCCACCCCGGGCAGTAGTCGTTCCTGATCGCCAGCACCGCGGCCCGGTCCCCGCATGCCGCGGCGATCAGCTTGCCGACCCGTTCGGCGTCGTCGTGCGGCGCGGCCAGGCGTACCAGCACCACCTGGGCGGACCTCGCCAGCGCCCGGAAGTCCGGGCAGTACCGCAGCCGCGGGTCGCCGAGCGCGGCCTTCTCGTCGTGGAACCACCGCACGCTGTCGTTGCCGAGTTCCCCGAAGTCCACGTGGTCGGCCGTACCGTCCCAACTCGTCAGCGTCGGCTCGATGCCCGAGACCGCCAGCGCGTCGACGAGTGCGACGGTCACCTCACGGTCGAGCGTATGGTTGACGAAGTGCTCCCCGGTAACCGCGTCGGAGATGTAGCTCCCACCCAACTCCACGACCGGAAGCGGAAGTTCGACACCCGCGAGCAGGGCGCGGATCGACGGCATCCCGCGTGCGGTCGCGATGGTCAGCGCCACCCCTGCGGCGGCCAGGCGGTTGAGGGTGCGCCGCGTGTAGGCCGAGGCGGTCGCGTCGGGCCGCAGCAGCGTCCCGTCGAGGTCGCACACGATCAGCGGGCGCCTGCCGAGGGGCTCGCCGGGTTGCCCGGGCCACCCCGGTTCCGGGGAGCCGGGCGTTCCTGCCGGGGTTGCCGCGGCGGTCACGGGTCCTCGCTCTCGGTGGCGGTGCTCTCGCCGGCCGTCGTCCGACGGTACTGCGCGGCTCACGGGAAGTTCACCCGACCGGGGTATAGAGGACCGCGGGTACGGGCGCCCGCGGCACGGGCGGGGCGCACCTGCGGTGCCGCCTCCGCGCGGCAAAGGCGCGCGCGGGTGATGATCGGGGACATGCATCGGGGACGTGCCCAGTGGCACGGCACGCGCCCGGCGGGTGCGCACGACGACGAACGGGAGCGGGTGACGACGCGTTGAGGACGACGGCGTTGGGGTTGCGGGCGCGCGAGGACGCGCTGTACCGGATGTCCGAGGCGGAACTGGACGTCGTCGTGGTCGGCGGGGGCGTGGTCGGCGCGGGGACCGCCCTCGACGCCGTCACGCGCGGCCTGAGTGTGGGCCTGGTGGAGGCGCGCGACTGGGCCTCGGGCACCTCCAGCCGCTCCAGCAAGCTCATCCACGGCGGCCTGCGCTATCTGGAGATGCTGGACTTCGCGCTGGTGCGCGAGGCCCTGCGCGAGCGCGGCCTCATGGTCCAGCGCCTCGCGCCGCACCTGGTCCGCCCGGTGCCGTTCCTGTACCCGCTGCAACACCACGCGTGGGAACGGGCGTACGTCGGCTCGGGCGTCGCGCTCTACGACACGATGGGCATGTCCTCCGGCCACACCCGCGGGCTGCCGGGCCACCGCCACCTCTCCCGCCGACGCGCGCTGCGCCTGGCCCCCGCGCTGCGCAAGGACGCCCTCGTCGGCGCCGTGCAGTACTACGACGCCCAGGTGGACGACGCGCGGCACACCATGACGCTGGTGCGCACCGCCGCCGGCTACGGCGCGCATGTCGCCTCCCGCGCGACGGTGACCGGCTTCCTGCGCGAGGGCGAGCGCGTGGTCGGCGTGCACGTGCGGGACGTCGAGCAGGGCCGCACGTACGACATCCGTGCCCGGCAGGTGGTCAACGCGACCGGCGTGTGGACCGACGAGACGCAGGCGATGGTCGGCGAGCGCGGGCAGTTCCACGTGCGCGCGTCCAAGGGCATCCATCTGGTCGTGCCCAAGGACCGCATCCACTCCTCGACCGGCCTGATCCTGCGCACCGAGAAGTCCGTGCTGTTCGTGATCCCGTGGGGCCGGCACTGGATCATCGGCACCACCGACACCGACTGGGACCTCGACAAGTCGCACCCCGCGGCGAGCCGCACCGACATCGAATACCTGCTGGAGCGCGTCAACGCGGTGCTCGCCGTGCCGCTCAGCCGCGAGGACGTCGAGGGCGTGTACGCGGGCCTGCGCCCCCTGCTGCGCGGCGAGTCGGACGCGACCAGCCAGCTGTCACGCGAGCACACCGTGGCCCATCCGGTCCCGGGGCTGGTGGTCGTTGCGGGCGGCAAGTACACGACGTACCGCGTGATGGCCGCCGACGCGGTCGATGCGGCCGTGCACGGCCTGGACCGCAAGGTGGCGGCCAGTTGCACGGAGACGGTGCCGTTGGCCGGGGCCGAGGGGTACCACGCGCTGTGGAACGCGCGTACCGCGATCGCCGCGCGCAGCGGGCTGCACGTGGCACGGGTCGAGCACCTCCTGAACCGGTACGGGTCGCTCGTCGACGAGGTGCTGGCCATCGTCGACGGCGACGCGGCGCTCGGCCAGCCGCTCGACGGCGCCGACGACTACCTGCGCGCCGAGGTCGTGTACGCCTGCACCCACGAGGGCGCGCTGCACCTGGACGACGTGCTGGACCGCCGCACGCGGATCTCGATCGAGACGTTCGACCGCGGCGTGCGCGTCGCCGAGGAGTGCGCGCGCCTGATGGCCCCCGCGCTGGGCTGGACGGAGGAGCAGGTGCGCCGCGAGGTGGACTACTACCTCAAGCGCGTCGAGGCCGAGCGCGAGTCGCAGGAGCAGCCGGACGACCGTACGGCCGACGCGGTGCGGATGGGCGCGGAGGAAGTCGTGCCGCTGGCCTGACGGCGCCGCACGCCCGGCGGTGCCCTCGTGCCGCGTCGATCGGGCTGTGTTGATCGGGCTGTGTCGGCCGGCTGTGCCGTTCTCGCCACGCCGACGGGCCATGCCGATCGGCGGTGCCGCTCGGGCGGTGCCGACCTGACGAACTGTCAGGGGTTTTGGTGGGAATTGCGGGTGGGAGCAGCCCGCCAACCGCCCGCGGGGGTGGTTGACTGGAAGAGCCGCGCAAACCACCACAGGAGACGCGCATGACCGACCCCGAGTCCGACGGGCGCGTGCTCGCGGGCCGGTACCGGCTGCGGGAACGCCTCGGACGCGGCGGCATGGGCACGGTGTGGAGTGCGCTCGACGAGGTCCTCGACCGGCACGTCGCGGTCAAGGAACTCAGGGTCCCGGCCCACGTCGACGACGACGAGCGCGGCACGCTGTGCGCCCGCATGCTGCGCGAGGCGCGCGCCGCGGCGCGCATCGACCACCCCAACGTCGTCACGATCTTCGACGTCGTCGAGGAGGACGGCCGCCCCTGGATCGTCATGGAGCTGGTCCGCGGCCTCTCGCTCGCCCAGGAGATCGAGAAGGACGGCCCGCTGCCGCCCGGCCAGGTCGCCGAGATGGGCCTGCGCCTGCTGTCCGCGCTCGACGCCGCCCACGAGGCCGGCGTGCTGCACCGCGACGTCAAGCCCGCCAACGTGCTGCTGGCCCGCAACGGACGCGTGGTGCTCACCGACTTCGGCGTCGCCTCGGTCGAGGACAGCGCCACCCTCACCCAGGTCGGCGCCCTGGTCGGCTCGCCCGAGTACCTGGCTCCCGAGCAGGTGGACGGGCAGATGCCGGGACCGCCGGCCGACCTGTGGTCGCTTGGCGTGACGCTGTACGAGGCGGTCGAGGGCCGGCCCGCGTACCGCCGCGCCACGCACGCCGCCACGCTGGCCGCGGTCGCCACGGCGCGCTTTCCCGACCTGGACCACGCCGGGGTGCTGATGCCCGCGCTGCGGTCCGTCCTCGTGCAGGACCCCACCGCCCGCGCCGCGTCGCCGCTGCTGCGCGAACGCCTGATCGAGGCGGCGGAGGCGGCTCCCGCGGCGTCATCCACCGGGGCGTCCGGCGGAGCGCGCACGTTTCCGGGGCGGGCCCGGCACCCCGCCGCGCGGCGCCACGCGCTGCACCCGGGTACGGCCGGGCGCGACGCGTCGTCGAACGGCGGCGGTACGGGCGTACGGCACTCGGTCACCGACCCGGCGGCCCGGCGCGGTCATGCCACCGGGCGTACCGGCCGGGGGAGCGCACTCGGGACGGGCACCGCCGCCGGGGCCGGGAGCAGTACCGACACCGGCACCGCGCCGGGGACCGGCACGGGCACGGGCACCGGGACCGGCGTGGGCGCAGGGGCCGGGACGGGCAAGGGGACCCGTACGGGCGCCACCGCCGGGAGCGGACCCGCCGCCGACGCGGCGCACGACGGAGCGCGTGCCGACGTCACCCAGACCAACATGCGGGTCCAACGCACCCGCACCGGCGAGACCGTCCCGGCCGCCGACGTCGACGACCCCGGCACCGGCACCGAGGCGCCGGAACGCAAGCCGGGGCGACGGGCCCGGGCCCGCGCCCGTCGCGGCGGCGGCTTCCGCGCCCGCTACCGCCGCTGGCCGCGCTGGTGGATCCGGCACTGGGCCACGGTCCTGGTCATCGTCGCGATCGTCAGCGCCGCCATGGCGAAGTGGCTGGCCAATTACGGCACATGGGCCGGGATGTACACCATCTCGCTGCTCGCGGCCGTCCTCGGCGTGTGGCTCGTCCTGCCGCACCGAAGGTTGTCCAGATCGGTCCCGGCCGCGATGCTCGCCGGCGTCATCGGCGGCGGCGCGCTGCAACTGCTCGACATCGAACCGGACCTGGTCTGGGTGCTCGCCCTGGTCGGGGGCTGCCTGGTGCTCGGCCCGCTGATCGACGGGGCGGTGCTGCGGCGGCTGCGCACCGGATCGGGGCTCGGGTTCGCGCTGCCCGTCCCGGAGGGCTGGAGCTGCACGCCGACCGAGGCCGGCCTGTCGGTCTACGACCCGGACCGCCTGATCTCGGTGACCGTCACCGTCGACCGCGGCATCGTCATGCCGCCCGAGGAGTCGGTGCTGCACCGCGAGCACGGCACGCTCGCCTCGCGCGACTACCGCGACAGCGAGGGCTATCGGCGCGTCGAGCTGGCCTCGATGGACTACCGGGGCCACGACGCCGCCGAGTGGGAGTACGTGTGGCGCGGCCCCGAAGGCGCGTCCTTCCACGGCAAGGACCTGGTCGTCCGGACCGCCGACGGCGTGCGCTACTGGATGACCGTGCGCTGCCGCGAGGAACTGTGGCCGACGGCCGGCGCCTACTTCGAGCACGCCAAGGACAATCTCTCGATCGTGCGCTGACCGCTTGGTGCCCGTTGCCGCCCGGTTGCCGCCCGGATGCCGTCCTGTTCCCGCACAGTTGTGCGGCGCTTGTGTGACTGATGTGAGTACGGTGGCCGCCGGGGACGGTCACGAGCGGGGCAGGAATCGGCATGACGGGTGGTCCGACCGGCGACCGGACGGTCGCGGGACGCTACCGGCCGGCGGAGATGCTGGGCCGGGGCGGCATGGGGACGGTGTGGCGCGCGTACGACACGGTGCTGGATCGGGTCGTGGCGATGAAGGAACTGCGCGTACCCGACGATCTCGACGACGAGGAGCGCGCCCGGCGCTCGGCCCGCGCCATGCGGGAGGTCAGGGCCGCGGCACTCGTCTCGCACCCCAACGTGGTCGGCGTCCACGACGTCGTCGAGGACGACGGCCGCCCGTGGATCATCATGGAACTGGTCGTCGGCCGCACCCTCGCGGACGACCTCGACGAGGGCCGCCTCCCGGCACGCGACGCCGCCCGCATCACCCGGCAGCTCCTCGAAGCGCTCCGGGCCGTGCACGCCGCCTCGGTCGTGCACCGCGACGTCAAGCCCGGCAACGTGCTCCTGTCGCACGACGGCCGCGCGGTCCTCACCGACTTCGGCATCGCGACGCTCGTCGGGACGACGACGATCACCGCGACGGGCACGACCATCGGCACGTTGGAGTACATGGCGCCGGAGCGCGCGCAGGGGCTCCGCCCAGGGCCGGCCTCCGACCTGTGGTCCCTCGGCGCGACCATGTACGAGATGCTCGAAGGCCGCTCGCCCTTCCGCCGCAACGGTGAATTCGCCACGCTGCAGGCGGTGTTGGACGGGACGTTCGACCCGCCCCGGCACGCGGGGCCGCTCGTCGGCGTGCTGGCCGGGCTGCTGGAGCCCGATCCGGACCGGCGCCTGACGGCGGACGGCGCCTTGCGCATGCTCGCGGAGGCGGGGTTCGGCGGGCCGGACGGCTGCCCCGAAGCCGCTCCCGCCGAACGGGTCGACGAGGACGCCGACCTGCCCGGGCCGTCCGGCATGCCTCCGGAAGAAGCGGTCACGGCTTCGGCCGTCGAACAGACCGACTGGTACGCCTCCCCGAACGGCGACCGTGGCCGACCCGCCCCCGTGGGTGGCCCGCCCCCGGTACCCGCCGTACCGCCGCGGGTGGGGGCGCAAGTGGGGGCCCGGGGCACGGCACGGCGTACCCGGCTGATGGTGTCGGCGCTGGCCCTGCTGCTGATCGCGGCGGCGGCCGGCACCGGCGTCAAGCTCGTCGGTGACAGTTGGAACGACGGCTCGGACGAGGGCCGGGGCGCATCGTCGGCCGCGTCGGGCAGAGCCGGCGACCCGGCCGACGGCGACCCGGACGGCCTGGTGGATTCCGCGCCCAAGGCGGGCGGCGGCCAGGGCCCGGCGGATCCCGTGAGTACGCCGCCCGCCACCCCGCCCGGCGGCACCGGCTCGGTCACGCGCCCCGGGTACCACCGGGTGGCCGACCCGGGGTTCAGCGTCCTGGTGCCGGACGGCTGGTCCGGCCCGCATACGGACGGCGACCGGGTGTTCTACCGGTCGCCTGGCAACGTCACGCGGCTCGGCCTGCGCCTCGACCCGGTGGACACCTCCGGCGACCCGTGCGCCGACCTCGCCGCCCAGGACGCGGGCGGCACCGGTTCGTCGGCGACCGCGGCGTACCCCGGCTACGTGCGCATGCAGCTCGCCGTGAGCACCCACAACGGCATGCCCGGCTGCCTCTGGGAGTTCACCTGGAACGACTCGGGTACGCCGCGCCGGTCGGTGAACCTCCGCTACACCGACGGCGTCCGCATGTACGACTTCTGGGTCTCCGGCCCCGTCAGCGCGACGGTGATCGTGCGCGGCGTGTTCGACGCGGCGAAGTCCAGCTTCACACCAACCAGTTGACCTCAGATCCTCTGTGCCGGTTCCGTCACGGGCGGGTCCGGATCCGGTTGCGCGCGTCTTGAACGGGGAGGTGTCTCCGTACGTTGTCGTTCGGGGGGACGACGGCTCCACGGTCCGATGGGGAGGGACCCGTGACGGAGGCGAGCGGCGGAACAGCAGGCCGCGTGGTGAACGGTAGGTACCGGCTCGGCGAGTCGCTGGGCCGCGGGGGCATGGGCACGGTGTGGCGGGCGGCCGACGAACTGCTGCGCCGCGACGTGGCCGTCAAGGAGGTGCGGATCCCGGACGACCTCGACGAGGGGGAGCAGGAGGTCCGGCGCGAGCGGGCGATGCGTGAGGCCCGGGCCGCGGCCCGGGTCGTGCACCCGAACGTGGTGACGATCTACGACGTCGTCGAGGACGGCGGCCGGCCGTGGATCGTCATGGAACTCGTGCGGGCGAAGGCGCTCGACGACGTCATCGCGCAGGAGGGACGCCTCGGCGCGGCCGAGGCCGCGGAGATCGGTCTCAAGGTGCTGGCCGCACTGCGGGCCGCGCGCGCGGCCGACGTCCTGCACCGCGACGTCAAGCCGAGCAACATCCTGATCGCCGAGGGCGGCCGCGTCGTCCTGACCGACTTCGGCATTGCGACCGTGCTCGGCTCCGCGACGCTGACGGCGACCGGCATGCTCATCGGCTCGCCGGAATACCTGGCCCCGGAACGGGTGCTGGGCCGCAGCCCCGGACCGGCGTCCGACCTGTGGTCGCTCGGCGTGACGCTGTACCAGGCGCTGGAGGGCCGTTCGCCGTTCCAGCGCGGATCGGCGATCGAGACGCTGACCGCGGTGCTCCAGGACGAGCCGGAGCCGATGGCGTACGCGGGGCCGCTCGCGCCCGCGATCGAGGCCCTGCTCCGCAAGGAACCGGGCGACCGGCCCGACGAAGAGGCCACCGAACTCCTGCTCGGCGCCGCGCTGAAGGGGAAGCAGCACGGTGCCGGGCAGGCCCCAACGGCGGCGGCGTCCGGGGCGGCGGTGGGTTCGCTCACCGCGTCCGCGATGCAGCCGCCGATCCCGGCGCCGCCGACCGGTCCGGTCGGTTCGGACACGCAGGGGACGGTCGAGGATCCCTACGGGCCGCACGGCCCGACCGTGGGTCCGGGACAGGCCGGGTACCGGCACGGACCGGAGGCGCGCGGCGCGGCGTACGGCGCCGCCGCGGGTGCCGGTGCGGGCGCTGCGGCCGGCTACGCCGCCTCCCGCGAGTCCGGCGGCTGGGCCGACTGGCCGCCGGGGAGCGTGCACGGGCAGGCGGAGGAGTCGCGTACCGGCGGTGCGGGGCACCCGCGTTCGCCGGACACCCCGGCGCCGTTCGCGATCGGCGGGTTCCACGGGACCGGCGAAGGCGGCGGTACCGGAAGCGGGTTCGGCGGCATGCCGACCGGCCCGGGCAGCGGCACCGGCCACGGCTCCGGAGGTCTCGGGCCGAGCGGGACGCGGCCGGAGCCGCTGGGCGGGGCGTACCCGCCGCGGCGCCGGCCGAAGGGCCTGTACGCGGTGCTCGCGGGCCTGGTCGCGGCCGCGGTCGCCACCGCGTTCTGGGTGATACCCGCGGCGTTCGGCGACCAGAAGGACAAGCCGCCCGGCAACCCGGGGGTGACGGACAGCGGTCCCGCGGGCGGGGCGGGGGTGGGGCTGTCGCCGTCGGCACCGGAGACGACACAGGCGCCGACCGCGACCGCACCGACCGATGGGGACACCGGCACGGACTCGGACACGCCGGAGTACACGGCGCCGACGACCAAGCGCACCACGCGCCCGCCGACGACGACGCGGCCGCCGACGACCACGACGACCCGTCCGACCACGACCACCACCAGGCCGACGACCACGAAGCCGACCACGACGAGCCCGACCACGCACCGACCGACCGACGAACCCACGCCGACGGGAGCGGCCCAGGGCGGAGGCAACTGACGCCGGGGCGTCGGCGGCGCCGTGCCGGGGTGTCGGCGGCGCCGCGCCCTGCCGTTGGCCGGGCCGCGCGGCTCCGTTGGCGGGGCTTTGTCAGGTGATGGGCGGGTGCCTGCCGCTGCCGTGCGCGGCCGCACCGGCGGTCCGTCCGTGCCCGGCCGCGGCGGCGGGACGGCAGGGCCTAGGCTGAGACCGCGAATGACACTTCACCGGTGGACCGACGGGGGAGGTCGGCCACCGGACCAGCGGGGAGGAACCGAACCATGGCGGACGGGGCGGCGCCCGGAGGTGCCACACCCGGCGGCGGGACGCGGCTCGTCGCGGGACGCTACCGGCTTGCGAGCGTTCTCGGGCGCGGCGGCATGGGAACCGTCTGGCACGCGGTCGACGAGATGCTGCACCGGGACGTCGCGGTCAAGGAACTGCGCATGCCGGGCCACCTCGACGACGAGGAACGCGAGATCCAGCAGCAGCGCACCCTCCGCGAGGCCCGCACCGCGGCGCGCATCACGCACGAGAACGTCATCACCATCCACGACGTCGTCGAGGACGGCGGCATCCCGTGGATCGTCATGGAGTTGGTGCACGCCGACTCGCTCGCCGACATCCTCAAGCACCGCGGGACCCTCTCGCCGGTCGAGGCGGCCGAGATCGGGCTCAAGGTCCTCGACGCGCTGCTGGCCGCCCAGGAAAAGGGCGTTCTGCACCGCGACGTCAAGCCGGCCAACATCCTCGTGACCGCGAGCGGGCGCGTCGTCCTCACCGACTTCGGCATAGCCACCGAGACCGGCGCACAGACGCTCACCGCGACCGGCATGCTCATCGGCTCTCCGAACTTCCTCGCCCCGGAACGCGCGCAGGGGCTGCGCCCCAGCCTCGCCGCCGACCTGTGGTCGCTCGGACTCGTCCTCTACATGGCCGTCGAGGGCCGCAACCCCTTCGACCGGCCCACCATGATCAGCACGCTCAACTCGATCCTCCTCGAAGAGCCCGACCCGCCGCGCCGCGCGGGCGTGCTGCTGCCGGTCATCGAAGGCCTGCTGGTCAAGGACCCCGCGCACCGCCTCACCGACAAGGAACTCGACCGCCTGCTGCGCGGCGTCGTCCGCGGCGACCTGACGCAGGCGCACCCCAACGCCGTACCGCCGCACCTGCCTTCGGCATCGGGTACGCACGCCGCCGCGGGGCCGTCCGAGTCCGCCACCGTGACCTCGCGGGCCGACTCCGGCCCGGGATCTGCTCCGGGATCCGGTCCGGGTTTCGGCTCCGGCCCTGGGGTGCCCGGACCGCCCGCGCCGCCGACGTACGTCCCGTCGGTGGGCACCCCTGCCGCGGGGACCCACGCGGCAGGCACGCACGCGGCCCCCACGTACGCTGCCCCCGCGTACGCCGCGAACGCCCAGGCTCCGTACGGAACTTCGCCCAGCCCCGAGGCGTCCTGGTCCTCACCCCAATACGCGGCCTTCCCGTCCGAGGCGGGCAGCGGCGGAAGCACCGGCGGCGGGGCCGGACCCGGAACCGTCGTGTCCGGCGCGCCCGGCCCCCGGGCGTCGCGCAAGCCCATGATTCTCGGCGTCGTCGCGCTCGTCGTCGCCGTCATCGCGGCGGTCGTCGTGACGGTCGTCGTCATCGGCAACGGCGACGACAAGGGCAAGGACAACGCCGCCACTGGCGGCACCAACTCGGCGACGGCCGGCGGCCAGGGCCAGCCCGCCGTCCTCCCGCCGACCGACCCCGCGGCGCCGAGCGCGCCGCCCACCGGCACCGCGACAAAACCGGGGATCACCCCGCCCTCCGGCACTGCGGCACAACCCGGGCTGACCCCGCCCACCGGCGCGTCGTCGAACACCGCGGCGCCCGCCCGCGTCCCCGGCTACACCTGGACCCGCGACCCCGCCGGCTTCGCGCTGTTCGTCCCGGACGGCTGGAAACGCTCGCAGAGCGGCAGCCAGATCGACTACAAGGACCCGCGCGGCAAGACGTTCCTGCGCATCGGCGTGGACAACGGGGGCGTGCACCCGCTCGACAACTTCCGGGCGATCGACGCCGACTTCGCGACGAAGAAGCAGCAGTACCAGACCCTTCAGCTCGACGACTACCCCACCGACGTGCCCGGTTGGGAAGCGGCCGTGTGGGAGTTCACCTGGTCCGGCAACCCGTTCGACCCGGACGGCGGCAGCCTGCGTCCCAGCCATGCCATCGACCTGGGAATCCGTACCGCGCAGGGCACCGACTTCTCGATCTACGTGGCATCGTTCGAAACGGACTGGCCGGCCGCGAAGGCGGTCTTCGACAACGTGGTGACGCACTTCCGCGAGGGCTGACCCGCCCCGGGACCCTCGGCCGCGCGTCCGGCCGGCTGCCCGCGGCCGTGTCGTCGGTCGCGTCGCGGGCTGTGTCGTCGGCTGTGTCGGCGTGCCCTTGTTACCGCAAAGTAGCCCGGCTTAGTCTGGGCGCATGACCGACACAGCCCGCGACGCGATCCCCGCTGCCCACCCCCGGCTCCCGGTCGACCGCCTGCTGCGGCGCGTCGTGGCCGGTCCCGTCCCGACCAGGGTCACCACCCGGGCGCCGTTCACCGGTGCGGCCGTCGCCGAGCTGCCGGAGTCCACGGACGAGGACGTCGCGCTGGCGTACACGCGGGCGCGCGCCGCCCAGGAGCGCTGGGCGGAGCGCCCGGTCGCCGAGCGCGCCGCTGTCTTCCTGCGCTTCCACGACCGGCTGCTGGAACGCCAGGACGAGATCCTCGACATCATCCAGACCGAGACCGGCAAGGTCCGCAAGCACGCGTTCGAGGAAGTCCTCGAAGTCGCCCTCTGCTGCCGCCACTACGGGCGCCGGGCGCGCGGCTACCTGCGTTCGCGCCGGCGCGCGGGCGCCCTGCCGGTGCTGACCAAGGCCGTCGAGGTACGCCACCCCAAGGGCGTCGTCGGCCTCGTCTCCCCGTGGAACTACCCGCTGGCGCTGTCGATCGGCGACGCGATCCCGGCGATGGTGGCCGGCAACGCGGTCGTCATGAAGCCCGACACCCAGACCGCGCTGACCGCGCTGTGGGCGCTCGACGTCCTGACCGAGTGCGGCCTGCCCGAGGACCTGTGGCAGATCGTCATCGGCGACGGCCCGGTCATCGGCCCGGCCGTCGTCGACCGCGCGGACTACGTGTGCTTCACCGGCTCGACGCGTACCGGGCGCGAGGTAGCGCAGCGCGCCGCCGCGCGGCTGGTCGGCGCGTCCCTCGAACTCGGCGGCAAGAACGCCATGATCGTGCTGCCGGACGCCGACCTCGAACGCGCCGCCGAGGGGGCCGTCCGCGCGTGCTTCTCGTCGGCCGGCCAGCTGTGCGTGTCGATCGAGCGCATGTACGTGCACGCCGACATCCAGGACCAGTTCCTCGAACGCTTCCTCGCGCGCGTCGAGGCGATGCGCCTCGCGCCGGGCTACGGCTGGGACGCCGACATGGGCTCCCTCGTGTCGCGCCGCCAGCTCGACAACGTGACGCGCCACGTCGAGGACGCCCGCGAGCACGGCGCCAAGGTGCTGACCGGCGGCCGTCCGCGCCCCGACATCGGCCCGCTCTTCTACGAGCCGACCGTGCTGCAGGACGTCACGCCCGGCATGGCGGTGTGTGCGGAGGAGACGTTCGGGCCGGTCGTCGCGGTCTACCCGTTCACGGACGTCGACGACGCGGTGGCACGCGCGAATGCGACCGCGTACGGCCTCAACGCCAGCGTCTGGACCCGCGACACCCGGCGCGGCGCCCGGATCGCGCAGCGGCTGCGCGCGGGCAGCGTCAACGTCAACGAGGGGTACGCGGCCTCCTACGGCAGCGCGGGCGCACCCATGGGCGGAATGGGCGACTCCGGCCTCGGCAGGCGGCACGGCATCGAGGGCATCACCAAGTTCACCGAGGCGCAGACCGTGGCCACGCAGCGGGTGATCCCGATCGCGGCGCCGTTCGGCATGACGGACGAGCAGTGGGCCCGGTCGCTCACGCTGTCGTTGCGGATCATGAAGTCGTTCGGCGTGCGCTGACGCCTGCCGGTGTCGTCGTGTTCCGGTGACGCTGCCGGGACGCGCTCGCGACGGCGTCGCGTGCCCGTGTCGCGCGCCGGAGTGCCGAAGCGCCCGCGTCCGGCCTGATTGCAGATAGTGTGTGATCTCCGGGCGGAGCGTGATGATTCGGTGCGAACTGCCGTGCCGTACCGCGTCGGCAACCGCGACGCGTGCCCTTCTTCGGCACGCTGTACGAGGCACGCTGCCGCCTTGGCTCGGCGGCCGATGTCGGGCGTCCCCGACACCGGCCGCCGGCGGGGTCGTGACCGGTTTGCTGTCCCCTGCGTCCCGGTCACGGCGCCGACGCGAGGTCCCACGGCAGCCGCATACGACATGCCTCATCGCGCCGACGATCCTGCACCAGAGCCGCCGCACGGGCGGGCTGGTC
The DNA here is from genome assembly GCF_040649515.1 of Streptodolium elevatio. GTDB lineage: Bacteria > Actinomycetota > Actinomycetes > Streptomycetales > Streptomycetaceae > Yinghuangia > Yinghuangia elevatio. The sequence goes on from NZ_JBEZFP010000043.1 coordinate 51,941, forward strand.
AGCAGGCACAACGACGGGCGGCGCGGGGAGGTTACGCCGACGGGTCGGAGAACGTCCCCTTTCGGGTGACGTGCGGGCCGATCTCCTGCCGGATCGCCCTCTGAGAGGACGTCAGCTCGGCTCTCCCGCCGATCTTCGGACCGGCTTTCCGGCCGCGCCCGACTCGATGCCCCACACGGCGTTCAGCCCGACCGCCCCGCGCCTCAGATGCGGCCGCGGCACAGTTCCAGGAGCGCCATCGCGACCTCCGTACCCGGCTTGTCGAGCGCCTCGCGGTAGCGGGCGATGACGTCCATCTCGCGGGTGAGCTGCACGCGGCGGCCGCCCGCCGCGATCCGGGTGCGCTGCACCTCCTGCGACAGCGCCACCCGTTCGGTGATCAGCGCGATGATGCGCCGGTCGAGGTCGTCGATGCGGGCGCGCGTGTCCGCGATGACCTGGTCCGGAGCGGTTGCGGGGGAGTTCGGGGCGACGGCGCTCGTGGGCTGGGTGTGGGTCACGGTGGTCTCCTGGGTCGAGGCGTACCGGCTGCTCGCATACCCGGAGACGGCAGACGCCCCGGGTTCCGAGAACCCGGGGCGCCGATGAAGCCTGAGGTCGTTCAGGCAGCAGCGATGGCGCCGGGGTCCCCGGGGCCATAGGTAAAGACGTCTGCCGTCCTGAACATGTCCGCCAGTATGCCGAGTCTCCGACGACCACGCGGGCGCTTTCCGTATGTCGAGATGTGCGTTCCGCTTCGTGGCATCCGGTGCCCGCCGCGGACCGCCGTCCCCGGTGCCCCGGCGGACCGGCGGTCGCGGGCCCGTAGAATCGAGGCAACCCCCGCACTCCTCGGAAGGCCCTCCGTGACCTCGACCAGTCCGGACGCGACCGGTACCGAAACCGTTCTCGTCGTCGACTTCGGTGCCCAGTACGCGCAACTGATCGCCCGACGGGTTCGTGAGGCCCGCGTCTACAGCGAGATCGTCCCGCACACCATGCCGGCCGACGAGATCCTGGCGAAGAAGCCGTCCGCGATCATCCTCTCCGGCGGCCCGTCGTCGGTGTACGCGGACGGCGCCCCCGGCGTCGACGCCGCGCTGTTCGAGGCCGGCGTCCCGGTCTTCGGCATCTGCTACGGCTTCCAGGCGATGGCCCGCGCACTCGGCGGCAACGTCGCCAAGACCGGCCTCGCCGAGTTCGGCGCGACCGACCTCAAGGTCACCGACACCGGCTCGACGCTGTTCGAGGGCCAGCCGATCGCCCAGTCGGTGTGGATGTCGCACGGCGACTCGGTCGACCGTGCCCCCGAGGGCTTCGCGGTCACCGCCACCACCGACGGCGCCCCGGTCGCCGCGTTCGAGGACGACGACCGCAAGCTGTACGGCGTCCAGTACCACCCCGAGGTCCTGCACTCGAAGCACGGCCAGCGGCTCCTGGAGCGCTTCCTGCACGCCGGCGCGGGCCTGCGGGCCGACTGGACGATGGCCAACGTCATCGACGAGCAGGTCGCGGACATCCGCGAGCGGGTCGGCGACAAGCACGTCATCTGCGGGCTGTCCGGCGGCGTCGACTCCGCGGTCGCCGCAGCGCTCGTCCAGAAGGCCGTCGGGGACAAGCTGACCTGCGTCTTCGTCGACCACGGCCTGCTGCGCAAGGGCGAGGCCGAGCAGGTCGAGCGCGACTACGTCGCCTCGACGGGCGTGTCCCTCAAGGTCGTCGACGCCCAGGAGCGCTTCCTCAACGCCCTCGCGGGGGTGACCGACCCCGAGGAGAAGCGCAAGATCATCGGCCGCGAGTTCATCCGCGTCTTCGAACAGGCCGCCGCCGAGGTCGTCGCCGAGGCCGACGCGCACGGCGAGCAGGTCGAGTTCCTCGTGCAGGGCACCCTCTACCCGGACGTCGTCGAGTCCGGCGGCGGCACCGGCACCGCCAACATCAAGTCGCACCACAACGTCGGCGGCCTGCCCGAGGACCTGCAGTTCCAGCTCATCGAGCCGCTGCGCAAGCTGTTCAAGGACGAGGTGCGCGCGGTCGGCGAGGAGCTGGGCCTGCCCTCCGAGATCGTCTGGCGCCAGCCCTTCCCCGGCCCCGGCCTGGGCATCCGCATCATCGGCGAGGTGACCGCCGACCGCCTCGAAACGCTGCGCGAGGCCGACGCCATCGCCCGCGAGGAACTCTCCCGCGCGGGGCTCGACCGCGAGATCTGGCAGTGCCCCGTGGTCCTGCTGGCAGACGTACGCTCCGTCGGCGTGCAGGGCGACGGCCGCACCTACGGCCACCCGATCGTGCTGCGCCCGGTCTCCTCCGAGGACGCCATGACCGCCGACTGGTCGCGCCTTCCGTACGAGCTGCTCGCCCGCATCTCCAACCGCATCACCAACGAGGTCCGCGAGGTCAACCGCGTGGCCCTCGACGTCACGAGCAAGCCCCCGGGCACCATCGAGTGGGAGTGACCCGGTAGCAGCCCGCCCTCCTCCGTCGCGACGAACGCCGTCAGACTACGACTGCCGTGGCGTGCGCCGAGGAACTTGTCTGCATCACCCGTTTGACCTGGTGGGTCATGGCGGGGCGGCAGGATGGGCTCATGACTGCTGCCACGTTGACGTACTCAGAGGTCGGGGCGACTCTCGCCGATGAGATGCCTGCCGGGTATCACCATGTCGAGCGGCGGGTGCGGGTCGGGCGCGGGGACGCGGACTTCGCCGCGCTCGCCGAGGGCGTCATGCGCTGGGAGATCCAGCGCGGGGCGGGGCTCACGGTGCGGGCGGGGGCCGATCGGGCCGCGGTCGGTGTGGACATCACCTGTGGGGCGCGGGTGGGGCCGGTGCGGATTCCGGTGCCGTGCCGGGTGGTTGCCGTGCTGGACGAGCCGGACCGCAAGGGCTTCGCGTACGGGACGCTCCCGGGGCACCCGGAGCGCGGCGAGGAGGCGTTCTGGGCGGAGAAGGCGGCGGACGGTGAAGTCTGGTTCGTCGTACGCGCGTTCAGCCGCCCCGGCACATGGTGGTCCAAGCTCGGTGCGCCGTTCGCGCGGCTGATGCAGAAGCAGGTGACGAACCGCTACATGCGCGCCGGGCAGCGGTTGGTGGCGTGAGGGGGTAGCGGGCGCGGCGCGTCAGGTCCCGGAGGGGAACAGGGCGTCCTGGGCGGCCTGTTGGGCGGCCAGGAGGGCGCCGCTGAGGATCGCGGCGCCGCCGAGGGTGCTGGCGCGGACCTCGGTGCGGACGGGGGAGAGCGGGGCCAGGCGGTCCTGGACCCGGGCGGCGAGGTCGGGGCCGCCCGCGTGGCCGGTTTCGCCGCCGAGGACGATGCAGCCGGGGTCGAGGACGGCGGCGACGGAGGCCGCGCCGAGGGCGAGGCGGGTGGCGAGGGCGTCGAGGAAGGCGTCGGCGTCGGGTGTGCCTGCCGCGACGGCCGCACGTACGAGCGCGGCGGCCGGGGGCTCGTGGAGGTCGGCGCCTTCGGGTACGGACAGGCCGTGCTCGGCGCCCAGTTCCATGATCGCGGGGCTGCCGCACAGTGAGTGGAAGCCGCCGTCGCAGGACCCGGCCGACGGCAGGCCGTTGGTGCCGGGCACCGGCAGGAAGCCCAGTTCGCCCGCGCCGCCCGAGGCGCCGCGCCGGACGCTGCCGTCCAGCACGACCGCCGCGCCGATGCCGAGGCTGAGCCACACCAGGACGAACGTGTCGTGGTCGCGCGCCGCGCCGTAGCGGCGCTCGGCGGTGGCCGCGAGGTTGGTCTCGTTTGCCACGAGGACCGTGGCCGGCAGGCGCTCCTGGAGGGCGACGACGAGGCGGCGGTGCCACGCGGGGAGGCCGGAGGAGTCGCGGAGTTCGCCGGTCGTGGGGTCGACGAGGCCGGGCGCGCCCACGCCGACGCTGTGCAGGCGGGTGGCCCCGGCCTCGCGGGCGGTGCGTTCGACCAGTCCGACGGCCTGCCCGACGGCGTTCTCGATGCCGCCCGCCGCGTCGATGGGGGCGGCGGCCTCGGCCAGGGTGGTGCCCAGCAGGTCGGCGACCACGACGGCGACGCTGTTCATGCGTACGTCGACCGCCGCGAGGTGGGCCTGGTCGGCGACGATCCCGTACACGCGGGCGTTGGGGCCGCGCCGCTCGGCGCCGGCCTCGCCGACGACGTGGATCAGGCCCGAGCCCTGGAGGCGTTCCACCAGGTCGGCGACGGTCGGCCGGGACAAGCCGGTGAGAGTCTTGAGCTGGCCCGCGGTGAGCGGGCCCTCGTGCTGGAGCAGCCGCAAGGCGAGCCGGTCGTTCAGGGCCCGGGCGGTGCTGGGTGAGGCGGGCGGCATGCGGTGGATCCTTCCAGATATTTCTATCAGGCAGGGTTCCTGATAGTTTAACGCAGGAGTCCTGGGTCAGGGAGAAAGGGAACGCCATGAGCCTCGTGTCGGCCGACACCGAGACCGACCGGCAGAGCCTCCGGCGGGCCCGGTACGCGGTCGCGGCGGTGTTCTGTGTGCACGGCGCAGTCACCGGCAACTTCGCGACCCGCGTTCCCTGGATCCAGGACCACGCCTCGGTCGGCGCCGGCCAACTCGGCCTGGCGCTGGCCTTCCCGGCCATCGGCGCCGCGATGGCGATGCCGATGGCCGGGGCCATCACCCATCGCTTCGGCGCCCGCAAGGCGATGCGCGGACTGCTCGCCCTGTGGACGCTGGCACTGACCCTGCCCGCGCTCGCCCCCAACGTGTACACGCTGTGCGCGGTCCTGTTCGTCTACGGCTGCACCGCGGGCATGTCCGACGTCGCCATGAACGCGATCGGCGTCGAGACCGAGAGCCGCCTCGGCCGGTCGATCATGTCGAGCCTGCACGGCATGTGGAGCGTCGGCCTGCTCATCGGCTCGGGCGTCGGCACCATCGCCGCGCACCTCGACGTCGACGCCCGCGCGCAGTTCACCGTCGCGGCGGTCGTCCTCACCGCAATCGGCCTCGTGGTCTCCCGCTGGGTACTGAACGTCGAGGCCGCCCCCGACGAACACCCCCCGCCGCACTTCGCGCTGCCGCCCAAGTCGGCGTGGCTCATCGGCGCGGTCGGCTTCTGCGCGGTCTTCGCCGAGGGCGCCAGCCTCGACTGGTCGGCGGTCTACCTGGAGGACGAACTCGACACCTCCGCGGGCCTCGCCGCCGCGTCCACCACCGCCTTCGCCCTCACCATGGCGGTGGCCAGGCTGGCCGGCGACGCCGTCGTCAACCGGTTCGGCGCGGTACGCACGGTCCGCTCCGGCGGCGTCCTCGCCACCTTCGGCGGCCTGATGGTGGTCTTCGCCCCGCATCCAGCGCTCGCGATGGCCGGCTTCGGGTGCATGGGCCTCGGCATCGCGGTCGTCGTCCCGCTGGCCTTCGCCGCGGCCGGGCACAGCGGCGGGCCCAACACCAGCCAGGCCATTGCCGGCGTCGCCACCGTCACCTACACCTCGGGCCTGATCGCCCCGTCCGCGATAGGCGCGGTGGCCGACGCGACGTCGCTGGTGGTGTCGTTCGGCCTCGTCACCCTGCTCGCCTTCGGCCTGATCGCCGGTGCGAACGTCCTGCGGTCCGCCTCCCGCCCGGTCGCCGAGACCCCGAAGGCCTGACGCCGTATGGAAGGCCTGACGCCGTGTGGAAGACCGGACGCCGCGCGCCGGTCCGCTGTCCAAAACGCGCGGCTTCGCGGCCTGTTCACTTTCCCGGAACACCCGTGTGCCAGCCTGACCCCGCCATCGCATCGGCGACTTGTAGCCGGCGAATAGCCGACGACTACCTGGGGACCGGCTGTTGTGAGAATCCGTGGCTCTGTTCTCCTCTCCGCCAAGCGCAATCTCGTGCTCGGGTCGGGTCTCGTCCTCGCCATGTGCGCGGGCGCGACGGTCTACGTGCAAACCCAAGGCACCGCGAACGCGGCGCCTGACACCGTCCTTTCTGTCGACTTCACCAAAGTGGTCGGCCAGGCTCCCGCCGAGAACTTCGGGGTGACGTTCTCGACGTTCGCCGTGGACGGCGGCCCGGTCGTTAAGAACCCGGGTGACATCGCCGCACTGCGCGGTCTGGGCGTCGGCGGCATCCGCGTCCACCTGGCGCCGAACGACCGGGGCGAGATCGTCTCCGGCGCCGGCGGCGGCGACCGCGGCATCACCGGGCACGAGTGGCTGTCCGCGATCGAAGCCATCGGCGCGGAGCCCACGGTCGTGGTCAACGCCGACCGTGGGGACGCGCTCGCGGTGCTCGGATACCTCAACCAGTACGGCCACCACGTCAAGCGGTTCGTCATCGGCAACGAGATGGACGAGAACAGCAAGTCGAAGATGACCGCCGAGCAGTACACCGCGGCATTCCGGACGATCGCCGCGCAGATGCGGGCGAGGACACCGGGGCTGGAGATCGGCGGTCCGGCCACCGCGTACTTCGACGAAGGCCTGCTGCGGGTCTTCGTCGCCGGCGCGGTCCACCAGGCTCCCCCGCAGGAGCGTGCCAGCTTCGTCGACTTCCACGCGTACGGCGCGGGCAACGGCGAGAACGCGACCGTCGCCTCCTCGATCCGCTACACGGAACAACTCGACAAACTACGCACGATGCTCGGTGACGCCCCCGGAGTCGGCCTCCAGGTCGGCGAGTTCAACATGAACTGGGGCGACGAGTCGCAGAACAACACGCACTTCGCCAGCCTCTGGGTGGCGAACGCGTTCGGCAGCATCGTGACGCGTGGAGCGACCGCGATGCTGTACGCCGACAAGAACGACGCCATGGGCCTGCTCGGCCCCAACGGCACTCCCAAGGCGAGCTACGTCGGCATGGAGATGTTCACCGGAAGCCCCCTCGGCATCCGGCACTTCGGCCGCGAGGTCGTCGAAGCCACCAGCAGCAACCCGGACGTCCGGGTCTACGCGTCCAACCACGACACCAACATCGTGGTCGTCAACACCGGTACGGAGGGCACCGCGCGCATCGAACTCGCGGGCGCGCTGCGCGGATCCGTCGACGTGTGGCAGAGCTCCGGCGCCCTGACCGACGTCAACCGCCCCACCAAGCGCGGCAGCGTCAACATCGCCGACGGCGGCATCGACGCCTTCCTGCCGGGCATGTCCATCACCACCTTCGTGGTGAACGGCCTGGTCACCGGCACCCCGGGCACCGACCCGTCGGCCGCGCCCACGGACAACCCCACGACCCCCTCGCCCGCACCCTCCGCACCGGCCGGTTCGACGCCCCCACCTGGTACGCCCACCGCCCCGACCCCGACCGCGCCCGGCGCCACCGGCCCGTCCGCACCGCCCGCTCCGGGCGCCCCGCCGACCGCCGGCACCCCGGCGCCCGGGCAGCAGCCCGCCCCGAACCCGCCGCCGGGCGGCCAACAGCGCCTGCAACTCCCCGACATCGGCGACCCACGCTGGCGTACGCAGGGCTCCGCGACGGCCGCGACCGGCACCGCCGTACTCACCCGCGCCGACCAGCAGTTCGCCGCCGGGTCCCTGTACTACGACGGCTCGGTGCCGTCCGCCGCGCTCCAGGTGTCGTTCGACGCGGCCATCGGCGGCGGCAAGGGCGGCGACGGTATGACCCTCGCCTTCCTCGACCCCGCTACCGGCGCCCGCGTCGGCGAGATAGGCGGCGGCCTCGGCTACAGCGGACTGACCGGCCCCGCGGTCGTGTTCGACACCTTCGACAACACCACGCACAAATCGGCGGACCGGGTCGGCTACGCGACCTCGGCCCAAGGGACCACGATGCGGTACGCCGCCTCCACGACCTCCGTACCGTCCCTGCGCGCCACCCACCACTACGAGGTCGCGGTGGCCGCCGGCGTACTGACCGTGCGCATCGACGGCACCGAAGTCCTCCGGACCCCGGTCACCCTCCCCGCCCGCGTCGTCCCCGCCTTCACCGCCGCCACCGGCGAGACCACCGACCAACACCGCGTCTCCACGGTGAAGATCACCCACACCCCCTGACCCGAGCCTCCACAAAATGGAGTGGCGGGGTCTCCGACCGGGACCCCGCCATTCCGACAAACCGTGCGTCTTACCAGGAGGCTGTGTCCAACTCGGGGTACGGCTCCGGCAGCACCAGAGGCTGTCCGAACTTGAAGACCCGGTTCACGGCGTATCCGGGCGTCTGCACATCACCGCTGGGATCGGTGAACACCGTCGCCGTGCGCTGGTCGCGATTGACCAACAGGTAGATCGGGATGTTCAGGCGGGCATACGCCGCGTACTTGCCCTTGGTGTCCGCCGTGATGTTGCTGCCGGTGACCTCCACGACGAGGTCGAGCGCTTCGGCAGGCATCCAGTTTCTGTGCTGTTCAGCTGCCGCGCGCTCGGCATCTGTGAAGGCTCTCGACGCCACGGTGAGGTCGGGGATGACGTGATTGCCCTTGCGCATGTCGGTGCACCCACGCATCAGGCAATACCCCCGAGCGGCGGGGCGCACAAAGTTGAGGCCGGAGCGGATGAAGGCGTACAGAACGCTTTCCGCGATCGTCTCGTGCTGGTCGTCCGGTGGCGGAGTGATGACGATCATCCCCTCGACGTACTCGACCCGGAAACCCTCGGGCGCGTCGACGCGATCGAGCAGCTCGGGGATTCCGCACTGAACGATGGTGGCAACCATGCGTCCTCCTCGGTCATGACGTCGGTATCAGACTACGCCGGGGAGTCTCGACGGGACGGAACGTTCGACGTTCACCCAATCGGCCCAGTGCGGCTGGGGGGTCAGACGTTGCGGCGGTAGGCGCCGCCTACTTCGAAGAAGGCTTCGGTGATCTGTTGGAGGGTGCAGACGCGGGATGCGCTCATCAGGACTTCGAAGACGTTCTCGTTGTGGGTGGCCGCGTGCTTGAGGGCGGCGAGGGCGGCGTCCGCGTCGGAGCGGTGCCGGGTGCGGAAGTCGCGGACGCGGGCGAGCTGCGACTCCTTCTCGGCCTCGGTGGCGCGGGCGAGGGCGACGGGGGCGGGCGGGGCGTCGTCGGCGTGCGGGGCGCGGAAGGTGTTGACGCCGACGATGGGGAGGGTGCCGTCGTGCTTGCGCTGCTCGTACAGCATGGACTCGTCCTGGATGCGGCCGCGCTGGTAGCCGGTCTCCATCGCGCCCAGCACGCCGCCGCGTTCGCTGATGCGGTCGAACTCGGTGAGGACCGCCTCCTCGACCAGGTCGGTGAGTTCGTCGATGATGTACGAGCCCTGCAGCGGGTTCTCGTTCATCGCGAGGCCCCACTCGCGGTTGATGATCAGCTGGATCGCGAGGGCGCGGCGGACCGACTCCTCGGTGGGCGTGGTGACCGCCTCGTCGAAGGCGTTGGTGTGCAGGCTGTTGCAGTTGTCGTAGATGGCGATGAGCGCCTGCAGGGTCGTGCGGATGTCGTTGAAGTCCATTTCCTGCGCGTGCAGTGAGCGGCCCGAGGTCTGCACGTGGTACTTCAGCTTCTGGCTGCGCTCGTTCGCGTCGCGCACCCGGGCCCACCACCACACCCGGGTGCGGGCCCGCCGATTGCCGCGCGGTCCTCCC
>NZ_JBEZFP010000044.1:0-59395 GCF_040649515.1 Streptodolium elevatio
CCGCGGCCGGCCGTGGGCCGTACCCCACGGCCGGCCGCGCGCAGCAGGCCGCCGCAACCGGTGCGTCGTCGCTCGGGGACGACGCACCGGTCCCGCCGCACGTGTTCGGTGAACGGAACGTCAGACCGGCAGGACCTGGTCCGGCCGTACCGTGACTGTCACCTGGCGTGTGCCCCCCATCACGCCCGGGACCGTGAACGCGACCGAGACCCCCCGGAACCCGACGCTGGTGACCACCCCCTCCGCGTACTGCGGCACATAGGGCTTGCTCCAGCTCTCGATGTCGGAATTGGCGATGACCGGGTCGCCGATTTTCATGCCGCGTCCCCTCCTTGGGAATGGACCGGAAGGCAGTGAGCGAACCAGTCAACCCCCGAGGCCCGGAACCGGCATGCGCTTTTCCGGAAACCACCCCATCGGGTGAAGGCCAATGACACGCTCCGAACGGCGTTGCCGAAAAGCGCCCCTGCGCGCCCCGCGCGTCGCGGCGTACCAACGCCCGTCCACGACGAGCCCGTTGCCGTGCGCGGTCACCCGGCGCCGTCGGGCTCGATGTACTGGCTGAGGACGACGATCGGCAGGGCCGGGAACTCGGCCCGCAGCGCGACCCGGGGCACGCACGCGGGCGTCGCCGGCATCGATCCCGCGGGTGCGGTACGCCCCGGATCTACAGCGCCGGGTCGCGGAAGCCGGCGGGCGGCTTGATCCCGCCGGCCGGGCCGGGCACGCCGCGGAACTTGTACGGCAGCGGCTCCCGGCCCGCCTGCACGACCCATGCCTGGCCGGTCTCGGCGGACGTGAGGCAGCCCAGCACCGCGGCGGCGATGTCCTCGGCCCGGATCAGCGGCATGCCCTGGTCCTCGAGGTAGGCCTTGGCGCCGCCGAGCAGCGGCGTGTCCGTGAGTCCCGGGCACACCGCGTTGATGGTGACGCCCCGCTCGGCCAGGTCGGGCGCCAGGGCCCGGACCAGCCCGATCACGGCGTGCTTGGTCGCGGTGTAGACGGGATCGCGCGGGAACGCGACCAGGCCCGCGAGGGAGGACGTGGCGACCAGGCGCCCGCCGCCGCGTGCCTCGAGGGCGGGGAGGAGCGCCCGGGCGCCGAAGACGACGCCGTCGACGTTGATCGCCATGATGCGGCGGTACTGGGCGTCCGAGAGCGAGCCGATACCGGCGCCGCCGGTGTCCACACCGGCGTTCAGGAACCCGATGTCGATGCCGCCGAAGACCTTGGTGACGTTCTCGACGAGACGCGTCCAGTCGGCGGGAGAGGTGACGTCGAGTTCGGCGTACCAGGCCCCGAGGGAGTCCGCGGCGCGGTGTCCGGCCTCGGTGTCGATGTCGGCGACGACCACCTGGGCGCCGGCGTCGATGAGTGCGCGGCAGGTCGCGTAGCCGATGCCGGAGGCGCCGCCGGTGACGACCGCGACCTTGCCGGCCAGGTCGTACGGGGCGGGATCCGGGGAGGTCTCGGGGTCGCCGTCCGCCCCGCCGTCAACGCCGTCCACCACGCGTCCCCCTCCGCCTGCGGGCCGTTGCACGGACACGACCGCCCTGGATTGTGCCCCTATGGCGGGTGTCACGTCCAGACCTTGACTTTTGCGCGGCAGGAGTGATGCTGTTCACCTGACGGTGTGTCAGTTATGACCGCGATCGCAGATGTGACACAACACCACTCTGCGCGTAGATGTGTCTTCACAGGACCGTGTCGACATGCTAAACACTGTCAACCAGTCGGATCGGATTCCCGAACAGGGATTCGGTTGGCAGCTCCGGTAGAGCGCTGAACCGCCGTCCGTCCACCTTGTTTTGTCAAAAGCGGACACGTGCGCCCTCGTGGTGACACGTGTCACGTGCACGCCCGGCTCGCTCGCAGACAGCTCCATGCACAGCTTCATGCACAGCACAGAACGGACAGGCCCTCATGTCTGAGACCGCAACACCGAACGCTGGACCTCCACCACAGGTCTCGGACGACACAGGACGCCTCGACGGTGCTTCCAAGGGGAAGATCTTCGGCATCCTCGCGATCATCGTCCTCTTCTCCGAGGTCGTCCCGCTCCAGTACGCGATGATCTCGGCGGCGGTCCCCAAGATCGCCCCTTCGTTCCCCGACCAGGGCGAGAACATCTCGTGGATGATCGTCATCCTCGGCCTGACCGGCGGTGCGGTCAGCCCGCTGATCGGCAAGCTCTCCGACCTGTACGGCAAGAAGCGCATGCTGCTCGCGTGCAGCGTCGCCTTCCTGGCCGGGACGCTGCTGTGTGCCACGACCGACAACTGGACGCTGTTCCTGGCCGGCCGCGCCCTGCAGGCGGTCGCCTTCGGTATGACGGCCATCGTGTACGGCCTGATCCGCGACCTGATGCCGCGTAAGTTCATCCCGGTCGCCATCGGCGTCTCGGCCACCGGCCTCGGCCTGTCCGCCGCCCTCGCCCCGGTCCTCGGCGGCGTGCTGACCGACCACTACTCGTGGCGCTCGCTGTTCTGGTTCCTGGCGATCTTCATGCTGGTGGCCATCCCGCTGCTGGTCATATTCGTGCCCGAGACGAAGCTGCGCGTGCACCAGAAGCTCGACTGGTTCGGCGCGATCGTCCTCGGCCTCGGCCTCGCGATGATCCTGCTGTACATCAGCCAGGGCGAGAACTGGGGCTGGAGCGAGCCCACCGCGTGGGGTTACGCGGTCGGCGGCCTGATCGTCATCGGCCTGTGGGTCGTATGGGAGAAGCGCCAGGACCAGCCGCTCATCGACATGAAGCTGCTGACCGCGCCCAAGGTCGCCGCCGTCATCGCCATCGCCTTCGTGGCGAACATGATCATCGGCATGCAGAACTACCTGACCAGCTACATGGCGCAGACGCCGGAGGCGGACGAGCTCAAGGGCCAGATCACCGCCGGAACGCTCGCCCAGACCGAGGCCGGGGCCCGCGCCGCCGGCACCCCGGACGGCATGATCGCCGGGCTCCTGGACAACATGCGCCAGGGCATCAGCTTCAACGACGACCTGAACTACGCGCTCGGCTTCTCGATGCTCGCCATGGCCCTGCACCTGGCCATCTGGCAGTCCATCGGCAGCATGATCTCGGGCCCGGTCGCCGGCGCCTGGGGCCAGCGCCGCGGCCTGCGCCAGCCGATGATCGCGGGTATGTCGCTGCTGTCGGCCGGCATGCTGATGTACGTCTTCCTGCACAACAACTGGCAGGTCATGCTGATCTGCGGTGTCGTCTACGGCCTCGGCTTCGGCATGTACTACTCGGCGGCGCCGAACCTCATGATCGAGGCGGTCCCGCAGGAGCAGCAGGGCATCGCGTCCAGCATGCTCGTCGTCGCACAGTCGTTCGGCGCCTCGGTCGGCGTCGCGCTGCTGTCGCCGATCTTCACCCGGAACGCGTTCGAGGTCTCGGTGCCGAACCCGGCCACGGGGCAGATCACGACCAACGAGATCCCCCAGGTGTACACGACCGACGGGTACGTCCAGGGCTTCTGGCTCGCCCTCGTCGCCGGCCTCATCGGCCTCGCCATCGCGATCGTCATGAAGCACGGCCGCAACAAGGCCACCGGCGGCCTCGGCCACGACGGCGCCGTCCCGGACGGCGACTCCGGCGCGGCGGCCAAGGAGCCCGCGAACGCCTGACGTTCGCCGAGCAGGCAAAGCTTCGGACAAAAGGAGCCCCCGGGACGTGGTCCCGGGGGCTCCTTTGCGCGGCCGTCGCACGCGCTCCTTTGCACAGCTTTTGCGTAGCCGTTACGCGCTGTGGGGTCAGCCGCGCAGCCGCTCCAGCTCGGCGACCAGTCGCGCCGCCTGCTCGTCCGGTGTGCCGTCGTCGGGGGTCAGCCGCAACTCGGGCTCCAGCGGGGCCTCGTAGGGCGCGTTGATGCCGGTGAAGTCCTTGATCTCGCCGGTCCGCGCCTTCGCGTACAGGCCCTTGGGGTCCCGGCTCTCGCACACCTCGATCGGGGTGTCGACGAAGACCTCCAGGAACGGTACGCCGTCGCGCTCGTGCAACTCGCGCGCCCGGTCCCGGTCCGCACGGTACGGGCTGATGACCGGGACCAGCGCGACCACGCCCGCGTCCGCGAACAGCCGCGCCACCTCGCCGACCCGGCGGATGTTCTCGGTACGGTCCGCCGCGCCGAAGCCCAGGTCGGAGTTGAGGCCGTGCCGCAGGTTGTCGCCGTCCAACCGGTACGCCGCTATCCCGCGCGCCACGAGCAGCCGCTCGGCCACCACCGACACCGTCGACTTGCCGGAGCCCGACAGGCCGGTGAACCACACCGTCGCCCCGCGCCAGGGGCGGTCCAGGCGCCCCACGCCGCTGTCGTGCCACACCACGTTCGTGCTCATTCGCGTCCGCTCCGTTCCGCACCCCGCCTTGCACCGATGGCCAGGACGTTACCGGGAGCCGCGCGAACAATCCCGCGCGGTCCTAAAGGCCCAGCAGCTCGATCGACCGCTCCCGCATCTCGACCTTCCGGATCTTCCCGGTGACCGTCATGGGGAAGTCCTCGACCGCGTGCACGTAGCGCGGGATCTTGTAGTGCGCCAGCCTGCCCGTGCAGAAGGCGCGTACGGACTCGGCCGTGGGAGCCTCCGCGCCGGGGCGCACCTTCACCCACGCCATCAGCTCCTCCCCGTACTTCGCATCCGGCACGCCGACGACCTGCGCGTCCACGATGTCCGGGTGCGTGTACAGGAACTCCTCGATCTCGCGCGGGTAGATGTTCTCGCCGCCGCGGATCACCATGTCCTTGATGCGGCCGACGATGCCCACGTACCCGTCCGCGTCCATCACGGCCAAGTCGCCGGTGTGCATCCAGCCGTCCGGGTCCACCGCCTCGGCGGTCTTCTCCGGCTCGTCCCAGTACCCCTTCATCACGGAGTACCCGCGCGTGCACAACTCGCCCGCCTCACCACGCGGCAGCACCTCGCCGGTGTCCGGTGCGACGACCTTGATCTCCACGTGCGGATGCACCGCGCCGACCGTCGACACCCGCTGCTCCAGGCTGTCGTCCACGCGCGTCTGCGTCGACACCGGCGACGTCTCCGTCATGCCGTAGCAGATGGTCACGTCGGTCATCCCCATGTCACTGATGACCCGCTTCATGACCTCGACGGGGCACGGCGCTCCGGCCATGACCCCGGTGCGCAGCGTCGACAGGTCGTACGACGCGAACCCCGGATCGGCCAGCATCCCGATGAACATCGTCGGCACGCCGTAGAGCACCGTGCAGCGTTCCGCCTCGACCGCCTTCAGCGTGGCTGCCGCCTCGAAGGCCGGCGCCGGGACGACCATGCACGAACCGTGCGCCACCGCACCGAGGTTGCCCATTACCATGCCGAAGCAGTGGTAGAACGGCACCGGCAGACAGACCCGGTCCTCGTGCGTCCAGCCCTGCAACTCGGCGACGAACCAGCCGTTGTTCAGGATGTTGCGGTGGGTGAGCGTCGCGCCCTTCGGGAAGCCGGTGGTGCCCGAGGTGTACTGGATGTTGATCGGGTCGTCCGGGTGCAGCGTCGCCGCGACCTCCGCGAGCCGCGCCGGGTCGAGCGCACGGCCGGCCGCCACGACCCCGTCCCAGTCCGGGCCGTCGAGGAACACCACCTGCTCCAACGCCGGGCAGGCGTCCCGCACTTCGCCGACCATGGCGCGGTAGTCGCTGGTCTTGAACACCGGTGCCGACACCAGCAGGCGGATGCCGGACTGCCGCAGCACGTACTCCAGTTCATGTGTGCGGTACGCCGGGTTGACGGTCACCAGCACCGCCCCGATCCGCGCCGTCGCGAACTGCGTGAGCACCCACTCGGTCCGGTTCGGCGACCAGATCCCCACGCGGTCGCCGGGCCGGATCCCGCGCGCCAGCAGCCCGAGGGCGAAGGCGTCCACCGCCTCGGCGAGCTCCCGGTACGTGTACGCCGTCCCCGCGGCCCGGTCCACCAGCGCCGCCCGGTCCGGACCGGCCGCGACCGTGCGCGCGAAGTTCGCCCCGATGGTCTCGGTCAGCAGCGGCGAGTCCGTCGGCCCGGAGGCGTACGACAGCGCTTGATCCATGGGTGCCCCTCCAACGTGGGTGGTCCGGCGGCCGCGTACTGCCCGGTCAGCCAGGCGGCGGAACCCGACGTTATCGGGCGCGGGGGGTCAGAAGGGAGGGGTCGGCGGCGTCTTCAAGGCGATCTCGACAACCGGGGGAGCGGGCGGCTCAGGGGTGGGGTGCGCGAGGCGGGCAGCCCTTCTTGTGGCTTGCCGCGTACTCGAAGTGCCAGGGCTCGTTGTCGTAGGTCCGGCACCACCCGTACTGAGCGCCGTTCTTCTCCAGCCATGTCTGCGCGGCCTTGGGGGCGATGTCGATCGCGGTGCCCTTCACGTGCGAGGACTCGTCGGGCGGCAGGACGCGCTTGCGGGCCGCCGCCTCCGAGCCCTTGCAGGCCACCTCGGTCTCCCACAGCAGCTTCTGGTGGTCGTACGAGCGCGCACCCGAGCGCAGCGAGAGGTCGATGCCCGCGTCGGCCATCTTGTCCTCGACCGTGCGGTACGCACTGCGCGCCGCCGATGCCAGCTTGTCGGGGTTGGTGGCATCCGGCTCGGGGATGTCGCCGCCTTCGGCGCCGTCGTCGCAGCGCACGGTCATCGTGGTCGCCGGCGCCGGTGCCGCCCCCGGAGGGCGGGCGGTGCCGGTCCCGGACGTGCTGTTGCCCGACGGTCCGGGCGACGCCGTGACGGCGATCTCCACGACGCGATCGCCGCTGCCGAACACCGTCGCTCCCACGGCCGTGCCGATGCCGCACGACACCGTGATGCTCCCCGCCCACAGGATCGCGACGGGTATTCGCCGCCTCCGCCTGCTTGCGTCGCGCCGTCCTCGGTCGGGGTCGGGCGTGAGTGCGAACCTGTCGGTGCCGTTCGCGGCACCTGTCGTCTCAGGGTTGTACGCGTTCACAACAGTCCTTTCTCCGATGCGGAATCGCGAGATCGCGGGGTTGCCGAATCCGGGATCGCGAGGTCGCGGGATCGCGAGGTGTTGGGGTGTTGGGGTCTGGGGGTCGTGTGGTCGCCGAATCACCGGGTGAACGGGAATCAGGGCGCGGAGCCCGGCAGGGGACCGGGCGGCACGGGGCAGCACGGGGCAGCACGGCGGCACGAAGGGGCGTGCGGCCCTGCGACGCGATCCGGGTTGTGCGGTGGGTGGGTGTGAAGTTGTGGAAGAACGCCGGGAGTTGCCGCGGCCGCTACCGCGTTGCCCGTTACACCGTCACTCCGTGCGGAGGTTGTCCGGCCGTACCAGCCGCCACAGCGGGGGCAGCCCGACGAGTGCGACCGCCAGTACGGCGGCGCCTCCCAGGCCGGCGACCGATCCGACGTACGCCCAGTCGACTTGCGGTGGTCGCGCCGCCAGGCTCAGCAGCAGCGAGCCCAACCCGATGCCGCCGGCGACGGCGAGGACCAGGCCCACCGCCAAGGGCACGATCGTCTGTGCCAGCACGGACAGGGCCAGAGTGCGGTGCGGCGTTCCCAATGCGGCCAACACGGCCAGTGGACGCCGCTGTTCGCGCAACTGCTCCAGGGTGGACACGAGCATGCTCGCGGCGATCAGCATCAGCGTGACCGTGGCGCCGACGAAGAGGCCGCGCTTGATGTTGGTGTACTTGCGTGCCTCGGTGCTCGCCTCCAGCGTGGAGACGTAGGCGCCCGGATCGGCCCGCATCACCGCGGTGCGCAGATGTTCGAGGCCGTCCGGAACGGTCAGGTCGACCTTCACGTACGCACGGGCCTCCAGGATCCGGTACCCGCTCCCGGCAAGCGCCTCCGGCGTGGCGTAGAGGCCGCCCCCGCTCGCGAGCATCTGACCGCGGACCGATTCGATTCGCTTGGCGGTCGTGGGCACGGTCCACTCGATCTTCCGGTCGGGGGCGCCGGGAAGGTCGAGTGTCACCCGTGACCCGGGGCCGAGAGCACCCGCTTCCGTGAACGACGGCCCCCACTCCGGGTCGACGCCGTCCACCCGGGGCTCGCCGAGCACCGGGGCGCGCCGGCTGTCCGGTGCAGGGGGCATGGTGAACACGTCGCCGGCCGTGCAGTCGGTGATGTCGGCGATCTCGCGCAGGGCCGGGCAGTCGGCGACCACGACGGTCTCCGTGGGGGCGGCGTCGGTCGACTTCGAGGCGGCGCTCTCGGCATACGGCACGAACGAGGCGACCCCGGGGGTCGTGGCGAGTTCGCGGAGACGGGCCGCGCTGTCGTCGCCCGTCGAGAGGCTCACATATGAGTCCGCGAGGTCGACCCGCTGGCCGGTCGGCGTGGTGAACGTCGACTCGAGCCCGGTGAGCAGCGTCTGTACGGCGATCGCGCCGGCGACCGCGACCGCGATGCCGTTCACGACGCGCACCGATGCCGCGGTTTCGGCGTGCAGCCTGCGCATGCCGAGGAGCCAGGGGGTCGGCCCCGCGCCGAGTCGCGCGGTGAGGGTGCGTACCGCCCACGGCAGTATTGCCGTCACACCGATGAGCACCAGCAGTATTCCGCCGGAGAGTTGGTAGACGTTCATGGCAGTGTCGGCGCGGGCGTCGCGCAGCAGCGGCAAGAGCAGCGCCAGGCCGAGCGCGGCGGGGAGCAGGCGCAGCCACGCGTGCCTCGGCGCGGGCGCGGCGCGGCGCGCGACACCGAGAGGCTCGACGGTGAGGCCGCGCAGGGCCAGGAGCCCGGCGGCCACCGAGACCGCCGGGACCGCGACCAGGACGAGCGCGCCGAGCCCGATCGGCGGCTTGATGTCGCCGGGGAACACGCTGACGTCCCACAGTTCGATCCCGCGGACGAACTGCCGTCCGACGAGGAAGAACGCGAGGCCGACCGCGGTGCCGCCCACCGCGGTCGCGAGCGCTTCACCCGCGACGAGGCGCCGCATCATGCGCCGGTCGGCGCCGACGAGTCGCAGCACGGCCATGCGGCGGTCCCGAGTGCTCGACCCAAAGCGGGACGCGACGGCGACGAACACTATGACGGGGGACAGCAGCGCGACGAACACGGTCACCGCGAGCAGGGTGAGGAGCGGACCCAGCGGCTCGGGAGTCTCCCCGCTGCCGAACCCGTCGACCCGGTCCGCCTGTTCGGGTGTGAGCGACGCGCTCCCGACGTAGTACGCCAGCTCGGCCGGCCCGGTCAGACCGGCGTCGCCGATGTGTCCCGCGATCGGGTACGGCAGCCGCTCGCGGAGCAGCGTGCCCGAGGAGGACCGCAGCAGGTCGTCCAGGGCGGGCGAGACCAGCATCGTCCCGGCGCCCGGCAGTTCGCCCAGCCCCGGCGGCACCACGGGCCGGTCGCCTTCCGCCTGAAGGAGCCGGCCGCGGATCTCCTGACCGCGGAACTTGGTGTCCGCCTTGACCACCAGCAGTGTCTGCGGCCCGGCCGGAGTGCCCTCCGCGACGATCTGGTCCATGCGCTCGGAGCCACGCGTGTTGCGCGCGTCCAGCATGTTGGGCACGGACGTCGCGAGCAGCAGCAGTCCGGTGCCCAGGGCGATGCCCAGCATGGTGAGTGCCGTACGCAGCAGGCCCGAGCGCCCGCCCGAGACCGCGAACCGGGCGCCCATGCCGACGTCGTGGAGCCACTGCCGGGGCCTTGCGGCCTCGCTGCTCACGCCGCCCACCCCAAGCTGCGGGTGCGGCCGTCGCGCACCACGACCTCCCGGTCCGAGTACGCCGCGACCCGGGCGTCGTGCGTCACCAGCACCACCGCGGCGCCGGATTCCCGGGCGGCGTCGGTGAGCAGGTTCATCACCCGCTCGCTGTTGAACGAGTCCAGTGCGCCCGTCGGTTCGTCGGCGAACACCACGCGCGGTCCGGCCGCGAGCGCGCGGGCGATCGCGACCCGCTGCCCCTGGCCGCCGGACACCTCGCCGGGCAGCTTGCCGGACACGTCGTCGACCTCCAGCCGGGCCAGCCACTCGGCCGCGCGACGGGCCGCCTCGCGGCGGCGTACGCCGTTCAGGCGCAGCGGCAGCGCGGCGTTCTCGGCACAGGTGAGCTCGGGCACCAACTGGCCGAACTGGAACACGAAGCCGAAGTCGTGGCGGCGCAGCGCACTGCGCTCACGGTCGGACATCGCGGCCACGTCGCGCCCTTGGTACCGCAGTTCGCCCGCGTCGGGCGCCACGATTCCGGCGAGGCAGTGCAGCAGTGTCGACTTGCCGGACCCGGACGGGCCCATCACCGCCACGATCTCCCCCGCCGCTATGTCGAACGAGGCGTTCTCGAGGGCGGGCGTCGGACCGTACGTCTTGCGCAGTCCGCGAGCGGTGAGCAGCGAGCCGGATTCGTCGCCGGTGCGGGCCTGCGGTGCGGTGGTGACGGCGGTCGGCCGGCCCGCGCCGACCGCCCCGAGGCCCCCGGCCGGGCCGGTGCCGCCGGCACCGGACGACTTCTTCCGCTTCATCGGGTTCACAGGGCCACCTCCGCCTTCAGCCGGTCGAGGCGCGCCTCGGTCAGTTCCAGCCAGCGCAGGTCCGCCTCCAGGTGGAACAGCGCGTGATCGCAGATCAGCTGGTCGGCGAGGTCGCCGCCCTTCTTGCGCTCGGTCAGCTCGCGCATCAGCCGCAGGTGCTCGGCGCGCTGCGTGTCGAGCAGGTCGCCCGCGCTGCGCCCGGTCATCAGGGCGATGACGACCTTCGTGTAGAGCGTGCTCTGCAGATAGGGCTCGGGCTTCTCCGGCCGCGCGAGCCACTGCTCGACGTCGGTCAGCCCCTCGGCGGTGATCGCGTAGCGCTTCCGCTCCGGGCCCTCGCCGTGCTCTATGCCGTCGACTTCGACGAAGCCGTTCTTCAGCAGTCGCGAAAGCGTCGCATACACCTGCCCATAGGCGAGTGGCTTGCCCTGCCCGAAGCGGTCGTCGAACGCGCGCTTCAGGTCGTACCCGTGGCGTGGGCCGGACTCCAGCAGCCCGAGGAGGGTGTGGCTAATCATGTCGACGACTATACATGCGGGATATACACCGAGTGTATAGACGCGGTGAATAGCCTCTTCGGAGGACGCCGGAACGTCCGACCGGGATGCCCGACCGGACGGGCGAACATGGGTTTGACCTGCGGTTATGCTCCACCGCTCAGGAACTCGGAAACCGCCGAGGATTCTTTCTCGATCACCCGGGCGAGCGAAGGGCCCCAGGAGTCGAACGCCGCCGTCCGAACCTCGTGCCCCTTGCGTCCCCACGTCCCCACGGCGACGCCGTCGGCCAGCACCACGGGCCGGATGACCCCGCCGCCGGGCCACACATCTCTCTCATGGGCGGGTGGCACCACGAGGCGGCGGTCGCGGTAGGCGAGGAGGTAGTCGTCGTACGCGGGAAGCAGCCGGACGTCGGGCCCGACCGGGTCACCGCCTCCGACCGCGCCCCGACCGTCGACGCGATCCCCGGCCTCCCCTTCGTCAGGGGCCGCGTCCTCCGGGCGAAGCGTCTTCGCCGGTCCGGCCGCCCAGGCCCGCCGGGCGAGCGACAGAGGCAGGCCGGACCAGTGCGCGAAGTCCTCGGCGTCGGCGGGGCCGTGCGCCCGGGCGTACCGCAGTGCGAGCTCGGCCGCCGCCGCGTCGCCCTGCGGCCCGCGCCCGTGGGCCGGGATCCAGTCGTCGAGCAGCACGAAGGTGCCCTCGCCCGCCCGCCGGGGACCGTGGCAGACCACACCGACCAGCGCGGCGTGCCTGATCAAATGGAACGGCGCCTGCCCGGAAGGCGGGACCCCGATGGCCGCCAGGCGTTCGGCCAACTCGCCGCGGGTGAGCGGCCCGTGCGTCGCGACCGCCTCGCGGATCACGCGCGCGGCGCGTTCGCGAAGTGCCTCGTCGAGGTCCAGTTCACGGTACCGGCGGGCGTTCGCCGCCTCGTTCCGTGCCCCGAACACGCCGAGCAGCCAGCGCAGGTCCTCCGCGGGCACGGTGTGCAGCGTGCCGCGCATGAACCATCCGGTGGCGATCGAGCGTTCGTCCTCGTACGCGGCCCGCACCTCGGCCGCCGAGACGCCGTCGGCGCGCACCCGGACGCCGAGGTCGGCGGCGACCGCGTCCTGCGCCTGGATCGCGAAGACCCGGCGCACCACGCCCGCGGCGGTGTGCTCCCGGACACCGCCGGCCAGCGCCTGCGCGCGGGCCCGCGCGAGGCGCAGCGCGCGCATCGTCTGCTTGGTGGTCACGCGCATAGTCTCCCGCGTCGGGCTGACGCGCCGACCGCTACGCCCGACCGCTACGCCCGACGGCTACGCACCCGAACGCGCTACGCACCCGAACGCGCTACGCACCCGAACGCGCTACGCGCTGACCGCGTCCGGCTCCGCCGCCGGGCGGGCCTCCTCGACCGGCTCGGCCTTGCGCATCGTCGCCGCGGCATCCTCGTCGCGCACGGTCAGTGCCACGAGGGCGCCGACGAGCGCGATGCCAGCCGCCGTCCAGAACGCGGCGCGGTACGCGTCCAGATTCGGAGCGGCCAGGCCCGCCGAGGTGGTGGTGAACGCGCCCACCCCCGCGATCACCGTGCTCAGCAGGGCGACGCCCAGTGCCGAGCCGAGCTGGCGCTGCGTGCTGAACAGCGTCGACGCCGCGGCGCTGTCGGAGGGCTTGGTCTTGGCGAACGCGGCGGCCTGCATCGGGATCATGTTGAACGCCAGCGCGACGCCGGTGAAGAAGAGGATGCCGGCGAACACCGCGGGAGGGGTGTTCTGGTCGGTCCGGCTGAGCATGACGGCCGCCGCGGCTATGCCCGCCAGGCCGACGGCCATCAGGCGGCGCGGTCCGACCTTCGGGTAGATGCGGGAGACGACCTGCGAGGTGATCATCACGCCGAACGCCTCGGGGAAGGTCAGCAGACCGGTCTTGAGCGCACTCCAGCCGAACGCCTGCTGGCACATCAGCGGGTAGACGTACAGAAGGCCGAGGAAGCCCGCGGAGCCGAGCAGCGACACGGTGTTGGTGCTGGCGAACAGGCGGTCGCCGAACAGGCGGAGCTTGAGGATGGGTTCGGCGGCGCGGAGCTCGTACCAGACCATCGAGACGAGCAGCACCGCCCCGGCTATGCCGGTGCCGATGATGAGCGGGGACCCCCAGCCCTTGCCCGGGCCCTCGCTGAGCGAGTACATCAGCAGCGCGAAGCCGACGCCGGCGAGGAGGAAGCCCGGCAGGTCGAAGCGGCCCACGCCCGGCTCGCGGTGCTCCTTGAGGAACAGCGCGCCGAACACCAGGGCCACCGCGCCGACCGGCAGGTTGATGTAGAAGACCCAGTGCCACGACGCCTTGTCGACGAGCAGGCCGCCGAGCACCGGGCCGAGCGCGGGGGCGATCGCGGTCGGGACCATCAGGACGCGGGACGCGCGCACGCGCTCCTCGGGCGGGAAGGCGCGGAACATCATCGCCATGCCGACCGGGGTCAGCAGGCCGCCGCCGACACCCTGGAGGATGCGGAAGAGCACGAGTTGGTCGAGCGTCTGCGCGAGGCCGCACAAGGCGGACGCGCCGGTGAACACCGCCAGCGCGAAGAGGAACACCCGCTTGCTGCCGAACCGGTCGCCGAGCCAGCCGGACGCGGGGATGAACACCGCGAGGCTGACCAGATAGCCGACCGCCACCGTGCCGAGCTCCGAGGGACCGACCCCGAAGTCCTTGCCGATGGCCGGGAGCGCGACGTTGATGATCGTGATGTCGAGGATGTTCACGAACATCGCGGCCACGAAGACCGCGCCGACGACGAACTTCTGGTTGAGGTCGGGCAGACGCGATCGGCCGGGTGATGCCATACGGGCGGACTCCTGGGAGCGGAACGGATAGAGCGGGAGCGGTCAGGGGGCCGCCCCGGTACGTGTCGTGGTGCCGGGCCAAGGGCGGAGTACCGGGAAGCGCGGTGCACCGCGGTGTGCGTCGTAACGCGACGCCGGCCGGCGCCAAGCAGACGCAACGAGCGCGGCCCGGGAGGAATTCCTCCCGGGCTGCGACTGTGGCACAGGCCACACCAGTGCGTCGCCGATCACCCCGGCGGCGCCGCCGGTACGGCGTGTCTCAGTGCTCGCCCTCCTGGCGCGGCTCGATGCCGAGGGCCGCGCAGGCCTCGTTGTAGAGGCGGACGACCTCGACGCGCACCTCGCGCCGCTCGGTCAGCTCGCGCTCCCAGGGGATCCGGACGTCGGTCTCGGCGCCGTCGACCACCGCGACGAAGTCGGCGCCGAGGCCGTCGAGCCCGCTCATGCGCGCCGAGGTGGCGGTGTCCTTGCCGCCCAGGCCGCGCACGATCAGCAGGTTGTCGGCGGGGTGGTCGTCGTTCATGTGCTTGGTGATCGCGGCGACGACGTCCGGACCGAACGGGTTCGCGGTGCCCTGCGGGGAGGGGGTGGTGGTCATGGTCGCCTCCGAAGGCGGTCGGGCGGGTGGTCGGGTCCGGAACGGTGTACGGGCGAGGCGGCGCCGGGTGGTTCGGGGCGGTGCGAAGCGGTTCCCGGCCGTGCGAAGCGGGGCCGGCGACGCCGAGCTGTGCGGGGCGGGCGTGCCCCGGTCAGTGCGCCGCGCGGCGGCGTACGAAGACGAAGGTCCCGGCGCCGACGACGATGACGACGGCCGCCACGACGCCGACGACGATCCACACCGAGGAGTCGGAGTCGTCGTCCTTCTTGTCGGCGCTGGGAGCGGTCGACGCGTCCGGTGCCGTCGAGGTCTGCGGCACGTTCGGCATGGCGCCGTCGATTCCGGTCGGCGCGGGGCCGGAGCTCGGCGCGCCCGCCGCGTCCGTGCCGGGTGCCGCGGGGCTCTCGGTGGCTCCGGGCGGGCCCGCGTTCTCCTGCGGACGGTTCGGCAGCGACGGGGCGACGCCGCCGGTGAAGCCGATCGCCGCGACGCCCTCCTGGCTGCGGTCCTTGCCGTTGCCGACCCAACTGGTCTGCAGCGCACACGGTGTCGCGAGGCAGTCGGTGACGCCGAACTTCGCGGCCGGCTTGTAGTCGGCCACGAATCCGCCGCTCGCGTCGGTGTCGACCAGCTTGAAGTTGACCACGTCACACGCGCGTCCGGCAGGCTGGGCCGGGTCGCACACGGTGAGGAAAAGCTTGATGCCCGGCTTGAAGCCCTTGCCGGTGACCGTGATCACCTCGCCGGCCGGGTCCAGACCCGTGGTCTTGGTCGCCGACAGGCTGACGTTCTCCGCATGTGCGGTGCCGGCGCCGGCGAACAGCGCGAGCGGCAGGCCGAGGAGCATGCCGAGCAGCAGGACGGGCAGGGACGCCGCACGGCGACGGCGGGTTCGATGTGTGCTCACGCTGCTTAACTCCCAGGTCAACGGCCTGTACTCCGGCGTACGTTCGTTGTGGAGGTTAGGCTACCCTCATTGCCGTGGTGCACATCGCCGGGGCCGCCCCCGGAACCCCTTGGAGCCCAAGGATGCACCCTCCGACATCGTTCCGACAAGATGTCGGTAAGTTCTTGACGCCGGCATACGGGGCCGCACACACTGCGGTTCGGCAGCTTGTCGTACCGACGCCGCCCAAGGGCCGTTCCAAGGGGACTCAACGATGACCACGACCGACACCGCCGAGACCGCCGAAGAGACGTTCTCCGCGACCATCCGCAAGCGTTCCTGGGGAAGCCACCAAAGTGCCGAGGGCGAGGGCTTCCTCGACGTTCTGATGCGCGGCGGCCTCACCCGGGACGCCTACACCGCGATGGTCGCCCAGCACTACTGGGCGTACGAGGTCCTGGAGCAGGCTTCGGTCGTGATGCGCGGCGACGAGGTCGCGGCGCCGTTCTGCCCCGAGAGCCTGGACCGCATGGCGGCCCTCGAAGCCGACATGCTATTCCTGGCCGGCGAGGGCTGGCGCGAGAAGTACCCGGCCAACGCGGGCACCGAGCGGTACATCCAGCGCATACGGGAGAAGTGCTTCGACTGGCCCGGCGGCTATGTCGCGCACCACTACACCCGGTACCTCGGCGACATGTCCGGCGGCCAGCACATCGCCAAACTGATGCGCCGTCACTTCGGCCTCGAAGGCCACGAGGGCACCGAGTTCTACAACTTCGACGCGGTCGGCGACCTCGACGCGTTCAAGACCGGCTACCGCCGCGCGCTCGACGTCGCCCCGTGGGACGACGAGGAGAAGGAGCGCATCATCGAGGAGGTGCTGTACGCGTACGAGGTCAACAGCGCCGTACTGCGCGACCTCGGCGCCGAAATGGACCGGTGGCGCAAGGACGGCTGACCCGGCTGCGCCCGCGCATGCGCCGTGGGGTGGGATAGCGGAGCAGGCGGAGTACTCCGGATGTCCCACCCCACAGCAGTTCGCCCGCAAGGAAGCACGGAAGCAAACAAGAAAGCACGGCACGGCGGCACAGCACCGCACAGCCGCACGGCACAGCGGCGGCTGCACGGCATGGCACGGCAACTCAACAGGAGCAGACGATGGCCACCTACATCCTGCGGCGCGCGGTAGGCGTGCTCGTGGTGATGTTCGCCGTCGTCACCGGCATGTTCATGCTGCTGCACGCCTCACCCGTCTCGCCGGTCAACCAGCTCGCCCCGCAGGTCGCCGCCGACCCCGTGGCCCGCGCCGCCGTCGAACACCGCATGGGCCTGGACCGCCCCCTGGTCGTGCAGTACTTCGACTATCTCGGCGGCCTGGTGACCGGAGACTTCGGCACCTCGCTGTACGACGGCTCCTCCGTCGCCGACCAGATCGGCCGCGCGCTGCCCGTCTCGCTCGAACTCGGCTTCCTCGCCGCCCTGCTGGCCGTCGTCCCGGCCGTCCTGCTCGGCACCTGGTCCGCGCTGCGCCAAGGCCGCGCGGTGGACCAGGCCACCCGCGTCGTCACCGTCGTCGCCATGTCCCTGCCGGGCTACTGGATCGCCGTCGTGATGCTCGTCATGGTCGACAACCCCGACTTCCTGCCCGGCGCGGGCGGCTTCGTCACCTTCTCCGAGGACCCCGCCCGCAACCTCCAGGTGCTGCTGCTGCCCGCGGTCGTGCTCGGCCTCGGCGCGTTCGCGATGATCACGCGCTCGCTGCGCGGCGGGCTGGTGGAGGCGTACACCTCCGACCACGTCGCCTTCGCGCGCGCGATGGGCTCGTCGCGCACCCAGGTGCTGCGCCGCGTGGCGCTGCGCGGGGCGGTGGTGCCGACGCTGACCGTCGCGGGTGTGCTGATCGGCGGCCTGCTGTCCGGGACCGTGCTGGTGGAGAGCGTCTTCCAGATCCCCGGCCTCGGGCAGATGATGGTCACCGCGTTCCAGCGCCAGGACTACCAGCTCGCGCTCGGCGGCTGCGTCGCCACCGCCGCGATCTTCCTGGTCCTCAACCTGGTCGTCGACCTCCTGTACCTCGTCGTGGACCCCCGCACGCGACAGGGGCTGGCCCGTGCCTGAGAGCAAGCCGGTGGAGCCTGTACGTCCGATACCGCCCGAGTCCGCGGTCCCGGCGGGTTCCGCGGGCGGCTCGGACGCCGTCGGTGCTACACCCCCGGCGCCCGAGCCCGCGCCGTCCGGCCGGGCCCGTGCGCACGGACTGCGCAAGCACCTCGGGAACCTCGGCATCGCGGGCTGGACCGGGCTCGTCATGGTCGCCCTGTACCTGCTGGTCGCCACCGTGGGACGCCTGCACGGCAGCCCGACCGAGCTGGTCGCCCTCGGCCCCGAAGCGCCGTCTCCCGACCACCCCTTCGGCACCGACCACCTCGGCCGCGACCTCCTCGCGCGCACCGCCGAGGGTGCGTGGACGTCGCTGTGGATCTGCCTCACCTCGATCGGCTTCGCGCTCGCCGCCGGCACCGCGATCGGCGTGCTCGCCGGATACCGCTACGGCGGACGCCTGGACGGGCTCCTCATGCGCACCGTCGAGACCGTGCAGGCCCTCCCGCAGTTCATCTTCGTGATGTTCGTCATCGGCCTCATGGGCACCGACGACATGCACTTCGGCCCGGTCACGGTGACCAACGGCGTACGCGTCGCCCTCGCGATCGGCGTCGGCTTCATCCCGTACTTCGCCCGCGTCGCCCGCGCCGCGACGGTGGTGGAGCTGAGCGAGGACTACGTGGTGAACCTGCGTGGCCTCGGCGTGCCCCCGCGCGAGATCCTGTCCCGGGAGGTGCTGGTCAACGTCATGCCCCCGGTGCTCGGACAGGCGTTCCTCGCGATGGCCATCGCGGTCTTCGCCGAGGGCGGTCTGAGCTTCCTGGGGCTCGGCGTCCCACCCCCGCACGCGACACTGGGCAACCTGGTCGCGGACGCCGGCGGCCAGATCCTGGGCGACGCGTGGTGGTACGCCACGCTCCCCGGCGCGGTCCTGGTCCTCGGCATCCTCGGCTTCAACCTGCTCGGCGAGGCGTACGGGGAGCGGAACCGGAGCCCCCGTCTCGCACGTTCGAAGCGCGCAGGCACGAGCACGAGCGGCATCCCCGCCGCGTACGCGACAGAGGAGACGAAGTGACCCCCGGAGCGTGGAGGGCCCGTACGGCAACCGGCGGCACGGGCCGGACCGGCCAGACCGGCCCGAGCCGGCGCGGGTTCCTCGGCATGACCGCGGGTCTTGCCCTCGGCGGCACCGGCCTGCTGACCGCGTGCAGCTCCGGCGACTCCGGATCGCGCGTCGCCGACCGGCACAAGGACGGCATTCTGCGCATCGGCGTCGCGGCCGCGCCCAGCAGCCTCAACCCGCTCGACTCCGGCGCCGAGGTGACGCGCTGGATCGCCGAGCCGGTGATGGAGAGCCTGTACGCGTACGACGACCAGCTCAATTCCGTGCCGCTGCTCGCCGACGGCGAGCCGGAGGTCTCGCCGGACCAGCTCACCTGGACCGTGAGACTCAAGAGCGGGATCGTGTGGCACAACGGCGAGCCGTTCACCGCCGACGACGTGGTGGCCACGCTCACGCACATGCTCGACATGTCGGCGGGCAGCGAGTGGATCACGTACATGCTCGGTTACGTCGCGTCGTTCGAGAAGGCCGACGAGCGGACCGTGCGCATCAGGCTCGCCAAGCCGTACGGCCTGCTCCGCTCGCACCTGACCAACCTGCCGGTCACGCACAAGGACTTCGTGTCGCGCAAGGACACGATGATGGGCACCGGCCCCTTCCGCCTGGACCGCTACATCCCGGGGCAGAGCTTCACGATGTCCAGGTTCGACCGCTACCACGGCGGCCAGTACCGGGCGCCGTTCGCCGACATGCCGGCGGGCGCGGCCTTCGCCGGCATCGAGTACACGGTCTTCACCGACGGCAACACGCGCGCGGTCAGCCTCAAGCAGGGCAAGGTCGACCTGATCACCGCACCCGCGCAGACCACCGTGCCGATCCTGGAGAAGGAGAAGGGCGTCGCGGTGGTCACCGCGGTCGCGCCGCTCGACGTGCTGACGTACGTCATGATCGAGCGCGAGCCGTTCAACGACCCGGAGTTCCGCAAGGCCATCGCCTACTCGATGGACCGCGACGGCGTGCTCCAGCGCGTGTACGGCGGCAAAGGCAAGCCCGGCCAGGGCCCCATCGGCCCCGGCGAGCTGGGCCACGACGCCGGGCTCGCGGTCTTCCCCGCGACCCCCGACCTGGCCAAGGCGCGCGAGCACCTGGACCGCGCCAAGACCACCAAGCGCTCCTTCACCATCACGATCGGCGCCAGCCAGACCATCCGCGACATCGCGCAGGTCCTGGTCGCCGGATGGGACAAGATCGGCGTCAAGGTCACCATCGAGCAGCTCGCGGGCGGCCCGTGGTCCAACAAATGGCTCTCGCGCGACTACGACATGCTCATGAACACCTTCATGTCGGGCTTCACCTCGGGACCCGCGAACTACCTGACGCTCGCGCCCGCGTCCTCGACCAACGTGCTCGCGTGCGGGTACAAGAACCCGGTCGTGGACCAGGCGATCGACACCGTGTGGCAGACCACCGACCCCGCCGCCCGCACGGCCGCGCTCAAGGCGGTCGACCGCGCGCTCGCCGAGGACGCGGTGATCTTCCCGCCCGTCCATCCCGAGCTGATCGTGGCCCAGCGCCGCGAACTGAGCCCGCTCAACACCGCGCAGCTGAAGGTCTGCCGCCTGTCGCCGCAGACCCTCCGCTTCACCGGCTGACCGACCGCCGGACCGGTACCCGGGATCCGGCCCGCACACTGGGAAGGAAAACCTCCGCCCACCCGCAAACGGACGGACACTCCATGGCCACGACTCTCGGATCGGGCACCAAGCCCGGCACGGCCGCCGCAGCCGCCCCGGACCCCGCCGCGGGCGGGGCGGACCCGGCGGCGCTGCTGCGCGTGCGCGGGCTGTCCGTGACGTACCCCTCCGCACGGGGACCGGTCACCGCGGTACGCGGGGCGTCGTTCGAGGTACGGCCGGGGGAGGTCTTCGGCCTGGTGGGGGAGTCCGGCAGCGGCAAGAGCAGCGTGTGCACCGCGGTCATGGGCCTGCTGCCGGACGGCACGCGCCTGGAGGCCGACGGCATCGACTTCGAGGGCCGCGACCTCGCCCGGCTGCGCGAGCGGGATCTGCGGCGCGTACGCGGCCACCGCATAGCGCTGGTCCCGCAGCAGCCGATGACCTCCCTCTCGCCGACCACGCCCGTCGGCCGCCAGCTCCGCTGGTACCTCGGCGACCGGATGGACGACCCCGAGCTGCGCGGCACGCTGGCGGCGATCGGCCTCGGCGCGGTCCTCGACCGCCCGCGCGACCTGCCCGGCGCGTTCTCCGGCGGGCAACTCCAGCGCCTCGTCATCGCCATCGCGGCGTTGTCGCACGAGCCGGCCCTGCTGCTCGCCGACGAGCCGACCACGACGCTCGACGCCACGGTCCAGGCGCAGGTCCTCAAGCTCCTGCTGACCCTGCGTGAGAACCTGGGCCTGGCCGTGTTGTACGTCTCGCACGACCTCGCCGTCGTCGCCCAGATCTGCGACCGCGTCGGTGTCATGTACGGCGGCCGCCTCGTCGAGACGGCGCCGGTCCACGAGATCTTTGCCAACCCCCGGCACCCCTATACCCGGGCGCTGGTCGCGGCGATGCCGTCCACCACGCCGGCCGACGAGCCGCTGCGCCCGATCCCCGGTACCGCGGAGGGGGCGAACCTGCTGCCCGGGTGCCCGTTCGCGCCCCGCTGCCCCAAGGCCACCGACATCTGCCGCACCGAGATGCCGGAGCCGGTCCGGTACGGCGACGCCTCGGCCTCCTGCCACCGGCCCTCCGACGGTGGTGCCAAGTGACCGACCGCGAACCACTCCTGACGGCTCGTCACCTCCGTCGCCACTTCACTCTGCCGCGCACGCTCGGCAAGCGCGGCCCCGGTGACCGGGTGCACGCCGTCGAGGACGTCTCGTTCGACGTCGCGGCGGGGGAGATCCTCGCGATCGTCGGGGAGTCCGGCTGCGGCAAGTCGACCGTGGCGCGCATGCTCGCGGGACTCAGCGAACCGACGGCCGGGACGGTCGAGTTGGACGGCCGCGAACTGCCCGCGCACCGGGACGGCAAGGACCAGCGGCTCGTGCAGCTCGTGACGCAGAATCCGCGCGCCGCGTTCAACCGGCGCCGGGGCATCCGGCACGCGCTGCACCAGCCGCTGCGGGTGCACGGGCTGGCCGCGGACAAGACGGAACGCGAGCGCCTGGCGCTGGAGACGGTGCGCCGGGTGGGCCTGTCCGACGAGCACCTGGACCGCATGCCGCGCGACCTGAGCGGCGGCGAGCTCGCGCGCATGGTGCTGGCCCGCGCGCTGCTGGTCGGGCCGCGCGTCCTGGTGCTGGACGAGCCGACCGCGAGCCTCGACGCGAGCGTCAAGGCGACGGTGGTGAACCTGCTGCTGCGGCTGCGCGACGAACTGGGCCTGGCGATCGTCGTCATCACACACGAGATCGACATCGCCCGGCGCCTCGCGGACCGGGCCGCGGTGATGTACCTGGGGCGGATCGCCGAGATCGGCGCGGCGTCGCATGTGCTGCACACGCCGGCGCACCCGTACGCGCGCATGCTGCTGGCCAGTGTGCCGGAGCCCGATCGGGGTCGGACCGGGCCGGCGCGGTCGGACGACGCGGTGTCCGGGGCGCTGGGGGAGGTGCCGTCGGCGGTGGCGCCGCCGCCGGGATGCGCGTACCACCCGCGCTGCCCGCTGGCGACGCAGGAGTGTCGGACGGAGGTGCCGGTGCCGCGGCTGCTGGCCGGTGCCGAGGTGGCGTGCCACCACGCCGAGGAGGCCGAGGTCGCCCGCTGACGTGGTCGGCGGCCGACGGCCGAGCGGGGCGACGGCCGGCCGGTCAGCGGTTGAGGCGGCGTCCCGTCACGAGCTCCGGCTCGATGCGGAAGACGATGCCCTGCTCCGCCCAAGGGATGGGCAGCCGGCGCGAGAGCCGGTCGATCTCGGCGGCGTCGTCGACGCGTACCGCGTTCCCGGTCGCGGTGACCGACCAGCCGCTCCGCCGCTCCATGTCGCACTCGTCGGCCTGGAAGGCGACGACGGACCTGTGCAGCGCCGAGGCGAGGTTGCGGTCCCCGATGACGCGGAAGACGATCGCCGTGGCTGCGAGGGTTGCCGAGGTCGCGGGGTCAGCCTGGTCCGTCTGGTCCGCCCCGTCCGCTGCGTCCGCGGGGGCCTCGGGGCCGGCGGCCGGACCGGCGTCGCGGCCGCCTTCGACGAAGAAGTGCACCGGGCGGATCGCGGGCAGCGCGCCCTCGGTGAAGACGACACGGCCCACCGGCACGCCGGCCATCAGACGGAGCGCCTCGGCGGCCGTCAGCTCTTCGAGCCGGGGTGCGGGTGTCGTGGTCATGTGTTCCAGGATGGCCGCGCCCCGCAGCGGTGTTCAGGGGCTAAGGTC
Organism: Streptodolium elevatio; assembly: GCF_040649515.1. GTDB lineage: Bacteria > Actinomycetota > Actinomycetes > Streptomycetales > Streptomycetaceae > Yinghuangia > Yinghuangia elevatio. The sequence continues at coordinate 22,792 of NZ_JBEZFP010000044.1, forward strand.
CCGCTTTGCCCGGTGGATCGGTCCGGAGCCGGTGGGACCCGGTCGGTGCGGTTGTCGGCGTGCCGTCGGCACGGCTGCCCGACTTGCCCCGAGTAGTCGCCGACTTTGTGTCGAGAACCACACTCGCCCGTTACGTCAACAAAACGATTCCTATTTCGCCAATTGATCGCCCGGCGGAATTAGCGGAATCGCAACCTCCGGTTGGTCCGAACGCCGGACAACCCTCGGAAAATCGGGGCTCCCGATGAAACCGCGCCCCTTGATCCGGCGTCCTGACAGCCAAGGGGGTGACAGGCGCCCGCGCCCGAGGATAGCGGGTTCCGTGGCCATGGATAACGGCGGGGTTTCGTCGCGGGAAAGTCGCGGATGCGGGCTGACACGCGTCATCCCGGTGCTTGATCGGCACATCGGTGATCAGGCAAGCTGAACCGTCAGACCGACCGGGACAAGCCGAGTTCCTGGCCAACTGTCGTGTTGGAATCGAAGCCGGGGCGCGATCCGCTGCTCCCGGGACAACGGTTCCCAGCAGTCCAGGGAGAGAGATGGAGCGCAATTCCGGCGGTCAGGCAGGTCCCGATGACACCGGAGGCGACGCTGCGGGAGTCGGCACCGGGGACCGGACCGGGGAACTACCGGACCGCGCGGTCGTCGACCCCGCGGTGGTCATGGCCCAGGCCAAGGACGAGAACTTCCCGGTCGCCTCGCGCGTGCTGCGTCCCGAGCACCGGCGCCACCTGCTCGCGGTGTACGGCTTCGCCCGGCTCGTCGACGACATCGGCGACGAGGCGACCGGCGACCGGCTCGCCCAGCTCGACGAGGTCGAGAAGGACGTGCGCCGGATCTACGACGGCGACGCGCCGCACCTCGAAGTGCTGCGCCCGCTGCGTGCCACGGTCGCCGAGACGCGCATGCCGGCGGACCCGCTCGTCGCGCTGATCGACGCGAACCGGCAGGACCAGCGGGTGCGCCGCTACGAGACGTACGGCGACCTGGTCGACTACTGCAAGCTGTCCGCCGACCCCGTCGGGCGCATAGTCCTGTACGTGTTCGGCCGGGCCGACGAGCAGCGGTTCGTCTGGTCCGACCAGATCTGCACCGCACTGCAGATCGTCGAGCACCTCCAGGACGTCGCCGAGGACCTCGGCAAGGACCGCATCTACCTGCCGACGGAGGACATGGCCCGGTTCGGGGTCGCCGAAGCCGACCTGACGGCCGGGTCCGCGGGCCCCCACCTGCGAAAACTGGTTGCGTTCGAGGCGGGGCGCGCGGCTAACCTGCTCCGCGCCGGTGCGCCCTTGATCGATTCGCTGCGCGGACGGGAGCGGCTGGCGGTCGCGGGATTCGCCGCCGGCGGACGCGCCGCACTCGCGGCGATCGCCGCCGTGGACCACGACGTGCTGGGGCATCGTCCCCGGCCGGGAAAGGCCGGCCTGCTGCGGGAACTCGTCCGCGTGCTGGCCCGGAAACGGTGAGGAGCCACATGGACGTCGACGCGTCGTACGCGTACTGCGAGCGGCTGACCCGCAATCAGGCGCGGAACTTCTACTACGGCATCCGGTTGCTGCCCGAACCGAAGCGCCTCGCGCTCAGCGCGGTGTACGCCTTCGCCCGCGAGGTCGACGACATCGGCGACGGCGACCTGCCGCTGGAGACCAAGGTCGCCGAGCTGGGCCGGATGCGCGCGCAGCTGGAGGATCTTGCCGCCTACCGCGACCCGGTCTGCACCGCGCTCGCGGACGCCGCGCACCGCTACCCCATCCCGCTGTCCGCGCTCGACGAGCTCATCGACGGCGTCGAGATGGACCTCAAGGAGACGCAGTACCAGACCTTCGAGCAACTGACCGTGTACTGCCGCTGCGTGGCGGGCGCGGTCGGACGCCTGTCGCTCGGCATCTTCGGCTCGACGGACCCCGAGCGCGCGCCGGAGCTGGCCGACACGCTCGGCATCGCGCTCCAAGTGACCAACATCCTCCGGGACATCAAGGAGGACAAGGACAACGGGCGGGTCTACCTGCCGCGCGAGGACCTCGCGAAGTTCGGCCTGGAGGACGCCTGGGAGCCGGAAGGCGCCTTCGTGCCCGGGGCGGCGTTCGACGACCTGGTGCGCTTCGAGGGCGAGCGGGCCCGGCGCCTGTTCGACGAGGGCCTGCGCCTGCTGCCGCTGCTCGACCGGCGCAGCGCCGCCTCCGCCGGTGCGATGGCCGGAATCTACCGCCGCCTGCTGACCCGCATCGTCGCCGAACCGTCGGTCGTGCTCACCGGCCGCCAGTCGCTCCCCGGCTGGGAGAAGGCCGAGATCGCGGTGCGCGGGCTGTCCGGACTGCCGGTCGGCGAACGCTCGGCGTTCACGGCCGTACCGCAGAACGTCGCGCGTGTGACGCGGTCCACGGAAAAATTCCTCATGCGGGGAACACGTTCCGGCGAAAAACACTTCAAGGGGGAGTAGGCCAAGTGATCTTCTGGGTACGTGAGGGCTCATGACACGTCGTCTGATCGTGGTGGGGGGAGGACTCGCCGGCATCACCGCCGCACTCACCGCGGCTGATGCGGGCGCGTCCGTGACGTTGCTGGAGGGGCGTCCGCGCCTCGGCGGTGCGACGTTCTCCTTCCGCCGTGGCGGACGGTGGCTCGACAACGGGCAGCACGTGTTCCTGCGCTGCTGCACCGAGTACCGGTGGTTCCTCGACCGCATCGGATCGACGGGCGACACGGTCCTGCAGGACCGGCTCGACGTACCCGTCCTCACTCCCTGGGGCACGACCGGGCGGCTGCGCCGCAGCGCGCTGCCCTCGCCCCTGCACCTGTCCGCCGCACTGTCCCGCTACCCGTTCCTGACCCTCGCGGGCCGGGCCCGGGTCGGGGTCGCGGCGCTCGCGCTCAAGCGCCTCGACCCCGAGGACCCGCGCCTCGACGAGGTCACCTTCGGCAGCTGGCTCGACCGGTTCGGCGTCACGGCCCGCGAACGCGCCGCGATGTGGGACCTGGTCGGCGTCGCCACCATCAACCTGACGGCCGAGCACGCCTCGCTCGCCGTCGCCACCAAGGTCTTCCGCACCGGGCTGCTCGACACCAACGACGGCGCCGACATCGGCTGGAGCAAGGTGCCGCTCCAGAAGCTGCACGGCGACGCCGCACAGCGCGCGCTCGAGGACGCGAAGGTGGACGTACGCCTCCGCTCCCGGGTCGCGGCCGTCGAGCCGCTGCCCGGCGGCGGCTTCACCGTCGACTCCGACGGCGGCACCCTGCACGCCGACGGCGTCGTCATCGCCGTACCGCACGAGGACGCCGCGCGGCTGCTCCCCGCCGGCGCCCTGCTCCTCGACGACCGGCCGGCCGACCCCACCGTCCTTGCCGGACTGGGGAGTTCGCCGATCGTCAACCTGCATGTGGTCTACGACCGGCCGGTCTTCACCGAGGACTTCGCGGCCGGCCTCGGCAGTCCCTTGCAGTGGGTCTTCGACCGCAGCGACAACCTCGGACTCGAACGCGGCCGGTACCTCGCGGTGTCGTTGTCCGCCGCCGAGGACGAGATCGATCTGACGCAGCATCAACTCCGGGACCGGTTCCTGCCCGCGCTCGAAAGGCTGATTCCCGCCACGCGTTCGGCGCGTGTCGAGGAGTTCGTCGTGACCAAGGAGCGCACCGCGACCTTCCGAGCCGCACCCGGCTCGGCCCGACTGCGACCGTACGCGCGCACCGCCCTGCCTGGACTCGCACTCGCCGGCTCGTGGACCGCCACCGGGTGGCCCGCGACCATGGAGTCGGCTGTCCGAAGCGGCCTGGCCGCGGCCCACGTCACCCTGCCCAGCCTGGACTTGGATCCCGGGCGTGTACTGCCGACGACTCCATCTGGTGCCTTCCCGGAGAGGACGACGACACCGTGACCGTAGCCGACAGCTCACTCGCCCCCGTTGTACTTGACCGCGCCCGCGAGGCCACGCAGCCCGCGCTCCGCACCGCCGTCGCCCGCCTCGAACCGCCGCTCGCCCGGGTCTCCGCCTACCACATGGGATGGGCCGACACCGAGGGCCGCCCGGTCCCGGGCAACGGCGGCAAGGCGCTGCGCCCCGCGCTCGCGCTGCTGTCCGCCGAGGCCGTCGGGGCGCCCACCCGGGCCGGTGTCCCCGGTGCGGTCGCCGTCGAACTCGTCCACAACTTCTCGCTCCTGCACGACGACCTCATGGACGGCGACGAGGAGCGGCGGCACCGGCCCACCGCCTGGAAGGCCTTCGGCCCCGGCCTCGCGGTCCTGGCCGGCGACGGGCTGCTCGTGCTCGCCGAGCAGGTGCTGATGGAGTCGTCCGGCCAGGGCGACCGCGCCGCCAAGCTGCTCACCGACGCGACCGCCGCACTGATCGACGGACAGTCCCAGGACCTCTCGTTCGAGACGCGTATGGACGTCACGGTCGAGGAGTGCCTGTCGATGGCCGGCAACAAGACCGGTGCGCTGCTCGCCTGCGCGAGCGCCATCGGTGCCGCGCTCGCCGGCGCCGAGCAGGAGACCGTGGACCGGCTGTACGCGTTCGGCCACCACCTCGGCATCGCCTTCCAGGCCGTCGACGACCTGCTCGGCATCTGGGGCCGCCCCGAGGTGACCGGCAAGCCCGCCTGGAACGACCTGCGCCAGCGCAAGAAGTCCGTCCCGGTCGTCGCCGCGCTCACCTCCGGGGGCGCCGCGGCGGACCGGCTGGCCGACCTCTACACCACCCCCGGTGACCTGACGGAGGATCAGTTGGCTTTGGCCGCAAGGCTCGTGGAGGAGGCGGGAGGCCGCGTCCGAACCGAGGTGGAGGCGCAGCGACACCTGGAGCTCGCGCTCGGCAGCCTCGACGGACTCGGCATCCCGGAGGTGACGCGTACCGACCTGGCGGCCCTGGCGGCATTCACTACGACTCGGGAGTTGTGAAGATGACGGTGACGGTCCAGACCGGTTCCACCGACGCGCCGGAGCGGGCGAAGGACACGCTCGACCGCGCCGTGGCCCACCTGCTCTCGCTGCAGGACGAGACGGGCTGGTGGAAGGGCGAGCTGGAGACCAACGTCACGATGGACGCCGAGGACCTCCTGTTCCGGGAGTTCCTCGGCATCCGCACCGCCGAGCAGACCGAGCAGTCGGCCCGGTGGATCCGTGCGAACCAGCGGGAGGACGGCACATGGGCGTCCTTCCGGGGCGGTCCCGCGGAGCTGTCCACGACGATCGAGGCGTACGTCGCCCTCAAGCTCGCCGGGGACTCCGTCGACGCCGACCACATGCGGCGCGCCGCCGCGTACATCCGCGAGCAGGGCGGCATCGCGCACAGCCGGGTCTTCACGCGCTTCTGGCTGGCCTTCTTCGGCTGGTGGTCCTGGGACGAACTCCCGGTGATGCCGCCGGAGTTGATCTACCTGCCCAAGTGGTTCCCGCTCAACGTCTACGACTTCGCGTGCTGGGCGCGGCAGACGATCGTCCCGCTCACCATCGTGAGCTCGCTGCGCCCGGTCCGGCCCGCGCCGTTCGGCCTCGACGAACTGGAGCCGACCGGGCCGGTGGCCGCCAAGCCGGTGGCCGACGACCCGTGGTCGCGGTTCTTCCGCGCCCTCGACCGGGTCCTGCACGTCTACTCCAAGCGCCCGGTGATGCCGGTGCGCCGGCACGCGATCCGCCGCGCCAAGCAGTGGATCATCGAGCGCCAGGAGGCGGACGGCGGCTGGGGCGGTATCCAGCCGCCGTGGGTGTACTCGCTCATCGCGCTGCACCTGACCGGCATGCCGCTCAACCACCCGGTCGTGGCGCAGGGCATCAAGGGCCTCGACGGGTTCACCATCTGGGAGGACACCGACGAGGGCACGGTGCGGCGCTTCGAGGCCTGCCAGTCCCCGGTGTGGGACACCGGCCTCTCGCTCGTCGCGCTGCGCGACGCCGGGCTCGCCGCGGACCACCCGCAGGTCGTCAAGGCCGCGGGCTGGCTGCTGGACGAGGAGATCCGCGAGTACGGCGACTGGGCGGTCCGCCGTCCCGGTCTCGAACCGGGCGGATGGGCCTTCGAGTTCGCCAACGACTACTACCCGGACACGGACGACACCGCCGAGGTCGTGATGGCTCTGCGGTACACCGCCCACCCCGACACCGAGCGCATGCGCGAGGTGCTGGGCCGCGCCGAGGTGTGGACCGCCGGAATGCGCAGCAAGGACGGCGCGTGGGGCGCGTTCGACGCGGACAACACCGCCGGGCTGCCGCTCAAGCTGCCGTTCTGTGACTTCGGCGCGGTCACCGACCCGCCGTCGGCGGACGTCACCGCGCACATCGTCGAGATGTTCGCGGAGTCCGGCCCGGAGTACCGCGACCAGGTCGTCGAGGGCGTGCGCTGGCTGCTGCGCAACCAGGAGGCGGACGGCTCGTGGTTCGGCCGCTGGGGCGCGAACTACATCTACGGCACCGGCGCCACCGTCCCGGCCCTCGTGCTCGCGGGCGTCGACCCGCGGCACAGCGCGATCCGCCGCGCGGTCCGCTGGCTCAACGGGATCCAGAACCCGGACGGCGGCTGGGGCGAAGACCTGCGCTCGTACGTCGACCCCGCGTGGTCCGGCAAGGGCGACTCCACCGCGTCGCAGACCGCGTGGGCGCTGCTGGCGCTCCTCGCGGCCGGCGAGAGCGGTGCCGCGGTCGAACGCGGAATCCGCTGGCTGACGGAGCATCAGAACGAGGAAGGCGGCTGGGACGAACCGCAGTTCACCGGCACCGGCTTCCCCGGCGACTTCTACATCAAGTACCACATGTACCGGATCGTGTTCCCCATCATGGCGCTCGGACGGTACGTGAAGGCGGCGGGCTGAGCCGTGGCACGGAACGCCGACGGAGGCCGCGGACACACCGGCGGTGCGCCCGCGGCCCAGGCCGCCGAAGAGGCGGCGCAGGCCGTCGAGGACGGCCCCGCGCGGCCCCTTCTCGTCGCCCCCCTGCGCATCGAGCGCCGCGCCCTGGTGCGCGGCGGCGCCGGGACCGTGCTGCGCTCCGGCATGGGCGAGGCCAAGTCGCTCGCCTGTGCCGAGACCCTGACCGGCGCCCCCGCGGTGGCCGTGGCGGGCATGGGCGCGGGCATGGAGGGGCTGCGGCCCGGCGACATCGTGGTGGCCACCGAAGTGCGCGGCCCCGACGGCGAGGTGCGGCCGTGCCCCTGGGCCGACTCCCTCGTGAAGGCCCTGCGCCCGCTGCCCGTCCCGGTGTACGCCGGACCGGTCGCGACCGTGCGCAAGCTGGTCCGCCCGGCCGAACGCGGCCCGCTCGCCGAGGCCGGGGTCGTCGCGGCCGACATGGAGTCCTTCTTCCTGCTCACCGAGTGGTGGACGCGGCCCGGCCCGGAGCGGCCCTGGGCCGTGGTGCGCGTGGTCAGCGACTCGCCGAAGCACGAACTGCTGCGGCCGGGCATCGTGCGCAACGGCCTGACCGCGTACCGGTCACTGAAAGCCGCCGCGCGCACACTCTCCGATTGGCTCGACGCGGTCGCGGGCCCGGATTCCGGCCCGTTCCCGACGGCCGGGGCACGCGAGGGGGCAGACTTGGGCGTGGGACGCGGCACGGCGGATGAACAGGACGGTGGCGGATGACGTTCGATCTCGGTGAGACGCTGGCGGAGTACGAGGGGCGCGGCTTCGAGCTGACCGCCAAGCACCTCAATCCGCAGCTGCCGCGCGTGCTCCAGACCATCGGCTTCCACCGCAACTACGTGCGCGCCGAGGGCCCGTACCTCTACGACGAGACGGGGGGCGAGTACCTCGACTTCCTGTCCGGCTTCGGCACGTACGGCGTCGGCCGGCACCACCCCGTGGTCCGCAAGGCGATGCAGGACGTCATCGCCCTCGACCTGCCGGACATCGTGCACTTCGCGACGCCGCCGCTGGCCGCCGCGCTCGCCGACCGCCTGCTGCGCACGACGCCGCACCTGGACCGGGTGTACTTCTGCAACAGCGGCACCGAGGCGGTCGAGGCGGCGCTGAAGTTCGCGCGCTTCGCCACCGGGCGCAAGCGCATCGTGTACGTCGACCACGCGTTCCACGGTTTGACCACCGGCTCGCTGTCGGTCAACGGGGCCAAGGAGTTCCGCAAGGGCTTCGAGCCGCTGCTGCCGGACTCCGCGGTGCCGCTCGGCGACCTCGACGCGCTGGAGCGCGAGCTGAAGCGCGGCGACGTCGCGGCGTTCATCGTCGAGCCGATCCAGGGCAAGGGCGTGCTGATCCCGCCGCCCGGGTACCTGGCGGCCGCCCAGAAGCTGCTGCGGCAGCACGGCGCGCTGCTGATCGCCGACGAGGTGCAGGTCGGCATGGGCCGCACCGGCAAGTTCTGGGCGTACGAGTGGGAGCCCGGCGTCGAGCCGGACATCGTCACGGTGGCCAAGGCGCTGTCCGGCGGGTACGTCCCGATCGGCGCCACGCTGACCAAGGACTGGATCTTCAAGAAGGTCTACTCGACCATGGACCGCGTCCTGGTCCACGACTGCACCTTCGGCGGCAACAACCAGGCCATGGCGGCCGGCCTCGCGACCCTCGCGGTCATCGAGGACGAGGACCTGACCGGCAACTGCCTGCGCATGGGCGACGCCTTCCAGTCCGCGCTGCGCCCGCTGCAGGAGAAGTACGAGCTGTTCGCCGACGTCCGCGGGCGCGGGCTGATCGTCGGCCTGGAGTTCGGCAAGCCGAAGTCCCTGAAGCTGCGCGCCGGTTGGTCGACCCTGAAGGCGGCGCGCACCGGGCTGTTCGCGCAGATGGTCGTCGTCCCGCTGTTCCAGCGGCACCGCATGCTCACGCAGGTGGCCGGCGACCACATGGACGTCATCAAGCTGCTGCCGCCGTACGTGATCGGGCAGCACGACGTCGACAACTTCACCGCGGCCTTCGTGGATGTCATGGACGACGCGCACAAGGGCACCGGCCTCATGTGGGACTTCGGCCGCACCCTCATCAAGCAGGCGTTGACGAAGTAGCCGCGCAGGCCCCCCGGTCACCGTGTCGGTGACCTGCACGTCGACCTGCACGTCGACCTGCACCAGGCCGGAGGAGGCCACGCGTCGCACGCCGTCGAAGACCACGGCGGCCATGTCCTGTCGGCACGGCGGCGGCATCAGCGGACGTGCCCCGGGAAGACGGGGATCCAGGCAGCCGAGCGCATGGCGGGTGCCCTCGTGATGCCGACGGCCAACTAGGGCCGGTTTGCGGGCGGAGTCCCACCCGACCGACCCGGGCGAAGACGTCGTCCTTGCCGGTGCCGAGCATCGACGCGCGCCCCACCCGCCCCTGCCCCGCGAGGAGTTCGACGAGCACGTCGGCCGCCCGGTCGGCGCGCGGGTTGTCCACCGGCACGGCGAACTCGGGCCGCGGCGGCGCGGCAGGGCGGCCGGCCCCGCCGGCAGCGTGACGCGCAGTTCCGGGTCGCCGCCGGAGGGTGCCTCGGCGTGCTCCATGTCGCTGTCCGCCGGCCCCGGCGTCTCCGTCGACCCCCTCCTGCGGCGCCGTCCAGGTACGCGTCGACCAAGACGCAGCAGGCCCTCCGTGGAAGTTTCCGGACGGTTCCGTACGACGAATAGGTTGACAGAGTCAATCAACTAAGTAGCATGAAGCGGGTAGCCGCAGAGGCCTGGAAAGCCAGGCCCGACAAGGAGGTTCGCGCGTGCCAGGTTTCCCGTCCGATGTCGGCGCAGTGGACTTGATGATCGGATTCCCGAGCGCGCAGGCCCGCAGCCACTACGACTTCCTGAAGCCGCAGCTGCGCGACGCCGAGAGCGCCGGCATGGAGTTCCCGGCCGAGTACATGTTCAAGGGCGTGCCCAACCACCTGGACGAGGGCGTCGACCCCGTCGGGGTGACGCTCGCGCAGATGGACGCCTGCGGTGTCGCCGTCGGTCTGGTCGGCATGGGCGAGACCGCGCAGCGTGCGGTCAAGGAGCACCCCGACCGGTTCCGGCTCAGCCTGGAGGTCGACCCGAACGACATCACCGCCACCGTGCGGCGGATCCGGGAGGCGTACGAGGAGCACCGCATCGCCGCCGTCACGACCTTCCCGGCGGGCTGCAACCCGCAGGTCCCGGTCAGCGACCGCCGGTACTACCCCGTCTACCAGACGTGCATCGACCTGGACATCCCGATCATCTCCAACGCCGGGATCCCCGGGCCGCGCGTACCGGCCGCATGCCAGGACGTGATGCACTTCGACCAGGTCTGCTACGACTTCCCCGAACTGCGCATCGTGATGCGGCACGGCGCGGAGCCGTGGGAGGACCTCGCCGTCAAGCTCATGCTCAAGTGGCCCGGCCTCTACTACATGACCTCGGCCTTCGCCCCCAAGTACTACCCGAAGGCCATCGTCGACTACGCCAACACCCGCGGCGCCGACAAGATCATGTACGCCGGCTACTACCCCATGGGCCTGTCCCTGGAGCGCATCTTCCGCGAGCTGCCCGACGTGCCCTTCAAGGCCGAGGTGTGGCCCAAGTTCCTGCGCGACAACGCGACCCGCGTCTTCAAGCTCTAGAGCCTTCGGAAGCTTCGCAGGACCCGGAAGCTCCGGAGGACCCGGAAGCTTCGCAGGCCCCGCGGGCCCCGGACCCCTCCGAGGCTCCGGAGGACCGCGACGCCCCCCCGCACACGAACGCATCCCCACGAGACCAGAAAGGCCGCGCGATGAGTGACCGCTACACCATCATCTCCGCCGACGGCCATGCCGGCGCCAACATGGAGACGTACCGCGAATACCTCGACGCCGCATGGGTCGAGGAGTTCGACGCCTGGCGCGACAAGTACCGCAACCCGTTCCGCGACCTCCAGGCCGACGGACGCACCCGCAACTGGGACGACGAGCGCCGGGTGCGCGAGATGGCGGCGGACGGCGTCGTCGCCGAGGTCGTCTTCCCCAACACCGTGCCGCCGTTCTTCCCGACCGGCCAGCTCGTCGCCCGGCCGCCCACGGAGCGCTCGTACGCCCGCCGCCTCGCCGGCATCCGCGCGCACAACCGCTGGCTCGCCGACTGGTGCGGCGGCGAGCACCGGCACCGCCGGGCCGGCCTCGCCCAGGTCTTCCTCAACAACATCGACGACGCGGTCGCCGAGGCGAAGTGGGCCAAGGAGCAGGGACTTGCCGGGATCCTCATCCCGACCACCCCGCCCGACGCGGCCGGCATCACGCCGATCTACGCCCCGGACTGGGACCGCCTGTGGGAGGTCTGCCAGGACCTCGACCTCGTCGTGGTCAACCACGGCGGATCCGGCTCGCCGGACTACGGGCCGTACCCCGCCTCGAAGTTCCTGTGGATCGCGGAGGCCGCGACGTTCTTCCGCAGGCCGCTCACCCACATGCTGGTCTCCGGCGCCTTCGAGCGGTTCCCGCGCCTGAAGTTCGTCATCACCGAGCAGGGCGCCTCGTGGATCCCGCCGCTGCTGCGCCAACTCGACGCGTACCACGAGCAGATGGGCTCCGGCCGCATCGGCGAGCTGAAGTACGACGAGGGGGACCGGCTGCCGCTCAAGCCGAGCGAGTACTTCGCCCGCAACGTGTGGGTCGGGGTCAGCTTCCCGAGCCCTGTCGAGGCCGAGTCGCGCCACGAGCTGGGGGTCGACCGCTTCCTGTGGGGCAGCGACTACCCGCACGACGAGGGCACCTACCCCTACACCCGCGAGTCGCTGCGCCGCTCGTTCCCCGGGGTGGACCCCGCCGACCTGCGCCGCATGCTCGCGGGCAACGCGGCCGGGGTCTACGGGTTCGACCTGGACGTGCTCGACGGTTACGCCGCGGAGTGCGGGCCGACCCACGCCGAGATCGCGGAACCGCTCGAGACCGTGCCGTCCGACAGCAACAGCCCGGCGTTCACCCGCCCCTGAGGAGGCATCACATGTCCGACAAGCGGTTCGCCGGGCGGCGCGCACTGGTCACCGGCGCCAGCCGGGGCATCGGTGCCGCGGTCGCCCGGCGCCTCGCGGCCGAGGGCGCCGACGTCGCCATCACGGCCCGCAGCCTGGACACGGCGTCCAAACTCGCCGGCACGCTCGCCGAGGTCGGCGCGCTGCTCCGGGCGTACGGCGGCAAAGTCGCACTGATCGGCGCGGACCTGTCCGACGAAGCCGACCGGGACCGCATCGTCCCCGAGGCCGAGCAGGCCCTCGGTGGACCGCTCGACATCCTGGTCAACAACGCCGCCATGGGCGTGTACGCGCCGCCGTCCGACTACCCGCTGCGCCGCGCCCGTCTGCACTTCGAGGTGAACGTCATCGCGCCGCTGCACCTCGCCCAGGCTGCGATCCCGGGTATGCGGGAACGCGGCGAGGGCTGGATCGTCAACCTCTCCAGCGCCACCGCACGGCCGTGGGCGGGACCGCCGTACACCCTCGGCGGAACCGGGACCGGGACGACCGTCTACGGCTCCTCCAAGGCCGCGCTCAACCGGCTCACCAACGGCCTCGCCGCCGACCTGTACGGCAGCGGGATCCGGGTCAACACGGTCGAGCCGCGCGCCGCGGTGATGAGCGAGGGGGCCCGCGAGCTGGTCGGGCACATCGTGCGCGAGGACCAGATCGAGTCGATGGACGAGATGGTGGAGGGCGTCGTCGCGCTGTGCGACTGCGCGCCGGAGCGGACCGGTCGCGTCGAGGTCAGCCTCGACGTCATCGCCGAGCTGGGGCTCACCGTGCGGCGGCTCGACAGCGCTCCGTGAGCCGGTCCGGCGGCTCGCGGCCCGAGTCGGTCCGGCGGCTCTGTCCGAGGTCAGAGGCGATGTGGTGATCCCGACCCGCCGATTCCATTGCAAAGTCAAACACTGATTGCATACGCTCCGGGACATGTCGACGGATCAGCGCAACGAAGAGTTCATCGAGCCCAGCCCCGAGGAGATCGTGGCCTTCACGAAGGAACACGTGAAGGGCATGGAGGGCTCGGACGACGACGAATGGTGGAACGTCGCGGGCATGCTGCACGTGCTCATCCAGACGGTGGGCCGCAAGACCGGCAACGTGCACAAGGTCGCGCTGCCCTACTGGGTGGACAAGAACGGCCACCGCGTCGTGGTCGCCTCGTTCGCCGGGGCGGACAAGAACCCGTCGTGGTTCGTCAACCTCGCGGACAAGAAGGCCAACCCCACGATCCTGGTCCGGGTCCAAGGTGCGACGTACTGGAGCGATGCCGAGGTCCTGGACGGTGACGACTACACCGACACCTGGGCCGGCCTGACCGCCGACCGCGCCTACTACAACAACTACCAGAGCCGCTGCGAGCGCCGGATCCCGCTGGTCCGCCTCCCGGAGAGCAACCTCGTCGCGAAGCGCGGCTGACCTCCGCCGCACTGCGCCACCACGGCCCGGCCCCCGACTCCCGGGGGCCGGGCCGCCCGCGTTCCGGCGACCTTCCCGCGGCGGCTCCTGCGGACTGCCGCGGGCCTCCCGACGGCATCACGTGGGGGACTTGCCTCAGGTACGTGCGACCCCGCCCGGCAGCTCCCGCCTCTGGCCTACCATCCGAGCAGCGGCCACCGGGGAGCGGCCGCTGCTCGCGTCGGAGGTGGGGACCTGTGACGAGTGGGGGAAGCGGCGGAAAGTGGGCCGTGTTCGGGGCGGTCGTGGGCACGGTGGCCGCATTGGTGGGCATTCTGCAGTTCGCCCTGGGGGTGGTCGACTTGGGCGGAGGCAGCGGTGACGGCGGCACGTCGGCGCGGGCGGAGAGCGTCGGAACGCAGACGCCGGGAGGCGACGCTGGCGGCGGCGATCCGGTCGAAGCGGATGAGGTGGAACCGGGCCGGGACGGCGGCGCGGACGGGGCCACCGACCCCTCGACGTCGTCGTCGGTGGCCGACCCGTGCCTCGTCGGCCGGTGGAAGGCCGCGGCGTTCCCCACCACGGAGATGCTGCCGGACGGCACACTGCGGCAGCTGACGGTGACGGGGTACGCGTACGTCAACTACGCGCCCGACGGCACGGGCAGCTTCGAACTCGACCTGGCCACCGACTACTTCGACCGCGGCAAGAAGGTCAGCCTGCGGGACTCGGGCATCGCCCGCTTCGCGTACACGACCCGCAACGGCCGGATCACGTACGCCGACGACAGCAGCACGGTCACGAGGACCACGCGGGAGAACGGGGTCGTGGTCTCGACGAAGGAGATGGACCCGATCCCCGACGGCGGGGACTACACCTGCACGTCCAAGACGCTGACGCGGCAGGTCAACGGCGCACTCAACCTCTGGAATCGGCAGTAGCCCGGATCGCCGCCGCCCGGGCTCCTCGGTGACGCCCGTGGGCGGCGGCCGCCGACGTGGGCTACGTTGATCGCGGTGCTCCGGCGTTCGAGCCGCGACGAAGGGGGAACGCATGCCGCACTGGGCCGTGTTCGACTACGGCGAGGTCCTCTGCCACGCCTCCGCGGTGCTTCCGGACATGGCCGCTTCGGTCGGGGTCGGAACGGCGGAGTTCGAGGCCGGGTACTGGGCGGTGCGGGACGCGTACGACCGCGGCATGCCGGACGACGCCTACTGGACCGAGGTGGGCCGCCGCGCGGGATTCGCCGTCGACGCCCGCCGCGTCGCGGAGTTGACCGAAGCGACGTCGCAGGCTGGCTGGAGGCGGACCCCGAGTCGATCGCGCTGATCGCCGAACTGTCCTCGCAGGGCGTGCCGTTGGCGCTGCTGTCCAACGCCCCCGCGTCGTGCGGGAAAGCCTTTGCGGCCCAGCCGTGGGCGAAGTACTTCCGGCACCTGGTGGTGTCCGCCGACCACGCGACGGCGAAGCCCGACGCGGAGATGTGGCGCGTGCTCGCCGAGCGGCTGGGGGCCCGTACCTCCGACTGCCGGTTCCTCGACGACCGCGAGGACAACGTGGCCGGGGCGACCGCCGCCGGACTGGTGGCGCACCGCTGGACCGGTGTCACGCCGGCCCGCGCCTGGCTGGTGGAGCAGGGCGTACTCCGCGCCTGACGCGGCATCGAGCGCGCAGACCAGGCAGGGCCGGGAAAGGCAACGTCGGATCAGACCGGGCAAGGCCGGTTGACGCCAAGTCAGTTGCCCCGCTTGGTGGCGAGGAACGTGTTCGTCACGTGGCTCACGTCGGCCGGGTCGGGCTGGTCCGCGAGCAGTCCGCGCAAGCGGTCGAGCACGTCCGCACGCTCCTCAGGCCGCATCGCGTTGATGTAGCTGATCGTGGCGACCCGCGCCAACCGCTGTTCGCGGGTGAGACGTTCGATCCAGGCGAACTCCCGCGACCGGACCGGTCCGAAGTGCCCGGAAGCGGCGATGTCCGCCGCGAAGTCGTGGCGCACGTCGTACGGCTGCGTCTTCGTCGACGCGATGGCCTTGCTCACCGCGGCGTCGAACTCGGTCGGCTCGTCGCGCTCGTTCCACAGCAGCGCGAGGCCGCCGCCGGCGCGCAGCACGCGGGCGATCTCGCGCAGCGCCGCCGGTCCGTCGAACCAATGGAACGCCTGCGCGACGACGACGGCGTCGAAGGACCCGGCGGGGAACGGGATCTCCTCGGCGGTCCCGTCGACGACCGCAACGCCCGGCACCGTCTCCGCGCACACCGCCCGCATCGCCTCGGACGGCTCCACCGCCGAGACGTCGGCGCCCAGTTCCACCAGACGTGCCGTCATGTGCCCGGTGCCCGAGGCGAGATCGAGGACGCGGACACCCGGCCCGAGTCCCAGAGCGTCGCCCAGGTACGCCATCACCTCGGGCCGGTACGACGGACGTTCCCGGTGGTACCGGTCCGCGCCCGAGCCGAATCCCCGGCGTGCCACGTCATCCACAGCCATGCCGGGCATTCTGCCGCGCTTACCCCAGGCGGGGCACCGCCCGGGCCCGGTTCATGTGTAGAGCGGGGCCAGGGATGTGGACACGAAGCGGCGGGCGGCGCGCATTTCGCCGATCGGGTCGGGCACCATGTCGAGTTCCAGGAGGGTGGGTGCGGTGAAGCCGATCTCGCGCATGAGGCGGGCCCAGGCGAACCAGTCGACGACGCCGCTGCCCAACGGGCAGAAGTACGGCTGGTGCGCGGCGAAGATCTTCTCGTCGATCTCCACGTCCATGGGCGCAGGGCCCAAGGCGTCCTTCCAGTGCGCCAGCACGATGCGCTCGCGGTGCCGCGAGACCACCTGCACCGGGTCGGCGCCGGAGAGCGTCAGGTGGGCGGTGTCGGGGCAGAGGCCGACGTACATCGGGTCGGTGAGGAGCATGAACAGGTCGACGTCGCGGCCCGTGCACAGCATCGAGTGGGCTTCGGTGTGCAGCGCGAGCCGGACGCCCTGACGCAGCGTCACGTCGCCGATCTCGTTGAGCAGCGCCGCCAGCGGCTCGGCGGCGGCCATGTCGACGAACACTGCGGGTTGGGCACCGACCGTACGCCGCAAGGGCAGTCCCGCCACCAGCACACTGCCGCCGGCGCGGTGCAGGAAGTCGGCGTACTCCCCGGCCGCGCGGAGGATGTCGCGGCGGCCTTCGGGGGTCCGCCACTCGTGGCGGTCGATGTCCGCGAAGAAGCCGCTGACCAGGGTGAGTTCACGCCGCGCCAGGGCCTCGGCGAAGCCTTCGGGGGAGCCGTACGCCGCGACCGCGGACCGCCAGTCGCCCGGCGGAAAGGTCAGTTCGATGCCCGGGACACCCGCCTCGCGCAGTGCGTCGAGGCAGCGCTCCCAGAACCAGCGCGGCTCGGCGACGGTCTTGGCGACGAGCGCGTCGTAGCTGTCCAGGCCCCAGAACTCGGGGTGGTAGAAGGTGATCAGGTCGACCGCGTACAAGGGTTCGTGCCGGGACTCGGGCGCGGGGGTGGGCGCGGGGGTGGGGCCGGTGGCGGGGGAGGGATCGGGCACGGTCGGTTCCTTTCGGTCGGGTGTCGCGTGGGTGCGGCGCCGGTTGCGCCGCGGGGTAGGTGACGCGTCCAGGTATCTGCTTGGCGTCCAGGTATCTGCTTGCTCGATTCAGCGAAGGCCTCCGGGCGCTCGCACGTCGTCGTCATGGCCAGCGGCGCCTTCGCCGCACCCGACGCCGTGACGGCGCCGAGGACTTCGAGGACGTGCAGCGCGAGGGACGCGGAAGCGCGGTGCGGACCGCCGCGCAGCGATGCCGCGAGGTCGGCGACGCCGGGCCCGCGCAGCAGCTGGTGTTCGAGGGAGTCGGCCGGCCCCTGAACGGGCAGCACCGGCGGGCACACCGCCCACGCGTCGTCGCCATGCAGCCGCACCTTGACGTCGCCGTCGTAGGTGTTGGGGTCCGGGACGGCGAGAGTGCCGCGCGTGCCGTAGATCTCGACGAAGGGCAGTTGGTGGTCCCAGATGTCGAAACTCAGGGCCATCGTGGCGAGTACGCCCGACGCGAAGGTCAGCACGGCCGCCGCGTGCGTGTCGACCTCGACGTCGATCGACTCCACGAGGCGCCCGGGTGCGGAGACGGTACGCACCGCGGCGCCGACACGCGTCCGGCCGTACACCTCCGCCACCGGCCCGAGGCAGTTCACCAATTGCGTCACGTAGTACGGGCCTAGGTCCAGGATCGGGCCGCCGCCGGGCTTGAAGAGGAACGTGGGGTCCGGGTGCCAGGTCTCGGCGCGGCTGTGCGTGACGAACGCGGTGGCGCCGACCGGGTCGCCGATCACCCCCGCGTCGATCATCGCGCGGGCGGTCTGGCCCGCGCTGCCGAGGAACGTGTCCGGCGCGCCGCCGAGGGTCAGGCCCGATTCCCGTGCCAGCACGAGCTGTTCGCGTGCGGTGGTGAGGTCGGTGGTGATCGGCTTCTCGACGTACACGTGCTTTCCGGCGCGTAGCGCGGCGTCGGTGACGGCCGCGTGTGCGGTCGGCGGCGTGATGTTGACGACGATCTCGACGGCGGGGTCGGCGAGCAGGTCCTCCAGGGTGCCGTACGGCGTTCCCGGGCCGACGAGTTCGGCGCCACGCCGGGCCCGGTCGGCATCGACGTCGGCGACGCGGACGACGCGCAGTTCCGGGAAGCGCGCGAGGCCGCGCACATAGCGCTCGAAGATGTTGCCGCAGCCGACGATGCCTGTGCCTGTGCCGGTGGCGTGTGCGTTGCTCACTGGTCCCCTCCCGGGCTTCGGTGGAAGGGAAGCTATTCGCGCGACAAGTTACGTACAAGACCACGCGTACTTATTTCGGACATGGACAAAAGTGCGAGTGCCGCCTGCGACTGCCCGGCGGGATGGCATCGGGGAGCGCGCAGGATTGGGGGCGCACAGGGTGCAACGCGGAGGCGTGCACGCGGGGTCACCATAGGCGACGGGGTGTTCACCCCGAGTCTGGAGAACGACCGCATGACCGTAAGCGCGCTTGTACGTCCCCGTCGTCGACTGCGCCGGCTTGTCGCCACGACCGTGATGGCGTCCGCCGTCGCGGTCGGCGGTGCGCTCCCGGCGGCCGCGGACGAAGCGGCGGAATCCGCCGCCCAGCGCTGGACGCCCGCCAAGCTCCCCGCCGGTGCCGCCAGCCTCACCGGCGTCACCAAGCCCGACGCCGCCACGACCTGGGTCGCGGGCTTCCGCCTCGTCGACGAGGGTGGCGGCCTCGACTTCCAGCCGGTGGTCTACGAGAAGAACGGCGGCGGCCGCTGGACCGAGATCCCCACCGCTCCCGGCGAGAGCGGCCGGATCAACGCCATCGCGTCCACCTCGAAGAAGGACGCATGGGTGGTCGGCGACCAGAAGGGCTACGACCCCGGCGGACCCATCATGGCCCAGCACTGGAACGGGCGTTCGTGGAAGTCCGTGGACGTGCCGACCGCACCCGACTCGACGGGCGGCGGCCTGCTGAGTGTGTCCGCGGTCGGCCCGAACAACGTGTGGGCGGCGGGGTGGACGCAGATCCAGGACAGTGTGACGCCGGACCCCGACGGCGGCCCCCCGCAGATCGAGACGCACAGTGAAGGCATCGTGGCGCACTGGGACGGACGGAGCTGGAAGAACGTCCGGGTGCCGCAGCCGTACCCCTCATGGGCGTTGAACTCCATCAGCGCGTCCGGGCCGAACGACGTATGGGCGGTCGGCAGCGGCTACGGGGACGACGACCAGCCCGTCGCGCTGCACTACAACGGGTCGAAGTGGTCGGTGCTGCCGACACCCCCGCACGGCGGTGTGTACGGCGAGTTCAACTCGGTCGTGGCCAAGTCCCCGACCGACGTGTGGGCGGTGGGCCGCGTACTCCTCGACGACAAGGACCGCGGACACGCGCTCGTCATGCACTGGGACGGCAAGGCGTGGACGAAGGTGGCCACTCCGGAGACGGCCGGCCCGATGTACGGCGCGGCCCCGGCACCGGGCGGCATCGTCGCGGCGGGGAAGACGAACGACCGGGTGAACGGCTACGCCCTGCGCGTCGTGGGGAACCGGGCCAGTTCGCTCGGCATCCCCACGGACCTGCCCGAGGGCAGGACCTATGCGCCGTGGGCGGTCGCCACGGACCCGAAGACCGGCAAGGCCACGATCGTCGGCGTGATCGAGAACCCGCAGGGGTACCCCGACCCGATGGTGCTGACCGGCCGCATCTGAGCCGCTCGGCGGCGGCGTGGTGCCCGGCCTCGACGACACGGCGGCCGGGCCCCGCGCGTCGGGCCCCGCACGTCGGGCCCCGCTGGTCGCGCCCCGCGCGTCGGGCAGGGCGCGGCAGTGCTTCGGCTCCGTGACAAGCTGGGGCCATGGGTTTGTTCACTGTCGACGAGGCACGCGAAGTGCTCGCCGAGCTGCTCCCGGTCCTCGACGAGATCGTCACGCTGCGCGGCCGCGCGGCGGAGTTGTCCGCCGACCTCGCGTCGGGGGCCGGACCGACGCCGGACGGCGGCCTGCCCGAGCTCAAGGGCATGCACGCGCGGCTGGACGAGCTGATGACCCGGGTGCAGGAGACCGGCGCCGAACTCAAGGGGTTCGCGCCGCTGCTCGTCGACTTCCCGTCCGACCTCGCCGACGGGACCCCGGTCCACCTGTGCTGGCTGGAGGGTGACCGGGAACTGGCCTGGTACCACCGTCAAGACCTCGGCTTCCCGGGCCGTCGACCGCTGCCCTGACCGGCGTCCGGCATCTGGCGTCGGAATCTGGCGGGCGACCGCCGCCGACGTCACCCGGGCGAGGCAACTCGGCGTTCCCCCATGCGGATCAACGACTTGATCCGATCTCTGTCGCGGCAACAGAGTGGACCCATGAGCATCATCCCTACCGTCGACCTCGCGGCCTGGCGCACCGGGGGCCCGGCCGTACGCCGTGACATCGCCGAGTCCGTCGACGGCGCGCTGCGCACCGCCGGTTTCCTGCAGGCGACCGGGCACGGCGTCGCCCTGGAGGAGCGCGCGGCCATCCGCCGGGCGGCACGCGGGTTCTTCCACCTGCCCGCCGAGGCCAAGCAGGCGTACGCCGTCAAGGTGGGGGACCGCGGCTGGCTGGGACCCGGTGCGGAGGCCAACGCTTATGCGGAGGGCGGCGAGAGCCCGCCCGACATGAAGGAGTCGTTCTCTTTCGTCTCCGACGAGCCGACGGGTGATACGGCGGTTGACGCGGAGTGGTTCCGCCCCAACGTCTGGCCGGACGAAGTCCCGGAGCTGCGCGCACCGGTGGAGTCGTACCTGCGCCGGATGCGGGCGTTGTCCGACCGACTCCTGGAGCTCCTGGGCACGGTGCTCCGCGACGACGCGGGGTTCTTCACCCGGCACACCAAGCACCCGACGTGGGGCTTCAACATCAACTGGTATCCGGGAACCGGGCGCGTCGGGCCCGCGGCGCCTGGACAGTTCCGCATCGGCCCGCACACCGACTTCGGCACGGTCACGGTGCTCGACCGGGAGCCGGGGGCCGGGGGACTGCAGGTCTACACGGACGAACACGGTTGGCAGGACGCGCCGTACGATCCGTCGGCGTTCACCGTCAACGTGGGCGACCTCATGGCCCGCTGGACCGACGGACGCTGGCGCTCGGGCCGCCACCGCGTGCTGCCGCCGCCGGAGCACGCCCCCGACGAGGAACTCATGTCGCTGGTCTACTTCTACGACTGCGACCCGGGGACCGACGTACGCGGCATCGACTCGCACGCGTACCTGCGCTCCCAACTGACCGCCATCACAGCAGACTGACCGACCCCCCACCCTCCCCGGCCCCCGGCCCTTCGCCTTCCCACTCCTGCTTGCGCCTTCTCCCTTCCCCGGTGTTACGTGTGTTCGAGTGTGCTGGCGCTGCGTTGTTTCGGGTGGTTGGGGGCGTGCCCGGCACCTTGGGGTGGCGGCGGACGTTCCCGAGATGTGGAAGGGGCGGGAGGAGGGGGCGGGTTGGGAGCGTTGTGAGCCGTGCGTTGTGACGCTTGCATCGCGACTCACCCGCTTGCCGCGGTGCCGCAGGCTTCTGGCAGAGTTCGCCCGGGGCGTGGTCAGGTCAGGGGGCTGTGGTGGGGAGAGTTTGGGGTGCGAAGGGCGGGGCGGACGACTTCTGGGCGTCCTTCGAACTCGCCGAGCGGCTCGAGGATGACCGCCGGTTCGCGGAACTTCTGGCGCTGACCGACCAGTTGCTGGCGCACGGAGCGGCCTGGACACCGGCGTTCGGCGAGCACATGGGCCGTGTGCACCGGTACCGGCTGGTCTCCCTCGGCGAGTTGGGCCGCGGGCCCGAGGCATGGGCGCACTTCGGCGTCGTGCTCTCGCAGTTCCTCGCCGCGCCGCAGGCCGGGGACTCCGTACGGGTGCTGCGCCAGACCATGGGCGACATTCTGCTGCGCCTGGGCCACGACGGGCCGGCCCAGGAGTTGTTCGCCCTGGCCCTCGCGGACTCTCGGGCGAATGCCTCGCCCGCGGACACCGTGGAGCTGGAGTCGACGATCGCGGCAATCGAGGTCAACGCGGGGCGCTACGCGGAGGCCGATCGGCGTCTGGACGCCCTGACGTCGCGGCTGGCCATCATGCAGATCGCCGAGGAACAACGCGCCCGGCTGCGTGCCCTCGTGCTTTGGATGCAGGTTGTCGTCCGCAACGGGCAGGAACGGTTCCGCGAGGCGGAGCAGGTCGGCGTCGCGGCGGTGGCCGCGTGCGTCGCGCACGAAGGCCCGGGCGGCGACGTCGGCCGCAACGCGCGCATCGCCCGGGCCCGTGCGCTGGTGGAGCTCGGACGCGCCTACGAGGCCGAGACGGAATGCCGCCTCGTCCTCGCCCACGAGATCGACGTCGACGAACCCGCGTACGCCGGCCAGTTGTGCGTACTGCGCACTGTGCTCGGCCGCGCGTTCACCGTGCAGCGCCGCCACGATCAGGCGGTGGCGGACCTGGAAGCGGCCGTGGCCGACGGATGCCGGTCGCTGGGGGCCGGCGACCCGCTCACGCTCGACGCGGTCCTCGCCCTCATGGCCGCGCGCCGCGCCCGGGGCGGGGCCGACGACGCGGGCGAGGTGCTGCGGTTGCTGGAGACGGCCGTACGCGAGGGCGAGGCCGGGCCGGACTCCGGCCACCCGCTCGTGGGAGCCGCGCGGGAGCGGTTTGGGGAGGCGAAGTTTCGCGTCCAGGCCGAAGCCGCCGGGATGGCACCGGTGCGGCCGTGGAGGGCCCGCGTGCAGCCGGGCCTGCGCCCGTGCTGGAACTGCGGCGGCACGATCTGGCACGACCACAAGTAGCCGAGTTGCGCCGACCGTTCCCGGTGCGGCGGGCGCTTGCCGTTGGTGTCGACGTCGGCAACCGGTACGAAGTGTTGCGTGGCACGAGCGCGGGCTCGTAACATCCCGACTCTCGGTATGTATCTGGAGGTCCGGGTGACCCGCACGCGTGATGTGATCGTCGTCGGGGCGCGGGTGGCGGGGGCGTCGACGGCCATGCTGCTCGCCCGCCGGGGCCTGGACGTCCTTCTCGTCGACCGGGCCGCGTTCCCGAGCGACACCATCTCGTCGCACCAAGTCCAGTTGCCGGGCGTCGCGTTGCTGAACCGGTGGGGCCTGCTCGACGCGATTCGCGAGGCCGGCACGCCGCCGACGCGGCGGGTCCGCTTCGACGCCGACGGTACCGTCCTGACCGGCGCGTTCCCCGAGCACGACGGTGTCGACGCTCTCTACAGTCCGCGGCGAACCCTGCTCGACCGGCTCCTGCTCGACGCTGCGCGGGCCGCTGGCGCCGAAGTACGGGAGCGCACCCGCGCCGACGAACTCCTTTGGGACGAAGGACGGGTGGCCGGCGTACGGCTGCGCGGGCGCGACGGCCTACACGTGGACGAACGGGCCCGGTTCGTGGTCGGCGCCGACGGCAAGCACTCCTCCGTCGCCGCGGCGGTGCACGCGCCGGTCTACCGGGAGTGCCCGACACGCGCGTTCGCCTGCTACGGCTACTGGTCGGGCCTGGAGATGACGCACGGAGAGCTGTACCAGCGCCCGGGCTGTTCCGTCGCGGTGTTCCCCACCAACGACGACCTGACGATGGTCTACATGTCCGCCCCGCTCCGCGGGTTCGACGCCTTCCGCACCGATATCGAGCGGAACTACCTTGCCACAACAGCCCGTTGCGGAGACCTCGGTGACCGCCTCGCATCCGCGTCCCGCGTCGAGCGGCTGCGCACCACACCCGACCAGCCGAACCGCTTCCGCAAGCCCTACGGCCCCGGGTGGGCCCTGGTCGGCGACGCGGGCGTCGTCATGGACTCCGTGTCCGCGCAGGGCATCAGCAACGCGCTGCGCGACGCGGCGAATCTGTCCGAGGCGTTGGTCGGCGAACTCGACGGGCGCACCTCGCTCCCCGCGTACCAGACGCAGCGCGACCGATCGCTGACCGCGATGTACGACTTCACCGTGGCCATGGCCGCGCACTCCCAGGGGTGGCCGGAACGGTTGTTCCTGCGGACGGTCGCCCGGCACCCGGACGAAGTCCCCAGACTGCTCGCCGCGTTCGCCGGAGTCACGAGGCCGGACGAGTTCTTCGGCCCGCGGACGCTGCTCCAGATGCTGCTTCGGCCGCGCCGACGGGACACGGGCAGGTGTGCGGGCGGGGATACGGACGGGCTTGCGGCCGCGGAAGGTGCGGAGGCTACTCCGTCAGCCGGCGTTTCTGCACCTTGCCCATGGCGTTGCGGGGGAGGTCCTCGCGCAGGAGCACCCGGCGGGGCCGCTTGTGGACCGACAGCGAGCGGGCGACGAAGTCCGTCAGTTCGGGGCCGGTGACGCCGTCCGCGACGACGAAGGCGACGATCTCCTGGCCCAGATCGGCGTGCGGGATGCCGACGACGGCGGCCTCGCGCACCGCCGGGTGGGCAAGCAGGGCTCCTTCGACCTCGCCCGCACCGACGCGGTAGCCACCGCTCTTGATGAGGTCGGTCGACGCCCGGCCCACGATGCGGTGCCATCCGTCCGGTGCCACGACCGCCACGTCACCGGTGCGGAACCAGCCGTCGGGGGTGAGGGATTCGGCCGTCGCGTCGGGGCGGTTGAGATAGCCGTCGAACAACGTGGCGCCCCGCACCTGGAGTTCGCCGACCGTCTCGCCGTCGTGCGGAACGGGGGTGCCGTCGTCGCCGACGAGGCGGGTCGCCACGCCGTCGACCGGGGTGCCGACCCAACCCGCCCGCCGTTCGCCGTCGGCACGGGTGCTGACGGTGATCAGCGTCTCGGTCATGCCGTACCGCTCGACGGCGCGGTGGCCGGTCAGCTCGGCGAGGCGCGCGAACACCGGTACGGGGAGCGGCGCGCTGCCCGAGACGAGCAGCCGTGCCGATGCCAACTCCCGTGCTGCCGCCGGGTCTTCCGCGACCCGCGACCAGACCGTGGGGACACCGAAGTAGAGCGAGCCGCGGGCCTTCGCGTACGCGGCGGGCGTCGGACGACCGGTGTGCACCAGCCGCGAGCCGGTGCGCAACGCGCCCAGCACGCCGAGCACGAGGCCGTGGACGTGGAACAGCGGCAGCCCGTGCACGAGAACGTCGTCGGGCGTCCATGCCCATGCGGAGGCCAAGGCGTCGAGGTCGGCGGCGAGCGCGGCGTGCGACAGGAGGACGCCCTTGGGCGCGCCGGTCGTACCGCTGGTGTAGAGGGTGAGCGCGACGGAGCCGGGGCCGGGCTCGGGGAACGTCGCCGCCGAGCGCCGGGTGAGGTCGACGGGGACGACCGGGAGCCCGAGGTCGTCGGCCGTCCACGCGCCCGTGCCACCGGGTTCGAGGAGCAGTGCAGCGCCCGAGTCGCCCAGAATGTGGCGGCGTTCCAGCGGCCCCGAGTCGGGCGGCACCGGGACGACCGGTACTCCGGCCACCAGTCCGGCGAGCGTCGCCGCGACGGTGCCGAGGGACGCTGTCGCGCGCACCGCCACCGCGGACGCACCCGAGATCCGGTCGGCCATTGCGGTCGCCGCGCCGAACAGGTCCGCACGGCTCATCGCGATCCCGTCGACGACCACCGCGTCCGGGCGG
This sequence comes from Streptodolium elevatio, assembly GCF_040649515.1. Taxonomy (GTDB): domain Bacteria; phylum Actinomycetota; class Actinomycetes; order Streptomycetales; family Streptomycetaceae; genus Yinghuangia; species Yinghuangia elevatio. Next base: position 48,136 of record NZ_JBEZFP010000044.1, read on the forward strand.
TCGGGCACGGTGGCGGAGACGGGGACAAGCGGCGGCACAGCGGACCTCCGAGAACAGGACGCCCGGCAGAAGACGGGCAGCGGGGCATTACCGGCCGATGCTAATGGACGCCGAACGAGCCCCCGAGGAGCCGAGGTACGAGGGACCGACGGATTGACGGTCCGAGGGGTGGAGCCCCAGAGCCCTGGGGCTGAGCCCCGGCCCCGGCCCTGAACCCCCGAGCCCCGGCCCTGAACCCCAGAGCTCCGGACCTGAGCCCCGGACCTGAGCCCCAAGGCCCCGGGCTGGGGACCTGCCCCCCGGGAGCTGAGGGACGGGGCCCGAAACATCTGCGGCGCCGAACGACCGAGCCCCGGCGACCTGCGCGCGTCCTGGTTCCTGGGAGCCGAGTCGGCACGAAGCGACTCCCCCTGGTTGCCCGCCCGGAGCTGCCCCCCCGAGCAACCTGGAGTCGCCCCCAGCCGGGCCCCCGCGAGCTGCCTCCTCGTCGCCACCCCCGCACCTGCCGGTCCGCGCCAGGGATCCGCCCCGCGGGTCGGCGGAGTCCGCCCGGCGGTGGGAATTTCGTTTCGTCCCGGCGGGCCGCCGTGGTTGGCTTGCGCCGTAACGATCATTGGTCGATGCTGCGCTGACGCATCGTCAAAACTGCGGCGACGCCGCTTATTCGGGGGATTTCATGGGGCAACGTGCCGTGCGCGCGACCGCGGCCGCGGTGACTGTCGTGACGGTGGTGACCGCGCTGGCCGGGTGCGGGCGGCTGGAGACGCGGCGCCATGCGTTTCCCGATTCCCTGTACGAGCCGACGCCGTCGACGGGCGCTTCCGCCACGCCGTCCGCCACCCCGAGCGCGGCCGCCGGGACGGGGAACCCGCCCGCGGCCACCGCACCCCGGGCCACCACCCCCGGCACCGGAACCGGCGCGCCGGGGGAGCCGTACGCCGACCTGACCGCCGCGCAGCTGCTGCAGAAGGCGGAGGAGGCCGCGTCGGAGGTGCGGACGGTCCGTGTCGTCGCCGCGTTCTCCGAGGACGGCGAGCAGTCCTCCCTCGACCTCCGCTACGACCTGGACACCGCGGACGTCGTGGGCTCGATCGAGGCGGAGGGCCATACGGTCGAGATTCTCCGCCGCGGGGACGACTCCTGGTTCAAGGCGGAGGCGGCGTACTGGCGCGCGTCGGGCGCTCCGGCGGATACCGCGCGGCAGATCGGCGGCAAGTACCTGCACGTTTCGTCGGACCACAAGGCGTTCGGCGAATTCGAGCAGCTGGCGGGCATCGCCGATCCCGGCTCGGTCCTGGAAGCACTCACCAAGCCCCGCCGGCAGGCGCCGGTGGTCGCCGCGGGCGGGACGCAGATACCGGTGGCCGGTTACACCGGCGGCGACCCGACGATGGTGTACCTCTCGGTCGAGCTCGGGCTGGTCCCGGTCCGCGTCGTCGACCCGGGATCGGGGAGCGCGGTCGACTACCGCGAGATCGACAAGCCGGTGGTCGTGCCGACCCCGCCGTCGAGCCAGGTCGTCGACATCGAGGAACTCTCGGCCGACGTACGGCTCCCCACGGCGTAGCCCGCGCCCGTCCCCGGCCGTCCCGAACCGCACCGCGCGCAAAACGAGGGGTACACCCAATACGCCGCGCGGGCGCCCGGCGTACCGTGAAGCGCAGAGGCGGATCGGCCGTGTTGCCGGACGGCGGAACCGCCGCGCGGGCGCGCCCGTCCAAGGGGCCGCACGGGGGCAGGGACAACCGAGGGGACGGGACACAAGGTGCGTCGCATCGCCAGCATAGGAGTGGTGGGGGTTCTTCTCTCGGCGGCGTTGACCGCATGCGGCCAGGTCGACGGCGCGGCGCGGTCGATCAAGGACGCCGCGAGCCCGTCGCCGAGCTCGGGCGGACCGACGACGGCGCCGCCGTCGAAGTCCGCGTCGCCGTCGCCGACGAAGACCACCCGCAAGCCGACCACGAGCCGTCCGCCGACGTCGGCCTCGCCGACGCGCGGTCCGGTCACGTCCGCCGAGGTGCCGAACCTGTCGGTGGGCGAGCTGATATCCCTCGCCCGTACCGCCGCCCGTACGGTCAAGACCGTGCACGTGCGCGCGACGATCAAGCTCGACGGCACCAAGAAGATGCTGATCGACGTCTACGTCGACCGGGAGACCGAGAACTTCACGGGCAGCGCGAGCACCGACAAGTACGTGCTCCAGATCGTGCGCAAGGGCGACGCCGTCTGGTTCAAGGGCGACGAGCAGTACTGGGTGGTCGAGGGCAAGGGCCAGTTCAGCGCCGCCGACGCCAAGACCCTGGCGACGAAGTGGTTCCGCACCAGCGACACCGACTCCTCGGTGTCCGGCATCGTCACGGGTGTGCTCGGCGCGTCGAACCCCGAGTACGTGTTGGAGCACCTGAACTCCAGCTCCACCAAGCTGCCGCTCCAGCAGTTCGAGGGTTGGACGGTCATCCCGATCAGCGCCAGTACCGGCACCGGCTACCTGAACGCCGCGCTCCCGGTCTACCCGATCCGGCTCATCACCAACGGCCCCGAGCCGGAGGCGGACAACTACGACAAGTTCAACGAGCCGGTCAACATAGCCGAACCGCCGGCGTCCGAGGTCGTGGACCTGCCGAAGTCGTAGCGCGCCCGACCGGCTCGCGCTCCGGACCGGCTCGCCCTCCCGACCGGCTCGCGCTCCCGACCCGCCCGCGAAGCCGACCGGCCCGCCTACCGCGCGAGGCCTCGCGCGAGTCGCGCGAGGTCCTCGGCACGGTCCTCAGGGCGGCGTCCCGGGCAGCTGGTGCACATCGGCTGCCCGGGCGCGCGGTACAGCAGGCAGCAGGACGTGCGGTGTACGAAGCGCGTGCGGCCGAAGTCGACGTAGCGGGGGCGGGGGACCGGCAGGCCCGCGGCTTGCGCGGCGGCCGCGACCAGCGGGGCCGCGAGTGCGGTGGCCGCCTCCGGCTCGCCGCCCGTCGTCCCGGCCCGCAGCAGTACGCCCGCCACCGTGTCGACCGCGATCGCCCACGCCGCCCGCGGGCGTACCGGGGCCGCGTCGGCCAGCGCGCCCACGTAGGCGGCGATGCCGAGGCCGAGAGCGGCGCCGGCCTCGGACGGTGTGCCGCCGACCGCCGCCGTCGAGCGGGCGCCGGACGGGAGGCCGTCGCGCCGTACGAAGAGCACGGTCGCCTCGGGGCGCGGGTCCACGGCCCGGCCGGTCACCGCGTACGTCGCCAGCGCCGGGGTCAGCAGCACCGTGCTCGCCGAGTACCACCACAGGATCGCCGCCACGCGCGCATCGCCGGTGCGGTAGCGGCGGCCCGATTCGGCGAGGCGGGCGCCGAGCCACGCGGGGTCGAGGACGGCGGTCGCGGGGACGACGGCGTCGCCGGGGCCGGGTGCCAGCTGGGCGCGGTACTCCGGGCAGCGGTCGGTCAGCGTGTTCTGGATCCGCTCGGCGTCAGGGGACGGCGGCCCGGGTTCGTTCGTGGACACGGGCCTGACGGTACCGCCCGCGCGGTGCCCGAACGCGATCGAAAATCTCCCGTCAGGACACTCCTCGGGCGAACGGAAATGTGATCAACTGACCAGATGTCACTATGCGTTCGCAAACTGGGCCGACTCGCTGACGGGCCGTGACAATTGTGATCAACTCTGACATATGCCTGTAACAGTCGGGTCGTACCCTGCGGGAATGGGCAGCGGCAGCGCTGGTGCGACTCGCTCGGTCACCGTCGGCGTCGAGGAGGAATTCCACCTCGTCGGGCTCGACACCAGGCATCTTGTGCCCGGCGCTCGTGAAGTGCTGGAGCGGCTGCCCGGGAAGGGCTTCACCGCGGAACTCCAGCAGTCGGTGGTCGAGACCAACAGCAGTCCGCACTGCGAACTCGCCGCACTGCGCGAGGAACTGGTCCGCTCCCGGCGCGAACTCGCGGACGCCGCCGAGCGGTCGGGGCTCGCGATCGTCGCCGCCGGGACCGTGCCGCTGGCCCGCCTGGAGGAGATCTCGGTAACCCCCGACGCGCGCTACCTGAACATGGTGGACGCGTACCAGCGGGTCGCGCACGAGCAGCTCATCTGCGGCGCGCAGGTCCATGTCGGGGTGGACGACCGTGACTTGGCGGTGGCGGCGCTGCCCTGGCTGTCCCCCTGGCTGCCGGTTCTGCTTGCGGTGTCCGCGAGTTCGCCGTACTGGCTCGGCTCCGACACCGGCTACGCGTCCTGGCGTACGAGCGTGTGGCAGCGCTGGCCCACCACCGGGCCCGCCGGCTCCTTCGGTTCGGCCGCCGAGTACGACGAGATGGTCGAGGGCCTGCTGCGCTCCGGCGTCATCAGCGACCCCGGGATGGTCTATTACGACGTGCGCCCCTCCCGGCACGTCCCGACCCTCGAACTGCGCATCACCGACGCCTGCCCCAACGTCGACGACGTGGTGCTCATCGCGGGGCTGTTCCGTGCGCTGGTGCTGCGCGGCTGCGCGTACGCCACCGAGGGCCGCGAGCCCCCGCGCATGCGCGACGAGTGGCTGCGCGCCGCGACCTGGCGGGCCGCGCGCTCCGGCCTGGAAGGCGAACTCGTCGACCCCGTCTCGCTGTCCGCCGCGCCCGCACCCGACGTCGTACGCGGCCTCCTGCACACCGCCCGCCCGCAATTGGAGGAACTCGGCGACTGGGACGGCCTGGTCTCCGCCGTCGACACCGTGCTCGGGCACGGGAGTTCGGCCGCCCGGCAGCGCGCCGCGACCCGGCGCGGCGGATCGCTCGCCGACGCCGTCGACCTCGTCGTCGCGCAGACCCGCACCAGCCCCGTCTGGCCGCTCGGCGGCACCGTCCCCGCGCAGCGCACCCCCGGGATCTTCGAGGGCTACACCGCGTCGGTGGACGAGGCGCTGGATCCGCAAGGCCGGGTGCGACCCCAATACGCGGCACCCGTCGCCGCCCTCACCCGGCTCGGCGCCGCACGGCTGCGCGTCCGCGCCCGGGCCCGCGACGAACGCCAGCGCCTCGACGGCACCCTGTTCAGACCCGAGGGCGCCGACGAACCCCGCTTGTTCCCCTACGACTTGCTCCCGCGGCTGATCTCCGGCGAGGACTGGGCGCTGCTGCGCGGCGGGCTCGCCCAGCGGGTCGCCGCACTGGAGGCGTTCCTGCACGACGTGCACGGCGAACGCCTCGTCGTCCGCGATCGCATCGTCCCCGCCTGGGTCGTGGAGGCCGCCCCCGGCCTGCGCGACACCGGCGCCCGGCTGCCCGCCGACACCGTGCGCATCACCCTGGCCGGCATCGACCTGGTCCGGGACGGCTCGGGGGACTGGATGGTCCTGGAGGACAACCTCAACATGCCCTCGGGCATCGCCTACGCCCTGGCCGCCCGCCGCCTCTCCGCCGAAATCCTCCCCGAACTCCAGCCCGGGGACCGCATACTGACGGTCGATCAGGTGCCGTCGCTGCTCAAGAGCGCGCTCGTCGCAGCGGCTCCGAGACGGTCCGAGCGGGACCCGGTCGTCGCCGTGCTCAGCGAAGGCCCGGACAGCCCCGCGTGGTTCGAGCACCGGTTCCTCGCCGACGAGATGGGCGTGCCCGTCGTCACCCCCGCCGAGCTGCGCCTGGTCGACAACCGCGTGGTGGTGATGGGTGGGCGGTACGGCGCGTACCCCGTCGACGTCCTCTACCGCCGCGTCGACGAGGACCGCCTCGTCTCCGCACTCGGCGCCGACCGCCGGCCGCTCGGCCCCGGCCTGCTGGACGCCGTCCGCGCCGGACGGGCCGCCGTCGCCAACGCACTGGGCAACGGTGTCGCCGACGACAAGGTCCTGTACGCGTTCGTGCCGCGCCTGATCGAGTACTACCTCGGCGAGCGCCCCCTCCTCCGGTCCGTGCGCACGTACGCCTGCGGCGACCCCGACGAGTGCGCCCACGTCCTCGGCCACCTCGAAGAGCTGGTGGTCAAACCGGTCGACGGCTTCGGCGGCGAAGGCGTCGTCATCGGCCCGGACGCCACCGAGCAGGAACTGAAGCAGGCGCGCGCGGACATCGTGGCGGCCCCGCGCCGCTGGGTCGCCCAGGAGACCGTCGCGCTGTCCACGCACCCCACCTTCACCGGCGAGCGCTTCGAGCCCCGAGCCGTCGACCTGCGGGCGTTCGTCTGCCAGTCCGGCGGCCCCACCGTCCTCCCCGTCGCCCTCACCCGGTCGGCGCCGCGCCGCAGCCTGCTCGTCCACTCGCTGCGCGGCGGCGGGGCCAAGGACACCTGGATCATGCGGTGACCAAGCTCACAGCCCCTCCGGCACCCCGTGAGGGAACGGCGTTCCCGCTGGTCAGCCCTGTTGTTCCGTAGTCACGCACGGTGCCCGGCATATGGGACCGACCTGCGGGGGACCAGTACACGTGTCCTATGGTTCGGGGCATTCCGACCGGAATCCCCGGGCGACCGGGCAAGGAGGGTAGGTAGCTCGTGATCCGCAAGTTGCTGGTGGCCAACCGCGGTGAGATCGCCGTGCGGGCGCTGCGTGCCGCAACCGAGCTGGACATCACCACGGTGGCCGTCTACGCGTACGAGGACCGTCACTCGCTGCACCGCCAGAAAGCCGACGAGAGCTACGAGATCGGGGAGCGCGGCCACCCGCTTCGCGCGTACCTGGACGTGGACACCATCGTCGGCGCCGCGCTCGCGTGCGGCGCGGACGCGATCTACCCCGGCTACGGGTTCCTGTCCGAGAACCCCCTCCTTGCCGAGGCGTGCGAGGCCAACGGCATCCAGTTCGTCGGCCCCAACGCCGCGGTCCTGTCCCTCGCGGGCAACAAGGTCCGCGCGCTGGAGGCGGCCAAGAGCGCCGGCCTGCCGACGCTGCGCACCGCCGACCCGCGGGACGACATCGACGGGCTGCTCACCGCCGCCGACGAGATCGGCTTCCCGATCTTCGTCAAGGCCGCGGCCGGCGGCGGCGGGCGCGGCCTGCGCCGCGTCGACCGGCGCGAGGACCTGCGCTCCGCGATCGAGACCGCGATGCGCGAGGCGCAGACCGCGTTCGGCGACCCGACGGTGTTCCTCGAGGAAGCCGTCGTACGCCCGCGCCACATCGAGGTGCAGGTGCTCGCCGACGCCGACGGCAGCGTCGTCCACCTCTTCGAGCGCGACTGCTCGGTCCAGCGCCGCCACCAGAAGGTCGTCGAGATCGCCCCGGCGCCGCACCTGGACCCCGACATCCGCGCGCGCATGTGCGCGGACGCCGTGCGCTTCGCCGAGACGATCGGCTACCGCAACGCGGGCACCGTGGAGTTCCTGCTCGACGAGCGCGGCCGGTACGTCTTCATCGAGATGAACCCCCGCATCCAGGTCGAGCACACCGTCACCGAAGAGGTGACCGGCGTCGACCTCGTGCAGGCGCAGCTGCGCATCGCCTCCGGCGCCACGCACGCCGACCTCGGGCTCGCCCAGGAGACGATCCGGGTGCAGGGCGCGGCGCTGCAGTGCCGCATCACCACCGAGGACCCGGCGCACGAGTTCCGGCCCGACACCGGGACCGTGTCCGCGTACCGCTCGCCCGGTGGCGCGGGCGTACGCCTGGACGGCGGCACGTTCACCGGCGCCGAGGTGCTGCCCTACTTCGACTCGATGCTGGTCAAACTGACCTGCCGCGGCCGGACCTTCGCCGACGCGGTGGCCCGCGCCCGGCGCGCGGTCGCCGAGTTCCGCATCCGCGGCGTCGCCACCAACATCCCGTTCCTCCAGGCGGTCCTGGACGACGCGGAGTTCCGCGACGGCCGCGTCACCACGTCGTTCATCGACGACCGCCCGGACATGGTCCGGGCCCGTGCCGGCGCCGACCGCGGTACGCGCCTGCTCGCGTACCTCGCCGACGTCACCGTGAACCGGCCGCACGGCCCGGCGCCCGCCCTCGCGGTGCCGCGCACCAAGCTGCCGCGGCTCCCGGAGGGCGACGCCCCGGCGGGCGGCCGCCAGAAGCTCCTGGAGCTGGGCGCCGCCGGGTTCGCGCAGGCGCTGCGCGCGCAGACGGCGCTCGCGGTGACCGACACGACGTTCCGCGACGCGCACCAGTCGCTGCTGGCGACCCGGGTACGGACGTTCGACCTCGCCGCGGCGGCCCCGCACATCGCGCGCCTGACGCCGCAGCTGCTGAGCGTCGAGGCGTGGGGCGGGGCGACGTACGACGTCGCGCTGCGCTTCCTGACCGAGGACCCGTGGGAGCGGCTGGCCACGCTGCGCGAGGCGATGCCGAACCTCAACATCCAGATGCTGCTGCGCGGCCGCAACACCGTCGGGTACACGCCGTACCCGGACAAGGTGTGCGTGAAGTTCGTCGAGGAGGCCGCGGCCACCGGCATCGACATCTTCCGCATCTTCGACGCGCTCAACGACATCGAGGCCATGCGGCCCGCGATCGAGGCGACGCTCGGCACGCACGCCGTGGCCGAGGGGACGCTCTGCTACACGGGCGACCTGGCGAACCCGGGCGAGACCCTCTACACGCTCGACTACTACCTGCGGCTCGCCGAGCAGCTGGTCGAGGCCGGCGTGCACGTGCTGTGCGTCAAGGACATGGCGGGCCTGCTGCGCGCCCCGGCCGCGCGCACGCTGGTGACGGCCCTGCGCGAGCGGTTCGACCTGCCGGTCCACCTGCACACGCACGACACCGCGGGCGGGCAGCTGGCGACGTACCTCGCCGCGATCGAGGCGGGCGTCGACGCGATCGACGGCGCGTCGGCCGCGCTGGCCGGCACCACCAGCCAGCCGCCGCTGTCCGCGATCGTCGCGGCCACCGACCACACCGAGCGCGCGACCGGGCTGTCCCTGGACGCGCTGTGCGACCTGGAGCCCTACTGGGCCGCGGTCCGCGAGGTGTACGCGCCGTTCGAGTCCGGGCTGCCGGCGCCGACCGGCCGCGTGTACCGCCACGAGATCCCGGGCGGCCAGCTGTCCAACCTGCGGCAGCAGGCCATCGCGCTGGGCCTCGGGCACAAGTTCGAGGAGATCGAGGACGCGTACGCCGCCTCGAACCGGATCCTCGGCAACATCGTCAAGGTCACCCCGTCGTCCAAGGTCGTCGGCGACCTCGCGCTGCACCTGAGCGCGGTCGGCGCGGACCCGGCGAAGTTCGAGGAGGACCCGGCGGCTTTCGACATCCCGGACAGCGTCATCGGGTTCCTGCAGGGCGAACTGGGCACGCCGCCCGGCGGGTGGCCGGAGCCGTTCCGCACCCGGGCCCTCGCGGGCCGCAGCACGACCGTGTCGCGGACCGTCGCGCTCACCGAGGAGCAGGACGCGGCGCTCGACGGGGACGACGTACGCGGCACCCTCAACCGGCTGCTGTTCCCCGGCCCGGCGCGCGACTTCGAGGAGGCGCGCCGGCTGTACGGCGACGTCTCGGTGGTCCCGACCCCGGCCTTCCTGCACGGCCTCAAGCCGGGCGAGGAGCTGACCGTCGAGCTGTCGCCCGGCGTCGCGCTCTACCTCGCGGTGGAGGCGATCGGCGAGGCGGACGAGCGCGGCTTCCGCACCGTCTACTGCCGCATGAACGGCCAGCCCCGCGTCCTGTCGGTGCGCGACCGCTCGGTCAAGCCGGCGCGGCCGGAGAGCGAGCGGGCCAACCCGGAGAACCCGGCGCACGTCGCCGCGCCGTTCAGCGGCGTCGTCACGCTCCAGGTGGCGGTCGGGGACGCGGTCGAGGTCGGCCAGACGGTCGCCACGATCGAGGCGATGAAGATGGAGGCGTCGATCACGGCGTCGGCGTCCGGCACGGTCGAGCGGCTCGCGATCGACTCGGTGGCGTCCGTCGAGGCGGGCGACCTGCTGGTGGTCGTCGGCTGAGGCGGGAGGGCGACCCGGGCGGTACTCACCGGTTGCCTGAAATGTAAAAAATGTGACATGCATCGCCGCGCGGTGGTGTTTGTCCGGCAGGAGTCCTCGACTCCGCCGGGCGGACACCCCCGCGCGGTGTCGTTTTGGGGCCGGTCGGGGTCTGGGTTGGGCCGAACGGACGGCGTCTCATCAGTTTTTCCGACGCTCTTTGCGCGCGTTTACGCCCATAGAGGGGCGTTTTGTGGTGTTTTGGATGCTTCCGTAACCCGTCGGGCCTCTTGCCCTTACGTGTCCGGCGTCACAGACTCAGTGTCCGCTCGGGGTTTCGGTGTCTGTCCGTCCGGTTTGGGAGACCTGTATGGCTGTGCGCCTCGAGTACGACGCCGCCGTGGCCCGGGGCAAACGCCCGTCGGCCACGGCGACCGAGCCCGCGAGCGTGCCCGCTGCCGACCGCGCCGCCGACCCCGGCGGGCACTCCGCCGAGCCTCCCGCCGAGCTTCCCGAGCCCGAGAAGCCGCGCGGGACGCGCGCCGCTGCGCCCTCCGACGACGAGGAGCCGGCACCGGTCACGTCTGCGGTCAACATCGACGAACTGCTCGCATACCCGCAACTGCTCAACCACCTGCCCACACCGCTCGCCCGCGAGGCGGGCGACGCACTGCTCGCCCGCCTCGCCACCCTGGAGGCCGGGACCGCCGAGCACAGCTACGTGCGCGGCCTGCTGGTCGAGCTCAACCTCCCGATGGTCCGGCACGCCGCGGGGCGCTACCGGCGCCGCGGCGAACCGGTCGAGGACATCGTGCAGGTGGGCACGATCGGCCTCATCAAGGCCATCGACCGCTACGAGGCCGATCGCGGAAGCAGCTTCATGGCCTACGCGATGCCGACCATCATCGGAGAGATCAAACGATTCTTCAGAGACACATCGTGGTCCGTGCGGGTACCTCGCCGCCTGCGCGAACTGCGTACCGAACTCCTGCGCGCGACCGACGAGCTCACCGCGACCCTCGGCCGCACCCCCACCCCCCGGGAACTCGCCGAACGCATCGGCATCACCGAGGAGGAGGTGGTCGAGGGCCTCGACGCCTGCACGGTCTACACGGCCACGTCGCTCGACGAGACCGCGTACGGCGACGCCGAGGGGCAGGAGACCGTCGGCGACCGGCTCGGCGCCGAGGACCACGAACTCGACCTCGTCGAGTACCGCGAGGCCCTGCGCCCGCTGCTCGCCGAACTGCCCGGCCGCGAGCGCGCGATCCTCGTCATGCGCTTCTACGGCAACCTCACCCAGGCCCAGATCGGCGAGCGCGTCGGCATCTCCCAGATGCACGTCTCCCGCCTGCTGGCCCGCACCCTCGCGTCACTGCGCGAACGCCTGATGGTCCCGAGCTGACGGCGCCGATTCGCACGAGAGCCCGAAGGGGCGGTGGGGGGGGGGGGGGGGGGGGGG